>DEKJ01000019.1:4115-67277 GCA_002353825.1 Prevotella sp. UBA2725 | reverse complement strand
TTTGCAAACATATAAGGAATGTTTAATCGTTTATGTATCAATGATTTATTTACACTACAAAGATACAAAAACTTTTGGACATTCCTTCTCTTTTCTCTTGATTTTTAATGCGTTAAGTGCGAATTATTTGCAAGTGGGAAACTTTAGTGAGTTATAACGTTTATGATAATAATTTAGGAAACGACACAAAAATCACACCTTCTAACAATAATAGTACGTTCAAGATTGCTTACGTTGATGAAAGTGGCAATACAACTACATTTTGTCCTTCTAGCAACTATTCGTTGACAAGTTCAGATGCAAGTACTTCTACAGCCGCCACAGCTCAGTCCTTCGGAAGTACTACTTCCACGCAATGGACCGTTACCGACAATGGCGGCATGTACGATCTGGTTGTCATCGTTGATGCTGATGGCAAGCCGACAAAATGGTATTATGAGAGTGATGACAATCGTATCGTAGCCTATAAGGCCAGTAGTACCAGCAACTGGACGACGGAAGCTTTCCTCTATTGTGTGAAAGATGCTAGCACGGCATCCACAGGCTACTGCAATAACTTCTTCGGTACGATGCCAATGGTCCAAGACGAAGAATTTAAGTTCATCTTGTGCAACAGATGGTTTGGCATGCATAATAACCGTACTGATGAATATACAAAGGATATTGCCATTAATGCTACAGATAACATAAAAAGTAATAATGATGGTAACTTCCCGGTAGAGTTTAATTGTACTCGTGATAACTATATCATTAATGGTGGTGATCAGACTCCGACCCGTATCTTTATGATCGGATCTGCCTTGAACACCAGTCTTGGCGACACTTTCTCCGAATACGATCCCGCCGACGCTACCGAACTTGTTTATGATAAGGAAGAAGGTTGCTACAAGGGTACGGTTAAACTGACGAAGGGTAAGGTCTTCCGTTTCCTGCGTGATAAGAACTCTTCCGGCGCAGCAACCTCTCTTGAACTGAATTTCGGTGAAGACAGCAACGTTCCTGGTGCAAGTGGTGCTACAGATACAGACGATAACAACCACGTTGCCTATAATACTACGTCTACCTCTGGCACGAACGTCACCTTCAATCCCGAGACGAATGTTTATAATGTTCGTTTTTATATTGAGGCTAACACAGCCATGAGTTCATTCTCTTGGACGGCTGCTAAGTACCGCTACACCATTGAGCTTCCATCTCGTCTGAGCATCATACTCGATCCGACTTCAGCCACCGTTCCTTATGGTACGACGCTAACCCCGAAAGCTACCGTCAATGCACCGAGTACGGAGACCTCTACAGAGCGTCGCTATGCATTTACTATTGACGGTACCACACCGGCGATCGATACTGCAACAGGAAAGGCTACAGGCACGACCTATGTTGTAGATTACAAGTACGACGCTGTCGTTCCAACAAGTGATGTGGCTACATTCAAAATGAATGGTAAGGACGTTCTTGAATACATCCTCAATAATAAGACTACAGGTACACTTTCCGGTACAACCGTGACCGTAACGGCACAGGCTATTCAGAAAGTCAGTGATACCAAATACCGTTTGGAGGGCAATGTCGCTACCGGTACTTATACCTTCAAGACGGCCGGTATCGTTGATCCCGAGACGAACAACTATACGATCACTGTAACAAATAATGATGGTACAGCCACCTCTGTCAATAAGGTGACCGCTACGGTCGTTGTATACAAAAATGGTACAGAGGATGCCACGGCTCCCGCTTATTACACCATCGACGGTACGAACCCCGCCACAAGTAATACACGCCGCCTCATCCGTAACCGTACAATCACGCTCTATACCCTCCCCCAGGGTGTCTCTTCTACGAACACAATCAAGGTTTGTGTAGCCGGAGCTGCTGAGAATGAAAATAATTCTACCCATGCCTCCTGCACCTACGACCTCACCTACAGTACTTCTGAGGGTGGTTACCTGAACTATCTGAATAATGATCAGACAGCCAAGACCCTCGGCGGAGATGGTGATGTTATCGTCTATGTTCAGCCGTATACCTCTGATGCAACCAACTATCCGCTCACGAGCTACAAAACTTATGTGGCTGCTTACGAGAATGTGACGACCGATGGTACTACTACTGCCAACCAGCTCACGCCTTCTCCCGGTCGCATCCTCACCGATGACGATAAGGTGACGGTCAATAGCGAGACGTGGTACGCCCTCGACGCTCAGCCGACCGATGGCTTTGATGAGATCAATATCTCTCTCGGTCGCAAGGCTACGGATGGTACCGAATACACTACTCCGGTAACCGTTGCCAATGTCAACAAGGATATCTTCTTGAAGTATGATGTCGCTACCGGTGAGATCACGGATGTAACCCGCGCTTATACAAAAGACTACTTCTACACCGTAGGTACCAAGGGGACTACTGGTGTCACGAAGACAGAGGCTGCCAACCCGAACCCAGAGTCCTCTACCACTAAGGAACAGCACTTCATCTATGTCCAAGTTCCTACTGCATGGGTGACCAACGGTAACACACTGAAGGTTCTCAATGGTACAACAGTAGCTGCCGAAGGTAACAATGTGGAGGTACAACCTGCCGCAGAGACTTCTGCTAAGTCTTATGTCTGCAAAGTCTATGGACTCTCATCGATCACGGACGGTACTTCTCTGACCTTCAAGCCTTACAATGGCACAACAGCCAGCAGTCTGTTCTTCTCCGCTCCATATAAGGATGGTGGATACTACTATTACGAGTCTGCAATGCAGACCAGTAATGTGCCGTATCTCATCTTCTCTCCTACGAATGAAACAACGGACGGCGATCATCGTTCCTATGGTCATCACGATATCAACCATGTGACGACAGGCGACAAGACCAACTACCTCAATAAGACATGGGATAATGCATCAACGACAACATCTGATGACAACTGGGCAGGCAGTAAAGGCGACGTATATAAAATTGCTTCCGGCACAACGATCAGTCAGACCGTCAGCGGCCTTGACAAAGATGCTACTTACACCGTGCAAATGATCGTACGTGGAAAGAAGAGCGGTACAGAGAATGTCAATGCTACGATGACGCTCGCTGGAACAGAGAACAAGACTGTCACCGGCTCATTCGACAGCTATACTTCCAATGGTACGATTTCGGAAAATGGTCGTGTTGATGCACTCTATACTGACCTGGCAAACGGTTGGCGTAAGTTGGAGACAGCCGCTAAACCCAATACTAATGGTGAACTAACTATCAGTCTTACTGCTGATGCCAACGGCGAGCTTGAACTCTCTGATGTGACGCTGCTTGAGAATGCCAACACGAAAGGACATGTTTGGACATCGGCCCCAACAAGCAGTAGCGTGACCGAGTGTGACCTCAGCAGTCGCGAAAATGCCAATGCCTACAGTTTCTTCGACCGTGGCGAGAACCACAACGCCATCGTCTATGCTGACGCGAACACAGTGGTGGGAAGAGATGACAACGCATTGGATATAGCAGTTCCTACATCTACTGCCAACGCATACAACATGGCTAAATTTGCATTGACAGATAACCCGGATAGCAAGACGAGTGACTATAGTTTCGGAATTAAGAATGGTAACACGATCACAGCAAAGAAATTCTCCTTTGATCGTGAGTTCACAAAGGTGAAAAACGAAGGAACAACCGTTGACCGGAGCACAATTTGCTTCCCGTTTGCAATGACAACAAACCAAGTAACAAGTATCTTCGGGAGTAACGCCAAGCTCTATACAATCACCAGTGTGGATGAGGAAAATTTGGTTGCCAATGCTTCTGAGGTTACTTCTACGACTTCTGCAAACACACCATACGTTCTTGACCTGGACTATACCGGTGCAGCAGTAACGAAAAATGGCATTTCCTACGATTCAGAGCTGACGCTTGTTGGGCATGATAATAGTGTAGAGATGACAAATGAGATAACAGATGGCACGAATGCTACAGGAAACCTTGTCGGTGTTTACACGCAGACGACGAAATATAGAACAGAGGATAGTTACGCAAATTATGGCTATGATGCCAACAGGAACAGGTTCAACTATTATAGCAAGAATGGTGGTCGCATCAAGCCTTTCCGTGCTTACCTCCATGTTAAGAGCGCATCAAATGCAAAGCCATACTACCTCTTCAAGATTGTAAATACGCCAACTGGTATCATGTCTGTAACGGACAAGAACTTTAACGACGATGCACCGTTGTATAATCTTCAGGGCATGTATGTCGGTAAAGGCGTCGATATACAGTCTCTTCCCGCAGGCATCTATATTCAGAATGGTAGAAAGTTTGTGAAGAAGTAAATGCTTTGTGGTGGCCGGCACTACGGCACGGCCACTGCAAAGTTGGAAAGTGAACCCAAAAGACAATAAACAACCATGAAGATAAAATACACAAAACCAATAATAGAAGTTATCATATCATGTGAGACCTGTCATCTTTGCAGTGGATCAGATGATGGTGGCTTAACTGATGAAAAGGCCAAAGGCTGGCAGCCCGTCGGCGACGATCTGTGGGACAATGCTTGGAATAAGCAAAGTAACAATGACTCGGAAGAACAAGGCAGCTTGCCCAAGCCCGTGAGCTTGTGGGACGATTAACGATTCCACACGCCCCTCCCCCAACCCGGGGGAGGGGTTATTTGTTGTTGTCTATGTTGTCTGTGTTGTCGCAGTTGTTGGAAGCCCGACAACTATGACAACAGGAACAACTCTGACAACACTAAAAATGCTTCCTTTTCTTGCATCTTTCAAATAAAACACTTATCTTTGCAAAAAATAGAAGCGTATGGGAAAGTTCGTCAACCCTTTTACTGATATTGGTTTCAAACGCATCTTTGGTCAAGAAGTGTCTAAACCTCTTCTCTTGGATTTTCTCAATAATCTATTGAAGGGGGAAAGAACCATTACTGATCTTACATTTCTTGATAAGGAGCAACCTGCTGATTATTGTGATGACCGCTCTCTCATCTACGATATTTTCTGTTTGACGGATACAGGAGAAAAGATTATTGTGGAAATGCAAAACAAAGAACAACCTCATTTCGCTGACCGTTGCCTGTATTATTATTCTCAAGCAGTCTCTCGGCAAGGTGAGCGTGGGGCTGATTGGAATTATCAGATAGATGCAGTTTATTTGGTTGCCTTTGTGAACTTTCACATGGAGGGCTTGGCAGATAACTTCCGCACGGATGTGGTATTAATGAACAAACAACGTGGCGTGATCTTTTCTGATAAGGAGCGCTTCATCTTTCTTCAGCTTCCGGTCTTCAGAAAAGAGGCTGAAGAATGTAGAGATGACTTTGAACGTTGGATTTATGTGTTGAAGAATATGGAGATATTAGATAGAATGCCTTGGGCAGCGAAAGACTCCGTTTTCCGCAAGTTAGCGGAGATAGGTGAAGTAAGCAATATGACGAAAGATGAGCGTATTGAGTATGATGCGGCTTTGCGCCATTATCGTGATACGCTCAATGTTATGCGTGGCGCTGAGGACAAAGGTCGGCAGCAGGGACTGACGGAAGGTCGGCAGCAAGGACTGACGGAAGGTCGGCAGCAAGGACTGACGGAAGGTCGGCAGCAGGGACTGACGGAAGGTATGGAAAAGGGCCGGTACATGGAGAAAATACAGATGGCAAAGAATCTTCTTTCTATAGGACTTCCTACTGATCAGATAGTCAAGGTAACTGGTCTGTCACTACAGGATATTGAGAGGTTAAGGTAATTAGATAAAGGTCGCACGATGATCACGCTGCAAAATCGAAAATATGACCTTTACCGACTATCTGCAAACCCAACCGGTGCTGCGCGTGGCTGTGGCACTCATGCTTGGCATCGTTGCGGGAGACGGCATCATGAGGTGGTTCTCTACCCTGCCGCAGTGGTCAGTATGGGTCTGGCTCGCACTCACGCTCTGCTTACTGTTGCTTGTCCTATTGTTCAAGCGGAAACCATACATACAGAGCGTGCTCCTTTTTACTGCCGTGTTCTTTGCAGGGGTCACGATGATAGTGCAGGGAAGGGTCCTGTGCCCTTCCACAAATAATGTCCCAACCGATAATAATGACTCAACCGTTAAAAATATAGGTCGAACATTTTTTGTGGAAGGGCACAGGACCCTTCCCTGCACTGAATACGAAGCTGTCGTCATCTCCGAACCTCAGGTCCGTGGGAAAACGCTGCGCTGCGACCTCGCTCTGACTGCTATCAATGGGAAGCCTTTGAAGGAGTCTATCAATATCAAGGCTGCCATCCTGCGAGACACAATCACCAATGACTGGAAAACGATTGGCTTAGGTACGGGACTTGTTGCACAGTCAGTCTTGCAACCGTTGCGCAACTATCGCTCAGGCAACTTCGATTATGTCCGTTGGTTGCATATCCATGGTTTCCAGGCACAGACCTTTATCTATTACTCCGACTGGCAGCTGGCACGTGTCAGTCTGAAACCAATGCCCACGTTCGCCCGCATGCGCCTCTATGCCATGATGCAACGACAGAAGCTCGTAGGCCGATTAATGTTGTCGCAAAGCGAAGACCAGCAGTCAGCCATTATCGCCGCGATGGTGCTCGGTGATAAGCATGCTATCTCTCAGGAGACAAAAGACGACTACTCCGTCTCCGGCGCCTCGCATATCCTCGCGCTTTCGGGCTTACATCTCAGCATCATCTATGCCGTACTGCTATTGCTGTTCGGTAGAGGGTTCAAGCGTCGGTGGCTGTCACAAGCCGTCATTCTTCTCACGATCTGGGGGTATGTGTTCTTAGTCGGCATGGGGTCTAGTGTCGTGCGCTCTGCCGTGATGTTGTCTATCTATTCGCTTTGTATCGTCAGTGGACGCGACAAGGCATCGATCAATGCACTCAGCCTGGCAGCTGTCTGCTTATTAGTCGCCAATCCACTGTGTCTATGGGATATTGGATTCGAGATGTCATTCATGGCGGTATTAGGGATCCTGGTGTTTTACAAGCATCTTTATCGGTTAGTAGTTCATAAGAGCAAGGAAGAGCAACGGAAGAGTTTGGAAGGTAGTCGCACAAATATAACAAATCAGGCAACGGAGTTACCTCGATGGAAAAGTCGTCTGCACCATTATGTGGTGGGTGTAATAAAAACAGTGTGGGGAATGATTAGTGTGTCTGTTTCCGCACAGATCACGACAGCGCCGTTGGTTGCCTATTATTTCGGCCGTTTCTCGTGCTATTTCCTCTTGACGAACTTCATTGTGATACCGTGTGCAACCCTCATTATCTATTTGGCACTGGCGATATTAATAACGACGGCTATTCATCCTGTCAATGCATTGCTCCTTTCATGTATCGGCTACGTCTCTGCATGGATGAATACAGCCGTGAAGTTCATCGCCTCTTTGCCCGCTGCGAGCATTGAGAATATCCGCATGAATGCTATCGAGATCGTATGTGTTTATGTTCTCATTGCCATTGCCTGCATCGTGTATTCGTATATAAGGAAGTTGAGAGGGTTAATCGATAAAGGGTGATCATAGCTCACATATATATTTTCTCACACGGATTATAAAGATTTTAAAGATTGTTACGCCGCTTTGCGGCTACGCA
The DNA here is from genome assembly GCA_002353825.1 of Prevotella sp. UBA2725. Lineage (GTDB taxonomy): Bacteria > Bacteroidota > Bacteroidia > Bacteroidales > Bacteroidaceae > Prevotella. The sequence continues at coordinate 59,703 of DEKJ01000019.1, read as the reverse complement.
TACCCATAGGGGCACCCTTAGTGGACGTCCTCCACCGCGTAGCGAATAGCGTAGCTATCTTTAAGATCTTTATAATCCGTGTGAGATAAAAATCTTGAGAAAGACTCGTAAGATTGCACTCTAAATAACGAATGAATCAATAATAAATGATCCAACATTCGTTTGGCAGAGTAATCAACATCCTCCCCTTTAGGGGAGGCTTGGAGAGGCCCCTTATACCAGCGTCCCCACGATCTCTTCTCTCGTCCCCGGCAGCAGGTCGATGACAGGGATCTCAGGCATCGTGTAACATCCGGGCTGAAGTCGCATGGAGGCACGTGCCACGTCGACGAGGACTTGACCAGTGAGAGCCGGGTTGTTGATACTCATGTCGAAGGACATACGCTGGTTCTGCGTCTTGCCACTGACACCCTTGCGTGTCATGTGGACGCCATGACCCATATCCTTCACATCGTCGACGCTCTTCACAGCGAAGACATGGAGCTCATCGTGAGCAAAATAATCATCAGCCTTCAGTTCGTGTGTCACTTCTTCAAGGCTCGCACCGTCCTCAAGCTCCACGTAGACCATACGACGGTGGATACCCTCACCAAGAGGGATCGTCATGGAGAGTGCATTCTTCACGCCTTTCTTTGAGCGGGCAACAACAGAGTGACCCATGGACATACCCGGACCGAAATTGGTATAGCTCAATCCCTTCGGAGCGAGTGCCTGCATGAGGACACGCACGACAGAGTCACTTCCCGGATCCCAGCCTGCGGAGATGACGCTCACCGTACCCGTTTTCTTGTTGTTCTCCATCTGCTTCGTGCGGTAGTCGAGGATGGAAGTGTGGATATCGAAACTGTCGACAGTGTTGATACCGAGTTTAGTGATCTTCTCAGCATACTCAGGGCACGAGCGTGTCGGGGTGCAGAGGATAGCCACATCCACATCCTTGAGTTTCTGGATATCGTCGACGACCTCGTATGGAGTCAGCTCCAGAGGCTTGTCCTTGTCACCCTGACGACGTACGACGCCTGCAATCTCAAAGTCAGGTGCTGCCTCGAGGGCCTGAACGGTGAAATGTCCGATGTTGCCGTATCCTACTACGGCTGCTCTAATATTCTTCATGTGTTTATTGGTTGTTTAATACATTATATTATTACAAAAGTAAGCGATTTATTTGTGATCTCGCACTTTTCCCTTCGATTTTATGAATTAGTAACATTATAACGATTACCAGACTCACACATCGTTCTTTCTCACACGGATCTTAAAGATCTTAAAGATGGCTACGCTATTCGCTACGCGGTGATGCTAACGGTGTGTAGCCGCAAAGCAGCGTAACCATCTTTAAAATCTTTAGAATCCGTGTGAAATAATAATCTTCGGAAAGACAAGACAATAAAGCAGATAGAATAGCGTTTATATAAAGGATAATAATGCAATATCATGATTGAATACATCAAAGGAGCGTTGACAGACCTCACACCAGCCCTTGCCGTCGTGGAGGCTGTGGGTGTGGGCTATGCCCTCAACATCTCACTCTCAACCTATACAAAGATACAAGGACAGAAAGAAGTGAAACTCTATGTCCATGAACAGTTGACGACGGGCGGTCGCGACGACAGTTTCACGCTCTATGGCTTCGCCACGAAGCAGGAGCGTTCCCTCTACCGCATGCTCATCTCCGTCTCAGGCATCGGTGCCAACACAGCACGTATGATGCTCTCAAGTCTCACGCCTGCAGAGCTTTGCAACGCTATCGCCAACGGTGACGACAAGCTCATCAAGGGTGTCAAAGGCATCGGACTGAAGACGGCGCAGCGTGTCATCCTTGACCTCAAGGACAAGATCGTGTCGACAGGTATCGCCGACGAGCTCCACGTTTCGGAGTCGCACAACGCCGGTCCACAGGTGAACACTGCCGTGAAAGACGAGGCTGTGTCAGCCCTCACAATGCTTGGTTTCTCCCCTGCTCCATCGGCCAAGGTCGTTGTCGAGATCCTCACAGAGCATCCCGACATGCAAGTGGAGATGGTCGTGAAGGAGGCGCTGAAGAGAATAAAATAACGCATGCTCAGGAAGGCATTCATACTCTTTATGCTGTTGCTCGTCACAAGTGTGGCGAGCTGGGCTGCCATGCCTTCCGACAGCCTGCATACGCGGTGGAAGATACAACGTACAACACCGATCACCTACGATGACCTCGACCAGGGCTCCATGGATCTGCAACGACCCGATGGCATCAAATATGATGTTGTCTACAACGACACCATCAACCGATACATCATCGGTACCCGCCTCGGCGACACTTATCTCGCTGCGCCGATCATGATGACGCCCGAAGAGTATATGGAATGGAGCGGTAAGCACTGGCGTGACGCTTACTACCGTGGCAAGAACAGCGAGATATTCAAACAGAAAGGCAAGGAGAAGTTCGACTTCACCGACATGCACTTTGACCTCGGCCCCGCAGAGAAGATCTTCGGCCCTGGCGGTGTGCGCATCCGCACCCAAGGAACAGCAGAACTGAAGTTCGGTGGTACCTATAAGAATATCGACAACCCGTCGCTGCCTGTACGCTCCCGTAAAAAGACCTCACTCGACTTCGACGAGAAGATCAACTTCAACATGAACGGACGCGTCGGTGACAAGGTCAACATGAACCTCAACTACAACACCGATGCCACGTTCGACTTCGATGCGCAGAACATGAAGTTGAAATACGATGGCAAGGAGGATGAGATCGTGAAACTCGTTGAGGGCGGCAACGTCTCGTTCCCTTCCAACTCTTCGCTTGTCCAAGGCGCCTCCTCGCTCTTCGGTCTGCGCACCGACCTGCAGTTCGGTAAACTGAAGTTGCAGCTCGTAGCCTCACAGAAGAAGAGTACATCGAAGAGCGTGTCCTCACAAGGTGGCAAGCAGTTGACCTCTTTCGAGATGGATGCTGCCGACTATGAAGAGAACCGTCACTTTTTCCTCTCACAATATTTCCACGACCATTACGATGCCGGCATGAAGACGTTGCCGAACCTCACCACGGGTGTGACGATCAACCGCGTGGAGATCTGGGTGACGAACAAGACCGGTACGACGACGAGCACCCGAAACATCATCGCCCTTACGGACCTCGGAGAGAACAGCAAGGTGAGCAACAGCCGTTGGACCACGACAGGCTTCCCCGTGCCGGCCAATGCCGCCAACACGGAATATGAGACGATGACAAACACCTACAGTGCTGCCCGCGACATCGACCAGACATCGACGGTCCTCGACGGAGCAGGACTGAAAGGTGGCACCGACTATGAGAAACTGCAGAGCGCACGTCTGCTGTCCTCTTCTGAGTATACGGTGAACAATGCCCTCGGCTACGTCTCACTGAAGACTTCACTGCAGACCGATCAGGTGCTTGCCGTGGCGTATGAATATACCTACGGTGGCCGAACCTATCAGGTAGGTGAGTTTGCCAGCGACATCACCGACACGAAGCAAGCACTCTTCGTGAAGTCACTAAAGAACACGAGCAACAACCCCTCGCAAGGCAACTGGCCGTTGATGATGAAGAACGTCTACTATCTCGCCTCCACGGTGGAGAAAGAGAAGTTCCGCCTCGACGTCAAATATCAGAGCGACACTACCGGCGTCTACCTCAGTTATATCCCCGAGCAGCAGGTCAAGAGCACGACACTTATCAAGCTCCTCGGTGCCGACCGCCTCGACAATAACAACAAAGCACACAGCAATGGCTATTTCGACTATGTAGAAGGCTACACCGTGAGCAACGGTCGCGTGTTCTTCCCTGTGGCTGAGCCGTTCGGTAGTTACATGTACAAGACCCTCGTGGAGCATGGTGTGCCTGCTGATGTGGCAAAGAAATACGCCTTCACTGAGCTCTACGACTCCACGAAGACCATTGCCAAGCAGATAGCCGAGAAAGACAAATATATCTTCCAAGGCCAGTACCGTGGCACGCAAGCCAACGTCATCTCCCTCGGCGCTTACAATGTGCCGCAGGGCTCTGTTGTCGTGACTGCCGGTGGTGTGACGCTCACCGAAGGTACCGACTACTCCGTCGACTACTCAGCCGGTGAAGTGACGATCCTCAACCAGAGTATCATCGATGCAGGAACAACGGTAAACGTATCGTTGGAGAGTCAGAGCGACTACTCGCAGATGCGTAAGACGATGTTCGGCATGAACTGGGAGTATGACTTCTCGAAGAACTTCCAGCTCTCGGGTACCGTTCAGCACCTCAGTGAGCAAGCCCTGACGACAAAGGTCGCCATGGGCGCAGAGCCTGTGAACAACACCATCGTGGGTTTCAACATCAACTGGAAACACGAGAGTCAGTGGCTCACAAACGCCCTCGACAAAATCCCGTTCCTTCACCTCACGCAGCCTTCCCAGATCTCGTTCACGGGAGAGTTTGCCAAGCTCTTCGCCGGTCAGGCGAGCGGTGTTCAGGACAATGCTTCTTACATCGATGACTTCGAGGCTTCCACGGATAAGATTTCCGTCCTTGACCCAACGGCCTGGATTCTCTCCTCCGTCCCCACAATGTTTGCTGAGAGCACCGACAAGACCACACTGCGCTCGGGCTACAACCGTTCGCAGATGGCATGGTACACCATCGATCCGCTCTTCACCCGCCGTTCTTCTTCTTTGACTCCGTCGTATATCAAGAGCGACCTCGCCATGCTCTCCGACCCTTACATGCGTGAGGTCTATGTGCGCGAGCTCTATCCGAACCGTGACCAGAGCAGTTACAATGGCGCTACCTCAACGCTCTCCGTGATGAACATTGCCTACTATCCTAACGAGCGTGGTCCGTACAACTTCAACCCGGACCTCAACTACGATGGTACACTGAACAACCCCACACAACACTGGGGCGGCATGATGCGACGTCTCGACACCAACGACTTCCAGCAAGCCAACATCGAGTATGTGGAATTTTGGATGCTCGATCCGTTCATCCACGAGGAGCAGAAGGGAGAAACAGCGAGTGGCGGTGACTTCTATATCAACCTCGGTGAGGTGTCAGAGGATGTGCTGAAGGACGGAAAGAAGTTTTATGAGAGCGGACTTCCTGTTGACGGCTCTTCCTCATTCACCTATACGCAGTGGGGTAAGATCCCGACACAGACGACGCAGACCTATGCTTTCGCCACGTCGAAGGGTGCCCGCGCCTTGCAGGATGTTGGTTTCAATGGTCTCACGGATGCCGAGGAGCAGACGTTCGACAGTTATCAGGATTTCCTCAAGCAGATCCAGGGCAAGGTGTCGCAGGCTGTCTTCGACTCTATCTGGGCTGACCCTGCACACGACGACTATCATTATTTCCGTGGCACCGACTACGACAACGCGCGTTTCGACATTCTTCGCAGATACAAATATATCAACAACCCACAAGGCAACTCTCCCGACTCTGACAACCGCACGGAGACCTACGACACATCTTATAAGAGCGGGCCTGACGTGGAGGATATCAACCAGGACTATACTCTTAACGAATACGAGAAATACTATCAGTATCATGTCTCCATCCGCCCCGAGGATCTTCAGGTCGGTAAGAACTTCATCGTGGACAAGCGCGATGCAGCATCGAGCACACGTCAGGGGGTTAAGACCTTCACGTGGTACCTCTTCCGTATTCCCGTGGACGAGTATGAGAAACGTGTGGGGGGCATCAGCGACTTCTCCAGTATCCGTTTCATGCGTATGTTCCTCACCGGCTTCTCCAAGCCCGTAGTGCTGCGCTTTGCCTCCCTCGACCTCGTGCGCGGCACGTGGCGTGTCTATACACAGAATCTTGACAACGCTGCCTCACAGACCGGCACGCTCACAACGGCTTCTGTCAGCATCGAGGAGAACAACGACAAGCTGCCGGTCAACTATGTGCTGCCACCGGGCATCCAGCGTGAGCAAGACCCGACACAGCCTCAGCTTGTCGAGAGCGATGAACAGTCGTTGCAGCTCAATGTCGACCACCTCTCCCCTGGTGAGGCAAAGTGCGTATATAAGAACACAACCCTTGACGTACGCAAATACAAGCGTCTGCAGATGTTCGTTCACGCCAACGCCGAGGAGACGAACTCAACGAACCTGCAGGACAACGAGCTCGCCATCTTCATCCGACTCGGATCCGACTATAAGAGCAACTATTATGAGTATCAGATTCCACTGAAACTCACACCTGCAAGCAATAAATACAGCCGCTACAACATCACGGATATCAAGAAGGTGTGGCCGGAGGACAACATGCTCGACATTCCGCTGACGCTCTTCACCAATGTAAAGCGCGAGCGTAACCGTGCACGCGCCCTCGGTACAGCGTCCTTTACACGAGCCTATGAGGCGTACGATGCTGACCACCCAAACAATAAAGTGACGGTGATGGGTAATCCTACGCTCGGTGAGATCAAGACGATGATCATCGGTATCCGCAACCTTTCTGGAGAACAAAAGAGTGGTGAGGTGTGGGTCGATGAACTGCGTCTAAAGGAATACAACAGTACCGGTGGCTGGGCTGCTGACGGTAATCTCAATGTGCAGTTGTCTGACATGGGATCAGTCAACGTGCAAGGTAAGTATGTTTCGGAAGGCTTCGGCGGTCTCGAGGATGGCGTCAGCTCCCGCACACAGGACAGTCAGTCGAACCTCCAGGTCACCACGAGCCTGGAGCTCGGTAAGTTCTTCCCCGACAAGGCGAAGGTCTCCATCCCTGTCTATTACAGTGTTTCGAAGCAGACTACAACGCCGAAATACAATCCGCTCGACACCGATATGGAACTGAAGGATGCACTAGATGCCGCCGCCGCCAAACAGGAGCGCGACTCTATCGAGAACATTGCAGTGACAAAGGTGACCAATACGAACTTCTCTGTGTCCAACGCGCGCGTCGGTATTCAGACGAAGCGGCATCCGATGCCGTACGATCCCGCCAACTTTTCATTCACTTATTCTCACTCGCATCAGCATACGCAGGGTGAAACAACGGTCTATGAGAATGAAGACAACTGGCAAGGGACCCTCAACTATGCATGGTCTCCGGTCTATAAGACATGGGAACCGTTCAAGAAGATCAAGAACCGCAGTAAGTGGCTCGACCTTGCACGCAGCCTCGGCTTCAATTATCTGCCGCAGAGCGTAGGTTTCAACTCAGACATGACCCGCTCCTACTATGAGTTGCAGGAACGCGACATGGAGTCGACAGAAAACTCTGAATTGCCCGTCACCTTCTCAGAGCAGTTCCTTTGGAACCGTGAATTCTCCATGCGCTGGGACCTGACGAAGAACCTCCACATGAACTTCCAGAGTGCAACAAACTCGGAGATTGAAGAACCCTATACCCCCGTCAACAAAGACCTCTACCCAGACAGGTACCAGGCTTGGAAGGACTCGGTGTGGACGAGCATCCGTCACTTCGGTACTCCACTCGACTACCAGCAGACGTTCACTGCCAGTTACCAGGTGCCATTGAACCTCATCCCTGTCTTCTCGTGGATGCGTACCGATGCTACCTATAACGCCACCTATACGTGGCAGCGAGGCACAGAGCTCGAGGACGGCACGAACCTCGGCAACACCATCGCCAACAATAGACAACTGCAGATCAACGGCAACTTCGACTTCACGAAGCTCTACAATCTCGTGCCTTTCCTCAAGAAAGCCAACGAGCGATTCGACAAGACAACTTACCGCAAGACGGATGCCCAGCGCGAGCAGGAGAAGAAAAAGAAGGAGGCTGAGAAGAAGAAACAAGCCGACGAGATCAAGAAGATCCGTGAGCAAGCTGTGAAAGACGGCAAGGATCCTGACAAGGCTGTTGCCGACTGGCAGAAGAAGCAGAAGGAGGAGGCCGCTAAGAAGAAAGCACTTCCGAAGAACCGCAACGCCTTCGAGAAAGAGATCACACTACTTCCCGACACCACCCTCACCGTGGCTCACAACAAACGGACGAAGCGCATTGTCGTCTCTGCCCGCACGATGGACGGCAAGCTCTATAAACTGAAGTTCCGTAAAGTCGGCGACAACAAGATTCGCATCAAGAACAAGGTCGACTCTGCGCTGAAGTTGAAGCTCTCCGTTGTCACCCTGCCTCCATTGGAGGAGAAAGGTTGGTACAAGACGGCCCAGACCCTCGCGCGCTTAGCGATGATGGTGCGGTCGGCAAGTATCAGCTACAGTAACCAGTATGCCATGTCGCTCCCTGGCTTCATGCCGACCATCGGCAAGGCCTTCGGTCAGACACGTGGCAACCATGTGCTCTCACCGGGTCTCGACTTCGCCTTCGGTTTCGTAGGAGACAGCTATATCAACAAGGCAAAAGAGAACAACTGGCTGCTGATGGCGGACAGTGTCTCTACTCCCGCTACAACAAACTCTACAGAGAACCTCAACGTCCGTGCTACACTCGAGCCCATCAAAGGTTTCAAGATTGACCTCAATGCAGCCCGCGCCGTGACGAGAGCACGCAGTATTGAATATATGTATCAGGGGAACCCAACGACTCAGACAGGCTCCTTCACGATGACAACGATCTCACTGAAGTCAGCCTTTGACGGTATCGGCTCAGCAAACAACGGCTACAAGTCGAAGACGTTCAATAAGTTCTGCGCTTCCCTCGAATCGTTCCGCCAGCGTGTAGAGGCACGCTATGCGGGTACCGTCTATCCGCAAGGTACAACTCTTGCAGGTAAGACCTTCGATGCCGCCAACGGTGGAGTAAACGCCTACTCCGCCGACGTCCTCGTGCCCGCGTTCCTCTCGGCTTACACTTCCGGCAATGGCAAGAGTCTTGACATCTTCCCTTCGCTCATGCATATGATGCCGAACTGGACCATCAGCTACGGTGGACTGAGCAACCTGCCGTGGTTCCGTGATCACTTCCGTTCGGTAAACATCAATCACTCCTACAAGAGTATCTTTGCCGTGGGCTCGTACCAGAGCTACTCCACTTTCGCTTCCTTAGCGGGCAACGATGTGCTCGGTTTCATTACCGACGCCACGACAGGTAACCCGATTCCTAACTCGATGTACAACGTATCTACGGTGAGTATCAATGAGTCGTTCGCGCCGTTGCTCGGTCTCAGTGTCACGTTCCTCAACAACATGACGGCAAAGCTCGAGTATCAGCAGACACGTGCCACCTCGCTCTCCATGACCTCCGTGCAGGTCAACGAGGCGATCAGCAAGGACTGGGTCTTCGGATGGGGATGGCGTATCAACAACTTCAACCTCTTTGGGTTGGGTAACACGAAGCACCGGTCTTCAAGAAGCAGTAGTTCGGGCTCTAAGAATACCAAGAACAATTCATCAACAGCCAACACCTCAACAGCCAACACCTCTTCGGCCAACCACGCATTGAACCTGCGCCTCGATCTGAGTTATCGCAAGCAAGCTGCCATCACACGCGACATCGCCACCGTGACCTCCACGGCATCGAGTGGCAACACCGCCTTCAAGCTCTCCTTCTCAGCCGAGTACACGCTCTCAAAGCTCATGTCCATGAGTTTCTACCTCGACCGACAGACGAACACGCCGCTCCTCGCCTCAAGCAGCTACCCTACTACGACGCAGGACTTCGGTCTGAGCATCAAGTTCTCGCTGACGAGGTAAGAACAGAAGTGTTGCGTACGCAGTCGCATGGCGACTGCACATATTTTAATATCTACTAACTAAAAATCCTTGCACGTCTCAATTATTATTGCTAACTTTGCAATCTCAACATGGCAATCGTGCGCGAGCACGCGCCTCATTCATTAATTTAAATTTAACCACGCACTATGAACAACGCTTGGCGTAATTTCAGCGGAACACGCTGGAAAGATGAGATTAATCTCAGAGATTTTATTCAGCACAACTACACTCAGTACGAAGGAGACGAAACATTCCTTACAGGGCCCACTGCGGCTACAGATACGCTCTGGGGTGAGCTACAGAAGTTACAGAAAGAAGAACGCGCCAAGGGTGGCGTGCTCGACATGGAGACAGAGGTTGTCTCAGGGCTCACAGCTTACGGTCCCGGTTACATCAATGAGAAGACGAAAGACTTAGAGAAAGTTGTAGGTCTTCAAACCGACAAGCCCCTCAAGCGCGCTTTCATGCCCTACGGCGGTATCAAGATGGCTGAACAAGCATGTACAACTTACGGTTACACTCCATCTGCAAAGTTACACGACATTTTCCACAATTACGTTAAGACTCATAACGACGGTGTGTTCGACGCTTACACACCAGAGATGAAACTCGTGCGTCACAATCATATTCTTACTGGACTTCCTGACACCTACGGCCGCGGCCGCATCGTAGGCGACTATCGTCGTGTGGCGCTCTATGGCATCGACCGTCTCATTGAGGAGAAGAAGAACGACCTCGCCAACATGGGTGAGCACGAGATGATCGATGAGGTCGTCCGCCTGCGCGAGGAGGTTGCCATGCAGATCAAGGCCCTTAAGGGCTTGAAGGACATGGCTGCAATCTATGGCTTCGATATCTCACAGCCTGCTACGAACGCACGCGAGGCTGTGCAGTGGCTCTACTTCGGTTACCTCGGTGCCGTGAAGACACAGAACGGTGCAGCCATGTCTGTAGGCCGTGTCTCTACATTCCTCGATATCTATATCCAGCGCGATCTCAACGAGGGCACCCTCACCGAGCAAGATGCCCAGGAGCTCATCGACCATCTCGTGATGAAGTTCCGTATGGTGAAGTTCGCTCGTATTCCTTCCTACAACGAGCTCTTCTCTGGTGACCCCGTATGGGCAACACTCGAGGTGGCAGGTATCGGTCAGGACGGCCGTCACATGGTGACGAAGAACGACTTCCGTTTCCTCCACACTTTGGAGAACATGGGACCTTCTCCCGAACCTAACCTCACCGTGCTCTACAGCAGTCGTCTGCCGGAAACTTTCAAGCGCTATGCTGCGATGATCTCCGTGAAGACAAGCAGTATCCAGTATGAGAACGACGACGTGATGCGTCCGGTATGGGGCGACGACTACAGCATCTGCTGCTGCGTCAGTGCTACTCAGACTGGTAAGGAGATGCAGTTCTTCGGTGCCCGCGCTAACCTCGCCAAGTGCCTGACCTATGCCATCAGCGGTGGCGTAGATAGTAAGACACGTCAGCAGGTAGGTCCAGCTTACCGTCCTATCGAGGGTGATGTCGTGACCGACGAGGAGTTCATGCCGCGCTTCATGGATATGATGGAGTGGCTCGCTGCTGTCTATGTTAAGACACTGAACCTCATCCATTACATGCACGACAAATATTTCTATGAGGCAGAAGAGATGGCACTCATCGACACTGATGTGCGCCGCACCTTCGCTACAGGTATCGCCGGCTTCTCTCATGTCGTCGACTCTATCTCTGCCATCAAATACGCCAAGGTGAACATCATCCGCGATGAGACCGGCTTTCCCTTGGAGTTCAAGACCGAGGGTGACTTCCCACGCTACGGCAACGACGATGATCGTGCAGACGACATCGCAGTATGGCTCCTCAAGACGTTCATCGGCATGGTTAAGAAGCACCACACTTATCGTAACTCTGAGCCTACGACCTCCATCCTCACCATCACTTCTAACGTGGTGTATGGTAAGTACACGAGCAACATGCCCGATGGACGTAAGGCCGGCGCTCCTCTCTCTCCGGGTGCCAACCCAAGTTATGGCGCTGAGAAGAACGGTCTCCTTGCTTCCCTCAACTCTGTGGCTAAGCTGCCGTATAAGTATGCACTCGACGGTATCTCCAACACGCAGACCATCAGCCCGAACGCACTCGGCCACAACGATGAGCAGCGTGCCAAGACGCTCGTAGGGGTCATGGACGGTTACTTCGACAAAGGTGCTCATCACCTCAACGTCAACGTCTTCGGTGTGGACAAGCTCAAGGATGCCATGGAGCATCCGGAGAAGCCCGAGTATGCTAACTTCACTATCCGTGTGAGTGGCTACGCTGTGAAGTTCATCGACCTCACACGCGAGCAGCAGCTCGATGTCATCGCACGTCAGGCACACGAGACGCTGTAAATTATGCTACATATTCATTCTCTCGAATCCTTCGGCTCCGTGGATGGGCCGGGGATTCGTTTTATCATATTCCTTAAAGGGTGCCGCATGCGGTGCCGTTACTGTCATAACCCTGACACATGGGCACCAGGCAGCAGCGAAGGTGAGACGATGACCATCCAAGAGCTCCTCGACAAGGCGGAGCGTTACCGTGCTTACTGGGGTAAAGAAGGCGGCATCACGGTGAGTGGCGGAGAAGCACTACTTCAGATCGATGACCTCATCGAACTCTTCGAGGAGGCACATCGCCGTGGCATAAACACCTGTCTCGACACCGCAGCCCAGCCCTTCACACGCGAGGAACCGTTCTATGGTAAGTTCCTGCGACTGATGAAAGTCACCGACACCGTTCTCCTCGACCTCAAGCATCTCGACAGTGAGGCTCACAAAAAGCTCACGGGATGGGGCAACGAGAACATCCTCGACTGCGCACACTGTCTCTCTGACCTCGGTGTGCCCGTATGGATCCGTCATGTCCTCGTGCCAGGAATCACCGACGACGAGGATCACCTGCGTCGCATGCGTGCGTTCATCAATACACTGAAGAACGTTGAGCGTGTGGAGGTCCTGCCTTACCACACCCTCGGTGTATACAAATGGAAAGAACTCGGCCTTAAATATTCCTTGGAAGGGGTGCCTACACCGACGAAGGAGCAGATAAAGAAGGCGGAAGAGATATTAAGGCCTCTCCCCTAACCCCTCCCCCGTAGGGAGGGGAACAAGCCTTACCAAATGGGTATCACAGCTCCCTCCCTACGGGGGAGGGCCGGGGAGAGGCCGCCCCTACGATGAAAAGATTAACTCCTTAAATTTCAGTAGCTCAGAGAAAAGTTGTAACTTTGCAAAATATTAGATTTATAGAGATTACTGAAATTTCATGACTCGTTCATTTCACCATAGAACCACCGTGGGAGCGGTGTGCGGTATTCTTTTGTTCTTACTGCTCGCCCTCTACGCTTTCTGGATTAAAAACGCTGTAGTGGGGCTCATCATGGCTTTCCTGCTCATTATCTTAGTAGAGCACACGCTCCACAGTGAGTATATCATCACTGACGGCAAACTCATCATCAACAATGGTAAACTCTCGCGCGCCAAAAGCATTGATGTCAACGAGATCCACGACTGCAAGCCGATGACCTCTGTCTTCGGTCTCGTCCATTATCTGCTCCTCACTTATGGAGCATCCAACCGCGTGGTCTCTGTCCAACCACAGAACGAGGCTGCATTCGTCGCAACATTACAAAAAGAAATGCGAAACACTATCAGAAAAGATCTTCAGGAAACACTTCAGAATTACTCAGTGGAAGAAAAAGAATTAGGAAAGGAGGCCTATGATGCGGAATAAACTTCTTGCTCTATTACTGCTCTTCTTCACTTCATTCCTCCCCACCCTCGCCCAGACAGATGTAGTCAATGACGACGATGACGATAATGATACCACTGCGGTAGCCGACTCGGCATGGACCGACTCGCTCATCCACCGCAACGACACCCTCGCCTGGCCGAAGAATGTTCAGGCTGAGATAGAACAATTGCTCAAGAGCGAGATGTTCCAGACCTCACAGGTCGGTATCATGATTTATGACCTCGATGCCGACTCCGCTATTTTCCGTCACAACGAGCGTCAGCTCATGCGCCCTGCCTCTACGATGAAGACCATCACTGCCATCACTGCACTCGACCGGCTCGGTGGCGGCTATCAGTTTAAGACTGAGCTCTGTTACACGGGGCGTGTCGACTCCACGACTCTCAAAGGTGACGTCTACTGTGTCGGAGGCTTCGACCCACGCTTCACACGCGACGACATGCAGGCCTTTGCGGAGGCATTGAAGAAGATGGGAGTCGACACCATTCGCGGCAACCTCTATGCTGACCGCACGATGAAAGACACGGACCTTCTCGGTGAAGGCTGGTGCTGGGATGATGACAACCCTGTGCTCTCTCCGCTCGTCTTCCAGCGCAAAGACATTTTCATGGATAAGTTTCAGGAAGCTTTGCAGCGCGCCGGCATTACGGTCACGGGAACTGTCGGTGTGAGACGTAAGCCCCAGGATGCCAACTGCATCGTGAACCGATTCCACACCATCGACCAGATCCTCATGCGCATGCTCAAAGAGAGCGACAACCTCTATGCGGAGTCGATGTACTATCAGATTGCTGCCTCTACGGGTAACCGCCCTGCCACGGCTAAGGATGCACGCACCATCGAGCGCCAGCTCATTGAGCGTCTCGGGCTTAATCCTTCTCGTTATCGCCTCGCCGACGGCAGCGGACTATCACTCTACAACTATGTCTCCCCCGAGCTTGAGGTGAAGTTCCTGCGCTACGCTTACGAGAATCAAAATATTTATAACCACCTCCTCCCCGCCCTGCCTATCGCTGGTGTTGACGGCACGCTGAAGAAGCGCATGCGCAATCAGTTCACACGCGGCAACGTACACGCCAAGACAGGTACCGTAGAAGGTATCTCAAGTCTGTGTGGTTATCTCACAGCTGCCAACGGCCATCACCTCTGTTTCTCAATCATCAACCAAGGGGTGATGCACAGAAGTAATGGCCGCGCGTTCCAAGATAAGGTTTGCTATATTTTGGCTAAGCCTTGATTCACACGTAGGGGCGGCCCTCGTGGCCGCCCTATTGTGCTTGGAGTAATTAAATATTAGGGCGGCCACGAGGGCCGCCCCTACGGTTTTACAGCGGTGTGGTGAAGATGAACTCTCTGAGGCAATAGTAGCTCAGGATTCCAGCGATATATCCGGCGAAAGCAATCCAACTCACGTGTTTCATATACCATCCGAAGGTGATTTTCTCCAAGCCCATGACCACGACACCGGCAGCAGAACCGATGATCAGCATCGAGCCACCTACACCGGCACAGTAAGCGAGCAACTGCCAGAAGATACCATCCGTAGCAAAGTCACCGGCTGCTGCCACAGGATACATACCCATACATCCGGCAACAAGTGGCACATTATCGATGATCGATGAGAGCACACCGATGATACCTGTCACCATGAAGTGGTTACCGTTAAACGTCACGTTCAAGCCTTTACCCATTGCTGTAAGGGCACCGATCTCTTCCAGGCAGCTCACTGCCATCAGAATGCCGAGGAAGAAGAGAATCGTACTCATATCGATATTACGGATGAGGTTCACGACACGTTTCTTGCGAGCACCTTTCTCCGTGGAGAGACCGGCATAGAACACCTCTGTGACGATCCACAGCAAGCTCAGCACAAGCAGGATACCGACAAACGGCGGCAGATGAGTGATGCTCTTGAAGATAGGCACGAAGATCAAGCCACCAACACCGACCCAGAACACAACCTTACGCTGGAAATCACTCAGCTCCTGCTCCGGTGTCAGTGCAGCGTCAGCTACCTTCGTACCCTCATCGAGCGTACCTTTCAGTCCCATTTGCAGGATGAGGGCAGGAATAACCATTGAAATGATAGAAGGAATGAGAATCTCACTGATGACGCCGGCCGCCGTGATCAGGCCTTTGTTCCACAGCATGATCGTCGTCACGTCGCCAATCGGTGAGAAGGCACCGCCACTATTGGCTGCAATGATGACAAGCGCTGCATAGATGATGCGATCCTTATGCTGCGGCACAAGTTTGCGGAGGATCATGATCATCACGATAGACGTCGTCATGTTGTCGAGGATAGCCGAGAGGAAGAAAGTCATGAACGCGATACGCCACAGCAACGCGCGCTTGCTCTTCGTATGCATCACACGGCGCACCCAGTCGAAACCGCCGTTCTGATCCACAACCTCCACGATGGTCATGGCGCCCATGAGGAAGAACAATGTTGTACCGGTGTCACCCAAGTGGTTCTGGATGATATCCGTGACGAAGGTGAGCACAGGGTCCACGGAGTTGCCGAGTCCCGGATGCTCAAGTTTGAGAATGTCCATAAACTGCGGGTGCATGAGCTGGACAAAATAGCCCGGATTGAGCATATACAACGTCCAGACAACGACGAACATAAGCAGAGCCACGGCGGCTTTGTTCACCTTCGTCACACTCTCCAGGGCTATGAAGAGATAGCCCACGATGAACACGATAATAATCGCAATAGATAGTGTTGACATTAGCGTAATGAAATTATGATTATATTATTTTATTATCCCGTTACAAAATTACAAAATATTCGTTAGATAATGTGCATGAGGATATATATTTAATCGTTTTGCAACAATAAAAATATTCTCATTCCTTCGCCTTTCTTCTCTCTTTTCATTATCTTTGCAAACAATATTAATCACAAAGAATGAATCCAGAAGAAGCCAGTAAAGTGAAGCTCAGCGAGAACATCATCCTCGCCGATGCCGACTATATAGACTATGTAGCCTTCCAGCTATCCGTACAGTTCGAGCGTATGATAGGCCGCCGCATCCCGAAGGCTGACCTCAGTCAGTGGGCTGTGGACATTGCCCTCGACGGTGGACTGCGTGCCGACGGCAAGTCTCATGAGACGCAGGTTGTCCTCGTGCACGAGAAGCAGAACCCGAAGCTCGACAACTTCACGCCGTCTCTCTACGACACGGAGCTCAGCGGCCAGGCGTTCAAAGACGACAAGCTCGGTGAGTTCCTCATCAACGCCTATGCTGTAGGCGATGTCGTTAGCAAGGACGACTACCTCCTCGACACCGTGAACATGGTCTTAGGCCACGACGAGGTGAAGCGCCTCATGATTATCCCCAACGGTGAGCAGGGCTCGATCTACGAGGAGCTCGCCGGCGCACTGCGTGAGGCCCCTGAAGACAAGCACATCACGCTCTTCGCCATGCAGCCCATGCCCGGCGGCAACTTCCGACAGGAAATCCTCGGCTATTCGCTCATGAACGCCTTGGGCATCAAGAGCGATGAACTGAACCCGCAACAATAACAACATTAAATATTTACATTAAACATTATACTATTATGAGCAACAGAGTACTGATGATTGGAGCCGGTGGCGTTGCCACGGTATGTGCTTTCAAGATTGCACAGAACACCGATGTGTTTGGTGAGTTCATGATTGCCAGCCACCATCGTGAGAAATGTGTCAAGCTCGTCGACGCTATCCATGCCAAAGGCTATAAGATGCCTATCGAGACCGCAGAGGTCGACGCCGACAGCGTGGACCAGCTGAAGGAGCTCTTCAACAGTTACAAGCCCGACCTCGTCATCAACCTTGCCCTCCCCTACCAGGACCTGAGCATCATGGAGGCATGTCTCGCCTGCGGATGCAACTACCTCGACACGGCCAACTATGAACCGAAAGACGAAGCTCACTTCGAGTATTCATGGCAGTGGGCTTACATGGACCGCTTCAAGCAGGCCGGCCTCACCGCTATCCTCGGTTGCGGTTTCGACCCGGGTGTATCTCAGGCTTACACAGCCTACGCTGCCAAGCACCACTTCGACGAGATCCACGATCTCGACATCGTCGACTGCAATGCCGGTAACCACCACCACGCCTTCGCAACGAACTTCAACCCGGAGATCAATATCCGTGAGATCACACAGAAAGGTCTCTACTATGAGAACGGTGAATGGAAAGAGACGGAGCCCCTCGCCGTACACCAGGAGCTGACCTATCCTAACATCGGCAAGCGCGACTCTTACCTCATGCACCATGAGGAGCTCGAGAGCCTAGTGAAGAACTATCCGACGATCAAGCGCGCTCGTTTCTGGATGACCTTCGGCAAGCAGTATCTCACCTACCTCGACTGCATCCAGAACCTCGGCATGAGCCGCATCGACCCCATCACCTATGAGGCTCCTCTCGCTGACGATCCCGAGAAGACAGTGAAAGTGAACATCGTACCGCTGCAGTTCCTCAAAGCCGTGCTGCCTAACCCGCAGGATCTCGGCAGCAACTACGACGGCGAGACCTCTATCGGTTGCCGTATCCGTGGTATCAAGGACGGCAAGGAGCACACCTATTATATATACAACAACTGCAAGCACCAGGACGCTTACAACGAGACGGGCATGCAGGGTGTGAGCTACACCACGGGTGTGCCGGCGATGTGCGGTGCCATGATGTTCTTCAAGGGCCTATGGAAGAAGCCGGGTGTATGGAACGTCGAGGATTTCGATCCCGATCCATTCCTCGAGCAGCTCAACAAGCAGGGACTGCCCTGGCATGAGGAGTTCGACAAAGATATCGAGCTGTAAATTATAAGATAACGGAATAAAAGGAAATGACAGACACAGATCAATCCGCGGAGAAGCAGGCGAAGCTGAAAGCCCTGCAAGCCGCAATGAGTAAGATAGAAAAAGATTTCGGTAAAGGATCCATCATGAGGATGGGTGATGAGAAAGTAGAAAACGTCGACGTTATCCCAACAGGTTCCATCGGCCTCGACCTTGCCCTCGGCGTAGGCGGCTACCCACGTGGCCGAATCATCGAGATCTACGGTCCTGAGTCGTCAGGTAAGACAACGCTTGCCATCACAGCCATCGCCGAGGCACAGAAACAAGGCGGCATCGCAGCGTTCATTGATGCTGAGCATGCCTTCGACCGGTTCTATGCTGAGAAGCTTGGTGTCGATGTCGACAACCTCTGGATCTCACAGCCTGACAATGGTGAGCAGGCCCTACAAATTGCAGACCAGCTCATCTCCTCGTCAGCCATCGACATCCTCGTCGTCGATTCCGTGGCAGCCCTCACGCCGAAGAAAGAGATTGAGGGTGACATGGGCGACTCCGCTGTCGGCCTTCAGGCTCGCCTGATGAGTCAGGCCCTGCGTAAGCTCACCGCCACGATCTCGAAAACGAACACCTGCTGCATCTTCATCAACCAGTTGCGTGAGAAGATCGGTGTGATGTTCGGCAACCCCGAGACAACGACAGGTGGTAACGCTCTGAAGTTCTATTCGAGCGTCCGTCTCGACATCCGTCGTGTGACGACCCTGAAAGACGGTGACAACGTCTACGGTAACCACGTACGCGTGAAAGTAGTGAAGAACAAGGTCGCTCCTCCTTTCCGTAAGGCTGAGTTTGATATTCTCTTCGGACAGGGTATCAACAAAGTGGGAGAAATCCTCGACCTCGGTGTGGAACACGACATCGTCAGCAAGAGCGGCAGTTGGTTCTCTTACAACGGCTCGAAGCTCGGACAGGGTCGTGACGCCACGATGCAGCTGCTCAAGGACAACCCCGAGCTATGCGACGAAATCGAGAAGCAGATCATGGATAAGATAAAAGCAGAATAATAAAGAGCGGCCACAAAGGCCGCCCCTTATTTTTATGCGTACGTCTCGAGGAACTTCATTCTGCCCTCAGCCTTGATCTCTTTCGTCGTGGCAGGGAACAGAAGGGAGTCACCGGCGGCAACCTCATAGACGTTACCCTCATCATCCGTAAACTTACCCTCACCGTCGACAACAATAGTGATGAAGAACGAGTCGAGAGCCTCGACATCGAGCGTCAACGGCTTGTCAATATCATAAACGAACGTACTGAAGAACGGGCACTGAACAAGCGACACACCACGGTTCTTCTCCGGCACATACGACTGGCGGTAATCGGGCAGCACTTGATAGTTGATGCTCATTGCCGCCTCTTTTGTATGTAGTTGACGGTAGTTGCCGTTCTTATCCTTACGCTTGAAGTCATAGATACGGAATGTCACATCCGATGTCTGCTGAATCTCACAGAGGAAACAGCCTTTGCCGATGGCATGGATACGACCCGAAGGAAGGAAAAAGCAATCGTCTTCTTTCACATTGTAATGGCCGAGAGCATCGACGATGGTACCATCTTCCACCATCTTCGCATACTGCTCCGGCGTAATCTGCTTACAGAGGCCGACAAGCATGTTGGCATCCTCGTCCGACTTCATGACATACCACATCTCCGTCTTGCCACGCTCATAGCCGAGCTTGTGCGCGATCTCATCCGTAGGATGGACCTGGATAGACAATGGCTGCTGGGCATCGATAAACTTAATGAGCAGCGGGAACTCGTTGCCATACTTCTTGTAGTTAGCCACACCTACGAGTTTCTCTTTCAGGACTTCAACTACCTCGCTGAGTTTCTTACCATCAAACTCACCGCCATTAACGACGGTCTCGTTCCCCGGTACCCCGGAGATTTCCCAACTCTCTCCAACGTTCTCTAAGTCGGAGCTTAGATGTTTGAATGGGATGATCTTGTTGCCACCCCACAATGTCTGTTTGAGCAGCGGATTAAAACGTAATGCTTGCATAATAATAAAGAGAAGCCCTCCTGGCCCCACCCCTACCCCTCCCCCATCCAGGGGAGGGAGAGATATACTTCAAGAGATGATGCTTATCAATTGGGCTAATCGAACATGTTGTTTAAAATTGTTGTTTAATCTATTACTATCAGTATTGTCTTCTATTTTCACCTTTATATTGTTTATCCCTGTAATCAGCCCCCTCCCCTGGGTGGGGGAGGGGCCCGGGGTGGGGCCGTTAGGTGGGGTTAGCTAATTCTTCCTCCAGAACTCCGGCGTCAGCACGATGATGACAGTGAAGATCTCCAGACGGCCGACAAGCATCATGAAAGAGCAGAACCACTTGATGAAATCGGGCAACTGCGACCACGACATCGTAGGACCGATCTCCGTACCGAGTGTCGGGCCCACGTTACTCAGACAACTTAGACATATCGTGATGGCGTTAGTGTTGTCCACACCCGCCGCGATGATGACGAAGGCGAAGATAAAGAACAGCAGGAGGTACGCTGCGACGAATGCTAAGAGCGACACCCTCTGTTTGTCAGGGATGTTTGTACCACTGATCTTCAATGGCAGCACAGCATTGGGATGGAGACGTTGCATGAACTCATTTTTCAGCACTTTGAGGATCATCACACAACGCACACATTTCAGTCCGCCCGTTGTCGAGCCTGAGCATGCACCGAAAAACATCAACACGGCGAGGACAACCCAAGTCACATGCGGCCAAGCACCTGCGTTGTCGTTAAACAGTCCCGTAGTAGAGATGAACGATACCACTTGGAAAATGGCAGAGCGGAAGGCATGCTCAATGGCATAGTGGTTACGGAAAATGAGTTCACACATGATGAACACCGTAGCTAATGCCACGACAATGATATAAAAACGGAACTCGGAGTCCTTGAAAAGGCTCTTCCATTTCCGCTTGAAGAATGTCATATATAATAAGGTGAAATTGGTGCCGGAGAGGAAACAGAAGAACGTTGTGATATATTCGAGTGCTGGTGAGTGGAAATACTCTGTAGAGTCGTTATATGTCGAGAATCCGCCCGTAGCCACCGACGACATTGTAAAGTTGGCTGCATCAAACCAGTTCATACCGAAAATCTTATAACTGAAGAAGCACGCTAAGCTCAATGCGAGGTACACGAACCAAATATAACGCACGCTTGTGGAAAGCTTCGGCTGCAACTTCGTCTTGATTGGTCCCGTCGACTCGGCTCCGAAGACGCGGATGCTCCCGCTTCCTCCAGCCACAGAAGGGATGAGGGCGATGACCGTGAACACGATGCCTAAACCGCCGACCCACTGTGTCAAGGAGCGCCACGTAAGGATGCCGTGCGGCAGTGCTTCGACATCATCGATGATCGTCGCACCCGTCGTCGAGAAGCCTGACATCGCTTCAAAATAGGCATCTGTGAAACTGTCAAGGTAACCACCAAGAAGGAACGGAAGCGTTGCAAAGAGCGAATAGATGACCCACACGAGGGTCACGAGAAGGTAAGCGTCACGCCGAGACAACCGATTTTCTGCCTTACGCCCCAAGAATTTCAAAATGGCACCAGCAAAAATCGTGATGATCGCCGACGAAGCAAAGAGCAGGATGTCATCCTCCTCATAGCAGAGCGCCACGACCATGCAGAGAAGCATCGTCACAGCCTCGCCGTAGAGTAGGCTGCCCAATACCCTAAATATGATTTTATAATTGATCATTATATTTACAACGACAAACGGTTAAGGAGGTCCCTGCCAATGGCCTCAATCTTCCGCGGTGAATTGAAATACCGTTCCAACACTTTCATATTCACACCGTGACAGAACACAACGACATGGTCACCT
The DNA here is from genome assembly GCA_002353825.1 of Prevotella sp. UBA2725. GTDB lineage: Bacteria > Bacteroidota > Bacteroidia > Bacteroidales > Bacteroidaceae > Prevotella. The sequence continues at coordinate 37,604 of DEKJ01000019.1, read as the reverse complement.
GCCTCAATCTGCGTGTTACCATTGACAAGCATTCCTTTATCGCCACGCACCAGTCCACCGATCGTCACATCCTGCGGCAGGCGGAGGTCGCGCACCGTCATCTTCGTCACCTTCGAATCTTCCTTCGCTACAAACTCCGCCACATCAGCGTTCGCTGACATGAGGAACGTGACATTAAGCACGTCAGCGTCGAGCATAACCTGATAGATACGGCTTGCGGCAATGGCTTTCTTGTTGATGATTGTACCGATGTCGAGACTCTCCGCCATCGACACGTAGTCGAGATTCTCCACGTCCGCCACCGTCTTCCTTACACCGAGGCTCTTGGCAGTGAGACAGGCGAGGATATTCGTCTCTGCGTTTCCCGTGAGAGCGACAAAGGCTTGCGTGTTCTTGATGCCTTCATCCTCAAGGAGCGACGTGTCGCGCGCATCACCCTGGATAACGAGCGTCTTGTCCTCCACGAGCTGGTTCAGTTCTTCACACCTATCAGGATCGACCTCAATGATCTTCGCATGCATATACTCCGGCATACTTTGCAGGGCACGTACTGCTGTCATGCCGCCACCCATAAACATCACGTTACGCACGTCGACATATCCCGTCTTACCCGTAATCTCACGAATATAAGGGATATACTGCTTCGTCGTCATAAAATAAGCGAGATCGAAGCAGTGAAGCTCATCGTTACCGCCGGGGATAATAGTCTCCCGGCCGCGCTTGATGGCGACAATATGATACGGATCGTCGGGACCACAGAGGTCCTTCAGCGGCTGGTTCAGGATCTTACAATTGTCACGCAGTTTGATAGCAAGCATCACGAGGGCGCCGCCGTGGACATCCCAACGCTGACGGACCCACGACATCTTCAACCCATTATTGATCTCCTTTGCGGCGAGGATCTCCGGGTAGATGAGGACATCGACACCAAGATCCTTATAGAACTGTCGTACGTCCTCCTCCACATACTCTGCATCATTGACTTTAGCCACTGTCTTCTTCGCATGTAGGGCGTGGGCGAGGACACAACTGTTGATATTCTCGTTCTCGTCGGGTGACACGGCGATGAAAAGGTCTGCATTGGCTGTGCCTGCCTCGCGCAGGGTCTTCAGACTCGAAGGAGACCCGCAGAGCGTGAGCAGGTCATAGTCGGCCCCAATCTTGTCGAGACGGTCCTGGTCATCATCAATAATCGTGATCTCCTCCTGGTTACGTGAGAGTAGCCGGGCAAGATGTGTTCCGATGGCGTATGCGCCTGTAATGATAATCTTCATAATAATATTTCAATCTGCTTCCGCAAGCTTTCGTTATCAATGCCGCACACCTTCCGCAACTCGTCCACAGTACCGTGCTCCACGAACTCATCGGGGAGCCCAAGGCGTACGAACGTCGGCTTGTAGCCGTGATCAGCCATCCATTCGAGGACGGCAGAACCCATACCGCCGTTGCGCTCACCGTCTTCCACGGTGATGATCTTCGTGAACCTCTCTCCGATCTCCGTGAGCAGATGCTCGTCGAGGGGTTTGAGGAAACGGATATCGTAATGTGCAACCTTTCCCGCATTGTCGGGGTCTGCCGTTTCTATCTCCTTGATGACCGTCTCAATGTCATTGCCGATCGGACCGATTGTGATGACCGCCACCTCCGTGCCGTCGTGCAGCTTTCTTCCGGTACCGACCTTGACCTCTTCCAATGGACAGCTCCACTCATCAGCAGGCAGCACACCGCGGCCCCGCGGGTAGCGGATAACGAAGGTGCCCTTGCCGGGCATCTGTGCCGTGTACATCAGTCGGCGCAGCTCATGCTCATCCATCGGTGAAGCGATCGTGAGGTTCGGAATTGGGCGCAGTGCCGCCATGTCGAAAGCACCATGATGTGTTGGACCGTCCTGACCTACGAGGCCCGCCCTATCAAGACAAAGCACCACAGGGAGGTTCAATATAGCAAGGTCATGGATGATATTGTCGTAGGCACGCTGAGCAAAGGCACTGTAGATATTACAGAACGGCTGCAGGCCGTCCTTTGCCATGCCTCCGGAGAACGTCACGGCATGGCCTTCGGCGATGCCGACATCGAAGACGCGGTCCGGCATCTCCTTCATCATGATGTTCATCGAGCACCCCGTGGGCATGGCAGGCGTCACGCCGACGATACGCGGGTTCTGCTTTGCAAGTTCCAAAAGCGTCTTACCGAAGACCTCCTGATATTTCAATGGCTGTTGTGCCGTTCCTTCAGCAATACGCTGGCCCGTGGCAACGTCGAACTTCCCCGGTGCATGCCATACCGTGGCATTCTTCTCCGCAGGAGCATAGCCCTTTCCTTTGATGGTATGGAGGTGGAGAAGCTTCGGACCTTTCATGTCCTTGATCTGCCGTAGCACATGTACAAGGTTCTCAACATCGTGCCCGTCGAACGGTCCGAAGTAGCGGATGCTCATACCCTCGAACATGTTCTGCTGGTGGGTTAGCGCACTCTTCAACGCGTTGTTCAGTCGGATGATCCCCTTGCGGCGGTCGTCATTGAGATAACCCTTACCATGGAGCCACTGCGAGGCTTTAAACCGCAATTTGTTGTACGTAGCATTGACATCGAGGTTGATGAGATACTGCTCCATACCACCCACAGCACGGTCGATGGACATATCGTTGTCGTTGAGGATGATAAGCATATCGTTCGGCGTCGATGACACGTTGTTCAGCCCCTCGAAAGCCAAACCGCCACTCATAGCACCATCTCCGATAACCGCTACGACATGTCGGTCGTCATGTCCCGTCTTCTTCGCAGCCACAGCCATTCCCAGAGCAGCAGAGATGCTGTTCGACGCATGTCCGCAAGTGAACGTGTCATACTCGCTCTCCAAAGGCGTGGGAAACGGGCGGATGCCGCCGAATTGTCTGTTCGTGCAGAACTGATCACGGCGACCTGTGAGAATCTTATGACCATAAGCCTGATGCCCTACATCCCAGACGATACGATCGTCGGGCGTATTGAAGACATAGTGGAGCGCTACTGTCAGCTCCACCACGCCTAAGCTCGAAGCGAGATGTCCGGGGTTCACCGACACCTCTTCTATGATGTCCTGTCGCAACTCCTTGCATACCTCAGGCAACTGCTCTACGCGCAGTTTCCTCAGGTCCGCAGGATAATCGATGCGGCTCAGGAGTGAATATTGCTTCTCATCCATCAATGAATGTTCATACGTTAAGGCCGTCACAGCCAATTTTTTGCAAAGTTACACAATTCTCAGCAACTAACGCTAAAAAGAATAAAGAAAAAGACCTCACCGCCTCCCCTCATTTTTTCATTCTTTCGTTCTTTTAATCTTTCAAAATTCCCTACCTTTGCATTATTAATCAATTCATTTAATATTCCCGCGTTCTCCCTACGGGGGAGGGCCGGGGTGAGGCCTATGAAATACATTCTCTCTTCCTTCCTTCTCCTCGCCGCTATCTCTCTATCGGCGCAGAAGACAACACCCGGAGGTGGCATCTCCGCCACTCAGCTCCATCAGATCGTCAGCAGTCAGCCCTCTTCCATCGCTGACCGCGCCCTCGCCAATGCCATCGCTCAGAACAAGATCGATGACCTAGCGAAGGACTACCGCAATGCCGCCACGATGACGACAACATTCTCCATCGAAACACCGAAGCAGAGCATTCACGACCAGCAGAGCTCCGGCCGCTGTTGGATGTTCTCCGGGCTCAACGTCCTCCGTGCCAACTTCGCTAAGCAGCATGCCGTCACCGACACTACCGATGCCCTCCATGGTGCTGTCGTTGAGTTCTCTCAGGCTTACCTCTTCTTCTACGACCAACTCGAGAAGGCGAACCTCATGCTGCAAGGCGTCGTCGACAATGCCAAGAAACCGATGGACGACACGCGCGTGCAGTTCTTTTTCAAGAACCCCATCAACGACGGCGGCACGTTCTGCGGCATCGCCGACCTCACGGAGAAATACGGCATCGTACCAATGAGCGCCATGCCGGAGACCTACAACTCTGACAACACCAGCCGCATGTCGAAACTTGTCGCCTCCAAACTTCGCGAATACGGCCTTGAGCTCCGCCGCATGATAGCCTCAGGCAAGAGTGCGGCGCAGATCCGCGCCCGCAAAACCGAGCAGCTCGCCACGATCTATCACATCCTCGCCCTGACGCTCGGTGAGCCCGTCAAGACATTCTCCTACACGTTCCGCGACAAGGACGGCAAGGCACTCCTCACGAAAGAGTATACCCCGCAGTCGTTCTATGCAGAGACTGTTGGCAAGCCTCTCAACGGCTCGTTTATCATGGTCATGAATGATCCGCGCCGACCCTACCACAAGACCTATGAAGTAGAATACGACCGCCACATCTACGACGGACACAACTGGAAGTACCTCAACCTCCCGATGGACGACATCGCGCAGCTCGCCATCAGCTCACTTAAAGCCGGCCATAAACTCTATTCTAGCTATGACGTCGGCAAGCAGCTCGACCGCAAGACAGGATTTCTTGACACGGCCAACTACGACTATGGCACTCTCTTCTCCACAACGTTCCCGATGAACAAGGCTGACCGCATCAGCACATTCGACAGTGGTTCGACGCATGCCATGACGCTCACTGCCGTTGACCTCGATGCAGCCGGCAAACCACTGAAGTGGGAAGTAGAGAACTCTTGGGGGCCTTCCTATGGTTACAAAGGCTACTTGATCATGACGAACCGCTGGTTCAACGAATATATGTTCCGCCTCGTCGTCGATAAGGCCTACGTTTCCGAACAGCTCCTCAAAGAGTTCGACCAAAAGCCTACAGAGGTTATGCCGGAGGACCCACTGTTCGGCACCGACGATTGAAAGATTGAAAAAATGAAAGGAGGAAAAAATGATAGCATTACTGCTTTTCATATTTACGTTCGTAGAGTACAATGTGGAGAATCTCTTCGATACCATGCACGACCAAGGGAAGCAGGACGAAGAGTTTCTCCCAAATTCTTCCTATCATTGGACGCGCTATAGATATTGGCGAAAGTTAGATCATATCAGTCAAGCACTCGTATCGTGTAGTGATACGACCTTAGGACATCTACCCGACATGGCTGTATTGACCGAGGTAGAAAACGATACGGTGATGCGTGATCTCACACGCCGTTCACCTCTCCGTAATGCTCGCTACGAATATGTTATGACTAACAGCCCAGATCAGCGCGGTATTGACGTCGCCCTACTCTATTCACCCTTTGCCTTCCGACTTCTTAATAATCATGCTGTACGCATCAACCCACCTGTAGGGCATCGCCCGACCCGAGATATCCTATACGCTTCAGGAATCATCATGAGTGGAGATACATTACATGTTATCGCTGTCCATGCCCCCAGCCGGGCGGGCGGAGAGGCTCAATCGCAACCCTATCGCATGATTGTTGCAAAGAAAGTCATTGATATCGTTGACTCAATAAATCAAAATAGTCAACATCCGCTCATTATCGTCGCGGGAGACTTTAATGACTATTCTAAAGATGCAACGCTCCAATTGATTGTTAACCACAACATGACAGAAGCATCACTAAACGCGAAAGGGCTCAACGGAGCCCGCGGCACCTATCGCTATCACGGAGAATGGGGAAGCCTCGACCATATCTTCTGCAATGATCGTTTAGTTGAGAAATTTAAATTCTGTCACATTTACGATGCTCCCTTCTTATTAGAGGAAGACAAAAAATACGGTGGAGTAAAACCCCACCGTACTTTTCTTGGTCCCCGCTATCTTGGCGGTTTCAGCGACCACTTACCGCTTGTTGCCGTCTTTGCATTCTGACTTATTTTTTACGCCTTTACGGCCTATTCTCATCGCGCCTCATATGCGTCGCGTTTCCGCCTCATATGTGTCGCGTTTCCGCCTCATATGTGTCGCGTTTCCGCCCCATATGCGTCGCGTTTCCGCCTCGAATGTGACGCGATGACAATGAAGTAAGCCAAAAATAATTGTCCAGTGCAGATGATAAGGCTCTATATGTAATCAACAACCCCTCCTTTAGGAGGGGCTTGGGGAGGCCTCCCTTATTTATGCTCTTTATAGTACTTCACGCCCTGCTTGACGTTTTGGATGAGTGCTTTGGTAGAGAAGGTGGCACCAGTCTTGGCATCGACGTTGAGCTTTTCGACTTTGCTAACGCTCTTGCCCTCGAACTGCGCGAGGACAGCTTTGGCTTTGGCGAAGAACTTCGGGCTCTCTTGGTTTGGAAGGGTTTCGATCTTCTGAATCTTGTTGCTCTTAATATAGATTTTCAAGGGCGTCGGGCCACGGAAACCGCGGACATTGGAGGTCAGCGACGTGGTGTTGACGACAGTCGTCTTGCCGTCCTTCGTCAGGATAGCATCGGCGGCAATGAAACTGCTGAGCAGGATAACAGCTGCAGCTGTGAAAATTGCGGAATGCGAAAAATGTAATTTATTCATGAGTAATCATTAAAATATTTCTTGCAAAGTTAGCCATTTAATGGAGAAAATACATTATCTTTGCCTTATAAAAAAACTAAAGATTAAGTAATAATATTAGATGTTATGGATCTGAAGTTGCGTCACAACGCTAAGATGCGTCTTATCATGGGGTCAGTGCTTGTGCTGGGCCTTCCGGGACTGTTGTTCGTTGTCGTGTGGCCGTTCTTCGGCTGGCGGTGGGCGCTCGTGCTGCCGGTTGCGTGGGAGCTGCTCGTGGCCTACGGTTTCTTCTTCGGTTGGCGCCATATCATCGTGCGGCGTGCGACGTGTACTTCTCCCCTGCTCCCGAAAGCTTTTGACGGCTATAAGGTGCTGCAGCTCTCCGACATCCATATAGGTACTTATCTGCGCAACCGAGGCTTCATCGACAAACTTGTCAGGATTGTCAATGCGCAACATGCCGACGTTGTCGTCTTCACCGGTGATCTCGTTAACGTCTCTGCGGATGAGGTCATTCCCTTCCAACATTCTCTCGGACAGATCAATGCACCCGACGGTGTCTACTCCATCATGGGCAACCACGATTACTGTGAGTATATTCCCGTGAAGACCGAGAAGAACATCGAGAAGAACCAGACAGTACTCAAATACCTTGAAGGGAAGATCGGTTGGAAGTTGTTGCTCAACGACCATGTGCTCATCCACCGTGGCGATGACGCTATCGCGATCATTGGTGTAGAGAATATCTCACGCCCACCCTTCCAGGACTATGGAGACCTGAAGAAAGCAATGGTAGGTCTTCCCGCAGGGATGTTCAAGATACTATTAAGCCACGACCCCAGTCACTGGCGCCGTGGCGTACTTCATCAGACAGATATCGCCCTGACCCTGTCTGGGCACACCCATGCCGGTCAGATCCGCGTGGGCCACTGGAGTCCTTCACGTGCGGCCTATCAGGAATGGGGTGGTGCCTACACAGAGTCGGGCTCGATGCTCTATGTCTCGACAGGAATCGGTGGCACCGTCCCGTTCAGAATAGGAGCGTGGCCGGAAGTGAATGTGATAACACTCAAGAGTGAGAACTGACGGCCCCACCCCCTCCCCTCCCCCATCCAGGGGTGGGGTAGATTACCTTGCTTACCTATTGAGGTAAACAGGTGGCCATTCGTAATCACAATGTGGTGTTACCGACCCCTGAAACATATCAGCCCTCCCCCCTAGATGGGGGGAGGGAGGGGAGAGGGCCGACAGCTACATGCTTTTACAGCGGATACTCCTCGAACGCGTACAATACGGTGGAGAGGTAACGCTCACCGGTGTCGGGGAGGACAGCGACGATGGTCTTGTTCTCGTTGCCCGGACGCTTAGCGATCTCTGTAGCAGCATAGGCGGCAGCACCCGAAGAGATACCCACGAGAACACCATCCTGCTGTGCGATCTGACGGCCAGCGAGGATAGCCGCATCGTTCTCTACAGCGAAGACTTCATCAATGACTTCTGGGTTGTAGGTCTTAGGAATGAAGCCTGCACCGATACCTTGGATCTTATGAGGACCGGACTTACCACCCTCGAGTACGGGAGAGGAGGCAGGCTCCACTGCGACGATCTGGACATTCGGGTTGAGCTCCTTAAGTCGCTTGCCGATACCGGAGATCGTACCACCGGTGCCTACACCTGCTACAACGATGTCAACCTTGCCGTCTGTATCTTCCCAAATCTCTTTACCTGTAGTCTCATAGTGCTTCTGTGGGTTGGCGGGGTTCTCGAACTGCTCGAGAATCACGGAGCCAGGGATAGAATCGCGCAGACGCTCAGCCTCTGCGATGGCACCTTTCATGCCTGCTGCACCCGGAGTGAGTTTGACCTGTGCACCGTAAGCCTTGACGAGGTTACGACGCTCGATGCTCATCGTCTCAGGCATCGTGAGGATCAATTTATAACCTTTCACAGCACTCACGAGGGCGAGACCGACACCGGTGTTACCACTCGTCGGCTCGATGATCGTTGCTCCGGGTTTAAGTTTACCGTCCTTCTCTGCTGCCTCGATCATAGCGAGGGCGATACGGTCCTTGGCGCTGCCGCCAGGGTTGAAGGACTCTAACTTTGCGATGACGGGTTTCTTCACGCCACGCAGTGCTGAATATTTCTGAAGCTCCACAAGGGGAGTGTTACCGATAAGATCGGTGATCTGCTTATATATCTTTGCCATAAATTATAGAAGCCCCACCCCGGCCCTCCCCCGTAGGGAGGGAGCCAAGAATACCATACCCTTTCCAAGGAAGGGCCGAGGCGAGAATTTATTAAATTGATAATGTAAAGAACGCAAGTTCCAATTAAAAATGAGCCTTTGGTAAGGCTCTTTCCCCCTCCCTACGGAGGAGGGAAAAGGGGAGAGGCCTATTTTGACACTGCCTTGAATGCCTGATCGAGGTCTTCGATGAGGTCGAGATAATTCTCTGTACCGATGGACAGACGGATGGTACCGTCGAAGATGCCCTGTTCAGATGCCTCCTCATCGGAGAGCTCAGAGTGCGTGGTACTCTTCGGATGGACGACGAGCGACTTCACGTCAGCGACATTGGCGAGGTCGGAGAAGATCTTCAGATGATCGATGAAATCCCAAGCTGTCTGCTGACCACCGTCGATCTCGAAGGTGAAGATTGAACCGGCACCATTGGGGAAATAACGCTCGTAAAGGTCGTGGTTCGGATGATCGGGCAGTGACGGATGGTTGATCTTCTTCACCAGCGGCTGTGTCTTGAGGTAGTCGATGATCTTCAGTGTATTGAAGACATGACGCTCGACACGGAGCGAGAGAGTCTCGAGACCCTGCAGGAGAATCCAAGCGTTGAACGGAGAGATGCAGGCGCCCTCATCGCGGAGCAGCAAGGCGCGGACACGTGTCACGAAAGGTGCGGGAAGCTTGCCGAAGACGAGGCCATGGTAAGACGGGTCGGGCTTCGTGAAGCCGGGGAACTTATCGTTCTGGAAGTAGTCGAACTTACCACCGTCTACGATGACACCACCGAGGCTTGATCCATGACCACCGATGAACTTAGTAGCGCTGTGCACCACAATATCGGCTCCATGCTCGATTGGACGGATGAGGTATGGGGTACCGAAGGTGTTGTCAATAACCAATGGGATACCGTGACGGTGTGCGATCTCTGCGGAGCGCTCGATGTCGGAAATATTAGAGTTCGGGTTACCGAGGGTCTCGATATACACAAGCTTCGTGTTCGGCTTTATGGCAGCCTCGAGCGCATCGTAGTCGTCGGGGTTGACGAAGGTCGTGTCGATGCCATACTTAGACAGGGTATGCTTCAGGAGGTTGTAGGTGCCACCATAGATCGTATCGGTAGCGACGACGTGGTCACCAGCATAAGCGAGATTCGTGATAGCGTAGGTCACGGCTGCAGCACCGGATGCAACGGCAAGGCCACCTACTCCTCCCTCGAGGGCTGCTACACGGTCCTCAAAAACACCTTGAGTAGTGTTCGTCAGACGACCATAGATGTTTCCGGCATCCTTGAGGTGGAAACGGTCAGAGGCATGCTGCGCATTATGGAAGACGTAGGAGGTCGTCTGGTAGATAGGTACCGCACGTGAATCGGTTGCGGGGTCTGCCTGCTCCTGTCCTACATGAAGTTGAAGTGTCTCGAAATGAAGTTTTTTCTCGTTGCTCATAATCTCTTTCCTTTCTATTATGATGTTAATATTATGTTCTGTTTTAATGACGATGCTTATCGTCTTATTTACAGTTGCAAAGTTACGCTGATTTTCTCATATAGGAAATCCCACATTGTGGGCATTTTATATACCACAAATGTGGTAGGCCTCAACTGCCCTCCCCCCGTAGGGAGGGGGGAATATCACACCAAGCACGAAAAAAGGCGGCCCGATGGACCGCCTAATTAGAGTTATTTTTCGTATTATTGCTTGGTACGCTTTTCCCCTCCCTACGGGGGAGGGGATAGGGGTGAGGCTTTTAGAAGAACAGATATCTGTTATCCACGACCTTCGCCTTGATGTACAGCTCGTTCATGTAGTTGCTTGCAGCCTGCATAGCCTTCTGACGAATCTGTGCCTCTTCCTGCTGCTCGTTGAACTTCATAGCGTTCTTCTTACGACTGACAACCTGGAACTGGTAGACACCACCCTGGCCCTTCACGGGACGAGAGAAGAACTGACCGACCTTAGCCACATAGACGGCACCACTGAGGGCAGGCTCGCTGGCTCCTGTCGTGCTCACGAAGACCGGAGCAGCGAAAGTGACCTGATTGACCGGAGTAACGACAGCACCCTTGGCCTTAGCAGCTGCAAGGCTCGTAGCACCCTTGGCTTTAGCCATCAGCATATCTGCCTTCTTGTCGCGGAGAACCTCAGCCTTGACCATCTCCTTGACCTGTGGGTCATTGAGGTCACGGTAGCCGATTGGATGAATGCCAGTGCATACGACAACGAGAAGGTTGTCACCGTTGTTACCGCACTCATAGAGTGGAGAGACATCACCGACCTTAGCGTCGAAGAGCCACTTCATAGCGTCACGCGTAGAATGGATACCGGCGAGATAATGCTGAGATGTCGTGACATCCTTAGCCTCCTGCACACTGTAACCGCTCTTGGCTGCGTTCTTGTAGATAGCGTCAGGTGTCGTGTTGGCACTGACGAAGGTACTGAACTTATTATAGATAGCGCTGCGGGTGTCCTTCGAGTAGTCGATAGTCTTCTTGATGACAGCAGCGGTATATTTCTCTACCATGTTCTTACGATCGAGGACCTCGACGATGATGTTACCCTGAGTCGTAGCGATGTTCTTGGTCTCCTTCGGAGCCATCGTCAGCAACGTGTTGAGGTAAGTCTTTGTATCGTTGTCCATCGTGTTCGTGTACTCATACATACGAGTGGTGAGCCACTGCTCATTGCCCTCTTGACCATATTTCTTGGCAAGAGTAGCGAAGTTAGCACCACCTGCGAGAGCCTTGTAGACAGAGTCGGCACGGGTGTGAGCCTCAGCGGGGGTCGTACCACCAATCTGGATAGCACGGAACTGAACAGAATCGGGGAGCTCCTGCTTAGCCACGAGCTTGATGATGTTCAGCGTGTTGTCGCTACGCGACTCCACAGGGCCGAGGGTCTGACCGACGCTCATAGAGTCGAGTTTAGCTGCGATATCTGTCGGGAATGCCTCCTTGCCCACGGGGATACCAAGATAAGGTACGGTAGAAGTGCTCTTACGCACAATATCCGTAGGATCGGCTGCTGCAGCGAGGCTCTTGGCATAACCGTTGAACTCTTTCTGCAAAGCGGCACGGTCAGCGCGCGAAGCAGTGATCTGCACATCGACATACTTGATGTCGCGGCTCTCGACATACTGCTCAAAGCGGGGCTTCATCTCATCGTACTTAGCCTTGAGGTCAGCGTCCGTGATCTTCACCTTTGAGTCGGGGATGCTGCTGTAAGCATAAGAAGCGAGCTGGATGTTGCTCTCCTCGCTCTGCTCCTTGAAGGCCATCTTAGCCTCGACAGGGTTGGAGAGGAAGCAGTGAGAAAGCAGGCCGTTGTATTTCTGCATGAGGAGCTGCTGACGCAAGCTCTTCTCGATATAGTTCCAGTACTTGTAGATAGCGTCGTACTGCTCTGCAGCCTGCGGGTTAGATGTCTTGACCTGCTGGTACTGAGCGAGGAACTGCTTGAGCTGGTTGGCATCGAAGCGTCCTGTCTGGCGGTTCACGAAAGGAGTAGAGAGAAGCATCTGGTTCGTACCCTCGTTGAGCACGTTCTGCATCTCCTCGTCGGTGACGGTGAGACCGAGCTTATCGCACTCTTTCTCGATGAGTTTGTACTGTACAAGATTCTGCCACACCTGGTCACGAAGCTGGTTGAGCTGGTCATCGGTCAGGTTGTCCTGTCCCATGACCTTCATAGCGTCCTGAGCCTCATCCACGAGCTTGGCAAAGTCCTCGTAGCTGATTTTCTCTCCTAAGATTTCACCGACCTGCTGTCGCTCGTTGTTACGCTGTGACTCGCAGGAGCGGAAAGCCTCCTCGGCAATGAAGGCAAAGAGACCGAGACCGATGATGATAATCAGGGTCACGCCTCTACTTCTGATTTTTCCTAATGCTGCCATTTTTGTTTTTACGTTTATTTTATTTTTTATTATTTCCGATTATAACCCTTTAATTTGCAAAATTACTAATTATTCAACAATCCCCCACATCTTTTTAAAAGAAATTTGTGATTTAAAGACGTTTTATGCAGGGTGCGGCCCTTGTGGCCGTCCGCAATGCCATTCGCTGTGCGGACGGCCACAAGGGCCGCACCCTGCAAAGCGTCAATGCGCCACCGTGAGACGGACGAGCTCGATCTTCGTCGCTGTGGACTTCAGGATCTTGAACGAGTAGCGGCCGACGGTGATAACCTCATTGAGTTTCGGGAAGCTCTGGTACTCGTGAAGGATAAGACCACTGACGGTCTTGTAGTCGTCACTCTCTGGGAGCTCGAGGCCGAATCGGTCGTTGGCATCATCAATCTCCACACGTCCGGAAAGGATATAGTTATGCTCATCGACTTGTTTCATGATGAGGTTGTCGCTATCGTGCTCATCCTGAATGTCACCGAAGATCTCCTCCACGATATCCTCCAAAGACACGAGACCTGCCGTGCCACCGAACTCATCGACGACGACACCGAGGCTCTTCTTCTGCTGGAGGAAGATGCGCATAAGCTTCTGCGCCGCCATCGTCTCGGGGACGAACGGCATCTTACGCACCGAGTTCTGCCAGTGCTCCGGCTTGCGGAACATCTCCGAACTGTGGATATATCCAACGATATGATCGATGTCATCCTTGAAGACTACGATCTTTGAGTTGCCACTTTCAATGAACTTCTGTTTAAGCTCATCAATACTACAGTCGATGTCAACGGCGTTGATCTCCGTACGCGGGATCATACAGTCGCGCACCTTGATGTCGGGAAAGTCGAGGGCGTTCTGGAAGATCTTCACCTCATCGTCGACCTCATCGCCTTTCGGCGTGTTATCTATCGACGACTGGAGGAGATAGTCGAGATCCACCTTTGTGAAACTCTTCTCCGACTCCTTCTGATCGATCTTGATACCGACAATACGCAGCATGATACGCGAGAGGAATGTGGAGAACTTGCTCACGGGCCACAGCACAACATAGAACAAGGCAGCGAGAGGTGCGAAGAACGTCAGGAGCGTGTTAGGACTGCTCTTGAAGAATGCTTTCGGCAGGAACTCACCCGTGAAAAGCATGACGAACGTCGAGAGCAAAGTGTCAAGGGTCACGCGGACGCCGGGTCCGAAACTGGCGAAGACCGTGGAATCGAAGATGCGCGCAAAGAGGATGCCGTAGATGACGAGCACGACGTTGTTGCCCACGAGCATCGTTGAGACAAAGCCGTTAGGATGATGATAGAAGAAGTCACAGAGCCGTTGCGACAGCCCATTTTTCTCCTTATCCATTGAGGCGAGCATACGGTTGCTCGACACGAAAGCGATCTCCATGCCGGAAAAGAAGGCGGAGAGCACCATCGTGATGAGAATTTCTATGATAGAAGATATATCAACTTGCACAATTACAACTATTTAGACACCGATTTTCTATTGATTCGGGTTACGCACAGGCGTAGCTTTCGGCCGCTGGTTCATGAGCATGCTGTCCTGTGCTGCCTTAGCCGAATCGGAGCCCTCAGTGTTGCCACCGAAATCGGAACTCTGGAACGAGCCGCGGGAGTTGGTGACGATGTAATGCGTCATGCGCTCATCCGAACGGAAGAAGCTGCCCTGTAATGTACGCTCCGGAGTAACGAGGCGTGAGAACTTATAGGAATAAAGCTCATGTCGCTGCTCATCCCAGAAAAGTTCCTGAGAGGAGAAGCGCAAGCCATCCTTAGTCAACACCCGCACACGGGAACGCAGTTCCCAGAGATGCTGTTGGTCGAAATAATAAGCCGTGTCACACTGGATGTAAGCCTGAATATGGAAGTTCTCATCAAACTGCTCGAGGAACAGTCCCTTGTCGAAGGTCCAACGCGAGGGATGTTTCGCCTGGTTGACATCCCAACGCTCGGTAACGATGCGGTACTTGATGACACCGGAGTCGGAGATGAGCGTATTTACACCGAGCGTTGTCATCACGGAAGCAGAGTCGCGGTCACGGATAGCAGGTGCCGTATGCTCCACGGCCTCCTGACAAGAGGAGATGAAAGAAGACACAAAAAGAGCTAATAGTACACATATTATTATATGCATACTACTAACTCTCATCGTATTTCTATGATTTTTTCTACAGAAGCTTTCCATTCTTTGATTACTGCACCTTCCATTTAGCGAACCAACGCTCATTGAACGTCAGGCCGATATTGATACGGAATGTGTTCTCTGTGATAAAGTTTGTAGCTGACCGACGAACCCATGAGCCACTGATATTGAGAATCGAGCGGTTGTTCCAACTGTTCATGATGGGAATACCGAAGCCAAGGCTTGCACTCATCTCCTTAGGTCCATCCTGACCGTTAATATAATAATAAGGTGTAGCGTAGGATACTCCCACCCGATAGCGTATGCGATTGAGGAAATGTCGGTTATATTCTCCGGGGCAGTATTCGGCACCTACGGTCACCTTGTGACGGTCTTTGTACATTCCTGAAGCCATGGCGTAAGAGATGACACCGTTATTGGAACTGTACTCCGGCTCCGACACCTTGCCCCACTTCTGAAGCGTGTAGTCGGCTCCAATCTTCAACTGATTGTTATGATTATACAAGATTCCGATGCCATAAGAAGAAGGAATCTCGAGCTTAAGATTAGACCCGTTGTATACCGTTGTATCAGCTACGCTCGTCGAAGAGTTGGAAGAAATGACATCAAGCTCCGGCTTGCCGCCAATCTTATGACCGTAAGTATAGGCGAGGCCCAATGTCACCTCATCTTTTTTTGTGAGACGAGCTGTGTATTGAGCACCGAAGTTGAGCATGTAGCTCTCCACATCGGCTGTGGCAATCTTCGAGATACTGTTAACATATGAGTTGCTGAAACTATTGACCAGTGAGCGCGTGTAGTTGCCATAGAGATATCCACCGTTGACACCGATGGCGAAGCCTTTGAACGGCGACCATCCAAGACCAAGGTATACTTGATGGAATCCACCAGAGCCATCATATGAATCCGTCGACGTTGTGGAGTTGCCATCGTTGAGCGTTGTCGTTGACGAATATGAATATCCTACGTTTGTGTAAGGCAGGAATCCGAAACTCAAACCCAAATGACGCAGAACTCTGAAACCGGCAACAATATATTCGAAATCAGCGTTCTTTGCGTTCTTCTTCACGCCGTTCTCCTTGAAGTTGGTGATTTGGCCCGACACACCGATGTCGAAGATAAACGACAGGCTATCGAGCGATGCGTAGGAGGCAGGGTTGAGATAATTGATCTGATTATGGTCATGGAAGCCCAGTGCCAAACCGTCCATGCCCCGGTTGAAACCCGACGACTGCTCGGAGAGCTGACCTAAGCCAAACTGACTGTAGGGCGAGTTGGTACCACTCTGAGCCTTCATCTGCTGAGCACAAGCAAGCAGCAGTAGACCCACAAGAATTTTTCCCGCTATAACGTTTCTTGTCTTCAATGCGTTCGTTCTTTTGATGATAATATAGAGTACGATAATATCTCTGATTGAAAAATCAAGTGCAAAAGTATTGAAAAAAAATAAGATAAACGCACGATAAGTCGAAATAATAAGGTATTTTTGCACTGTGAAATTTAATATGAGATATTTTAAGCAAGCTGCACTCCTCGTTCTGTTGCTTGTCTCCCTGCTCTCAAAGGCTCAAACCGTGGGGCCGGAGACACCATTGGAACAGATGGACAGCGTCAACATAAGTCTGCTCACATGCTCTCCCGGGCATGAGATATGGAGCCTTTACGGGCATACCGCCATTCGTTTTGAAGACCGGTTGCATCATATCGACTATTCCATCAACTATGGTCTCTTCAACCTTAGTCAGAAATATTTTATTCTGCGCTTCGTCTTCGGACTCACTGACTATCAGATGGGTATTGAGGATTACGACATGTTCCTCACCGACTACGGAGAGGAAGGGCGCGGCATCATTGAGCAACGCCTAAACCTCTCGCGACAGGAGAAACTCGCTATTGCAGAGGCTATCCAGTCCAATTATGATCCAAGCGTAAGGACCTATCGCTACAATTATTTTTATGACAACTGTACGACACGGGCACGCGACATCCTCGTCAAGCACCTCAATGGGAAGGTCAAATATCAGGTCAATCCGAATGTCACATCGTCTTATCGCGAAATGACCCACCAGTGGAACCATGAGCATCGCTGGATGGCCTTTGGCTGCGATCTGCTCCTTGGTGTGGGCGCTGACCGCAAGACCGACTATCAGCAGCAGCAGTTCCTACCTGACTCCCTTAGAAAGGACTTCGCAAGCGCTGTCGTCGTGGAGCCTTCTGGCCGCACGCACAAACTTGTAGCGGATACTACGTATCCATTGGTACCGAACAATGCAGAAGAGAACAGTGGCTTCTGGACCGCCGTTACCCCGACAGTCTTGTTTGCTGCGCTCTTCATTCTGACACTCATTATCGCTTTCTTCGAATATCGTCGGAAGAAAATATGCTGGCTTTACGACACCTTGTTGCTCACGGCTTCAGGTCTCGCCGGTATCATCCTTTTTCTGATGGTCTTCTCCGAGCATCCCACCGTGAGAGTGAACCTTCAGATCCTGTTGCTCAATCCGTTATCGATTATTTTCGTGTTCGGAGTGAGCCGCAGTGCGTATAAGCACCGGTTCCATTATTATTGGAAAATATTATTTGTTTGCCTCATTCTTTTCTTGGTCTGCGGGCTCTTTTTGCAAAAATATGCGGAAGGAATGTGGCTTTTGGCATGCACTTTGTTGTTAAGATGCATCATCAACCGGCTCGTATTGAAACCGAGCACTCAAAACATCGAGAAAGGGAATAAGAAATAATGCGATATTTAGCTCTTTTAGTAGCGGCACTGACCACAGCTGAGATGCAGGCTTACGAGCTTGCGCCACGTCTCGTTGTCAACGTTACCATCGATCAGCTTCGCTCCGACTATGTCGAGGCGTTCAGCAATTTCTACTCCCGTTACGGTTTCAAACGGTTGATGGATGAAGGGCTCGTCTACGACGGTGCTACCTACCCATTCTTCCCCGTCGATGAGTCATCGGCTGCAGCTTCTATCTCCACGGGCACAACTCCTTTCTACAACGGCATCATTGGCGATGCATGGCTCGATCGCAAGTCGCTGCAGCCTGTAGGGAGTGTCGACGACGGACAAGGATTCTATTCAGCCGACAAGATCCGCACGAGCACTATCGGCGATGAGCTGAAGGTGAGTTCAAACGGCAAGTCCCTCGTCTACTCATTTGCTGCTGACAGTAAGGCAGCTATTCTTCTGGCAGGACATGCCGCTGACGGCTGCTACTGGCTCGACAAGCAAGGATTATGGACAACGTCCTCATATTATCAGAAATCTATTCCCAAATGGGTCCGGAGCTATAACGACGGCTTCGGTACACAATACAGCAAGCAGAAGAACCGTCAGGACAATGACAATGTCGTGGACATGGCGCTTGCTGCAATGTCAGCCACGGATCTTGGCAAGGATGATGTCTCCGACATTCTCAATATCACGCTTTCCGCTACGAAAAGCGATGGCAAACCAGTGCACAACTGGCAGGAGGAGATGCAGAGCGTCTATCAGCAGCTCGACTATACGCTTGGCAGGCTCATCAACGCTGTAGAGAAGCGCATGAGCATGCAGCAGGTATTGTTTGTCGTCACTTCTACAGGTTACAACGAAGAGAAGCCTGCTGACCTCTCGCGTTATCGCATTCCTACCGGCACTTTCTATATCAACCGCACAGCAAGTCTGCTTAACATGTATCTTGGAGCAATCTATGGCTCAGGAAGATACGTGGAACAAGAATACGGCAACGAGATTTATCTCGACCACCGTCTCATTGAGCAAAAGCGTATCTCCATGTCGGAATTGCTCTCTCGCTCGCAGGAGTTTCTCATGCAGAGTGCTGGCGTGGCCGACGTTTATACGAGCCAGCGGCTGCAGTCGGGCAACAACGATATCCAAAAGATACGTGCTGGTTATAACCCCATCCTCAGTGGCGATATTATCATCAACGTAGCCCCAGGATGGAGACTTCTCAACGAGAACACGCAGCAGTCTTCGATGAGTCGTGCAGGCGTAGTTCCCTTCCCTATCATTTTCTTTGGCGACGGCATCAAGCATGAGCGTGTGGCAGAACCTGTCACCGTCGATCGAATCGCGCCTACCATTGCAAAGACTATCCGTATCCGTGCACCAAACGCATGCACCGTCGCTCCATTGTTTTAATGGAGAAAACATCGCTTTTTTCAGTCTTAAAAAGGCTGAATACCAAATACTTTTATTAACTTTGCATCCAAATAGAAAAAAATAATACAAGATATGAACTTCACCAAGTTTTTGAAATCCATCTTCGGAGATAAGTCAAAGCGCGACATGCGCCTGATTCAACCCCTCGTGGAGAAAGTGAAAGAGGCTTACCCCGACATCGAAAAGCTGTCCAACGACGAGCTCCGTGCCAAGAGCAAGGAGATACAGAAATACGTGCAGGACGCTGCAAAGCCTTACAAGGACAAGATCGCTGAGCTCCGCGCCAAGATCGAGGACACGCCTATCGACGAGCGTGAGCCGATCTTCAACGAGATCGACAAGCAGGACAAGGAAATGCTTGACGAGCTGGAGAAAGCCCTCAACCATGTTATGCCTGTGGCTTTCGCCATTGTCAAGGATACTGCCCGCCGCTTCGCACAGAACGCTGACACCGTTGTGACAGCTACGGACTTCGACCGCGAGCTTGCTGCCAACCCGAAGAACGACTTCATCACCATCGATGGTGACAAGGCCATATACCACAACGAGTGGACGGCCGGTGGCAACAAGATCCACTGGGACATGGTGCACTACGACGTACAGCTCTTCGGTGGTATCGCGCTCCATCAGGGTAAGATCGCTGAGATGGCTACCGGTGAGGGTAAGACCCTCGTAGCTACACTCCCTGTATTCCTCAATGCCCTTACAGGCAACGGCGTGCACATGGTGACGGTCAACGACTACCTCGCCAAGCGTGACTCTGAGTGGATGGGACCACTCTATGAGTTCCACGGACTCTCCGTCGACTGTATCGACAAGCACCAGCCTAACTCTCCCGAGCGCCGCAAGGCTTACCAGGCTGATATCACCTTCGGTACGAACAATGAGTTCGGTTTCGACTATCTGCGTGACAACATGGCACTCTCTCCCGATGACCTCGTGCAGCGCCGTCACAACTTCGCCATCGTCGATGAGGTCGACTCTGTGTTGATCGATGATGCCCGTACCCCGTTGATCATCTCAGGTCCTGTGCCTAAAGGTGAGAACCAGATGTACGAAGAGTATCAGCCACTCGTAGAGAAACTCTATGAGGTACAGCGCAAGCAGGCTACCGAGCTCCTCGCCGACGCTCGCCAGAAGATCAACGCCGGCCGTCAAGAGACAGATAAAAACAAGGCTCAGCAGCTCCTTGACGAGGGCTTCCTCAGCCTCTACCGTTCTTTCAAGGCGCTGCCTAAGAACAAGGCGCTCATCAAGTATCTCTCTGAGGAGGGTATCAAGAGCGGCATGCAGAAGACCGAGGAGATCTACATGGAGAACAACAACCGCCGCATGCCGGAGGCCGTGAAGCCGTTGTATTTCGTTGTCGACGAGAAGATGAACTCCGCTGATCTCACGGATAAGGGTGCTGAATGGCTCGCCAATCAGGTGCACGACAAGAACCTCTTCGTGCTCCCCGACATTGCTTCGGAGCTCTCAGCTTTGGAGAATGAGAAAGGACTGAGCGATCAGGAGCGCCTCGACAAGAAGGATGACCTCCTCAACCACTACGCTGTTCAGAGTGACCGTGTACATACCCTGCAGCAGTTGCTGAAGGCTTACACGATGTTCAACAAGGACGATGAGTATGTCGTCATGGACGGCGAAGTGAAAATCGTCGATGAGCAGACGGGCCGTATCATGGAAGGCCGCCGCTGGAGTGATGGCCTGCACCAGGCCATCGAGGCCAAGGAGCACGTGAAGGTTGAGGCTGCTACACAGACCTTCGCTACCATCACCCTGCAGAACTACTTCCGTATGTACCACAAGCTTGCTGGTATGACAGGTACGGCTTCTACCGAGGCCGGTGAGTTCTGGGACATCTACAAACTTGATGTCGTAGAGATTCCTACGAACCGTCCGGTGATCCGTAAGGACCTCGACGACCGTGTCTATAAGACGCAGCGTGAGAAATATGCTGCTGTCATCGAAGAGGTCGAAGAGATGCGTGTCCAGGGCCGTCCGTGCCTTGTAGGTACGACTTCCGTCGAGATCTCTGAGTTACTCTCACGTATGTTGACCATGCGTAAGATTCCTCACCATGTATTGAACGCCAAGCTCCACCAGAAGGAGGCTATGATTGTGGCCGAAGCCGGTAAGAGCACCATGGGTCAAGTATATATCACTTCCGACGGCAAGGCTTTCACTGATAAGCCGTCAGCTATACGTTACCAGGAAGCACTCATCAAGGCTGCTACCGACCATAAGAAAGGCTCTGACCCTGAGCTCGTCGGTAAGACAGCAGAGAGCCTCATCCACAACGAGGAGCGCTTGCTCGGTGCCGTGACGATCGCCACGAATATGGCTGGTCGTGGTACCGATATCAAACTGACACCTGAGGTGAAGGCAGCCGGTGGTCTCGCTATCATTGGTACGACACGTCACGAGAGCCGTCGTGTGGACCGTCAGCTTCGTGGTCGTGCAGGACGTCAGGGTGATCCAGGATCATCCGTGTTCTACGTGTCTCTTGAGGACGAGCTCATGCGTAAGTTCGGTTCAGAGCGTATCGCTCATGTCATGGACCGCCTCGGATTCGAGGATGGAGAGCGTATCGAGAGCCCGATGATCTCCAAGAGTATCGAGCGTGCTCAGAAGAAGGTCGAGGAGAACAACTTCGGTATCCGTAAGAACCTCCTCGAATATGATGATGTGATGAACAAGCAGCGTACCGTCATCTACGAGAAGCGTCGCCACGCTCTCATGGGTGAGCGTATCGGTATGGATATCACGAACGTCATCTGGGACCGTGTCGTGAGCATCATTGAGAGAAATGACTTTGAGGGTGCTAAGGAACAATTCCTAGAGATTCTCTCCATGGAGGTGCCATTCACAGCCGAGGAGTTTGAAAACTCTGACCGCGGTGAGCTTGAGGAGCGTGCGTTCCAAGATGCTATGGCAGCCTTCAAGCGTAAGACTGACCGTATCCAGAGCGATGCTTACCCCGTCATCAAGGATGTCTATGAGAACCAGGGTAACATCTACCAGTTCATCCTCATCCCTATCACTGACGGTCGCCACGTCGTTCAGCTCCGTGTCAACCTCAAGGAGGCTTACGAGACGGAAGCTAAGAATATCGTCAAAGAGTTTGAGAAGTTCGTCGTCCTCCACATCATCGACGACGACTGGAAAGAGAACCTCCGTCAGCTCGATGAGCTGCGCCACTCTGTGCAGAACGCATCCTATGAGCAGAAAGACCCGTTGCTCGTCTTCAAGCTCGAGAGTGCTAAGCTGTGGGATTCAATGATCGACGACATGAACAACCGCATCGCTTCGTTCCTCATGCGTGGTCAGATCCCCGTGCAGCAGCAAGGACCCGTGCAGGAGGCTGCTCCCGAGGAGCATCAGCAGCGATACAATGAGCAGAAAGCCAACCTCGACGAGATAGAGGAAGCACAGCGCCGCGCCGCTATGCAGGACACACGCGAGGGTGCTGAGCCCCAGCGTCGTATGCCTATCATCCGCGAGAAGATGCCAAGGCCCAACGATCCGTGTCCCTGCGGAAGTGGCAAGAAGTTCAAGAACTGCCACGGCAAAGGACTTAGATAATGATAGAAAAACACATCGTATTGGAAGACATTGACCCCGTAACATTCTACGGGGTCAACAACGGACACTTGCAGATGATCAAGTCGTTGTACCCTAAGACACGTATCGTGGCAAGGGGCAACGTGCTGCGGGTGCTCGGAGATGAGGAAGACATGGCGAAGGTCGAAGAGGAGATCGAGACCATGCGCAAGCATATCCTCAAATACAACACCCTCTCAGAGGAGGATATCCTCGACATCGCCAAAGGTCATAAGACGAAAGCCGATGCCACGAAAGATGTCCTCGTCTACAGTGTCTCGGGAAGACCCATCAAAGCCCGCTCAGAGAATCAGCAGAAGCTCCTCGACGCCTTCGCAAGGGATGACATGGTATTCGCTGTAGGACCTGCGGGAACGGGTAAGACCTATCTCAGCATCGCCCTCGCCGTAAGAGCGCTGAAAGACAAAGACATCAAGAAGATCATCCTAAGCCGCCCTGCGGTGGAAGCCGGTGAGAAACTTGGATTTCTTCCCGGTGACATGAAGGATAAGATCGATCCCTACCTGCAGCCGCTTTACGACGCTTTGGAGGATATGATCCCCGCCGTGAAACTGCAGGACATGATGGAGAAACACGTCATCCAGATTGCGCCCCTGGCGTTCATGCGTGGTCGCACGCTCTCCGATGCCGTCGTTATCCTCGACGAGGCGCAGAACACCACACCGGCGCAGATCCGTATGTTCCTCACCCGTATGGGATGGAACACGAAGATGATCATCACCGGTGACATGACGCAGGTCGACCTGCCCCGACAGCAGAAGAGCGGACTGAGAGAGGCTCTGGAGATTCTGCACAACGTAGAAGGTATCTCTATTGTCAACCTCAATCAGAAAGATATCGTCCGCCACAAGCTCGTGACGAGGATCGTGAACGCATACGATGCATACGACAAGAAAATAGCTTCGCTAAAATCAAATAATAAGCAAAATGAAAGCATTGACAAGGACTGATTTCCATTTCGATGGACAGAAGAGTGTTTACCATGGTAAAGTTCGTGACGTATACAACATCAACGATGACCTCATTGTGATGGTGGCTACTGACCGTATCTCCGCTTTTGATGTGGTGCTTCCCAAGGGCATTCCATTCAAAGGTCAGGTGCTCAACCAGATAGCCTCTAAGTTTCTTGACCTCACCAGCGACATTTGCCCCAACTGGAAACTCGCTACTCCCGATCCTATGGTCACCATCGGCCGTAAGTGTGAGGGCTTCCGTGTGGAGATGATCATCCGTGGCATCCTCACGGGCTCTGCATGGCGAGAGTACAAGAATGGTTGCCGTGAGCTCTGTGGCGTGAAGCTCCCCGAGGGCATGCGCGAGAATGAGCGCTTCCCCGAGCCTATCATCACCCCGACAACAAAAGCCGATGAAGGTCACGACATGAACATCTCCAAGGAGGAGATCATCAAGCAGGGTATCGTCTCAGCTGAGGACTACGCTGTCATCGAGGACTGGACCCGCAAGCTCTTCGCTCGTGGCCAGGAGATCGCTGCCAAGCACGGCCTCATCCTTGTCGACACCAAATATGAGTTCGGCAAGCGCGATGGCAAGCTCTATCTCATCGACGAAATCCATACACCTGACTCCAGCCGTTACTTCTATGCTGACGGTTACGAGGAGCGTTTCGCCAAGGGCGAGCCTCAGAAGCAGCTCTCCAAGGAGTTCGTACGTCAGTGGCTCATTGAGCACAACTTCATGAACCAGCCTGGACAGAAGATGCCGGAGATCACCGACGAGTATGCAGAGAGCGTCTCTGACCGTTACATCGAGCTCTATGAGCACATCACCGGTGAGAAGTTCGATAAGGCCGCTGAGGAAGGTGACATCGCTGCCCGCATCGAGCGCAATGTCAAGAACTGGCTCGCTAACTACAAGAAATAATTGTAAGAAGTAATCGTAAAAGATAATCGCAAGGTTATTCATGTACGACCAGGAAAAGATAAAGCCATACGGCAAGCAGGGAGACAAGGGGCAACTTGTGGAGGAGATGTTTGATAACATCGCCCCCACCTATGACGCCCTCAACCACCGCTTGTCGTGGGATATCGACAAAGGATGGCGCAGGAAGGCAATAGGCCTTCTTGCGCCTTTCCATCCCCAGTCGATTCTTGATATCGCCACCGGCACAGGAGACTTCGCGATCCTCGCCGCTCAGATGCTATGCCCCGAGAAACTCATCGGCGCAGACATCTCTGAGGGAATGATGAATATCGGAAAGGAGAAAGTAAAGAAGCTCGGGCTCAACAACATCGTCTCTTTCAAGAAAGAAGACTGCATGGCAATGTCGTTTGAGGACAACACATTTGATGCTGTCACGGCGGCGTTCGGCATCCGCAACTTTCAGGATCTTGACAGAGGTCTTAAAGAGATGTGTCGCGTGCTAAAGAAAGGCGGACACCTGAGCATCGCTGAGCTGACGACTCCCGTTTCGTTCCCCATGAAGCAACTGTTCCACATCTACTCCCACACAATATTGCCTGTCTATGGCAAGCTCATCAGTAAAGACAACAGTGCTTACAGCTATCTCACTGCTACTATTGAAGCATTCCCCCAAGGAGAAAAGATGATGGAAATATTAAGGAAGGCCGGATTCTCCAAAGTAAGTTTCAAAAGACTTACCTTCGGAATATGTACCTTGTATTTTGCTGAGAAATAAAGAGATAATTCTCCTATATATATGATTTCCCTATAACAACTTTCGCCACTATGGATAAATACGGATTAATAGGTTACCCCCTGGTTCACTCATTCTCTATCAGCTATTTCAATGAGAAATTCAAGAACGAAGGTATCAACGCTGTGTATGAGAACTATGAGATTCCCACCATTGAACAATTACCCGAGGTTTTAGACACGAACCCCGAACTTCGCGGTCTCAACGTGACCATTCCATACAAGGAGAAAGTGATCAGCTACCTCGACGGTCTCAGTCCTGAGGCAAGTGAGATAGGCGCCGTCAACGTCATCAAGATTGAACACAAAGGCAAGAAGACTGTGCTCAAAGGCTACAACAGTGACGTAATAGGATTCACACGAAGCATTGAGCCGATGCTTGAGTCGTATCATAAGAAAGCACTGATCCTCGGTACAGGCGGTGCCTCAAAAGCAATCGAGTTCGGATTGCGATCCCTCAAACTTGAGACACTCAAAGTGAGCCGGACAGGGAAAGACGGTGCCATACGATATACGGACATCACTCCGGAGATGATTAAGGAATACAACGTCATCGTCAACTGCACGCCTTGTGGCATGTTCCCGCACGCCGACGAAAGTCCTGACCTCCCCTACGATGCCATGGACAGCCACACGCTGCTCTACGATCTCATCTATAATCCCGACGAGACGCTCTTCCTCAGCAAAGGCAAGAAGAAAGGGGCCATCGTAAAGAACGGCCTCGAGATGCTGCTTCTCCAGGCCTTCGCCAGTTGGGAGTTCTGGAATAGTTAGGAGTTAGAAGATAGGAGTTAGGAGTTGTATGTGAGTTAGGAGTTTATATTAGGAATCGAAAAAAACAAAGAATATGAACAACAGATATATGATGCGCGGTGTATCAGCCGCCAAGGAGGATGTTCACAACGCTATCAAGAACATCGACAAGGGAATCTTCCCACAGGCTTTCTGTAAGATCATCCCCGACACGCTCGGCGGCGATCCCGACTATTGCAATATCATGCATGCTGATGGTGCCGGCACAAAGTCGTCGTTGGCTTATATGTACTGGAAAGAGACCGGTGACCTGAGTGTATGGAAAGGTATCGCCCAGGATGCTGTGGTGATGAATACCGACGACCTGCTCTGTGTAGGCGCCGTGAACAATATTCTCGTGTCTTCTACGATAGGCCGCAACAAGATGCTTGTACCCGGTGAAGTCATCTCTGCCGTCATCAATGGCACCGATGAGTTCTTAGGTCAGCTTCGCGACATGGGTATTGGCATCTATCCCACTGGCGGTGAAACGGCCGATGTAGGCGATCTCGTGAGAACGATCATCGTCGACTCTACCGTCACCTGCCGCATGAAGCGCAGCGATGTCATCAACAATGCCAACATCCGCCCGGGTGATGTCATCGTAGGTCTGAGTTCCACAGGTCAGGCTACCTATGAGGACCGTTACAACGGAGGTATGGGAAGTAATGGACTGACAAGTGCACGTCACGATGTCTTTGCCAAGTATCTCGCTGAGAAGTTCCCCGAGAGCTATGACCACGCCGTACCCGATGAGCTTGTGTACAGTGGTAAGTATCACCTCACAGATAAGATTGACGGTCTCGATGTCGATGCCGGTCAGCTTGTGCTCTCCCCCACCCGCACCTATGCTCCCGTTATCAAACGACTGCTCGACGAAATGCGTCCGGAGATCCACGGAATGGTGCACTGCACAGGTGGCGCTCAGACGAAGGTGCTGCATTTCGTTGGCGAGAACTGCCGCGTCGTTAAGGACAACATGTTCCCCATTCCTCCACTGTTCAAGATCATCCACGACTGCTCAGGCACCGACTGGAAAGAGATGTACCAAGTATTCAACATGGGTCATCGCATGGAGATCTATGTGCGTCCGGAGGTTGCCGACAAGGTGATCGCCGTGAGCAAGAGCTTCAACATCGACGCACAGGTTATCGGTCACATCGAGGAAGGCAAGCGCTCATTGACCATCAAATCAGAATACGGAGAATTCAACTATTAATAGAGACGGCTCAATAAAAGAACGCCGAAAGATCATAAATAATGGCTGAAGAAAAAAATTCAATACTACAGAAACTTGACGGACTCGAGGCTAGGTACGAAGAGGTATCGACACTCATCACCGACCCTGAGGTCATCGCAGACCAGAGTCGTTATGTCAAGTTGACTAAGGAATATAAGGAACTTGGCGACATCATGGACGCACGAAAGCGCTATGTTGCCTGTCTCAACGCCATCAAGGAGTCGAAGGACATTATCGTCAACGAAAGTGACCCCGACATGAAAGCGATGGCGAGGGAAGAACTGCAGGAGAACGAGGAACTGCAGCCGAAGCTCGAAGAAGAGATCAAGATGCTGCTCGTACCGAAGGATCCCGAAGACGCAAAGAACGTGCAGATGGAGATCCGCGCAGGAACGGGTGGCGACGAGGCTGCACTCTTCGCCGGCGACCTCTTCAATATGTACAAACGCTTCTGCGACTCCAAAGGATGGACGGTGAGCGTCACCTCTTTCAACGAGGGTGCCGTAGGTGGCTACAAAGAGATTGACTTTGCTGTGAGCGGAGATAATGTCTATGGAACGCTCAAATATGAGTCCGGCGTACACCGTGTACAGCGCGTCCCCGCCACAGAGACCCAAGGCCGTATGCACACGAGTGCTGCGACAGTGGCTGTGCTTCCCGAGGCTGAGAAGTTCGAGGTACATATCGACGAGAGCAAGATCAAGTGGGATACATTCCGCTCGAGTGGTGCCGGTGGTCAGAACGTGAACAAGGTGAGTTCCGGTGTGCGTCTTCGTTATCCGTGGAAGAATCCGGAGACAGGCGAAGAGGAAGAAATTCTCATTGAGTGTACGGAGACACGTGACCAGCCAAAGAACAAGGAGCGCGCCCTCAGCCGTCTCTATACCTTCGTCTATGACCGTGAGCATGCTAAATATGTGGGTGACATCCAAAGCCGTCGTAAATCGCTCGTCTCTACAGGTGATCGCTCGGCAAAGATCCGTACCTACAACTATCCACAGGGACGCGTCACCGACCACCGTATCGGCTATACCATACATGATTTGCAAGGATTCATGAACGGAAATATTCAGGACATGATCGACCACCTCACCGTGGCAGAGAATGCAGAGAAACTCAAGGAAAGCGAACTGTAATTAATATTCTAAGTTTATGGCACAATTCTGGACACGTAAGAAAGAAGATTACTCGAAAGATGAGGAGACCATGCAGCCCGAAGACTTCCTCGTGAGGCTCGCCAAGCGCAAGGAAGAGAAGGCTGTGGAGAAACCAAAGATTGAGAATACAAAATAAAAAGTCTATATTATGAACAGACAAGAACTTGTCAAGGAGATCTTCGAAAAAAAGTCGTTTCTCTGTGTTGGACTCGACACAGACATCAACAAGATCCCTGACTTTCTGAAGGATAACAAGGATGCCATCTTTGAGTTCAACAAAGCTATCATCGATGCTACAGCTCCTTATTGTGTGGCTTACAAGCCCAACCTCGCTTTCTACGAGTGCTATGGGCTCGACGGTATGAACGCGTTTGTGAAGACCATCAATTATCTTCGCGGTGCCTATCCGAAACATTTCATCATCGCTGACGCTAAGCGTGGCGACATCGGCAATACCTCTGCGATGTATGCCAAGTCGTTCTTCGGAAATCTTGGTGTCGATGCTCTAACAGTTGCCCCTTACATGGGTGAGGACAGCCTCACGCCGTTCCTTGAATACAAGGATAAATGGACCATCGTCCTGGCACTGACAAGTAATAAGGGTAGTCACGACTTCCAACTCACTGAAGACAAGAACGGAGAGCGCCTCTTTGAGAAAGTCATCAAAAAAACACAACAGTGGGGCACGGAAGACAACATGATGTATGTTGTCGGTGCAACCCAAGGCCAGATGTTTGAGGACATCCGTAAGGTTGCTCCCAATCATTTTCTGCTTGTCCCCGGTGTCGGTGCTCAGGGAGGTAGCCTACAGGAAGTGTGCAAGTATGGTATGATCAAAGACTGTGGACTCCTCATCAATTCCAGTCGCGGTATTATCTATGCAGGTCACGATGAGCACTTCGCAGAAGCTGCACGCGATAAAGCAAAAGATCTGCAACAACAGATGCAAAAGGAGCTCGAAGCTCTCTAATTTTATTCACAAACGGCGTATAAGTGTGCAATTATACGCCGTTTGCGTTATAAAAATATCAAATAATCTATCTACAATCCTATTATTCGAGAATAATTCATTATTTTTGCAGAAACATTTCATAATCATGACGTATTACAAACGTCTTTTCTAAAAGTTATTGCAATAATATAATGGAATTTTCTGCTAAACAGATAGCCCAGTTCATTCAGGGTCGTGTGGAAGGAGACGAGAATGCCATGGTGCATACCTTCGCAAAGATTGAAGATGGAACTCTTGGCTCCATTTCTTTCCTGGCCAACCCCAAATACGTTCAATATATTTACGACACGAAGGCAAGCATTGTCCTCGTGGATGACAGCCTCAATTTTGAGCATCCTGTAAAGACGACAATCATCCGTGTGAAGAATGCGCGTGACTGTGTGGCTAAGCTCCTGCAGCTTTATGCCTCAAGTCTTCCGAAGAAGAAAGGCATCGATCCACTTGCCTTTATCTCACCGAAAGCAAAGGTCGGTAAGGATTGTTACGTGGGAGCCTTTGCTTATATTGGCGATGGCGTGGAGATTGGCGATGGCTGCCAAATCTATCCCAACGTCACCATCATGGAGAATGTAAAGATAGGCAACAACTGTCTTTTCTATCCCCATGTGAGCATCTACTACGGCTGCCACATCGGCAACAACGTGACCTTGCATTCTGGTGCTGTCATCGGTGCTGACGGATTCGGATTTGCTCCCAATCCTGAGACCAATCAGTATGATAAGATCCCACAGCTCGGCATCGTAACAATAGAAGACAACGTTGAGATCGGTGCCAACACCTGCGTAGACCGCTCTACAATGGGTACAACAACCGTACGCAAGGGTGTTAAGCTCGATAATCTCGTACAGATTGCGCACAACACAGACATCGGTGAGAACACCGTCATGTCAGCACAAGTTGGCGTGGCTGGCTCCACGACCGTCGGTCAGTGGTGTATGTTTGGTGGCCAGGTAGGTATCTCCGGTCATATCAAGATTGGAGACAAGGTGCTGCTTGGTGCACAGTCGGGTGCGCCTTCGTCTATCGAGAGCAACCAGATGCTCATCGGCACGCCTCCTGTAGGCAAGATGGCTTTCTTCAGAAGTCATGCCCTGGTGAATAAACTTCCGGAACTTTACAAGCAGCTCAATGCACTGCAGAAAGAGGTAGAGGAATTAAAAAAGAATGCATCAAAATGATGCATTAAATAAAGAACTAAGAATAAGCAAGATATGGACGCAGAAAAACAAAAGACACTTGGTGGGAGTTTTTCTCTCTTCGGCAAAGGCCTTCATACGGGTCTGAACCTGACAGTGACTTTCAACCCGGCACCTGAAAACACAGGCTATAAGATACAGCGCATTGACCTCGAAGGCCAACCTATCATCGAAGCCATCGCTGAGAATGTCGTTGACACCCATCGTGGCACTGTTCTTCAGAAAGGAGAAGCAAGAGTTTCAACAGTGGAACACGGAATGTCGGCACTCTATGCGATGGGTATCGACAACTGCCTCATCCAGGTCAACGGCCCAGAGTTTCCTATCCTTGACGGTGCCGCTGACGAATATGTCGAGCAGATTCAGAAGGTTGGTATTGTTGATCAGAACGCACCCAAGGACTATTATATTATTCGCAAGAAGATAGAAGTTCGCGATGAAGAAAGTGGTTCAGTCATCACTATCCTTCCCGATATGGATTTCTCCATCACAGCGATGTGCTCGTTCAATTCAAAGTTCATCAGCTCACAGTTTGCCACCCTCGACAGCATCGACAAATATGCTACAGATATTGCTCCGGCCCGTACCTTTGTTTTTGTACGTGATATTGTGCCATTGCTTGAGGCAAACCTCATCAAAGGTGGTGACCTCGACAATGCTATCGTCATCTATGAGCAGCAAGTAGAACAAGCTAAACTTGACAAGCTTGCCGACTTCCTCCACGTACCCCATATCGATGCTACAAAGATTGGATATATCCAGCACCGTCCACTGCAATGGGACAATGAGTGCACACGTCATAAGCTGCTCGATATCATCGGCGATATGGCACTTATTGGTAAGCCTATCAAAGGCCGTATCATCGCTACACGCCCCGGCCACACAGTGAACAACAAGTTCGCTCGCCTCATGCGTAAGGAAATACGCAAGCACGAGGTGCAGGCTCCCATCTATGACCCCAACGAGGAACCACTGATGGATAATATCCGTATCCGGGAGCTTCTGCCTCACCGTTACCCCATGCAGCTCGTAGATAAGGTCATTGCCATGGGAGCCACAACAATCGTAGGCGTAAAGAATGTCACAGCCAATGAGCCGTTCTTCCAGGGACACTTCCCACAGGAGCCTGTGATGCCAGGTGTGCTTCAGATTGAAGCCATGGCACAGTGCGGTGGTCTGCTCGTACTCAGCCAATTGAAAGATCCGGAGAAATGGTCCACTTATTTTCTCAAGATCGATGGCGTGAAGTTCCGTCATAAAGTAGTACCCGGTGACACGCTGCTTTTCCGTGTAGAGCTCCTCGGGCCCGTACGTCACGGCATCAGTTCAATGAAAGGCTACATGTTCGTGGGTGATCACGTCGTATCAGAAGCTACGTTCACTGCACAGATCACGAAGAATGAAGAGTGAAGAATAAAAACGATAAGAAGAATATATGAATAAGATAAGCCCATTAGCATTCGTCGACCCGGATGCAAAACTTGGCGACAACAACGTCATCGGCCCGTTTTGTTTCATCGACAAGAACACAGTCCTTGGCGACAACAATGTGCTGCACAACGGCGTTACCATCAACTATGGTGCAAGAATAGGCAACAACAACGAGGTCTTCCCCGGTGCTAGCCTCTCCACAAAGCCCCAGGACCTGAAGTTCAAAGGTGAGGACACTCAATGCTTCATCGGTGACAATAACAGTATCCGCGAGAATGTAACTATCTCTCGTGGTACAGCCTCCAAAGGCAAGACTATTGTTGGCAACAACAACTTACTCATGGAGAACATGCACCTTGCACACGACTGTGTTTTAGGTAATAATTGCATCATTGGCAACTCAACAAAATTTGCCGGTGAGGTAACGATTGATGACAATGCTGTCATCTCCGCTACCGTCCTCTGCCATCAGTTCTGCAAGATTGGCGGATACGTGATGATCCAGGGTGGTTGCCGTTTCAGTCAGGACATTCCTCCTTACATCATTGCAGGCAAGGAGCCGACACGCTATGCCGGAGTCAACCTCGTAGGTCTGCGCCGTCACGGTTTTAGCAACGACCTCATCGAACTCATCCATAATGCTTATCGACTCATCTACAGTGAGGGAATCATTGCTGATGGCTTGAAGAAGGTACAGAGTGAACTGCAAGTGACGCCGGAGATACAGTACATCATCGACTTTATCTCTACATCTAAACGAGGCATCATTCGTTAAGACATCATTCGCAGAAGCATCATCGAAATCAATACATTGAATACACTGTTTGTACTTCTCGGTCCTACGGGTGTGGGCAAGAGCGAAGCAGCCCTGACGATAGCCAAGCATCTCGGCTCTCCTATTATCAATGCTGACTCCCGGCAGATATACAAAGAGATACCTGTCGGTACCGCAGCGCCGACTCCTGAGCAACAGAAAGAAGTAAAACATTATTTCGTCGGTAACCACTCCATCGACGATTATTATAGTGCGTCGCTCTATGAGGAAGACTGTCTCTCCCTCATAGAGCGACTTTTTAATGGGCAAGAGGATGGAATCCGCCATTCTTCGCTTCTTCTCACTGGCGGCAGCATGATGTATATCGATGCCGTATGCAAAGGTATCGATGATATTCCAACCATCAATGACGAAACACGACAATGGATGAAACAAAGGCTACAAACAGAAGGACTTCCCAAGCTTGTAGAAGAACTTCATCAGTTAGACCCCGAATACTGGGCCATTGTCGACAAGAACAATCCACGGCGTGTCGTCCATGCCTTAGAGATATGCCATCAGTCGGGCCATCCTTATTCTTTCTACCGCAAAGGAACGATCAAGCAGCGCCCTTTCCGAATCATCAAGATAGGACTGAACCGCCCACGCGAAGAGATGTATGAGCGCATCAATCAGCGTGTCATCGAAATAGTGAAGCAGGGGCTCATCGAAGA
>DEKJ01000019.1:0-4023 GCA_002353825.1 Prevotella sp. UBA2725 | reverse complement strand
ATGCGCAAGCAACTGACCTGGTTCAAAAAAGACCCGGATATTCATTGGTTCAGTCCCAATGATATCCCAGCCATCATCCGCTTTATTGACGATCAGAAGCTCTGAACCGTCTCTATGCAAAGGGCGATTCTTGTGATCGTCCGCACCCTTCAATATTCATAGAAAGAAAAAGCGTAAAGCGCGTGTCACCACGAACTTTACGCCGGAGAGTAATTTATGAATGAAAAGAATGTAATCTCTTATATTGTAGTATCTCTTAATGTATGTCTCTAAACTAGTTCTCTCTTATATTCCTTTTTTCTTATTTCTGATGCAAAGGTAAAGAGAAAACTGATACCCTCAAAATTCTTTCAACGAACGCCCAATTTTATTCAGTGAACTATCATCTGATAAATATTTATTCCTTTAAGCTTTCCTTTCGAGCTGGATATTGCAGATGATTCATGGCGTGTCCACCCCATGTCGTCTCATTGACGAACTCAAAGCCGATAGCCCGATAGAGCCTCTCTGCCCAAGGATGAGTATGATCGACAAGCAGACCTACCGGTTGACTGCCGTGACGCTTGATAGCCTCCTTGATAAGCCTTGTAGCAAGTCCCCGTTTCCGAAAATTCTTCTTCACGCACAATGAGTCAAGATAATACTCACCTGCTTGAGTCTCATCATCCATATTGGAAAAGTCTTGCTCCAAATATTCAGCCGCCTTCTCAATGAACCGCTTCCGCAGCCGTCGAAGGTCTTTGCCATCATAACCCACCAAGCAGCCGGCCAACTGCCCGTCAACCAACGCCACAAGGGTGTTACGATAAGAATACTGACTATCTTCCATCTCTACAAGCGATGTCATCATCCGATGAAAGTCTTCTAACGTATGCGCTTCGCCTGCAAAGTTATGACAACAGTCGTAGTCCATCGCCTCCATAATCAGAGAGGCTATTTCTGCTGCCTGCTCTTTACGAGCACCAACGATCTCTATCACTTCGTCTTCAGCCATTATCTTATAACTTTACCGTTTTGTTCAACAAATAATTGTCAAGGATGACCATAGCAGCCATGCTCTCCACGATAGGCACGGCACGTGGCACAACACAAGGGTCATGACGGCCCCGCACATCCACCGTCGTAGCATTGCCGTGGATATCAATCGTCGGTTGCGGCATGAGCAGGGTTGCCACAGGCTTGAAGGCTACCCGGAAGAAGATGTCTGCACCATTGGAGATGCCACCTTGTATGCCACCGGAATGATTCGACTTCAGTCCTTCAGGCGTAAAGATGTCGTTGACCTCGGAGCCATGATGCGACACTATCTCGAAGCCATCTCCAATCTCAAAGCCTTTCACAGCATTGATAGAGAGCATGGCACCACCCAACTGTGCATTGAGTTTTCCAAACTCAGGCTCACCCAAGCCAACCGGACACCCTTTGATGACGCAGGTAACAACACCACCGACAGTATCGCCCTTTCCTTTCACGTCAATGATCAAGGCTTCCATCTCCTTGGCTTTTTCTTCATCGGGACAGCGCACAATGCTGTTCTCTGTCTTAGAGAGGTCATAACGGCGATAGTCGCGATCCAAAGCGATGTCTCCTACCTGTGAGACGTAAGCCTGAATGGACACGCCCAACTGTTTGAGAGCGAGTTTAGCCAACGCACCTCCCACACAACGCGCGATGGTGATACGTGCAGAAGAACGGCCGCCACCACGATGGTCGCGGATGCCATATTTATTATAATAGGTATAGTCAGCATGTGAAGGACGGAAGAGATCACGGATATTATTGTAGTCCTTCGAGTGCTGGTTCGTATTCCGCACGATGAAGCCAATGGGTGTACCGGTCGATTTTCCCTCGAATACACCACTGAGCAGTTCCACCTGATCAGGCTCATTGCGTGAGGTCGTCACCTTACTCTGACCGGGGCGACGACGCGAGAGTTCATGCTGAATGAAGTCGAGATCGATTTCGATTCCTGCCGGCATTCCATCGACAACTCCGCCTACTGCTGCTCCATGACTCTCACCAAAAGATGTGAGCGTAAAAACGTTCCCAAAAGTATTGCGCATAATTATTTTTTTGTTCTTTGATGGTTTCTGTTACAAAGGTACGCTTTTTGCTTCAATTATGATACCAAGAAGTGGGTATTTTATTAGAATCACTACTTTTAGGTATTGTGGCATTGGGAGAAATCAAGTAACTTTGCCACCAGAAAACAAAATAATAAATAAAAAAGTATTAGAACTATGAGCAAGACAATTGTAGTTTACGGTTCATCAACAGGCACCTGTGAGGCTATCGCACAGACTATCGGCGAGAAGTTGGGCGCAAATGTTATCAATGTGTCAGACCTTACTGCCAATGATGTCAAAGAGGCAGACAACCTCGTTCTCGGCACTTCTTCATGGGGTGCAGGTGAGATGCAGGACGACTGGTACGACGGCGTGAAGGTACTGAAAGAGGCAGGCCTGAGCGGCAAGAAAGTAGCAGTGTTCGGCTGCGGCGACAGCGAGTCATACAGCGACACGTTCTGTGGCGGCATGAAAGAGCTGTACGATGCAGCAGAAGCTGCCGGTGCCACAATGGTTGGCAACAACGTTTCCACAGACGGCTACACCTTTGATGACAGCGAGTCTGTAGTTGACGGTCACTTCATCGGCCTCGCCCTCGACGATGTCAACGAGGACGATCAGACGGAGGCACGCATCGATGCCTGGATTCCTACATTAGGATTCTAAACGATCCCGTGAAGGGGCGGGACGGTGAGGAGCCGCCCGTACCCTGCACCCGAGAACAAGAGAATGGAAGGAGAACGTTTAACATTCAAGCCAAGAAAACAAGTCATGCCAGAATATCCCATAGAGATGAAGGTTCTGATGAACCACATTTACGAATACGAGAAAGGTGTGCGCCGCCTGGTGCTGTACACGTTCAACGCATGCTATGCCGCCTACGCTATCGAGAAATTAGAGCGCAAGCATATCAACTATCTCCTGCGGTCAGCAGGACGCGACACCGTGAACTTGTTTTTTGGCAAGAAGGAATGTATTGAGGCGATCAGTATGATTGTGAACAAACCTCTAAACAAGCTCTCTCCGGAGGAGGACTTCATGCTCGGTGCCATGCTCGGCTATGACATCACCATGGAGTGTGAGCGATACTGTGAGCTCAAAGGGCGGGGCACATACGCTACCGCATAAAAGATCAAGGCCATAATAAACTTCAGAAGATTCGGTCTGCTGAAAATAGAAAATTCATAATGTTTTTGTATAATACGTAGTATGTGATATTAGGCTCGCTGGGAAGCGAGCCTTTTATTGTCGTACGCTAGAAGCGAGCCTTTTATTGTAATACCAATTTATCAACCACTCGCTTGATTTTCTCCTCTGCCATCAGGAAGTCGACGGAACGGTTGATCTCTCCCCGCGGTGCATCGATGGACGCCACTTCACGCAAGGGATGCGGGAGCTTGTCGGAAAGTAAAGAGAGAATCTGCTTCACTGTAGGATTCTCGAAGTTCATAGGCTTCTCTTTCCCCGCCAGGCATACGTCGCAATGACCACATTCCTCCACATCTTCTTCTCCGAAATAACGCAAGAGTTGCTGACTCCGACAGACATCATCACTGCCCGCATAAGCCGTCATCGCCTCAATACGTTTGATATATTGTTCCTTACGATCCTCATAAACGCTCTTGGGAAGGAATATCTCCTCCTCACGGTCGCGGATATAGGTGATATAAGGCATCTTACGCTGTGGAATAAACTGAATGATGTTACGCTTGCTCAGACTCTTCAACGTCTGATAGCATTGATCTCGCGTGAGACCAGCCTGTGCAGCGACGATCGACTCATCGATATACTGGTAGTCGGCAAACAATCCTCCGTAGTTGCGGAGCAATGCCGTCATCACAGCCTCATCGCTTCCCGACAGTGAGTCGAGCATATAGAGGTCATTGCGCTTCAAAAGAATATGCACTCTTGCGGCCGAATCAGGATCAGTCTCATAATGCAGATACCCGGCACTGTC
>DEKJ01000049.1:133454-165705 GCA_002353825.1 Prevotella sp. UBA2725 | reverse complement strand
AAAGATATGGCAAAATGCACTAAAAATCCATCCGTCTATGCAGATTTGGAGAAATGCCCAGGACAAAAGAAACTGCCGGGCATACGTGATTGGGTGTATACCACTTCAAAAAGAGACATTCTCTCTTATCCTGCTGTAAGTGAAGCACCAGCCGACCTTAAAGAAGCTGCCCAGACTAAGGGGGATTTCGTTCTTGCCGCTGACAAATACTTCTATAAGATTGGTATAGTCAAGAACAACGGTAAGATTGAAGTTGAGAACCAGGGCACGGATGGCGCCAAGACTTTCCTCAATAAGGTAACAATAGCCATCCCCGGAACCGAGGAGGAGGCAACAGGTCTTATCAATCAGATGAACAACGATGAGATGGTCTTCCTTGTGCCACAGCGCAACGGAAAGTACCGCATCATTGGTAATGAAGACTTCGATGCCGAACTGTCGCTCAAACAGGATACCGGTGCTTCGCCGACAGATGCCAACACTACTACCGTGGAGGCATCTGCTACCGACTACTGCGCCGCTCCTTTCTATACGGGTAAGATCCATACCACTGATGGCGACATCGATGGTGCTACAGGTAAAATTGCGGCATCGACAGGTAAGGATGCGTCAGGCTCTGCCGGTACTGGCAGCTAAGGTGAGAAGATTGATTCAGGATAACAAAGACATCTCTTCTCATATATATATAGATGCGGGGGCGGTCCTCACGTGTGATCGTGAGACCGCCCCCTTTTAGTAACATTGAAAATATTTCTAAATCATGCCAATCGACAACTCAATTACACAGAGGCTTAATGATTTTTTGGATATGTCCGAAAGAACTAACGAGGACATTATCAGTGGTGCCACACTGCTCTTGCAGCTCAACCGG
Organism: Prevotella sp. UBA2725; assembly: GCA_002353825.1. Lineage (GTDB taxonomy): Bacteria > Bacteroidota > Bacteroidia > Bacteroidales > Bacteroidaceae > Prevotella. Next base: position 164,834 of record DEKJ01000049.1, on the reverse strand, counting down.
AACCGCCAGCTCTTTCTGACGGTGTTGACCAACCCAAAGCGTTTCGAGTCCACTGTCGTGTACGAGCTGAAGAAGTTCGTACCAATCAGACAGCGTGGACAGACGCTTGAAGACGTACAACGTCAGACGAAAGAACTGCTTGGTGAACTGCAGGCAGCCGTAGAATCTGAGCCAGAAGACAATGAGGATAAAGCTGATGAAGAGCAGGACCTGCCTCTGCATAAAGGTAAGCGTGCTGACCACGACCAGCTGCCGGATAGCATCAAGGCTATCTGGGAACAGAACGCTGAGCGGTGGAAGAAAATCAAGGCTTTGTATTATACCTGTCAGGATATTAAGGAACCGTGCGACCGTGCGGAGTCGCTCAACGCACTCAAAGAGACGTGGTATAAGTACAAGTCGGAGTTCGCAAGATATGATGATTACGTCATCGAGAATAGCGATGAAACCGCACAAAAAGAGACCACGCCTGTTGACTACGCCAAAGCCATTACCAACGCTCGCAGCTATCTGAGCAAGGCTGTCAAAGATGATAAGCTTCTTAATAAAAGAAAGGCAGCTCTCGCAGACGATGCAGACGACAAAACCATCCTGGACTACAACACTTCACTCCAAAGTGTAATGGATCGGGTTCAGCTGCTGCTCAACAGTGGCGAGATTATCGGTGATGACCTCCGTCAGAAACTTACGGATGCCGGTGTCGTTTTCCCTGAGGAAAAACCATCTGAGACGGTTGAACCGTCAGAAAATGCCGATTCCACCGATGATAAGGATATAGACAATGAGCAGGGGCAGGAGAATTGATGACATATTGCAGCCGCTCACGCGCCAGTCGCACCAGTACTTCCTCGGTAACGGACTTCACACGCTCGGCCTGCTCGGATGGATCCTGTCGCAGACCGGACGTGCTGATGTCTGGGTCAGCACTTTCTCTACGTCGGATGCTTTCTGCTCCGGCTTCCTCAATCTGAGGAAGAAAGGACTTATTGAAAAAGCATCACTTGTAGCTGACCTAAAAGCTTCGAGAAAGACAATGCAGCTGGCCAAGCTGATGAGCAGCTGCTTCGATAATGTCTATCTTGCGCAGAACCACTCGAAGATAGTACTGGTACAAAATGAACGTTGGACGGTATCAGTCATATCATCGCAGAACCAGACTTATGGCGACCGTGCTGAGTGTACTATGGTAACGACATCACAGCAGGCTTTCCTGGATCTCTACACGGGACTTGACCATATCATTAAAAAATCAGTTGACCTCAATGGATTATTCGAAAGAGTTGCTTCAAAAGATAGAGGAAGAGGCGAGGCGCATGATGACTCCGGCGGAGATTTCCGCCCTTTTGGGTATTGATGAGACGGAACTGACCGATGATATCAATACGCTCGGCCATCCTGCGCGGAGTGCCTTTTTTCATGGTGTGGCCATAACAGCAAGGGAAATCCGCGAGGACATCCGGGACGCTGCGCGTGCCGGCTCGCCGTTCTCGGTATCAGAATGCCTCAGTATGATAGAAAGACAACTTTCCTCAGTGACAATGATATAAATATGAGCTTACCTGTCAACATAGATGAATACTCGCGTCTGGTCGTCCTCGACGATAACGAACTTCAGGCGCGGAATGTGGCCGTTTCCGTCCGGGAACGGCTACAGCGGCTTCGTGGCATCTACGCCTACCGGCTGCAGTTCCCGTCGAAGTTCGATAAGGAGATAGTGGATTACGACATGAAGAAGTTCAAGGTCGGCAGGGCTCAGGCCTACGATGACCTACATCTCACCCAGATACTCATGGGAAATCTGCAACAGGCATCCAAGGAATTCATGCGCTGGAAAATCAACCGAGACCTTGAAGAAGATCTCATATTGGCACGGGCGAGAAATGACATGCGCGCCGTGGCCTCGATAGAGAAGAACCGCATCATGAATAACCGCACTGACAAGGATGATGAGCCGGAGCTGGAGTTTGATAAGATTGTGCCGCAGCAGTTCGAGATGACCGATGATCCGACGGTTATCGGCATACAGAAGGTTCCCGGTCTGCGCGACCGCATCCGGAAGTTGGAGAAGAAATATGGCGACACGAAGATTGAGGATGCAGATTATGAGGAGATAAAGGAAGAGCACGATGGAAACGGAACAGGTACATAGGGAATATTTCAACGACCCGCAGCTCTACTCCCTTACCATGAACACACGCGACGAAGTGATTGTCGCTGGGCGTGGTATGGGTAAGGGAGCTATACAGGCGGGCCGTCTGATGTCCTGCTTTCAGGGCATGCCGGGGTCGATGGGCGGTTTCGTCTCGCCGTCGGTCAAGCGGTGCCTGACCAACATCCTGCCCTCTATGCTCATCCACTTGGAGCGATGGGGATTCAAGCGCGACCTCCACTATGTCGTCGGCAAACGCCCTTGGAAGGCCTTGCACTGGAAATCGCCAATCTTCACACCGGCCAACTGGGAGAATACTATCTCGTTTTATAACGGCTCGGTGTGTAACATCATCAGTCAGGACCGTGCCGGCACCAGCAACTCGATGTCGCTCGACTACATCATCATCGACGAAGCGAAGTTCATCAACTTCGAGCAACTGAAGGATGAGACCTTTCAAGCCAATAGAGGCAACGAGCAGTACTTCCACAACTTCCCGCTACACCATGGCATGACCATCACCTCGGATATGCCGGTGACGAAGAAGGGCAGCTGGTTCCTCTCCTACAAGGATGACATGGACAAGGATCTCGTGGAAGCCATCGAGGGACTGGTCTATGCCAAGTGGCGGGCCAAGCGCCAGCAGAAAGCGATGCCATCGCAGGCGGATGCCATCCAGCAGAAGATAGACCGCATCGACGCGAAACTCAGCTTCCTGCGGTCGAAGTGCCTTCTCTATAAGGAGTACACCAGTATCCAGAACCTTGCCCTCTTGGGTGAAGAGTTTATCCGCCGTGCCAAGCGCGACCTGCCGCCGCTGACCTTCGCCACGTCCATCATGTGCAAGCGCATCGAGATAAGTACGGACGGCTTCTACGGCGGCATGAGAGAGGATGTCAACCTCTACACCGCGCCGAATGAGAATGTGCTAAATCTCGAAGCTCTCAATGACGGTGCCATCCCCAACGACTGCCGTCAGGATAGCGACCTCGACGCTCAGTTGCCGCTCAACATCGCCTTTGATGCCAATGCGAACATCAACTGGCTGGTCTGTGGCCAGGTGGGCAAGGATGGCAAGCTCCGTGTCCTGAAGTCCTTCTTCGTGAAGTACAAGCGGAAGATCCCGGAACTGCTTGATGATTTCAACGACTATTACCGCTATCACCGTCGCCGGCAGGTTGTCTTCTATTATGATGCCACCTTCGTGGGCAACAGCTATGGTACGCACTCCGAGGCCTTCTATCGCATGATCATCACGGGACTGCGTCGCAAGGGGTGGAACGTGAAGTCCAAGTATATCGGTAAGCCGATGAACCACATCTTGAAGAATGACCTTATCAACCGCATGTTCCGTGGCCGTGCCCGCCACTTGGTGCTCATCAACAGGGACAATAATCCTGATTTGCTCATCTCCATCACCTCGGCCGGTGTCAAGAATGGCCAGAAAGATAAGAGCGGTGAAAAACTTGCGGAGACCGAAGAGGACAAGCTGGAGAGCCGTACCGACGGCTCCGACGCGTTTGACACGCTGTGCATCGGGGTAGAGCGGTTCCCAGTCATGCAGTATCGCAGTGTGTCCACCAATGGATATTCGAAATAGCAACCACTTTCTTTTGCCATTATATAATGTAAGGGGCGTTCCTGATGATGGGAGCGTCCTTTTTTTTCTTGTTTTTGTCGCTGCAGCATCTTCACGAGGCTTGATAGTCTTAGGTAGGATGCGACCGCATACTGACTCGTATGTATTCTGTGAACCTCATAGTTGTCATTTATCGGTACTCTTGTTGTCCATAGCTGTTACCGCAATATACTTGAATGGCATCATTGTTTGTGCCATCGCATAGCTGCTGCCGTGGCCTCTGCTCTATTATTCGATTGCCGTTTCTCGATGAGTAGTCTCTTAACCGTCCTGCCGTAAACTTCTGCCTTGATGTTCTGATTATTTTGTAAGCTCATACGGATGCGCTTCAACCATTTGTCTGGTGGGTGCTGCTGAAAGTTGTGGCATGTTGTCATAATGAAATTTTCCGGGCATTGTCGGACTTTGAATTTTTCCTTTGCAAAGTTAGCGCAATCCCGGCCTCTGCAAGTTCAAGCCTACGGTTGTCTCGTAAAATTTTTCAGAAAGTTGGGGCAGGTTTGCCTAATCCAACTTTCCAAGTCTGAAGATGAAAAATTTTACGGCCAAAACTGGCATCTAAGGCCTTTCCGATTGCTGCTCCTTTTATGCACGTAAAAATTAATAAAAGTCCAACAATTAAAAATTTCAACATCATGACAACATCAACTTTCACACAGCAGCACCTCACCGCCAATGGTTTCACAAAGCGCAACCGCAAGAGCCATCTCTTCTCTCAGAACCTCTATCAGGTAGAAGTCAACGGCGAGGACGGAGACTACATCACATTCGAGGTAACGGCTGACTCTTGTGCAGAGGCCACGGCAGCAGCTGAGCGCATGGCAATGGATGTGATGGTTGACATTCAGTATATCACGGTAACAGCTTTGGATTAATCAACAAGAACGTTTCACAATTTAAATTATACAACTATGAAGTTCACAGAACACAACGAGATCGTAATGGAGAAGTTCGCATCAATGATTATCGAGCGCATCGAAAAGATGCAGGCAAGCGACTGGAAACAGGGCTGGATCGGCCGCACTATCGGGGGAAGCCCCGTCAACATCGAGGGCAACAGATATCAGGGTTGCAACGTTTTCTGGCTGATGATGGACTGCGCACTGAACAACTGGGAGCATCCTATCTACTGTACCCTCAAGCAGGCCAACCGCCTCGGTGCCCATGTCAACAAAGGCTCTAAGTCCATGCCTGTCATCTTCTGGGATTATTCCATCACCACTCCTGCCGGCAAACGTATCTCTCTTGACACCTACCATAAGATGAGTAAGGATGAGCAGGAGAAGTGTACGAAGTTTCCCTTCCTGAAGAGCTACAGTGTCTTCAATGTGGCACAGACAAACTTAGAGGAGAAACAGCCTGATAAGGTCAATGCCCTGAAGGAGGGCTTCGGCTGTGAGATTGCTAAGGACTCACAGGGTATGTATGCCAACGCAGCCCTTGACAGAATGATAGAGGAACAGTCCTGGGTGTGCCCGATACAGGCCACGAAGGATGCCGACGGTGCGTTCTACTCTCCGACACGTGATATGATAATAGTCCCTCGTAAGGAGCAGTTCAAGCGCGGGGCTTCCGCCGAGGAGATATACAAGGACGGACAGGAGTTCTACTCATCCATGCTCCACGAGATGATACACTCCACTGGCACAGCCAGCCGTCTCAATCGCGAGAAAGGAAAGAGGTTCGGCGATACGCTCTACGCCAAAGAGGAACTGGTCGCTGAGCTTGGTGCGGCACGTGTTGGGCAGGTGCTTGGGTTCGATAAGCGTATCATCAACAACAACGCGGCTTATTGTAAAGGTTGGGTCAATGCCTTGCGTGAGCAGCCTAAGTATGTGCTCTCGCTCATGACCGACGTGGAGAAGGCCAGCAGGATGATACTGGACAAGCTCGCCTGATGCTTGGTACGGCTGATAACTCCTTCCCGAGGCTTACGGGCTTCGGGGATTTTGTTTGTGAACTTCGAGAAGGCACGTACCCCCAGTGCTACAGTCTGCCTTCAGCTTACGTTACGTGGACCGCATGGCTGGTTCACTGCACGACGCACCAGGCAGACAGTAACACTGGGGAGATAGGAAGGGACAGTGGCGGCACATGCCATGCACTGGGCATCGCTGTCCTTGCAGGGCGATGTCGTTTATGGCCAGTGCCGCTTCTTGCGTTCAGTTGCCACGCAGGCTAACCCACCAACATACAGTGTGCCGGTGGCAGGCCAATGGCACACCGTATGGCAGTGGAGATAGGTTTGGACATTCATTGGTAGCGCTGAACCGATGATGCTCATCCGTCCGGCGCATACCGCGGATGGCAATTGCCATACCTCTTGCAACGACAAAAGAGTTAATTGCCGACGTTGCAGAATTGAAAGGCCTTTACATATTCCGCTATATCAAAGGGAGGCAATTGCCAAGGCTGCTTAGGGCGGTGGGGGCTGCTAAGGCAGGCTTCAGCGGCTTTCGCCGCTCGCAAACCGCCAAATCGTTGATATTGGGCGGTTTGCGCTTTTTGGTAGTGGAAAACTCGCGCAAAACCACCCAAATTGCCGTCTTGAAACGGTAACTTGGGACCCCTTTTGCGCGAAAAACGCCCACTTGCCAAGGTTTTGACAGCGCTTTAGTGGGCAGATCGGTCAAATCCTGCATTCCGCCCATGTACCGGAATTGCAGGATTTGGGGATGTATTATTTCTTTAAAAGGAATGGATGACAACGGGGACTCTTGAACCAACCTCTGCCGTGTATTTTCTGCAATACATTATATAAACTATCTTTGCGGAAAAGAACGAATATGGCAGATACACTCACAACGACACAAGCATTGCAGCAGCTGCGTACCATGTACGAGGGCATACGCGACGAACGCCGAACGTATGCCAACACTGCCACGAGGATAGGCAACGCCTTCCTCGCGCTGCTGTCGTACCTTGCCGGAGCGCCTTTCCTGCGTAAGGACACCGACGACACCGCCTCCGGGCTGCTCACGCTGCTCATGGGCTGTATCGTCGGCGAGAGCAAGCAGATACGGCTCAACCCCGACGGATCCATCGTCTGCGGCTCCATCCGCGTCGACGGCTCCGCCATCTTCAACGAACTGGTGTTCAACCATCAGAACGTGTTGGAGGGCGACACCTACTTCACAGACAAGGGCATCATCGAGAAGGTGGAGCACACCGATATCGGACAATACACGCTGACCTTCCGCAAGGAGTATGATGCCGACCACCACACCTTCCACGTCAACGACATTCTGCTGGGCAAGGTGAACCGCCTCGATACGGGCAAGACCTATTACTCGTTCTGGCTGCGTGTAGACAAGGTGGACACGGAAGCCAACACCGCCGTCTGCTCGCTGTACGCAGACAGCGACGTTCCGGGTGGAAAGAACTACGCACCCGTGGCCACGGCGCGCGTCATCCGCTGGGGCAATACTTTGGACACCTCCCGTCAGAGCGTGTGGTTCGTCTCCTCCAACGATGGTCGATGGCTCTTCCTGCAAGGCGTGGACAAGCCCATCATCGAGGACTCGAAACATGGCTCGAACTACGCCGCCTTCGTGGGTCTGCCACCCGACATACAGGCCGTCCACGACCTGCTGCAGAAAGGCGTCATCTCCAAGGACCAGCCCTGCCTCTATGCCAAGACCTTATTGGCCGAGAACATCATCCAACTGGACTATCTGGGCAAGCCCATGTACCAAGCACGCGACTGCGGGCAGTGGAACGCGTCGAGGAAGTATATCAAGGGATGGGACGATACTGCCAATGGCTATTATAAGGACCGCGTATGGTGGAAAGGCTGTTATTGGGAGTGCTCCGTGGATGAGTGCTCAGGCAGCGAGCCGAGATATGGCAACACCAACTGGACGTGCCTCATTGGCGGCTCTAACATGAGCATCAGCATCGTCAGTTCGGCGGGCAACTGGTTCCGTGCCGGTACAGACTGGACAACGACGCTGGCAGCCACCGTATGGAACGCAGAGATGCAGCTGCGGGAAGAGGATCTCACCGGATGCACGGTGAGCTGGCTTCGTGAGAGCGACGATGCCGACGGCGACACAGCGTGGAACGCCAGCCACCAGAGCTACCATAGTCTGAGCCTGAACGTAGACTCGAGAGTCGACCTTCCGTCGGTATGGGAAGCAGGCAGTCAGGTAGGATACAAAGTGGTGGTGGTCTTTCCCGACGGTAGCAGCTATGACCAGGACTATACAATAGTGATATAATAAGGACACGATATGAAGATGAAGATAACCGGCGGGCGGGTACTGCACCCAACGCTGAGCTTTGCCTTCTCCATGCTGGAGCTTGGCGGCAGTAACATACAGAAGTACAACACCCTGCTGGGTACATACGTCCCCGACAGGACGCTCACCCCCTATCAGGTGAAACCGAAGCTCGTGGTTAGCGACCCGGAGGGCAACATCCCTACGGGCGACTATGCCTCGTCGATGAAGAACGTTGTGTGGACACTTCGCCTTGTAGACGGGAAGAACGTCATCCCACTGACCAAGGGAACGAGCCCGACGACGGGCGACTACTATGTCGATACCGTCCATGCGCTGACCATCCGGAAGAACGTCAGCCAGACCCAAATGATCTCCGTAGACTTCTACGGCGAATACTATAACCCGGTAAGAAACGAGACCTCAAAGTTTAATTGGCACAAGACACTGAACACGGCCGACGAGACAGAGACAAACATAAACCTGGAGCTCCGTTTCCCGTCGAAGATGAACTTCTCTCCGTTTAAGAACTACGGCAAGTTTCCCATTGAGGCCGTGCTGCTGAACGGCGGTGTACCCCTCGACAGCACCCACGCCGGATATAAATGGCAGACCTTCGAGGCGGGCACCAAGACGTGGCGCGACATCGACGAATCATCGGATCTGTGGTATGTCGGCGGCAAGGACGGCTCGCAGATTACCGTCGACGTGGATTTTGTTCAGCATACGGTGCTTCGCGTGATGGGATGGCCAAAGAGCGACCCGACGCAGATATACAGTGCCTCGACGCTGCTCCGACGCTGGTATGGGCAATGGGAAGACACCTACGAGTTTGCGTATGCCAAGTTTCTGCAGAGCACAACCCGTCAGACCGAAGCCGTGGCCAAGGTTACGAACAGACAGGGCGACATCAAGAATCCGCAACAGTATTTCGACATCCAGCTGTTCTACCGTGAAGACGAGAAGTCGGCATGGAAAAGCCTTGGAAACGGAACCGAGTTCGTCGTACAGCGAGAGCAGCTCACCGGCGACCATCAGCTTGCCGGCGTCTGCCGAGAGTTGAGCGCTTATCAGCCTGTCGAGCTGTCCGGCGGCACCGTGCTTGCCGACAGCGACGGGAAGCCCATCGTGGCAAGGTTCCCGACATCAGAGATAGAAACCGATTAAAACAAAAAGCATATGGACTACTATATCATTCCTGCCACACTGGCCAGAAAACTGGCCTTGACAGACTTCCGTACAGGAGACGAAGAGCACGGATACGTGGTGAACACATCAGACCTCGAGGTGTTTGGCATCGAGGCTGCCAAGCAGATGGGTGCACGCTATGTCAGTGCGTGGGAGGCTCAGAAATTCATTGATCAGGTAACGAACAAGTAAAGACAGAAGATTATGAACACATTATCAGCAATCGACCATATCTATTCCTTTGACGACGGTGACACCCTCACCCCGGCCATGGGCATCGTATGGGTCAACGGCGAGACAGATCTGGGTCTCCAGCAATATTACAATCCCTCGACGGGCAAGGTGGTGGCTACGGACTTCACGAAGCACCCCGCGCTCATTCATCCCAAGCCCTACTCCACGAAGCGCGGCGACATCGTCGTGCCGGAGACGGCAGGGCAGCAGTTTTACATCGGCAGCCTGACGGACGAGGGTGGCATCCTGCAGGACGGCAAGGTGAAGGATGTATGGAAAGACTACTTCGAGCTGACCACAGTAACCGCCAATGGCAAGACATTTCCCGCGCTGAAGATCAAGGGTAACCTTACGGACAAATACAAGAGCGACAAATATATCTACTACAAGAGCTCGTATCGGGCCATGGAAGTGATATGCTCGCAGCTCATCCCCATTATGGCCTCTGCCGGTGACAGCTTCAAGGTTCTCATCAACTGTACGGGCGCAGACGGCAGCGGCGACAACGTGCTGTCGAACGACAACGACTGGGTGCAGTTCACCGCCAACCTGCAGCGCGCCGGCATCAACGTGGACGGAGCCGCATACCAGTGGCAGCGCAACGAGAGCGGCACATGGAAGGATATGGTCACCATCGCCGACATGCAGGAGGTGAACGGTCAGACGCTAAAGCTTTACAATGCCGGTGTGGAGGGCGCAGAGCTGTTCCGCTGCCTGGCCAAATATAGCAATCAGACTTATATCGGCACAGCCGAGGCAACGGATATCCACGACCCGTTCTATATCGACATCGGCCGCAGCCTCCCTTCGCAGAGCGTCAAGACGGGCCAGACGGTGACCTACAATCCAAAGGTCTATGACCGCTCTACGGGCGAGCTCTCCACCGGGTGGAGCTTCATCTTCTCGTTTACCGACAACGCCGGCAACGCCGTTACCGACGTGACGGAGAAGACCCTTACTTATGACAATATCGAAAAGCACAGCGGTCTCGCCGTGCGCATAGAAGCACGCAGGAACTCATGATAAGAATAATATCAGCACTTGACAAGCTCTTCCCCGCCCCGAAGGACGGGGCTCCCGGCGCCGATGCGGTGGTGTACCGCATTGTCTGCTCGAACGCCACTCCGAACGTTACGGACAGTGCGGCAGTCATCACGCTTACAGCCATGAAGATAACGGGCAGCAAGCGCGAGAAGGCCGCACTCTCCTCCTCACTGTACTTTACGGACGGTACAAACAGCTATGTCAGCAACCCGCTAACGGTGGCGATTGCCAAGGGCAATACGTCTTCGAGATATTATAAACTTATGGGTGACGATCAACAGGAAGCGTATGATGAGGTGACTATCTCACCATTCACCGACGGTAACAGCTTTGAGGTACAGTACTGCAAGAGCAAGAGTGACGGAAGTCCGGACGATACGAACATCTTCAACAGTTTTGTTGATGGCTGTGAATGGATGCGCACTAAAATGACCACTGAAAGCAATTTCTCAGGCTGGTTCCGTATCGTAGGAGAAAAGGGTGAATCCGGCCCATGGACGGACTACACCTTTAACCTTTCATCCGATCTTAGCACAGACGGTTCTGCGGTAGAACCCACGCATCTATACCAGAGCTACTGGCAGGATAAGCCTTTGCTGCCCATCAAAGAATACCCGTATCTTTGGATGAAGATACAAAAATACAGCGACGCTACAACAAAAGACGGCTATCCGAGATATGTACGGCTCACGGGTGAGCAAGGTCCAGCCGGTACATCTGTGCTGGCGCAATATTCTTCGGATGCCATTAACTGGCATGATCCGTATCTGAAAGCAGACAAATGGATGCGTACGAGCAAGGATGGAGGCCAAACTTGGAGTTCGGAGATACGTATTGTCGGCGAGAAAGGTGACGGTGGAGCGTGGACGGACTATACCTTCAACAATTCCACCGCAAAGACAATATATACACCGACGACAGCCCCGTTCCCTACCGGACGCTCTACATGGCAAGATGCCCCCGTAGCCACTACGGATGCATGGCCGTACCTTTGGATGAAGGTCCAGAAATACAGCGACGAGACAACAAAAGACGGTGAGCCCACATACGTAAGACTCACGGGTGAAAAGGGCGATAAAGGAGAGACAGGAGATAGGGGCGACAAAGGTGATGACGGTAACGGAATTGTCTCGCAGACTTCTTTGTTCCTTGCCTCCGATCAAGCCAATATGACAACCTACAATTCTTCGGATATGTGGTCTGAAACTTTCCCTAACGCCTCCGAAGAGAAGCCATACGTATGGAAATGCGTAAAGACGGTATACACCAAGTCCAGCACTGTCTACTCGATTCCCGAGCTGGTCACCGTCTATCAGAGCGGTTGCAATCCCAACCTGTTGGATAACGCAGCATTCCGCGATGACGACCACATGGACGCATGGGAAACGAAAAGTAGTTATGTGGGAAGTGTGCCGGATGATCCAATAAAACATATCATACAAGGAGGGCAGAACGGACGTAACTATTACCGAGACTGGAATACTCGAAGAAGCAGCGAAAGCCAGTATAAGGAAGTACTCAGCCAGACAATATGGAGCCCAGGCACCATTCGTAAGATCAAGCCATCAACATGGTATACACTGTCTTTCTGGGAAAGATTAGGCATTAATAATTTACAAATCAACGAGACCAGCAATAAATATGGATTCGCTACGCAGAAATTATCCCTGTTTGCGGGACATCAATACCGTCTTGTCTTCAATGGGCACATCAGCTCAACAGCACGAAGCAAGGGTAAAAGCTTGGCCGTTTATATCTTTGATGTTGCATGGGCATGGTCCACAAGTGGTAACACTGACAGTACCAGCGACAAAAGCATAACAATTGATTTTACCGTACCTTCTACCGGAGAATACCTGCTTGAAGCCTATCTTTCTCCGAATGACAGTGACAGGGATACCGTGGACTATGGCACGGCGACACTAAACTGGGTACGTGTATGGGACAAGTCTTCGATGTTGAATACTTACATATATCCATCGTGTGTAGACACATCGGTGAAAGGGTATATCGACGGTAAGGAGACATGGCTTGGTTCCGATGCTAGTGCAAGCTTCAATCTCGGTCCGACCTGGGATTTCGTAAAACACACCATCACCTTCAAGACAAAGTCATCTTATAGCGCGTCAAGAGTCTTTGCAGATGAAGAGCACGTACTTTTCCGCCTGCAGCCTACACCAATGAGCGGCGTAGCTGTCCAAGCCGACATCTGTATGCCAAAATTGGAAGAAGGTATGTTCGCTACGGGATTCATAGACACTTATGATGATATACAGGGCAAGATTGGGCCTATGGCATTCATGTCTGGAGAATGGTTGAGCACCAACACCTATACAAGAACGGACAGCCTTACGCCGATCGTCCATCACAACGATGCATACTGGTATCAAAGAAAAAACGGAAGCAGTAAGGGCGACGAGCCTTCGGCAGACTCATCTGTTTGGAGACTGGCACAGCAGTTTGAGCTCGTTATCGCAAAAATGCTGATGGCAGAATTCGGCAAGATAGCGTCGGCGGTGTTCTGCGGAGATTTTATGATGTCACAGAAAGGCAGAAGGTTCGATACCACTAAGAACGACTACATATACGACAACGACTATAAAAGCTTTGATCCGGAAACGTACACGGAAAGTGATGACAGAGATTGGAGGCCGTTGGTGGCCATCGACTTTAAGGAAGGAATATTGAGAGTTGTCAACATGATCGCGCATGGAGGCCAGTTCCATGACGTTAATGTTGATGGTAAGGTAAAAGCGAATCTGTTTTACGGGAAAACGAAGGATCTGACAAATGTTAAAGACTATACGATAGACCCGGTCAGCGAGCCAGCAAATTGTTATTTGTATAACGAGCCGGCAGCTGGCCACTACTTTGTGAAGCTTCCGAAAGCGTCTGACTATGACGGTCTCGAGATCTCTTTCTTCGTCAAATGGACCACTCAAAAACAACCAGGAATACCCCGGTTGCATATTGGCTGTACAGAACCGACGGATCATATGTATTGCAGATGCAGTGCAACAGAGGATGCAGGGTCTACTGAAAAAAGATTCATTCCAACATTTGACAATCTTAACATAGGATATACCGACTTCATAGGTACTACGGTAAAAGTTTACTGGAACAGATTCGTAAGGTTCAAGAGTATGGGCGGATCCTGGTATGCTATAGAAGGAGTTTTTACTGGTGAATAATAGATAAATAACATTATGGACACAACGAAAATTGACAAGATTGAGGAGTTCGCGAACATCAACGCGAATATCCGTATGATTGGCTACGACCCAGCGGCGAAGAAGACGGGCTTGGTGCCCATCTCAGCAGTACAGAGTAAGATACCCTATTGTGGCTGCCGCTGGCGCAAGGACAGCTCTTCGACGGAAGGTGAGCCGATAGGTGACCTGCAGATGCTGGCGCAGCTGCCAAGCATCTTAGGCCTTGGCGGCTATCTGGTACAGAACGACCACTCGCGGCGTAAGCTCGCCTCCGACACGCACTTCAAGTTCGCCAACGGTGGCGCGGCGAAGCTTGATGGCTCTATGGGGCACTACCAGTGGGGAACGGGAATCCCGTTCTATTATGCACAGTGGGAAGATGATGTGTTTGACTACGAGGCGGTATCTATGGCTCCGATGTCAGGACGATGGAACTATAAGATACCTGTCTTTAGTATCGCCTGTTCCGGAGCGTCCGCCCTCGACCGCACGAACAACATCCTCGTGAGTTACTGCAACCGAACTGCACAGTACCGCGGCGGTAACAATGTGGCTGACAACGATGCTGCTTGGAATACGCTACTTGGCAAGCCAGTCGTCAATGTACCAGAGAACAACTTGCAGAAATACGCTGAGAAGAATGGTGACAGGTGGGGAGCGTCGATGTTCCCGGTTATCTATGTCATCGGCATACTCTGCCGTATCATCTTCCATAACCGTAACATCCAGGCTCCATATAATGCCACACTGACAAAAGACGGACTGCGTCAGGGCGGTCTTGGAATGGGCGTAGATAATGTGAATACATCGTTCGGCAATCAATATGCTACGCTTGACATCGATGCTCTTGCCGATAAGGGCGATGCCACAGGCGTATTCAGCTACGATGTCAAGGATGGCAGCACGGTGAAACTCACTATTAAGAATATCCCGTGCTTCTACGGACTGAAGAACTTTTATCGTTACCTCTGGATAATGTTGCACGGCTGCAACATCACATACAACGCCGACAAGACTATCAACGTCTTCGCACAACGCATCTGGGATAAGACACCAGTCGTTACCGATACCACGTCGGGCATGAGGCAGATAGGAACAATACCGGCAATGGATGAAGGCTGGCATTTCGGGAAACGGATGAGTCAGGCTAAGCTGCTGATGTTCCCGACGCTGTTCGGCGGAAGTGAATCGACTTTCTTCGCTGACGGATTCTATCATAACGGCATTACCTCCGGCCTTCGCGGCCTTTTTGCTCTCGGCGCTGCGGACAATGGCGGCAATGCGGGCGTTTCGTGCTTCGCTGGCAACCTTGGTCCCTCGTACGCCTGGGTGTACAACGGGGCTGCCCTCTGCGAAGCAGCTGAGGACTGGGACACGGAGCCTTTCTGGCAAGCGTAAGCGGACCACAGCGGACAGCTGCGGACGAAAGGAAACAAAGCACACCAGCCGTGCCCCCAAAGGGCACGGCTCCGCCACGAGGAACGNNAACGGGGGGGGGTGAACCACATACGTGGAATAAGAAAATCTATCTCGTTGACTATCTCATCGAGGACTCGAAGATTGAGAAGACGCAGGTATCAGTGAAGGTACAAGATTCCAACGGTCAGATTCGGGATGTGCTGCAACAGCAGCCGGGCAAGGTGCTTGCCATCCGCTTCAAGAAGATTATCAAGACCGAGGAGAGGACCAGCGAGAGCGGTGAAGTCTATGAACACTATGAGTTTGAGAAGCTGCGCGACGCGCAGGGCAATCCCACGCTCGTCGATGCGGAATATTACAGCTACACCGGCTCGAAGATTCTCATCGACCAGGCGTTGAATGACTTCTCGAAAGAGGATCTGCCGAGTCCTACCGTGGTACAGCAGTTTCAGGGTAAGAACGGACAGACATTCTTTAAATTTACATAAATACAAGAGCTATGAGTAAACTACACAAGGCTGTTTACAGAGAGCAGCGCACAATTATGAAGTACGATGAGGGTAGAGTGATGCTCTATCCAAATGAGACGGTCATCGAGAACTATCAGCCAGAGAAACAGGAAGGAGCCGAGAACGCACCTGCACCGTTCAAGGCCTATCAGTTCGAGGGCGAGGAGAACGACGGCGGCTATATTCGCGAGTGCCCGGACATCACCAACCTGCATGACGTGGCCAACGCCATCATGCGCACGAAGTATGAGTTAAGCGAGGAACTCGCACTGCAGCGCCACTACCAGACCTCCCCGGAGGAGTATGCAGAGAAGTGGAAGGAGTACTGCACCTTCGCCGACGCTGCGGCAGACAAGGCCCGCCAATGGCTGGGCATCAAGGGATAGCTTTTCCATTCCATCTATATTCAGTACGGCATCATGGCCCAGACGGTGGCTGTGGTGCCGTATTTTTATGCCCGTACCATATTATATATCTTTGCCGTGTAATCAAAATAAACAGCAGTTATGACACCGGACACGAAAGAAAAGATACAGTACACCACGGCAGTGATAATGATTGTCTCCGCCGTCGTCCTCGCCTTTATATGTTTCTTCCTGAACCATTACAAGATTGAGGACTCCGTGCTATGGTACATCGCCCAGGCACTCGTCTATGCTGCCAGCATCTTCGGCATCTCGCTCGCCATCAATACAAAGATGGGACAGGTTAAGAACGATGTGAAGCAGTATGTGGATAAAGAACTTAACAAACATAGCAATGAGAAAAATTAATCTGATTGTAGTACACTGCACCGCCACACCCGAGGGGCGTGACGTGACCGTGGCCGACATTGACAGGATGCACCGGGCCCGCGGCTGGAAGAAGATAGGCTACCACTACGTGGTGTATCGTGACGGCAGCGTCCATGAGGGCCGTCCCGTTAACGAGGTGGGCGCTCATGTGTATGGTCACAACGCCAACAGCATCGGTGTGGTGTATGTCGGCGGTGTGGCCAAGGACGGCAAGACCGCTAAGGACACGCGCACGCCGGCCCAGCGCAGAGCCCTCACCGACCTGCTGCGGAAGCTCAAGAAGCAGTACCCCGGAGCCCGTATCTGCGGCCACCGCGACCTCTCGCCCGACTTGAACCACGACGGAAAGATAGAACCTGCGGAGTGGGTGAAGGCCTGCCCATGCTTTAATGCGGAGGAGGAGTATGAAAAACTATAAGAACACGCTCTTGTCGCTCCTTGCCGTCATCCTGGCCGCCGTCGGCGTTATCCTTGCATGGAATGACTTGCACAAAAACAAACAGAATGTGGAAGCGCTGAGGACGCAGCTCGCCCATGCCCAGACAGAACCGCTTATCCAACGCGATACGATCCGCGACACAGTACCTGTTGCCACCTCTACGGCCATCCCTATGGAGCGCAGCACGTATAAGAACGAGCTGGCGGACAAGCAGCTCATCAAGGAACTCCGGCTGAAGCTCGGACAGATAGAGGCGCAGCAGATGAGCGGCACCGCCATCCACGACACCGTGAGACTGAAGGCGAAGACCTGCAGCCGCTATGAGTATGCCGACCGATGGGCACACTTCACACTGAGCATGAAGCCGCCCGACACAACGCTCGTCTACACGGTCAGCGACTCGGTTTTGACACTGGTCTATCGGGAATATAAGCACAAGTTTCTCTGGTGGCGATGGGGCACGAAAGGCTACAAGGTGAAAGTTGTGAACTTCAACCCCCACGCCACCATCAGGTACAACCAGTATATCAAGGTAGAGTGATATGGCTCAGGAAACGATCTTCAATGCCTTCGACTATTTTGAAAAGATAGGCAGGCAGAACAGACTTGCAAGAGAGCAGGGCTTCAAAGTGGGGCGCTGCTCCGGTCTCGGCGGCATGCAGGACATGATGGCCGACTTTCGTAAAACAGCCAAGTATATCCTCGTTGACGACACTACCTCTCAGAATACCTACTCCAACGGAGTGGGCTATTTCCGCAAGAGCGTCTATACCGTCTTCATCGTCGCCCCCTACCGCATCGACGACATGGCCGAGCGTGAGCAGCAGCTGAACCTCTGCCGCACCATCTTCCGGCAAATGCATTCCCGGCTCATCCACGACCGCGAGGAAATGACCTACGATGACGCGCTGGAATACATGCAGGTGGAGCGCATCTACAGCAACGAGTTCCCGGAATACCTCATGTCGGGCGTTACTGGACTCTACTTCATGGTGGAGAACGACGAACCAATCGACCTGACTTATGACAGCAGACAATGGACTGAGGGGTAGCCTCACAGAGCAGGACCGCGAGCAGTACGAACAGCGGTGGTCCGACTTCATGGTGAAGTTCTGGCAGGAGAAGATGATGAAGTTCTCACCGCCCGTATATGATACAGGTGCCTTGTATCAGTCGTTGGCAGGCGTGTTACATCCAGGCACACCTACCACCATAGAGCATCACTTCTTGGAATATGGCATCTATGTGGCCGCCGGTACCGGCAATGGTTACCGTCGAGGAAACAGCGGTAAGGATGATGAGAACGGCCTGCAGTTTCTGCGTGGCAAGAAGTGGAACAAAGGTAAAGGGCACCGACAGCGGCGCGACTGGTTCATGAAGAAGTACCTCTATAGCATCCACCGCCTGAACGACTTCGAGGCTCAGTTCTACGGCGATGCCTACCAAGGCCTTATCTCCGATGCCCTCGCTGCAATGTTCGGCGACACCACAGCACTGGCCAGACACAACGGTGGCAACAAAAATGCTGCCATGTCGTTGGGAAACCTGTAATCATTTTCCTACCAACGTTGGAAAATTATAGAATTTTGCTTACCTTTGCAGCATAAGTCCAAGGACTTACAATACATGCTTCAGAGGTACTTGGCTTTAGGGGCGGCGCGCAGCGCACTTATTTACCGCCGCCCCTGTTTCTTTTGCAGCAAAGTGAATTTCATATGATAGATTTTGATTAAACATGTAACAAAACGGCTGGTATCCGGGAGGATGCCGGCCGTTGTCATTGGGAAAAATGTTAAATTTATCGGGTACTATTAAAATAGATAGTATTTTATTTTGTTACTATCCAAAAAAATAGTATCTTTGCAGTGTTCAAAAGAAATACAGTAACAATGAGGAAAAAACAGAAATTCAAGATGGAACTCTCCTTTGAGGAGAAAGAGCTGATTGAGTCAATCAGAAACTATTGCAACAGTTACCCTAACGGCTATCCACAATTACTGGAGTATGCGCAAGACCTCTTCGATAGAATAACGGATATGCCAAAAGACGATTAACAAACAACGGCTCTCCTTACGGGGAGAGCCTTAAAAAAGAAATAAATATGGAAATACAAGTAAAGCAAGCAAACAAGATTACCGACATGAAGGCTCGGATGAGTGACATCTACCTTGCGGTTTCATGGAGGGAGATAGCACGCACTTACTTTGATAAGTCGGTGCCATGGTTCCAACATAAGATGTATGGCATCGACGGCAATGGCGGTGTGGGTGGCTTCACGGAGCAGGAAGCCGGACAGCTCAAGGGAGCACTTCTCGACCTGAGCGAGCGCATCCGTCGTGCTGCTGAAAGCATTCCAGCCCCGGCCACTGTATAGCCGTTTTGAACAAAAGCCGCCGCCGGGCTGGCGGCGCAACAATTTTAGTGCTTCGATAAGCACGATTTCATAAATTAATGAACTCTTGGAGCCGTCTGCGCGAGATGCGTGGACGGCTTTTTCTTGCTAAACTTTTTGGAATATCAATGTTTTTTCTTACTTTTGCCAATGTTTAATCAATATATTATGGACAATCACATGACAAAAAAAATCTTCTTGGCATTGCTCCTCGCAATGCTTTCACTGGGCATCAATGCCCAGACCGTTACCAAAACTGAGGACGGGAAGTACAACGTCTATTGCACCGTTGTAGGTTACAACTCTTTCGGATTTGGCAAGCTCAAAGTCATTCTTGACATGGGCTATAGTTCCAAAAATGAGAACTCCCTTTACGGTGAGGACGGAAAGAAAATCAAGTTCAACTCTATGATGGAGGTGCTTGACTATATGGCGAAACGTGGATGGAAACTTGTGAATACTTACTACATCACCATGGTAGGTAAACAGAATGTTGTCAACTACGTAATGGAAAAGAGAATATCTAAAGACAGTGAAAAGACAGAAGGCTTAACCATCAAGCCTGAGGAATAAGGCTTGAAATGTTAAATTTGGCGGAGAACTCTCATTTTCTCCGCCTTTTTCTTTGCCGTTCCGCTTTTTCTCCTTATCTTTGCCACCGGTTATAAGACGATGGTAGTCCATCCCGGAGAGCAGCGGTCATTGCTAGGACATCACGGTCGGGCTTTTTTTATGCCCGGCAAAACGCGAGTAACTACTCGCAAATAAAAATATTGGCGGTTGCCATTCCGTAGATTTTGATAAGCCCTTCGGGTGAAGTTATCGTCTTATAACCAGCGGAATCGGCAGCCGCTTTTCCATTCTGCCAAACAAAGGCCCGGCTATCCGGGAAAGGTTATAAGACGATGCATTATGCAGCAAGCAACCATCAACTTCACCGCGTCTGAGGTCCGTCAGCCGGTGAACCTCCGAGAGAGGATGAGATCGACGGGCAGAGTAATCAACCAGTGGCTCGACACAAAGAGTGCGTTCTACAGCCGTATCGCGGAGTTTGAGGTGACGCGAAGAGTGGCCATCCGCGTGAACCTGGTCACAGTGGCCATGATCGTGGCAGCCGTGGCCATCGAGACGGCACCCGTGGCCGCATTGGCCACCGCGCTGAGCACCGCATGGGTGATGTACAGGGCTATGATGAAGAAAGGAGGCGAGGCATGAATACAAGAGTAGATAAGTCGAACTTCGGTTCAGAGGAGAGTAAGTTTTTCGTAACCATCGTTGATTGTGGTTGTCTTGATTCAAATGCAGAGATTCTTCTTGACTATTTAAACGATAGTTTTGATTGCATGTTGTACATTGGTGATAAAGATTTAAAGTCTGTTTTTGAGTATCTCAAGGAGAAATGCTTAGAGATAGGCGAAAAGGCGGGCAAAAATAAGCTCTGCCTGGATAAACATCAAGGCAAGGATTTGTATGGTTATCCCTGCGATCAAATCGAGATATTCGAATACAAGGAACAAGATAAGGAGGTAGTGTGCGTAATCAACTTTTATCCTATCAATGGCACAGTACGAATAGTTACTGCAAATGAGAAAGGAGGTTCGCTATGAGTAAGTTGTTACTGGACAGCAAGGCCGTGGCCCTGCTTGGCGACTTCTGCGACACCGACACCCTGCAGAACCGCATCGAACTGATTGACGATGTGAAGGACCGCCTGCTCATGGAGCTCGGCGACAGTGAGAACGACGAAGAGCGCAAGACGCTCACCGACTGGATGATCAGCCTGTCGGACATGAAGGAAGACTTAAAGAAGATTAGGAGGGCACAACAATGAACAAGGACTTGAAGCAGTTCCTCGACTGGCTGAAGGAAAACGACCGCACCGAGGAAGAGAAGATGCAGTGCAAGCTGCTCGATGAGTACATGAAGACGCGCGACAATATGCCCGGAAAGGGCGTGACAGGTACGCCGCTTGTGTCGGACCCGAAGACCTCGGATGAGATTGCGGGCGACCTCCAACCGATGTACTGGATGGACATCTCCGTCATCGCCAAGTACATGTTCCTGCACGAGTTCACTACCACCACCGTCGAGGACGGCACGGTGAAATGGGCCATTTGGCGCGACATGGACTTCCAAGTTTAGGAGACATTTTTTACATATACATGATGAGGGTGCTGACCGTGAGGCCGGTGCCCCTTTTTCTGTGCCTTTGGCTGTATTTTTCAGACCGTCAGTGATTGTCTATCTTTGCCGAAAAGAAACGACTATGGCAATCACAATCAAGCAAGGACTCTCAGGCAAGTATTTCTCGATGGGCATCCCCGACATCGGGGTCACCATCGGAGGCTACCGCATGGGCGTGAAGCTGCAGGTGAGCCCTGACAACGACACATGGTCCGAGATATACTCCGAGCACCTCTATCCCGTCGATGGTGCCATCACCATGAGCGACCTTGGCGAGCTGCTCACTCCCTACGCCCGCCAGAGCCTCGTGCTGTATGTCAAGGTCACGATGAGCGAGGAATATAAGGACAGCACACCGTCCACCTCGACGGAGATGGCCTTTAGCGTGGTATATTGCGAGAGCGACATCCCCACGACGTGTGAGGACTTCACCACCAACCACTTCCTTTCTCTGCTGCTCGGCACGAAGACCACCGGACTGGGACGGCTCGAATACCTCCATTTCATCGGTACCGACACCCCCTCGTGCACCGCTTACTACAGCGACGGCAGCACGGCACAGTTCACCCCCGTGGCCGTCGGCGGAAATGGCAGCTACACCACCATCGACGTGTCACCCTCCAGGTTTACAAAAGTCGGCTACACCCTCACGGGCTATGTCGTCACCGCCGGGGCCCGCCGTCAGGAATACGAGATAGACCCCACCGAGCCCGACTGCGCTCCGATACTCATCTTTACCAACTCCTTTGGCTGCGATGAGCTGTTCTATTGCACCGGTCTGGCCACCAAAGCGCCCACCTTCAAGCGCGACTCCGCCTATATCGGCGGCCTGAAAAAGAACTACCGCATCCAGGAGACACGCACCTTCAAGGCCGACACCGGCCCGATGAACGAGGACATGGCCGACTGGTTCGGCGAGCTGATGCGGTCGCCCTACGTGCGCCTGGTGAAGTTCAAGAACGGCACGCCCAATATCGGTAAGGAAATCGTCATCGACGACAGCAAGACCGAGCAGACCAATGCCCTCGATGAGATACCGCGCTTCACCTTCAGCTACGAGTATGCCCAGCGCAACCACAACGTAGTGGAGCTGGAGCGTGAGGGACGAATCTTCGACAACACATTCGACTACACGTTTAATTAGTTAGGAGTTAGAAGTTAGGAGTTACCAATGGCTGAACAGAAGAAACAGAGAAGTATCCATTTCAGCGAGATGCAGAGATACCTCGACCTCGCCTATCAGCGCAGGCAGACGGTGAACATCAAGGCCTTCCGCAGTGACGGACACCGAGTAGAGTACCGCGGATGGCTCGTCCATCATCAATACTGGAAAGGCGGCTACATGAGAATCGTCAATCCCGTGAGCCATCAGATAAGGCTAATACCAGAAATATTCATATTGGAAGTTAACGGAATGAAAGTATATCTATGAACAATAAAGACTTGGAACTCGTACAGACCGGGCAGAGCGGAGACGTGCAGCACTTCCGCATCATGCCCCAGGGCGTGACCCGTGCGTCGGCCTATAACTCCGTGGCCTCTGAGTATGGCTCGGACAGCAGTGATGTCTTCGATGAGGACAACGGGCTAGTGAACGTCAAGCCCCTTTTCATCGGCGGCAAGGGCTACCAGTATGTGCCCTTCGGCATCGACGACATGCTCCCCGATACCATCCGCAAGTATGTCCTCGACAACATGATCACATCCCAGTGCCAGCAGTTCAACACCATCTGCTGCTACGGCCAGGGGCTGCGCTTCGTCGACAGGAAAGAGAAGAAGGATGTCGATGACCCTGACATCCGCGACTTCTGCCTGAGGAACTCCCTGCAGGAGTGCTTTGCCGAGCAGTGCACCGACATGCAGATGTACAACTTCTCCGTGACCTGCATCATCCTCACTCGAGACGGCTCGCAGATAGCCCAGGTGCGACACAAGGAGGCATGCTACTGCCGTTTTGAGTACGCCCCCTCCACCGTGTCGGGAAAAATAGAGCACGTCTTCTTTGGCGACTTCCGTATCGGCCACTTCAACGAGAAGCGCATCGAGGCCATTCCCCTGCTCGACTACTGGGACCCGCTCGGCGACCTTGAGGTACGCATGGGCAAGCGTCCCGACCCCGCCACTGGACTTATCCATAACAAGCCCACTAAGGACCGCAAGTTCGCCATCCTCTCGCGTATGGCCACCCCCGGATACCAATACTATCCCGTGCCCTACTATTCGAGCATCTTCCGCGACTCGTGGTATGACATCTACCGTCTGATAGGCATCGGCAAGCGGTTCATGATCAAGAACACCAGTGCGCCGCGTGTACAGATTGAGGTACACGAGGAATACTGGGACAATGTATGTGACAACGAGAACATCGATGACCCGGTCAAGCGTGAGGAGCGCAAGAAGCAGGAGCGGCAAAACATCGTCGATTTCGTGTGCGGCGTGCAGAATGCCGGCAAGGCCCTCATCACCGGCTACTACATCGACCCCAACGGCAAGGAGAACCGCATGGTGCGCATCGTCAACCTCAACGACCCCTCGAAGAAAGAGGGCGGCAACTGGAGCGACGACATGCAGGAGGCCGCCAACGCCCTCTGCTTTGCCTACGGCGTGCACCCCAACCTCGTGGGAGCCACGCCCGGCAAGAGCCAGATGAACAACTCAGGCTCTGATAAGCGTGAGCTTTTCACCCTCAAACAAGCTTTGGAGAAACCTTATCACGACGTGATGACCAAGCCTTACCACGTCATCCTGCATTTCAACGGTTGGTCAGAGCGGTGTACCGTTGATGTGCCGATGCTCATGCTCACCACCCTCGACGAAAACAAGGATGCCAAGAAAGTAAGTGGAAACTCAAACTCAAACGACAATGGAGATAACAATAACCAAGAGTGATTTCGAACAGGCGCTGCCCGTGGGCGCAGCTGCCAACGACAGCGTGTTTGAGAGCGTGAAGCCCGCCATCGCCCGTCAGCTGTCTTTCAGTAACGATGCCCTGCTCGGTGTGGCCGGCATGCAGCGCATGGAAGAGCTTGGCGAGGGTTCGACACTCGTCAACTGGTACAAGCAGCTCGTGTGCCTGTCGGCTTTCCTCAGTGTGCTGCGACAGCTCGACCTCGTGCTCACCCCTACCGGCTTCGGCGTAGTGAGCAACGACAACCTCGCACCGGCGAGCAAGCAGCGCGTCGATGCCCTGGAAGGGGAGCTGCGCACCCAGTATCACAAGACATTGGCCATGACGCTCAACCTCCTGCGCAGTGAGAACTGGGGAGCCACTGAGCAGGCCCGCCACTTCATCGACCATCTCTATGATGAATACACCTTCTTTTTTGTGACCCACCAGAACGCCTCTGCCACCGACTGGGATGGCTACCAGCGGACTATCGAGGATGCCGATGAGATCCTGCGCACGAAGATGGGCGACCGCCAGATGGACGACATCCTCGATGCCTTCCGCCGTGGCGACCCCAATAGGCTGGAGCCCTACCGCGAGATGATGAGTCTCATCGTGAAGTTCACCGACACCTGCGCAAGCTGCCTGCCGGCGCTCAAACAGCCAGTTTATCGCCGGCTGATGCGCATCCTCGACAGCGACGACAACAAAGAAACTTTCAAACTCTACCGCGAGAGCATCGCCTATAAAGTAAGACACTATGAGCCATACCAGAACAGCAAGGACAGCGCAGGCTACGTCTTCAACGGATAAGAAGAGCCGCACGGTGACCATCAACCTCACCGCGCCCACGTCGTGGCGGGAGATGAGCCAGGAGCAGCTGCGTTATGTGCTGAAGCTGTTGACGATGTATGCTGATAGGACAGCGATAAAGACGATGATGTTCGTCAGGTTCTGCGGCCTGGAAATTCAGAAACGGACACGATTCGGTTGGAAATGCTATATCACTGTTAATGGGAAAAGACAAGTCGTGTATCTGCAGGGCTGGCAGATGCATAGCTTCATCCATCAGTTTGACTTTATCGACACGTACGAGGACATGGACTGTAGGTTGGATGCGGTCTGTGGCCTCGTGGCGGTCGACCCCTTACTCCACGAGGTGTCGTTCGGCGATTACCTCATGGCCGAGAAATATTACCAAATATACCTGGGCACGAAAGACGACGAGATGCTGGACAACCTCGCCTGCTGGCTCTATGTCGATGGCAACGGCCTTCATCCCGGTCAGGAACGCGGCAAACTCATAAACGACACAGAGATGGTATTGAAGCCCGAAGAGCGGTTGGGGACGTTCCTTTGGTACAGCCATGTGAAGAAAGTCATCTTCGACCATTTTCCCAACTTCTTCCAGAAGGTCGATGCTGAGGATGGCGACTTCACCGTTACGGGCAGGCAGATAGAGGAACAGTATAATATACAGCTCCGTGCCCTCACCGATGGCGACCCGACGAAAGAAGCCGCAGTCCTTGCCCTTGACTGCTGGCGCGCTCTCACCGAGCTGGACGCCAAGGCGATAGAGGCTCGGGAACTGGAAAAGATACGCAGCAAGAATTGATTGCCGTTTTTATTGCAAATACTGCAATGAAAATTTGTATAATTCAAATATTCTTCGTATATTTGCGATAGATAAAAACGAAAAGCTATGTTATTCGAACTTCTTCTTTCCGCAGCAGCCGTTTACGGTTCTACCGCAGCCTACAAGGCTGGTAAATCAGTCTTTGGTGGCTCGACAAGCAATGGTGGCTTCCCGATGAAGAACGGGAAGTATGTGTTTCACGGCAAGACTTACGATACGCTCGAAGAGTACAGTGCCGCCCAGTGGCGGCAGATGGAACGAGACAGGCTCGAAAGGGTGGATGCAATCAAGAGAAGAGGTGGAGACGGGCCATTGGATGAAGCAGAACTCCGGGCTAAGGTCAAGAAATGGGATGAGGAAGGACTGTAAAGCGTATTTTTCGATATACCTAAAGGGTGCTAACTTTGAAGAAAAATCAAGTTAGCACTCTTTTTTTTATGGCAAGTAATACACAAGAATTCAAGACCGTTGTTTCTCTCAATGCAAAGCAGGCTCAGGATGAGCTGCTGAAGTTGAAGAAACAGGTGGAAGACCTCAAGAAGAAAAAGGACGATGCCCTTAAAGGCAACGGCAGCTGGTCGAAGGAAGAATCCATAAATCTAAGACAGGCAAAGGCAGCTGCCAAGGCATACGAATCAACGGTCAGCAAGACTATCAGCACACTCTCCAACATGGGAACGGCCAGTGTTGGAGAAGTGAGAGATGCGGTAAAACAGCTGAAAAAATTAATGAATGACACTACCGACCCGAAGGACTATCAAAAGTTGGAAGAGTTCTTAGAGCAGTGCAAGTTCAGGATAAGCGGCATGACCGATGCCACCAAGCTCACGGCGAAAGAGATGCGTGAGCTGATGAACAACTCGCAACTCGTGGCCAAGGTATTGGGCAATATCAACACATCATCGCTCAAAGACCTGACCACAGCCCGGGATGCCATACAGAAGAGTATGAACAACGCCGACCCGTCTTCGTGGAAGTACAAGAGCCAGGAAGAGAATCTGAAAAAGGTTCAGAACAGAATAGCGCAAATCAAGGCAGAACAGCAGCAAATCAACTCGCTTGTCGATCAATATGATATCGAGTTGAGAAACTGCCAGAAATCTTCTGCTGAGATAAACAAAGAAAGCCAAATGATTGGTCAGACGATGAACAATCTGACCAAATCTTCCATCCGCGAGTTGGAGATGGCCAAAGACCTTGTGGAACAGCGGCTGAAATACACGAGGCAAGACTCTGAAGAATTCAAGACGCTCACACACCAGGCCAAGCAACTTAACAACCAGTTGGAAATAGTCAACAATAAGTCAAAAGACACCCGCGGCATCTGGTCGAAAATCTCCGGGTTCTTCAATACCAATTGGGGTTTCTTTACACAAGCTATTGGTGCCCTTACCGGCCTTACCGTCACCATCCGTAAGGCTACTACAGCTTATGCTGAGATGGAGGACACAATGGCCAATGTTCGCAAATATACAAATCAGACAGATGAACAGGTGCGGTTGATGAACGAGGACTTCAAGAAGATGAACACTCGGACCAGTCGTGAACAGCTCAACGAACTGGCTGGTGCCGCAGGACGACTTGGCAAACAATCTAAAAAGGATATCGAAGACTTTGTCGAAGCCGCGGACAAAATTAATGTGGCTCTTGGCGACGACCTTGGTAAGGGTGCTGTCGATAAGATAGGTAAACTTGCCAATGTCTTCGGTGAGGAAGGCCGTCTCGGATTGAAGCAAGCCATGCTCTCAACAGGTTCCGCCATCAACGAGTTGGCACAAAGCTCGTCGGCCAATGCAGGATATATCGTCGATTTTACCGCCGACCTTGCCGGTGTGGGCAGACAGGCCGGCATGACGCAGGCGCAAATCATGGGCCTCGCCTCGGCCCTTGACCAGAACATGCAGGAAGAGGCTACGGCTTCGACTGTGTTCTCACAGCTCATCACCAAGATGTACCAAGACCCGGCGAAGTTTGCCAACATAGCCGGTATAGAGGTGCAGAAATTCACGAAGCTCCTCAAGGAGAATGCCAATGGCGCGCTGCTGGAGTTCATGCAGAGTATGCAGAACAAAGGTGGCTTCGCTGAGATGGCACCCATGTTCGAGAGTATGAACCTCGACGGCACCCGTGCCGTGGGCGTGTTGTCATCCGTGGCCACACACCTTGACCAGGTAAGAGCTGCACAGAATACTGCAACGAAAGCCTACGAGGCTGGAACCTCAGTGCTGAATGAGTTCAACACCAATAATTCTACCGTCAATGCAGAACTTGATAAAGCAAAAAAGAAGTTCAACGACCTGACAATAGAGCTTGGTCAAAAGCTCATGCCTGTGGCAAGCATGGCTGTCACGTTAGGAAGCCTTCTGATAAAGACGCTGGAAGGCATAATGAGTTTCGTAGTCAGATTCCGCTCTACGCTTGCACTGTTGACCATCGCCATCACGATATTGACGATAGCTAAGGAAAAAGACCTTATTGTTACTAAGCTAATAGCTTTGTGGAATGAGAAACTTGTTCCTGGTTTTAAGAACCTATGGAAAATTATTAAGACTAATCCATACGCTGCGCTGGCACTTGTGGCTGTCACTGTTGTCGGAGTAATCATCGACTTGACAAGAAAGACTGACGCTTTGACACAGGCAGAGAAGAACCTGACCAAGATAAGGAATGATGCAATGGTCAATATGCAGGAGGAGAAGAGTAAGATTGATTTGCTCGTTAAAGCGGCAAAGAATGATAAGCTTTCTATGGATGACAGACAAAAAGCAATCAAGGAGCTTAATAATATCATACCAGGTTATAACGCTAAATTGGACGCTGAGACTAAAAGATACAGGGCAAATGAAAAAGCACTGAAAGACTACAATAAACAGCTTCAACGTAAATACGAGCTTGAGGGGGCCAAAGATATGCTTCGACAGCTTGGAAAACAAAAGGCAGAGGCCCAGATTGCCGTTGACCAGGCGCAGAAGGCTTTGGAAAACGCGTTAAATGCAGGCAGTGGTATGACTTACACCACATCATGGGGTATAGTAGGAAACACCACACAGGATCTTGTTGATCAGGCAAGACGGAGGCTCAACTCTGCTAAACTCGAATTGGAAAGTGTAAAAACGCAAATCAATGCGATTACGGACAGCTACGGTAATGAACTTCAGAAAGATGCAGTAAAAGGCTCTGGCGGTAATAACAGGCCGGATCCGGATGCAGGCGGAGGCGGAAATTCTTATGTTGACCCCAAGCAACAAAAGAAGATTGAGGCCGAAAGAAAGAAACGTGAAGCTGAGGAAAAACGTAGAGCTGCGGCGGCACTGAAAGCAAAGAAAGCAGAGGATAAGCAGATAGAGGCGGAGACTGACCTTCATCTTGCAAAATTGTTAAACTCTTATGCGCTCAATGAGATATCAAGGGAAGATTTTATCAAACAGCGTGAGAAAATAGAAAAAGAGGGTCTTGACAAACGGATGAAGATTTGGGACAAGGAGAGTAGTGAATATAAAGATCTTCAGACCAAGGAAGAAGATGCCACACGGGAGAAAGTCGAAGCAATTGATAAACTAAGGAAGCGCAATGTGGAATCCGACTACAAAAAAGAGGAACAGAAAATTTATCTTGAATATACAACAAAAGGCAGTTCCTTGTATATGGACGAGGATGCACGGGATGAACGTCTCTTCTACAACCAACAGGACTACATCAAGAAACGAATAGTACTGGCCAAAATAGGAAGCGAGGAATGGTTTGATCTGCGCGATGAACTCGAAGAGAATGACAATCAGCATCGAATTCAGCGAGAGCAAAAGCATCAGGAAAGACTCAATCAATATAGGGAGCAGTTCGGCAGACAGGATCTTGCAACTCAGGAAAAGTTGGCTATCGACGGACTTGATAAGATTGCCAAGATAGAACTGGCCAAATACAAGGACGGAACAGAGGAAAAGCTGAAGGCGGAGAAAGAGTTCCAGGTAATGCGCCAGCAGTTGGTTCTTTACTATGCCGAACAGAGGTCGGAACAGAACCTCTATAACTCCAAGGGTGAGCAGTTCAAGCGCAACGCCGACACGGCCTACAAAACGGCCTCGAACAACGCCAAGGCAGACTATGAGAACGACCATCCTACGGGTACCGGAGTGGGCGACTATTATACATCAGACGTGACAATCTATGCCTCGACGCTGGCCAACATCAAGAAGATGGAACAACAGGGCGTTGTGTCCCATCAAGAGGCTATGGCCGCCATGTCGCAGGCTACCGCTGATATGTGCAATGGCCTATCCGCGAAGATGCAGGCTGCCTACGATGCCATCTCACCAATTATGTCGGCCATGTCGTCGTACTACTCAGCACAGTCAGACTACGAGGTAACGGTCACGGAGAAGAAGTATGACAAGATGATAGAAAAGGCCGGAAACAACTCGGCAAAGAGCAAGAAACTCGAAGAGAAAAAGCAGAAGGAAATAGCGAAAATCAAAACCAAGTACAACCGTAAGCAGGTAAAAATTCAAATTGCGCAAGCAATTGCTCAAACAGCCGTAGCTGCTTTAAATGCTTATGCTTCGGCAGCAGCTATACCTGTAGTTGGTCATGTCCTTGCTCCCATAGCAGCAGGAATAGCAACAGCTGCAGGAATGATACAGGTTGCTACAGTTAAAAAACAAGCGCAGGCGCAGGAAGCCGGCTACTACGAGGGTGGCTTCACGGGTGGCAACCGCTACCGCCGCGAGGCTGGAGTGGTACACGAGGGTGAGTTTGTGGCCAACCACAATGCCGTCAACAACCCTCAGCTGCTGCCTGCCCTCCGTCTTATCGACGTGGCTCAGCGAAACAACACTGTCGGACGGCTCACCGCCACTGACGTGAGCCGCGCCATGGGCGTAGGCGGTGCCACGGTGGTGTCTGCGCCTACAGTCAACGTACAGACAGACAACAGCGAGCTTGCCGGCACGCTGCAACAGGCGCGGGACACCATCGACCGGCTCAGTACGATGCTGGCCAACGGCGATATCAACGTTAGAATGCCCGACTGGGATGACTTCGACCGCAGCCGAAGCCACTGGGATAAGATTAAAGGAAACAAGTAAGATATGATAGTATGCACATTAGACGGCAAGATGGCCTACCCGTCATCTTCCGACAAGATAAAGGTTACATATGAGAACCAGTATGTCAAAGACTCGGGCTCGTATACCTACGATATCACGTTCCCGATGGATATCGCGGCCAACCGCAAGATCTTCGGCAACGTGCAGCGCATCGACGTGAAAAAGACCATTGCCGACTTCGAGACATGCCGACTGTATGCCGGCAACCGTCTCGTTATGTCAGGCAAGGGCACTGTAACTTCCATCACTCCGGAGAAAGTGAAGGTACAGATAGTAGGAGGCAAGAGCCGTATCAAGTACAACTCAAAGTTCGAGAAGCACTTCATCGATGA
>DEKJ01000049.1:15242-133418 GCA_002353825.1 Prevotella sp. UBA2725 | reverse complement strand
TACGCCGTGCCTTTCTCGATGGATAACAAGAATGCGTTTCTTCCCATCGACCTCACTAAATCCAATTTCGTGGGGCAGAAGGGCGTGGCGGTACTTGCACCTGTCAATGATGAGACCAACGACGTACAAGCTAACCGCGTGATGGCCATGAAGGGCGTAACGTTGAAAAGGGATGGCCATAAGCTGAAGGGCAATTTCCACGTCATGATTAATCTTGCGCTGCAGCCATATCTCTTCTATATCCTCAAAAAGGTGATGGAATATGAAGGCTATGCCATCGTGAAGAATGACTTCGATAAGGAGCCGTGGAACCGCCTCGTCATTGTCTCTGCTTGCAAGTCGGGGAAGATTAAGGACGCTCTGCCCCACTGGACGGTGTATAAGTTCATCGATGAGCTGCGCAAGTTCTTCAATGCCTCTTTCGTATTCGACGAAGTGGCGAAGACCGTGAGCATCTCTGCCACCAACGAACTGCTGACCAACGATACGGTATCGTATGAGTGCGAGGATGACTTCTCCGTGGAGCATGATGATGATGGACTGGACAACCTCGCCACGTCGAACATAGAGTATAACTTCGACAGTGCCGCCAACCGCGACTGGCGTGAGTATATCTCGCAGTCGGTATTCAAACAATACAAGACGAAGGAATATTCTACCATTACGGAGCTCAATAATGCAGCTGAGAAGATGACGGACCGCGAGCGCCGGACAACCATCTTCAAAGTTGGCCATATCTACTTTGTCTGGGCCGAGCTGCCGAAAGACGGCAACCCTGACAACGAGGAGAAGGAATGGCGACGGACAACATGCGGCTACTTCAACCCTATCATCCGCGACATCAACAGCGACAGCTCACAACAGCTGAATATTTGCCCGGCGGCCATGTACCAGCGGCATAACCTTGACGGCGATGATAAAAAAAAGAAGTACATAGAGTCAATGTTAGACAGCATGGGCGATAGATGGATTGTCGTGCCATCGGTTACCAACGATAAAGAGGCATCCATCGAAGACATGGAGGAAGATGATTACGGCAACTATTACATCACCGTACAGGACGCGATGCAAGGGACATCGGATGACAGCACATCATCAGAGGAAAGCGACGACACACGAATGCCGGTAGCTTTTCAGGCCAATTGTGTGGTAAACAGGGCGAGTCATGCAGCCGTTAAGTGTGATGAGCAACTTGACAACGAGGACACCGATTATCGTGCGCCTGTGCTCTACACCGACTATAGGATGTACCCGGATTACATCGTGTCAGCGGAAAGAGCGTCATTGTCGCTCGAATACACGCCTGCTAATACCGGCCGGACGTTCGGTAACGGCAACCGGACGTTTGGGAACTTAGGAAGGGATGACAACAACAGCCGCTTTAAGACAACTCCTGTAGATGCACACGACCTCATATCATTCAAGTTCATCACAGACGACATCCCAGACCCTTCGAAGATCTTCATCTTCCACAATAAGCGGTATATCTGTAAGAAGATAGAGATGAACGTCACTGATGACGGTATCGACAAGGAAAAGACCGGCTACTTCTACGAAATACTTTGATCTCCTTTCATTATATATATTTTTCAATTTTGTTTTTCAAGGGGAGCGGTGAGTGATTCATAGCTCCCCTTTAAAGTGCTTGGTCTCCTCGTGTGCGACATTGGAATTTTTCAGATATTTGTTCGTCACACTAACGTCAGAATGGCGTGCCTGGTCGCGTGCCACGACGATACCCTCGGCATTGGCCAAATCTCGGATGCCGGAATCCTTCAGGCTGTAGAACTGGTACGACTTCGGCCAGCCCAGTGCCTTCCTCACCTTTGCCCACTCGATGCGGAACTGGTTTACATAAATTTTTTCGGGACCGGGAACGAGCTTGTGTCCGAATAAGAACTCATTTGAAGGGTGATCGAAAACTTTCTGCTTAGTCATAATCTTTAACAGATTGTCATTGAGCGCAACCACCTGCCCCTTGCGGTTCTTGGCAAACTCAGGATGAACATAGACTGTCTGGTCTTTGATGCTGATGTCTCCGATGCGGACATAGCGCAGTTCATCGGGGCGGATGAAACAGTAGTACTCCATCATACAGGCAAGGTAGAAAGGCGGATTGTACTTCATCGTATAATCCCTCAGGCGCACAAGGTCAGCAGCCGTGAGTGGGTCACGGAACTTCTCTTCCTCTTTGAGCATGTGTATCTCGTCGATGGGATTATCGTCGATGTACAGACGGTCCTTCAGCCAAGTGCCAAAGGTAGAAAGCCATGTGCGGTAGTTGTTCCTCGTTTTTGGCGACACATCCTTGTCGAGGATAAGGTAGTCGAGGAAATCAACAGCGAAGCTCCTATCGAACTGATACACATACTTTATACCCGTATCCACCTCCTGAAGATAAATCTTCATCTGGTTCAACCGGCTGCGGTAGTCCACCGCCGTCTTCGCCTTCAATATACCCTTTTGTTCTGCTACAACCGTGTAATCATGATAACGCTGCAGAACAGTGGAAAACTCAGTGAATTGCCGTGTCTTCCTTGCGTTGACGAATGGGTTCCATCCCACCTTCAGCTTCTCAAAAATGTTATGGATAAGGATGGCCGCAATGTTCTCGCGGTCCTGCTCGTTCTTATAGTGGTCGAGCATATATTTCTTCCGCCGCATCTTGCCACGTGCCGGGTCATAGGCAAAGAAATCTACATACCACTGCTTTCCCTTGTGCAGCCGCGGCAAGGTGAACTGAACTATACATTTGGAGGATATGAGCTCATTTTCTAAGTGAGACATTTTTTTTACATTGTTCGCCTACCGCAACCAATGCTACCGAAAATCTTCGTCCGAAAAGTGTCCGGCATAAAAACCGGAAAACGTCCGAAGTGTTGATTGTCAACGACTTCGGACGCTTGTTGTTGCGGAGGCAGGACTCGAACGTGCGACCTCCAGGTTATGAGCCTGGCGAGCTACCAACTGCTCCACTCCGCGATGTAAACCAATGTTGTTTGCGCCTCATTTCTGATTTGCGACTGCAAAGGTACGAAGAAAAGCGGTAGCCTCCAAATATTTATCGAATTATTATGCAATATTAAGTATTAATTGATGTAAGTCAATTGCCTATATAGCTTGGGCCAATGTGGAGGTAATAATTTGTTCCACTTCTCATCCTATATTCAAATATTCTTCTTATCTTTGCAAAGTAAAGTAATACTTAGCGACTTATACACAAAAACAATTAAACAAATATATGGATTTAGTAGAACGATTCATCAATTACACAAAATTTGACACACAGTCAGCCGAAGACTCGGAGACTGTCCCCAGTACCTCGAAACAGCTTATCTTCGCCAAGTATCTGAAAGAAGAGCTTGAGCATGAAGGTCTTGAGGATGTGGAGATGGACGACATGGGTTATATCTATGCCACGCTTCCCGGCAACACGAAAAAGGATGCTCCGATCATCGGCTTCATCTCTCACTACGACACGGCGCTTGACGCCAGTGGTGCGAATATCAAGGCACGCATCGTGAAGAACTATGATGGTGGCGACATTGTGCTCTCTCCGGGCATCGTCTCTTCCCCGAAGAAGTTCCCGGAGCTATTGGAACATAAAGGTGAGGATCTGATCGTCACCGACGGTACGACGCTCCTCGGTGCCGACGACAAGGCCGGAGTGGCAGAGATCGTGCAGGCGATGTGTTACCTCCGCGACCATCCTGAGATCAAGCACGGCGACATCCGCGTGGGCTTCAACCCCGACGAGGAGATCGGCATGGGTGCCCATCACTTCGACGTGGAGAAGTTCGGCTGTCAGTGGGCCTACACCATGGACGGTGGCGACATCGGCGACCTGGAGTATGAGAACTTCAATGCGGCTGCTGCGAAGGTGACGATCAAAGGTGTCAGCGTGCACACGGGATATGCCAAAGGTAAGATGGTCAACGCCTCCCGTCTGGCTTGCGAGTTCAACAATCATATCCCCGAAACAGACATTCCTGAGACGACGGAAGGCTATCAGGGCTTCTATCATCTGTTGTCTATCAACAGTCACTGTGAGGAGGCCAAACTCTCTTATATCATCCGCGACCACGACCGTAAGAAGTTTGAGCAGCGCAAGGACTTCATGGAGGATATCGCCAAGGAGATGAACGAGAAATATGGTGAAGGCACGGTCACTATTGAGATCAAGGACCAATACTATAACATGAAGGAGAAGATCGACCCGAACATGTATGTCATTGACATCGTGCTCAAGGCCATGCAGGAGTGTGGTGTCAAGCCGAAGGTTGAGCCTATCCGTGGCGGCACGGACGGTGCGCAGCTCTCGTTCCGTGGTCTGCCTTGTCCGAATATCTTTGCCGGTGGTGTCAACTTCCATGG
Source organism: Prevotella sp. UBA2725 (assembly GCA_002353825.1). GTDB lineage: Bacteria > Bacteroidota > Bacteroidia > Bacteroidales > Bacteroidaceae > Prevotella. The sequence continues at coordinate 129,044 of DEKJ01000049.1, read as the reverse complement.
CCCCTATGAGTTCGTCTCTATCCAGGTCATGCAGAAAGCCGTCGATGTCATCGTGAAGATCTGTCAGATCACAGAAGGGTTCAACGAATAAGGTTCTCATTCTTTCATTTTCCAATCTTTCATGCGTACTCTCGAACTTCTTGCTCCAGCCAAGAATCTTGAATGCGGACTGGCTGCCATTCGTCATGGCGCTGATGCCGTGTATATCGGTGCCGACCATTTCGGTGCCCGTGCCTCTGCAGGCAACAGTGTAGAGGACATCAGGCAGCTCTGCGACTATGCCCATCTGTTCGGTGCGAAGGTCTATGTCACCGTCAACACGATCATCTATGAGGATGAGCTCGACGCCACACAGGATCTTATCACGCGTCTCGCTGAGATTGGTGTCGATGCTTTGCTTGTGCAAGACATGGCGACACTTGAGATGCGGCGCGTGGCGCTGCAGAAGGTTGGTCATGCGCCTGTTCTCCATGCCTCGACGCAGATGGACAACCGCACGGTGGAGAAGGTACGGTGGCTCCGCAGCCTCGGCTTCACACGTGCCGTCCTGGCGCGCGAGCTCTCGCTCGACGAGATCCGTGCCATCCATGAGGCGGTGCCCGACGTGGAACTTGAGGTCTTTGTCCATGGCGCCCTCTGTGTGAGCTACTCGGGCCAGTGCTATGCCTCCCAGCATCTCTTCGGCCGCTCAGCGAACCGTGGCGAATGTGCACAGGTGTGCCGCATGAAATACGACCTCATCGATGCCGACGGCAAGACGATCGTCAGCGACCGCTACCTCCTGTCGATGAAAGACATGAGTCAGATCGACGCCTTGGAGCAGCTTGCCGATGCCGGTGCCTCGTCGTTTAAGATTGAAGGCCGGCTGAAAGATGTCGACTACGTGAAGAATGTCGTTTCGGCTTACTCACAACGTCTTGACCAGGTCATCCGCCGCCGTAAGGCCGACTATCGGCGTGCGTCGTGGGGCAGGGTGGAGTATCATTTCCAGCCGGACCTCAACAAGACGTTCAACCGTGGCTACACCCATTATTTCCTCAAAGGGCGCACGCACGACCTGCCGACGATGGTGACGCCGAAAGCCTTGGGCGAGTTTGTCGGGACGGTGAAAGATGTGCGCCGCGATGCCCTTCATGTCACGGGCACGGCAGCTTTCGCCAATGGCGACGGCCTGTGTTTCATCAAGGACAAGACGGAGGGAGCAGAGGGTGAGCTCCTCGAAGGCTTCCGTGTCAATAGGGTAGAGGGCAACTGGCTCTATCCGTTCCACATGCCGCATAACCTCCGGCGTGGCATGTCGCTCTACCGTAACAACGATGTGGCTTTCGAGAAGACGCTTGCCGGCGACACGGCACACCGCACGATGCCTGTCACGATGACGTTCGGCACGACGGAGGACGGCTTCCGCTTGACAATGACAATAGCGACCGGGGAGCAGAAGGCGTTGTCGTGGTCAGCCGACACGGTCTTTGCCCATCAGCCGGCGAACCGTCCGCAGGAGGAGAATATCCGCAAGCAACTCTCGAAGCTCGGCGGTACGGTCTTCGAAGCTGCTGAGATCAATATTGAGGAAAGCGCCAAGGGGCTCTTCATCCCTTCAAGTGTCCTGGCGCAGTTGCGTCGCGATGCTGTCGACGCTTATCCGAAGGCGTTGCAAGAATATATTATAAATAAGGAGACGGGCCATGATAATCATGTCGATGGTGCGCCGGCTGAATACTGGACGTCGGAATATAAGAAGCATCCTTATTTATATAATGTGTCGAACCATGCGGCACGCGCATTCTACGAACAGCATGGTGTGAAAGATGTCGCTCCGGCCTTGGAGACGAAGGAGCCTAAGGACCCTGTCGTCATGCAGTGCCGTTACTGTATCCGTTACGAGCTTGGCTTCTGTGTGCGGCGCGGGGGCAAGAAGCCGACATGGCACGAGCCGTTACATCTCCGTCTCGGCGATGGCCGCGGCTTCCGCCTCGACTTCCGTTGTGACGAGTGCCAGATGAATCTCGTGGCGGAGTAGAACTTTTTCACACGAAATACTTTCATACGGATTTTTCTCACACGGATCTTAAAGATTGTTACGCCGCTTTGCGGCTACACGGTAGTATCATTCCCCACCGTAGGGGCACCCCTTGTGGGTGCTCTATTGTTTTTAGCATCCCCTTGTCATCGGTGAAGCCGACATCTTTAAGATCTTTAGGATCCGTGTGAGAACAAAAGATCCGTGTGAGAAAGGTTCGCCCTCTCCGAGGCCGGATTGCAACGCACACCCACCTGGTCTAACCCCCAGGTTACGTCGCTGCGCTCCTCACCTGGGGCTAATCGAGTTCAACCTCTTCGAGGTTGTGCAGCACCAATCTCCCCGCGTCATCGGCGAAGCCGACAGTCGTGAAAAGTCGTGAAAAGCCGATGCAGAGATACCGCGTAGCTGCAAAGCAGCGTAGCAAAATCTTTAAGATCTTTAGGATCCGTGTGAAATATAAAATCATTATGAGTTAACAAGGAAACGATGTGATTATTTCTCCTTCTCAATGTCTCTCTTCGACTTCGACTTTATTACGAGCCAGACACCGGAGAAGATGAAGATGACGGCAATGCCCTGGGGAACGGTGAAAATGCTAAGACCTGTGAGGACACTCACGATGACCGACACTACGGGCTGCACGTAGTTGTATACACTCACCACGGTGGGACGCAGCACCCGCTGACCGACGACGGCCAAGAGGTAACTGAGGAACGTGCCGAAGACCACGACATAGAACACCTCTACCCAAGTCTTAGAGGCGATGACGGCAACGGGCAATTGTGCCACATGACTGCCTGTGAACGGCAGAAGGAAGATGCACGACCATGTGAACATCCATTTGTTCACCGTCACGACATTATATTTGCGGATAAGCGGGTTGAAAATCGTGAGATAGAGGGCGAACGACAACTGGGCTCCCATGCACATCAGGTCGCCCCAAATATTTCCGGTCTTGCCGCCGCTGTGCGCACTCGAGAGAATGAGGGAGATGGCGCCGATGCAGCCGATGAGTACACCGCCAACCTTCATCCAGGTCAACGGCTCGCGGAGGATGAAGAACGACAGCACCATGGCAAAGATCGGCATGGACGTCGTCACGATACTCGCGTTGACGGGCGACGTATAGCTCAGGCCGAAGGTGTAGAGACATTGGTTGAAGACCACGCCGAGCAGGGCTGCGCCGGCCATGAAGAGGACATGACGCCACGGCATGCGTTCCTTGACAAACAGTGACGCAATCCAGAAGAGTAAGGCAGCACCTGTGACACGGAACGATACAAGCGTGATATTATCGATGCCATGGAGCATCGCATCCTTGCCGATAGGAGCGAGGAGACCCCAGAAGATCTCTGCAGAAAGCAGGCTCAGATGAGCTTGCAGTGGTTTATTGTTACCCATGAGTACAATTTCTATGAAAAGGTCTATTATTTCCTAAAAAACGTTGCAAAGGTAACAATTTATTCATCTTACTGAGCAACTTATCACATTATTTTATTATTTTTGCCTTATAAACCTTCTATACTTACAGACTATGCAGAAATACGCTGACTATATCACACAGATAGAGATCGACGCTCTCTGGAGCGGCCGGAAGCATATCCTATGGAATCTTGACCGCCGTGTCAACATCCTCAGTGGTGTCAACGGCGTGGGCAAGTCGACGATCATCAATAAAGTGGTGAAAGGCCTCTCTGCCGGGGGCGAGTTCCCGTCGCACCTGCTCAAAGGCGTGCATCTGAAGGTCTATCCCGAGGATGCCAACTGGCTGCGCTTTGACATCATCCGGTCCTTTGACCGCCCGCTCATCAATGCGGAGATGGTGTCGCAACTCAATATGTCGCTCGCCACGGAGCTCGACTGGCAGCTCTACAAGCTCCAGCGGAAATACCTCGACTATCAGGTGAACATCGGTAACCGCATGATCGCCGTTTTGCAGCAAGGCGGGCCCACGGCAGCTGAGGAGGCTCAGAAACTGTCCGAGCCAAAGAAGAAGTTTCAGGATATCATGGATTCGCTTTTCGCCGACACGGGAAAGAAGATCGTGCGCACCGACAACGAGATCAGTTTTACGCAGATGGGTGAGACGCTCGTCCCTTACCAGCTGTCGAGTGGTGAGAAGCAGATCCTCGCCATCCTCCTCACGGTACTCATCGAAGACAACAAACCCTATGTCCTCTTCATGGATGAGCCGGAGGTGAGTCTCCATATCGAATGGCAGAAGAAACTCATCGACCTCATCCTTGAGCTCAACCCGAACGTGCAGATCATCCTCACGACCCATTCGCCCGCTGTCATCATGAACGGATGGATGGATAAGGTCACGGAGGTGTCGGATATCACCGTGAAGTAATGGTTTCTTAATCATTCGATTGTTATGAAACGGCTCAAGGATAATCTCACGTCCTCTTATCTCGAGGCGGCCAACTGGCTGAACCCGAAGAAGCAGCGGAAGAAGATCGTCGCTTATGTGGAGAGCTACGACGACGTGTTCTTCTGGCGCTCTATCCTCAGTCAGTTTGAGACTGATCAGTTCTATTTTGAGATCATGCTCCCCACGCGGGAGAACACGCTCGAGCGCGGCAAGAAAGCAGCACTCATGAGTGCCCTCCATGGCAAGACGGGACAGTGGCTCATCGCCTGTGTCGATGCCGACTACGACTACCTCATCCAGGGAGCCTCGGAGACATCGCGGCAGATTCTTAGCAGTCCGTACGTCTTCCACACCTACGCCTACGCCATCGAGAACATGCAGTGTTATGCGCCCTCGCTCCACGATGTCTGTGTGGCAGTGACGCTCAACGACCATGTCATCTTCGACATGCAGCAGTACCTTGAGGAGTTCTCGCGCGCTATCTATCCGCTCTTCGTGTGGAACATCTGGTACTATCGCACGGGAAAATACGGACAGTTCACGATGACGGACTTCCTGCGCATCATCGAGACGGGCAACTTCTCCATGAATGACGCTTATCGTACTATTGCCCAGGTGCGAAACAAAGTGAACAAACGCTGCGAGCAACTGCGCCGGCACAACCCCAACGCAGCAGAGAGCTACAATCAGGTGGAGCAGAGCCTGCGTGAGCTCGGTGTGACACCGGAGACGACCTATCTCTATATCCAGGGACATCATCTCTTCGACAAGGTCGTCGTGCCGATGATGACGCGCGTCTGCGACAAGCTCATCCGGCAACGGCAGGCAGAGATCTCCCGACAGAGCGTGCATGGCACGCAACGCCGGAACGAGCTCTCGTGTTACAACAACTCCATCGAGGATGTCATCCCGATGCTGAAGAAAAACACCGGCTTCTTCAATTCGGAGCCATACCATCGTCTTAAAATTTCTCTTTCCCATTTTGTGGAGCAAATAGAGTAAAGCATTGGCTATTACGGCATCGTGTGAATGTTTAGGCATCGACTTTTCACGACTCATCACGACTTAGCCTGAAACGAGCGATAGCGAGAACGCTCACACGGATTTTTCTCACACGGATTTTAAAGATTATAAAGATTGTTACGCCGCTTTGCGGCTACACTTACCGTCCTGCATCACCGCGTAGCGAATAGCGTAGCCATCTTTAAGATCTTTAAAATCCGTGTGAAAAATAATCATCAGGATGAACGTATCCGTATACCCTATTATCGAAAGTGTCGAAGAGAGGCGTTGGTATGTCGTGTAAAGTCGTGAAAAGCCGATGCAGAATAAAAACATAGGTTGATGCAAATATAAAATAATTGATAAACAAGAATATATGAAGAAATTTATGTTAGGTGTGGTAACGCAGATAACAGTAGTAGCTGCGATGGCCCAATCCTCCCCTTTGTGGATGCGCTATCCCGCCATCTCACCCGATGGTACGATGGTGGCGTTCTCTTATAAAGGAGACATCTGGACCGTGCCCGTGAAAGGCGGACAGGCACGGCAGATAACGAGTAGTCCCGCCTATGAGGCTAACCCCGTGTGGAGCCCCGACTCCCGCCAACTCGCCTTCGCCTCGTCGCGTGAAGGCAGCATGGATGTCTATGTCGTTGGCCGTGAAGGTGGTGTGCCGCGCCGCCTGACGACAGACAGTGGTGACGAGTATCCGATGGCGTGGAAGAACGACTCCACGATCCTGCTGCGTGCCTCGATCATGCCAAAGGCGACGAGCATCATCTTTGCCAGCAGCTCCTTCCCGCAGGTCTATGAGGTCAGTACCCATGGCGGTCGCATGCACCTCTTCTCCGACATCACGATGCAGGACATCAGTGTCGGCAAGGACGGGGCCATCCTCTACCATGACCAGAAAGGTTACGAGGATCCGTTCCGTAAACACCACCAGTCACCGATCTGTCGTGATATCTGGCTTTATAAGAACGGCACATACACGAAACTCACTGATTTCGCAGGCGAGGATCGCACGCCTGTCTGGGGCACCGATGCCGATACCTATTATTATCTGAGCGAGGAAGACGGCACGTTCAATGTCTACCGCCGTCGCATCGGTGAGACAGCGAAGACGCAACTTACGCATTACAAAGGCAACCCCGTTCGTTTCCTCACGCGAGCTTCTGACGGCACGCTGTGCTATGGTTACGACGGTGAGATCTATACGTTGAAGGAGGGCAGCGAGCCCGTGAAACTCAACGTCTCCGTCGTTGCCGATGACGGCAGTGACAGGCTCCAGCGCCAGGTGCTGCGGAGTGGAGCGACGGAGTTCAGCGTCTCACCTTCTGGCAAGGAGATCGCATTCATCGTCCACGGTGACATCTATGTCACGTCGGTCGACTACACTACGACGAAGCAGATAACGGACACGCCGGAGCAGGAGCGTAACGTCAGCTTCTCGCCCGATGGTCGCAGCCTCGTCTATGCCTCAGAGCGCGGTGGATTGTGGCAGATCTATCAGACCTCCATCGTGAAGAAAGATGAGAAACAGTTCACCTATGCCACCCAACTGAAGGAGGAACAACTCGTCAAGTCGAGCCTCGTCGACATGCAGCCGGCTTACAGTCCCGACGGCAAGAGCGTGGCGTATATCGAGGACCGTGGCACACTGAAAGCCGTGGATGTGAAGACGAAGGCCGTACGCCAGCTCATGGATGGCAAGTATCAGTACAGTTATCAGGATGGAGACCTGTGGTTCAAATGGAGCCCGGATAGCAAATGGCTGCTGTCGAACTATATCGGCACGGGCGGATGGAACAACAGTGACATCGCCCTCGTCCCCGCCGACGGCAGTCAGAAGATCACGAACCTGACGAACAGTGGATATAACGACTCTAACGGTCAGTGGGCACTCGGTGGCAAGGCTATGGTGTTCACGAGTGACCGCGCCGGCTACCGCAGTCATGGCAGTTGGGGTGCGGAGGATGATGCTTACATCATGTTCTTCGACCTCGATGCCTATGAGCGTTTCCGCATGAACAAGGAAGAACGGGCGCTTTATGATGAGGCGCACAAGAAGAATGACGCAGATACAGTGGCCAAGAAGAAAGAACCCGTCATCAAGTTCCGTAAATGGAACACGAAGAAGAACAGAGCAGCGGAGAAGACGGAAGATAAGAGTAAGGCGGTCAAACCGTTGAAGTTCGACCTTGCCAACTGTCGCGACCGAGTCATCCGCCTCACGGTCAACTCGTCTCACTTAGGCGATGCTGTTCTCTCGCCCGGTGGCGACACGCTCTATTACGAAGCGCGTTTTGAGGGTGGCTACGACCTGTGGAAACACGACCTCGTAGAGAACAAGACGGAGATCGTGATGAAGAGCGTGGGCTACGGATTGGAGCCGGACAAGAACTTCAAAAACCTCTATGTTTATAACAACGGCATCAAACAGGTCAACCTTGCCAGCAAAGCGCAGAAGAGCATCAACTTCGAGGCTAATTTCAATTACCGTCCTTACGCGGAGCGTACTTACATCTTCAACCATGTCTGGCAGCAGGTCAAGGATAAGTTCTATGACCCGAAGCTCCATGGTGTCGACTGGGACGGATACAAGAAAACTTATGCGAAGTTCCTACCGTATATCAACAACAACTACGATTTCCGCGACATGCTCTCGGAGATGCTCGGTGAGCTTAACGGCTCGCATACCGGTGCCCGTTACTACCCCGCCGGTCCGACACTCTCTACGGCTGCCCTCGGCCTGTTCTTCGATGACAGTTATCAGGGTGACGGCCTGAAGATCCAGGAGGTCATCAACCGCGGTCCTTTCTCCGTGCGTGACACGGGTGTGAAGAAAGGTGACATCATCGAGGCCATTGATGGTCAGAAGATCTTGAAAGACTCCGACTACACACCGCTCCTCGACGGTAAGGCTGGTAAGATGATGCATGTCAGCGTCTACGACCCAGCGAAGAAGAAACACTTCGATGTCGTCATCCGTGCCATCAGCCGTTCGGCACAGTCGCAACTGCTCTACCGCCGTTGGGTGGACCGTAACCGCCACATGGTCGACTCGCTGTCGCACGGTACCATCGGCTACGTCCATGTCAAGGCGATGGACAGTGAGAGTTTCCGCACGGTGTTCAGTGAACTTCTCTCCGACTCGATGCGCATGAAGAAAGCCGTCATCGTCGACGAGCGTCATAACGGTGGCGGCTGGCTCCACGATGACCTCTGTACCTTGCTCTCCGGCAAGCAGTACGCGAAGTTCATTGCGCATGGCAAATATATCGGTTACGACCCGTGGAACAAATGGGTGAAACCGTCGTGTGTGATGATCTGTGAGGATGATTACAGTAATGGTCATGGCTTCCCGGCTGTCTATAAGACGCTTGGCATCGGCAAGCTCGTCGGTGCGCCTGTCGCCGGCACGATGACGGCAGTATGGTGGGAGACGATGATGAATGGTATGATCTTCGGTATCCCACAGGTCGGCAACGAGGGTATGGATGGTAAGTTCTTTGAGAACAAGCAACTCAACCCCGACATCATTGTCTATAACACGCCGGAAGATTATGAGAAAGGGGTGGATGAACAGTTAGAAAAAGCAGTTAGGAGCCTCAAATAGACCTACTGGCCCCACTCCCGACGGCCCCACCCCCGCCCCTCCCCCATCCAGGGGAGGGGACAGATACTACCGTAGGACATATTAGCATCACAGGATTGATACCATTAAGGGATGGTCTGATGGCCGTCCCTTAATGGTATTAGTTTATCGTTACGAAATCATCACCTCTTGAAGCATATCTTCCCCTCCCCTGGATGGGGGAGGGGCGGGGGTGGGGCCGTCTGGGCCTTCGGCGTCTTCGGGGCCGTCAATTAATCCTGAAAGTACACCCTCTTCACCCTGTTGCTGATCCCCGTCAGCACCTCATACGGGATGGTGTCGAGGGCATCAGAGAGGACCGTCACAGGCAGATGGTCACCGAAGATCTCTACACTGTCCCCTTCCTTGCAGGGGATGCCGGTGACGTCGATCATGGCTACATCCATGCAGATGTTACCGACATACTCGGCTTTCTTACCATTGACGAGGCAGTAGCAGTGGCGGTTGCCGAGGTGACGGTTCAGACCGTCAGCATAGCCGATAGGGATAGCGGCAATGACACTGTCGTGGTCGATCTTACCCTTGCGGCTGTAGCCCACTGTGTCGCCGGCCGGCACGTTACGCAACTGCAGGATCGTGGTCTTCAGTGTCGACACATTATTAATAATGTGGTTGTTGCGACTGTCGATGCCATAGAGACCGAGGCCGAGACGGCACATGTCGAGCTGACGCTCGGGGAAGTGTTCGATACCGGCTGAGTTGTCGATATGCCGGATGATCTTATGGTCGAAGGCGGCCTGCAACTGCTTGCTGCCCTTGTCGAAGAGGGCGAACTGATGAGCAGAGAAGTCGTCGAACTTGTCGTCGTCTGAGCCCACGAAGTGAGAGAACACGGAGCGCGGGATGACAGCGTTCTGATGTTTCAGTCTATCGATGAGCTTCTCCATGTCTTTCTCCGGGTCGAAGCCGAGGCGGTGCATACCCGTGTCGAGTTTGATATGGACAGGCCAGCCCGTGATACCTTCTTTCTCAGCGGCCTTGACGAGGGCATCGAGGAGGCGGAAGGAGTATACCTCCGGTTCGAGGTCGTAGTCGAACATCGTCTTGAAGGCCGACATCTCTGGGTTCATGATCATGATGTTCGATGTGATGCCGTTGCGGCGCAGTGTAGCACCTTCATCAGCAACAGCCACGGCGAGGTAGTCCACGCGATGGTCCTGCAGCGTCTTGGCGATCTCCACACTGCCAGCACCGTAGGCATCGGCCTTGATCATGCACACGAGCTTTGTCTCGGGTTTCATGAACGAACGGTAGTAGTTGAGGTTTGCCACGACAGCGTTGAGGTTAACCTCCAGCACGGTCTCATGCACTTTCTCCACGAGTTGGTCCGTGATCTGGTCGAAGCCGAACTGGCGAGCACCCTTGATGAGGATGACCTCGTCGCGCAGCGTGCGGAAGACGGTCGAGTCGAGGAACGAACTGACACTGTTGAAGAAGAACTTCTCATTGATGTCGATGAGATTGGCATTGGCGGAGATGATAGGGCCGATGCCGATAAACTTCTCCACGCCACGCTCCTTAGCCAGACGACTCACCTCACGGTAAAGGTCAGCGGGAGCCATGCCGCTCTGCTGAATATCGCTGAGGATGAGCGTGCGGCGACGACCTTTGTGGTCGGGACGGCGGTTCATGAAGTCGAGGGCGATGTCGAGCGAGTTGATATCAGAGTTGTACGAGTCGTTGATGAGCGTGCAGCCGTGACGGCCTTCCTTGACCTCGAGACGCATAGCGACGGGCTCGAGCTTGCTCATGCGCTCACTGAGCTTGTCGGCATCGACACCGAGGCGCAGGGCGACAAGCGCCGTGACGATGGCGTCCTCAATGCTGGCGTCGTCGATGAACGGAATCGTGAAACTGCCGACAACATTCTTCGAAACATTATTATATATATAGGAGATGGTCGTTGTCGTCTCACCTTTCTTGATTGAGTCGATGTACATCGGGGCCTTCTTGTCCTTGAGCGACCAGAAGAGCTTCTCACCTTTATAGTCAGACTCATCCACCACTTTCTTCACCGTGTCGTCATCAGCGTTGTAGACGATCGTTGGCGCGTCGTGGAAGAGAATGAGCTTCTCTCTGCATTTTGCCTCCATCGAGGGGAAGTTCTCCTGATGGGCAACACCGAGGTTCGTGAGTACGGCGATCGTCGGCTGGATGATGTCGCGCAGGGCGAGCATCTCACCGGGCTGACTGATACCTGCCTCGAAGATGCCGACCTTCGTCTCATCGTTCATGAGCCATACCGACAGAGGCACACCGATCTGCGAGTTGTAGGAACGCGGCGAGCGTGTCACGAAGCAGTCGGGAGAGAGCACTTGGTACAGCCACTCCTTGACAACGGTCTTGCCGTTGGAGCCCGTGATGCCGACGATAGGGATATCGAACTCGTCGCGGTGACGCTCGGCGAGGCGCTGCAGAGCCTCGAGGGTGTCCGTCACCTTGAGGAAGTTAGCCTCTGGGAACCGCTTCTCGTAGTCATCGGGAACAGTCGTCACCACAAAGTTGTGAACGCCGCGGTCGTACAGACCCGGGATATACTTGTGGCCGTCGTTGCGCTCCGACTTGATGGCGAAGAACAACGTCTCCTCTGGGAAACACAGAGAACGGCTGTCGGTAAGCAGGAAGCCGATGTTGGCATCCGCCGTACCATATCGGCGTGCGCCGATGAGGGTGGTGATTTTCTCAATGGTATAAGTCATTGGTTATGCTTTTTGAATCTGATTGCAAAGTTAATAAAAAAGTCAGTACGCAAGCATAGAAAAGAAGGAAAAAATGATAGCTGCCGGCCCTACCCCTACGAAACCTAACGGCCCCACCCCTACCCCTCCCCCATCCAGGGGAGGGGAAAGTATGCTTCAAGAGGAAATAGGCCAGTATACCAATCTTTACCTACGGTAGTAATCTCTCCCTCCCCTGGATGGGGGAGGGGTAGGGGTGGGGCCTTGTGGTGTGTTTGTGTACTATATGTCTACTTCGCTGTCTGAAAACTCTTTTTATCAGCAAAGTTTTGTTAAGGTTATAAAAAGGTTTTTAACCTAACGATTGCGCGAGGGGCTATTTCGCCAAGATTGGGTAATTTTGCATGTTGGAAATAAAACGTAACACGAATTTAATACCTTCTCGAAGAGAAATTCAAATTTAATGGAGCAAAAGATGGGCAAAGTGGAAGTGATCAAAGTGACCAGTCGCAAGCAGATGAACGAGTTCATCCGCTTTACGGATTGGTTATATAAAGACTGCCACCAGTATGTCCCTGACCTCCATTCCGATGTACGTGATACGTTTAATCCCAAGAAAAATGCAGCCCTGCAGTTTGTTCAGCTCCAGCCTTTCATCGCTTACAAAGACGGGAAAGTGGTAGGTCGGGTGACTGCGATCATCAACCCGCATGCCAACGAGAAGTGGAAGAACCATGTCGTGCGTTTCGGCATGATCGACTTCATCGACGACCATGACGTGTCGCGCGCACTCCTCGACGCCGTGGCTGCATGGGGTAAGGAACGGGGAATGGACACGATCCAAGGCCCGCTTGGCATCACCGACTTCGATAAAGAAGGTATGCTCCTGAGCGACTATGACAACTTGGGCGCCATGACGGAGATATACAATTATCCTTACTATCCCGAGCACATGGAGGCGCTTGGCTTCACGAAAGCGGTCGACTGGCTGCAGATTCGTGTCGCCATCCCTGCAGAGGTGCCGGCTAAATATGCACGTGTAGCGAAACTCTCGAAGGAACTCTTCGGCCTGCATGTGCGCAAGCTCACAGCAAAAGAGATCTTCAATGGTTATGGTGAGCGCATCTTCGACCTGCTCAATCAGGCTTATGCACCGCTCTTCGGCTTCACAGGTTTCGACAAGAAACAGTCGATGGACTATCTCCGGCAGTACGTCCCGCTCATCGACCTCCGTATGGTGCCTGTGATAGAGAACGACAAGGGTGAGCTCATCTCCATCGCCGTGACGATGGGTAGCTTGTCACATGCTCTGCGCCGTGCCAAAGGTCGGCTGTTACCCTTCGGTTGGTACTGGCTTCTCCGTGCCCTCAAGTGGCACCACGAACATACCGCCGGTCTGCTTCTCATCGCCGTACGTCCCGACTATCAGGGCTTCGGTGTCAATGCCCTCATCTTCGACGACCTCATCCCGCTCTATAATGAGCTCGACTACCGTTATGCGGAGACGGGCCCACAGCTGGAGACAAACGTTAAGGAACTGTCGCAGTGGAAACCGCTCAAGCCCGAGATGGTGAAGAGACGGAGGTGTTATACAAAGACAATAAAATAAAGATATACTATGAAACGCAGAGTAGTGATGACAGGCATGGGCATCTGGTCCTGCCTGGGAACGACACTCGAGGAGGTGCGCGACGCACTCTATCAAGGTAAGAGTGGCGTGATCTTCTCACAGGAACGTAAGGACGCGGGCTTCCGCTCCGGTCTGTGCACGAATGTGCCGAAGCCGGATCTCAAACCTTTCGTCAAGCGTAACCAGCGCCACTTCATGCCCGAAGAGGCGCAGTATGCTTATATGGCCACAAAGGCCGCCCTCGAGAACGCTAAGATGGATCAGGATTTCATCAACGATCACGAGGTAGGAATCATCTATGGCAACGACTCCGTGGCTGAGGCTACAATGCGCGCCATGGATAAGTTCCGCGAGTTCAAAGATACAGAAGCCTGTGGCTCCGGTGCCATCTTCCAGTCGATGAACTCCAACATCACGATGAACCTCGCTTGCCTCTTCCATCTCAAAGGCATCAACCTCACGACATCGGCTGCATGTGCCTCGTCGTCACAGGCCATCGGCCTCGGCGCCCTGCTCATCCAGCAAGGCCTGCAGGATTATGTCATCTGTGGTGGTGCAGAGGAGAACAATATGTACGGCATTGCGAGCTTTGACGGCATCCAGGCTTTCTCCATCCGTGAGAGTGAGCCGACGAAAGCCAGTCGTCCCTTCGACCGCGACCGAGACGGCCTCGTGCCGGGTGGTGGTGCTGCGACGGTCATTCTCGAAGACTATGAGCATGCCGTGAAGCGTGGCGCGCCGATCCTAGCAGAGATCGTCAGCTGGGGCTTCTCCGGCAATGGAGATCATATCTCCACACCTAATGTCGCCGGTCCCGCCCGCTCCCTGCAGCTCTGCATTGAGCACAGTGGTCTCGACGACCTGCGTAAGATCGGGTATGTCAACGCCCATGCTACCTCCACGCCTGCCGGCGACGGTCCTGAGGCCCTCGCTATCGCACAGGTATTCGGCGACTATAAGGTGCCGGTGACCTCGACGAAGAGTCAGACGGGTCACGAGATGTGGATGGCAGGAGCCAGTGAGATGATCTATTCGACGCTGATGATGAAGAACGGATTCATAGCCGGTAACATCAACTTCGAGAACCCGGACGAGAACACGGCAAAGATCAATGTCATCCCCGAGACCATCGAGCAGCCTTTCGACATGTTCCTCGAGAACAGCTTCGGCTTCGGTGGTACGAACTCAACGATACTGGTGAAAAATATAAAATAATAATAATTATGACACGTGAAGAAATTATCAAGCATGTAAACAGCGTCCTCGCAGAGGAGTTCGAGACAGAGAACAGCAACTTCGATCCCAATGCGAAGGTCTATGACACACTGAACCTCGACTCGCTGAGCCTCGTGGACCTCGTGGCTGTCATCCAGTCGGAGTACGGCATCAAGATCCCCACAGAGGACCTCCGTAAGATTCAGACTTTCAATGACCTCTACGACTACATCGAGCAGCATCAGAAGAAATAGGAGCTGCTCCGGTTCTGTGTACCGCCGTTTACGGCGGCAAAACCCCTTTTATTATGACATCGCTCTGTATTCGGATATACCACTTTTTCCGCAATCATTGCGCAGCTTTCTGGCTGTCGATGGTTGCGTTGTTTGTTTTCTTCGGGTTCTTTGCCTCCCGCATCCACCTCGAAGAAGACCTGAATAAGCTCATGCCGTCGTCGAAGAACCCTGACGGCACGACGAAGCTCGCCTTCTCTTCCCTCCGTGTGAAGGACAAGACTTATATTCTCTTCCACGGCCGCAAAGGCACCGACCCGCAAAAGATCGCAGATGTCTGCGACGCTTTCGTCGACTCCCTCCAGGCAGCGAACAAGCGACTCGGCAAGGGACAGTCGGTCATCTCCGACATCTTCTGCACGATCTCTGACGATGACCTCATGAACGGTGTCGACTACATGGAGAAGCATTTCCCCGCTTATATCGACACGACGCTATACAGTCATGTCGATACGATGCTCACTGTCCCTCATTTCCAGCGGCAGATGGCACAGAACGCCTCCGACATGGAAGGCAGTTTCGGAGAGAACTTCCCCGAGCTCATCCAGATGGACCCCATCGGACTGCGCAACGAACTGCTGCGTGAGATGATGCTGTCGTCACAAAAAAGCTCCGGCGCTAAGGCCAAGGGCTCCAAGGGCGGCTATACCATCATCGACAGTCATATCTTCGTCCCTGACTCCACGGTCTGCCTCGCCCTCATCACACCGCGCGCCACGTCGTTCAACACGGGTGGCACGACGAAGCTCTTCGAGATGTTGAACACGGAGATCGCGAAGTTTGAGAAGGCGCATCCAGATGTCGCCGTCTCTTACCACGGCACACCCGCCAGCGGTTACTACAACTCGTCGACGATCAAGCACGACCTAACAACGACGCTTCTTGGCTCGCTCGTACTCGTCATGCTCTTCATCTTCGTCTGCTATCGTAACTGGGACACATTGCCGCTGCTCCTCCTTCCTGTAGTCTTCGGCACGCTCTTCGGTCTGGCGATGATGTACTTCATCAAAGGGGAATTCTCGCTCCTCGCCCTTGGTATCGGCGCCATCGTCCTCGGTGTGGCAATGAGTTACGTGCTCCATATCTTGACCCATTATAAATATGTCACGGATCCTGAACAGGTGCTGCGCGACGAGGTCAAGTCAGTCTCTCTCGGCTGCATCACGACGATCGGCTCATTCATCGGACTGATCTTCATCCAGAACGAACTGCTGCGCGACTTCGGTCTCTTCGCTTCCTTTGCCATCCTCGGCACGACGGCGTTCTCTCTGACATATCTCCCGCAGCTTCTCGACACGAAGGTCAACCGTATCAACCACAAGGCCTTCGCCATCATCGACCGTATCAACAACTATCCCTTCGACCGTAACAAACCGCTTATCATCACGATCTGCGTCATCACGGTCATCTGCATCGGTGCTTATCTCTTCCACGGCATCCATTTCGATTCCGACCTCGACAACCTTGGTTACAAAGCACCGGAGGTGACGAACTCGTCGGCCCTGCTCCGTGAGAAGACGTCGGGCAACAACAGTTCGACGACCTTCGCGGCATCGGGTAAGACGATGGAGGAGGCGATCGCTAACTTTGGCATTCTTCGTACGAAGCTCGACTCGCTGAAACGACTCGGCCTCGTGGCAAGTTATACGCCGACGGACCGCATCTTCATCCCGCTCGCCGAACAGCAGCAGCGTATCCGGGCATGGAAAGCCTTCTGGACACCGGAGCGTCAGGCCCGTGTGCGGCAGCTCATTGCCGAGACAGCACCCGCCAATGGTTTCGAGAGTGATGCCTTCGACCCGTTCTTTGAGTCGGTGTCGGCCAACTATGCGCCGGACAAACTCTACAACGCTAATGTCGTACCGCGTGGCTTTCAGTCGATGCTCATGGAGCGCACCTACGATGGGCAGTATCTCTGTTTCACGTCGGTGAGCTACAACAAAGCAGAGCAGCAGAACGGTGGATATAAGAAGATCTGCGATGCTGTGGCGAAAGACCCGCGGCTCCTCGTCCTCGACACGGCTTACTATACGACGGACAACCTTATGAAACTCAACAATGACTTCAATGTCCTGCAGTGGGTGTCTATGGCGTTCGTCTTCATCGTCCTTCTCCTGAGTTTCCACGGCAACTGGCGTTTTACGCTCCTTGGCTTCATGCCGATCGTCCTGAGCTGGCTCATCGTCCTCGGTGCCATGGACATCTTCGGCATGCAGTTCAACCTCATCAACATCATCATCTCGACGTTCATCTTCGGTATCGGTGTCGACTATAGCATCTTCGTGATGAATGGTCTCATCGGACAGAAGGAGAACGATCACCTGTTGGCTTACCACAAGACGGCGATCCTCTTCAGTGCCATTGTCCTCGTGGTGACGGTGGGCAGTATGCTCTTTGCCCAGCATCCCGCCATCCGTTCCGTCGGTTTCGCCACCCTCGTCGGTCTCCTCAGTGCCGTCATCCTGGCGTATGTGCTGCAGCCGGCGATATACAGATGGCTAAAACTTTGACGCCCCTGACGGCCCTGGCGGCCCCACCCCCGCCCCTCCCCCACCCAGGGGAGGGAGAGATTACCACAGTAGGAATGGATTCGCCGTAGGGGCTGCAATACCACGTTGTGGGATAACCAAAAGAACGACAAGAATAAATGGGGTTGTTAAAGTTGTACGAGTTGTTAAAGTTGTCGGGATCTCCAACAACAATGACAACACCAACAACATAGACAACTCACGGAAGGTCGTGAAAGGCCGTGATAAGTCGATGCGGAAAGACCGTGTAGCCGCAGCGCGGCGTAACCATCTTTAAGATCTTTAAAATCCGTGTGAGAAAAACAATCCGCGTGAGAAGAAAAGATCCGTGTGAGAAAGAAATATATCCATGCAAAACGACGTCATCATTATCGGTTCGGGCCTAGGCGGCCTTGAGTGTGCCAATCTCCTGGCAGCTCGTGGCCTCCGTGTGCTGGTCCTCGAGTGCGAGCGGCAGCCGGGCGGTTGCATGCAGAGCTTCGTGCGCCACGGTTTCCATTTCGACACCGGCCTCCATTACATCGGGGGCCTCGGTCTGGGTGAGCCGTTGCAGATGCCGTTCCATGTCCTTGGTCTCGACACCTTGCCCTGGCACCGCCTCGACATAGATGGCTTTGATATCATCACCCTCGGTGACCGCACGTTCCGACTCGCCCAAGGCTTCGACAACTTCATCGACACCCTCGCTGCTGACTTCCCTCAGGAGCGCGCAGGCCTCGAGCAGTATGTTAAGGCTTTGCAGCAGAGTGACCGCGAGCAATGGGACAGTCTCGACCCGGACAGTGACAACAACCCGCTGTTCTCTCCCTCGTTCACGACGGGCGCGTGGGACTATCTCAACACGATCATCCACGACCCGCTCCTCGTTGACGTCCTCTCGGGCAATGCCATCCGCATGGAACTGTCTCGCGACACCTTGCCCCTCTTCGTCTTCGCCCACACGAACAGTAGTTTCATCCAGAGCAGTTGGCGGCTCCGTGGCGACGGTAACGTCCTCGTCCGTGCGCTCGTCGACAAGTTGCGGCAGCAGGGTGGGAATGTCATCTGTCGCGCGCAGGTCGACGAACTCGTCATCCGCGATGGTAAGGTCGTGGCGGCCCACTGCACCGACGGCACGGAGTATAAGGCATCGACATTCATCAGTGATGTCCATCCCGCCCAGACCTTCGCGTGGGTCAAGGCGCCGCATGTCCTCCGTCCCGTCGTCCGTCACCGTGTCAATGCCATGAAGAACACACGTGGCATGCTGACGGTGCAACTCCTCCTTAAAGCCGACACCCTTCCTTATTTCAACCACAACCACTTTGTTTACAGCAAGGGCGTCAGTCCCTGGGACTTCCCGCTCGCCGACGGCTCCGTCGGTGGCGTCATGGTGAGCTGCCGTGTGCCCGAGGATGGCAGCAGTTACACCCGTCAGGTCGACCTTCTCACGCCGATGAGCATCAATGCCTGCAAGCCGTGGCTCGACACGACAGTAGGGCAGCGTGGCGACGACTACAAGCGCTTCAAAGACGCTAAAGCCAACGAGTGCATCGCCTTGGCCGAGCGTGTCGTTCCCGGCCTCCGTGATGCCATCGAGGCACAATATGTCTCGACCCCGCTGACCTGGCGCGACTACACCCTCACGCCCGACGGCTCCGCCTTCGGCACGCGCAAGGACTACCGCTCGCCGCTCCTGACAACCCTCTCGCCCCGCACCGCCATCCCCAACCTGTTCCTCACGGGTCAGAGTGTCATGCTGCAAGGGGTGCAAGGGGTGACGATGACAGCAATGCAGACCATAAAAACTGCCGGCCCCCGATAGCCCCGACGGCCCCACCCCCACCCCTCCCCCACCCAGGGGAGGGGGCTGATTACCACCGTAGGTGATGATTGGGGTGCAGGCCTATCGTCTCTTGAAGCATATCTCTCCCTCCCCTGGATGGGGGAGGGGTAGGGGTGGGGCCACCACTATTTATTTATTTTATTTATTTATTATGAAACACATTCTTTTGTTAATGCTCATGGCGCTGGCTTTCGTCCCCGCCATGCATGCTCAGCAGGCTGCCTTTGAGCAGGCTGTGGTGAAGTACCGCGCAGCCAAGAGCGCCACAGCGGCTGCTGTCATGGTCAAACACAACAAAGCCATGACAAAGAACAAGACCTACACCGGTTCGCTCTCTATGAAAGACCCGGACAAGGTCGCTATCGTCGTCGATGGTGGTAAGGAACAGCTCGTGATGAACGGCAACACGTTCACGATGGTCCAGGGCGGTCACAAGCGTGTCGCCTCTGCTAAGACCGCGAGCCAGTTCGCTGCTTTCAAAGCCGTACTGCAGAGCGTCCTCTCCGGTGGCAAGACGAACATCAGCGCTGTCAAGGGTGTGAAAATCGCCCAGGAGGGTGGAAGCGTCGTTGTCACGATGACCCCCGATGCTGCCAAGCATCTGATGTTCACGTCTTTCGTCCTCGAGTTGAACAAGAAGACGAACGCCTTGGAGAGCATCACACTGAACAGTAAACGTGGCTACACCGAGTACCGCTTCACGAACTTCCGCTTCGGTGGTGCCGTCAACGACAAAGTCTTCAACCCATGAGCCGTGAACTGGAGGACGTGTGCACCATACGCGTCAAGTTCAGTGAGATCGATGCCATGCGTGTGGCATGGCACGGCTCTTACGTTGCTTACCTCGAGGACGGGCGTGAGTCGTTCGGTCGTCACTACCCCGGCATCGGCTATGATGTCATGCTGAAGGCCGGCATCCTCGCTCCCGTCTACGATGTCCACATGCGTTATTTCGCTTCTCTTCACATGGGGGATGAGGCGGAGATCCACACGTTCTATGTTCCGCATCGTGGTGCCCGTCTCGACTACCGGTATGAGATCTATCGTGCTTCCGACCACGAGCTCTGTTTGCGTGCAGAAACCACTCAGCTTTTCATCGATGCCGCAGGACAACTCCTACCGTATGCTCCTGACTATTATGTGGAGTGGAAGAGAAAATTCAACTTGTAGTTGATATTCCTTTTTCATTTGTGTTAAAATTGCCGTAGACGTTACTGCGTATCAAAAATAATTATTATTTTTGTACTTACGAATGTGGAGATAAATGAACTTTGATAAATGTTTGTCCCTTCACTAAAGAGAAAAAGGGGCTTATAATTATAAGTTTTAGATATGAATCTTTTTAAGAAACTAACCCATTGGTATCTCTCACGCAGTGCGCTTCCTTATTGGTGTGTGCTGTTTATGGATCTTGCCATTGGCTACTTCTCTGGACTTCTCGTCTTCTGGTTCTATTACCGGGGGGCTATCATGTTGGGCAACATTATCCCATTGTCAAAGACAATCGGCATCTATCTGTTGTTTAGTCTCATCGGTTTTCGTATCTTCCACACTTACAGTGGAATCGTTCGATATTCGTCTATTGAGGACTTGCGGCATATCACCTATGCTCAAGGTGTAAGTCTTGTCTTTGCCTTAGGCTTCCATTACCTTGTCATCTTCAAGTATCTTCATTTCCTTCCGCTTGTGGGTCGCCAGATTTTATTGATGTATGTTCTTGCTACAGTTTTCATGTGGTCTTGGCGAATCATAGTCAAAGAGGTCTATGACGAACTTATTGGGCAGAACAATACTCGTCATGTGCTCATTTATGGTGTTCATGCCGGGGCAACAGCTTTAGCGCGTTCTATTCGCAGTGGTGGTTCACGTCGTTTCCGTCTGATGGGTTTCATTTCTCCTGATCCTAATATTGCAAATAAAATAGTAGTTGGTAAGCGTGTCTATTCTAACGATAAAGAATTGGATGATCTTATCCGTGATCGTCATATCGAGGCTGTTATCGTTTCACCTATGGCTATGCGCCAGTTTCGTAATGATACAGCTCTTCAGGACCGTTTACTCAATCTCGGTGTGCAGATATACGTCATGCGGAACATGGAAGAATGGCACGAGGGCGAAGAAATTAACTCAGATACCCTGAAAGATGTTGATGTGTCCGATTTATTGCCACGTGATGAGATTCATGTGGATATGGACGCTATCGGAAAGATGCTAAATGGCCGTACGATTCTTATTACGGGTTCGGCAGGAAGTATCGGTTCAGAGATGGTGCGGCAGATAGCAAAATACAAGCCTTCCAACATGATTCTTGTGGACCAGGCTGAGACTCCTCAGCATGATATTCTTCTGATGATGAAGAAACAGTTCCCTGACATTAATAACGAAGTTATCGTAGCTAGTATTTGTCAGAGAAGTCTTATGGAGCGTATTTTTGCCCAATATCATCCCGACTATGTCTTCCATGCTGCTGCTTACAAACATGTGCCGATGATGGAGACTGAGCCTTCAGAGGCTATATTAAATAATGTGAGAGGAACGAAGTATCTTGCAGATCTTAGTGTAGAATATGGTGTGAAAAAGTTCGTTATGATCTCAACCGACAAGGCTGTGAATCCAACAAATATTATGGGTTGCTCAAAGCGCCTCTGCGAGATCTACACGCAGAGTCTCAATGCTGTACAGTCTACTACAGAGTTCGTCACAACACGCTTTGGTAACGTCCTCGGCAGTAATGGTTCTGTGATTCCAATCTTTGCGAAACAGATTCGTGAGGGCGGGCCTGTGACGGTCACAGATCCGAATATCACGCGCTTCTTTATGTTGATTCCTGAAGCATGTGAGCTTGTCCTGGAAGCTGGTACTCATGGTCATGGTGGTCAGATCTTTGTCTTTGACATGGGACAGCCGGTACGTATCGCAGACCTTGCAAAGCGTATGATTAAACTATCGGGAGCCACACATGTGCAGATCGTCTATACGGGCTTGCGCGCAGGTGAGAAACTTTATGAGGAGGTACTTGCCGATCAGGAGAGTACTGAACCTACCTTCAACAATAAGATTCGTATTGCCAAGGTTAGGCAATATGAATTTGATGAAGTTTCAAAAGCTATTGATAACCTTATCACTGCTGCTGGCAGTTATGATGCCAGGGCAGTTGTGGCTCAGATGAAAGCTATCGTGCCGGAGTATAAACCGGCAAACACCAAATGGTAGTTAGGAGTTAGGAAATAAGAGTTAGGAGTTGTCATCACAGCTTAATCTATAAAAAAAATAAAAGGGCGGTCTAAAAAGACCGCCCTTTTACATGTTCGATAGTATTAACTCCTAACTCCTAACTCTTAGTTACTCCGTCACGAAGTTCTTCAGATCGTCAGCAGAGAAGTTCATGATGTAGGCGTGAGAGCCGATGCACTCCTCTTCTGCCATGCGTACGAAGACGTTGGCGCTCTTCTCAAACTCCTCAGGAGCCTTCGTGGCGTCACGGAGCAGCAGGAGCGAGAGGACGATGTCACCCGTCATGTTGTACAGACGACGGCCAAGGAAGTCATGTTCAGCCTGGTTGGCGTCAGCCTTGACCTTCTCCACAGCCTCAGCATAGAGATCAACGCACTTAGCAATACGGTCGCGCAGCGGCTTGACAGCCTCAGAGACCTCCTCTGTCAGCATCTCCTTCATAATGTTGAGGTACGTGCCGTTCGTGATGTAACGGATGGCAGCGACGACCTGCAACTGTGTCGTACCCTCGTAGATAGAGAAGATACGGGCGTCGCGAAGCAGACGCTGTGCCTTGTACTCCATGATGAAACCGGAGCCACCATGCACGCTCACGCAGTCGTAGGCAGCCTGGTTGGCGAACTCAGACGTCATACCCTTACCCAGCGGTGTGAAGGCGTCAGCGAGGCGGCTGTAGGTCTTCATCTCCTTACGCTCGTCAGCGGTGAGCTTACGCTCGCGGGAGATATCCTCGAGGGTCTTGTAGATATCGACGAAACGTGATGTCTGATAGAGGATAGAACGGCTGGCGTCGAGCTTAGCCTTCATGCGCGACAGCATGTCGTAGACAGCGGGGAAGTTGATGATAGCCTCACCGAACTGCTTACGTTCACGGGCATAAGCCACAGCCTGGTCGTAAGCCTCCTGCTCCAGGCCGACGCTCTGAGCAGCGATGCCGAGACGGGCACCGTTCATCAAGCTCATGACGTACTTGATCAGTCCGAGACGACGCTCACCGCAGAGCTCTGCCTTGGCGTTCTTATAGACGAGCTCACATGTTGGTGAGCCGTGGATACCGAGCTTGTTCTCGATGTGACGGACGTCGACACCACCGTCGCGCTTGTCGTAGATGAACATCGACAGACCGCGGCCGTCATGTGTGC
The DNA here is from genome assembly GCA_002353825.1 of Prevotella sp. UBA2725. GTDB lineage: Bacteria > Bacteroidota > Bacteroidia > Bacteroidales > Bacteroidaceae > Prevotella. The sequence continues at coordinate 105,442 of DEKJ01000049.1, read as the reverse complement.
CTTCCTCAGAGCGGGCGAGGACGAGGTGGATGTCAGAATCACCGTTTGTGATGAAACGCTTCACACCGTTCAGGCGCCACGTGCCGTCAGGATCCTGTGTAGCCTTCAGCATGACGTGCTGCAGGTCAGAACCGGCATCCGGCTCCGTGAGGTCCATAGACATCGTCTCACCGGCGCAGATACGCGGGATATATTTTGCCTGCTGCTCGGGGGTACCGAACTCGTAGAGGGTGTCGATACAGCTCTGCAGCGACCATACGTTCTGGAAGCCGCTGTCGGCAGCAGAGACGAGCTCGGAGAGCATGGAGAACACCGTCATCGGGAGGTTCAGACCACCGAAGCGACGGGGCATCGTGACACCCCACAAACCAGCCTTACGTGTAGCGTCGAGGTTCTCGTAAGTCTTCGAGGCATAGACCATGCGGTTGTTCTCGAGGTGCGGACCTTCGAGGTCCACGCTCTCAGAGTTGGGCTCGATGACATCTTTTGCCACTCCGTCAGTGATCTCTACGATACGCTTGTAGTTCTCGATGGCATCCTCATAAGAGACAGGTGCGTAGTCGAACTGGTCCTTGTCGGCGAAGTCGCGCTCTTTCAACTCTACGATCCGCTTCATCAGCGGTGAGTCGAGATAATATTGTAGTTTCTTTGCGTCTATCATAATTTATTAATGTAATCCACATCCCCTCCTTTAGGAGGGGCTTGGGGAGGCCTCTTATTTGCTATTTTGTTTATAATACTTGATGAGTTTCGGCACGACCTCTTCTACGGTGCCTGTGATGACATAGTCGGCGATGGCATTGATAGGAGCATCGGGATCACTGTTGACAGAGATGATGATACCTGCATCCTGCATGCCGGCGATGTGCTGGATCTGTCCGCTGATACCGCAGGCGATATACACCTTCGGATGGACGGTGACACCTGTCTGGCCTACCTGACGGTCGTGGTCTACCCATCCGGCATCCACGGCGGCACGGCTGGCACCGACCTCACCATGGAGCTCCTTAGCGAGCTCGAAGAGCATGTCGAAGCCTTCCTTCGACCCCATGCCGTAGCCACCTGCCACGACGATAGGTGCACTCTTCAGGTTGTTCTTAGCAGCCTCGACGTGACGGTCGATGACCTGCACGGCGTAAGACAGCGGGTTGACATATTTCTTCGGATCGGGATAGACGACCTCACCCTTGGACTTGCCGGCATAGAGGGCTTTCTGCATGACACCGGAGCGCACGGTGGCCATCTGTGGACGGTGGTCAGGGTTGACGATCGTTGCCACGATGTTACCACCGAAGGCCGGACGGATCTGATAGAGCAGGTTCTCATAGTGCTTGCCTGTCTTCTTGTCGTCATAGTCACCGATCTCGAGCTGTGTGCAGTCGGCGGTGAGGCCGGATGTCAGTGAAGACGACACACGTGGGCCGAGGTCACGGCCGATGACGGTAGCACCCATGAGGGCGATCTGCGGCTTCTCCTCTTTGAAGAGGTTGACGACGATGTCGGTATGGGGAGCCGATGTGTAAGGGAAGAGACCCTCGCCATCGAAGACGAAGAGCTTGTCCACGCCGTAAGGCAGGATCTGGTCCTCGACCTTACCTTTGATTCCTGTGCCTGCCACGATGGCTTCGAGCTCCACGCCGAGGGTGTCGGCGAGTTTGCGGCCTTTGGTGAGCAGTTCCTGTGACACCTCCCGTACGGTGGTGCCTTCTATCTCGCAATATACAAATACGTTGTTCATTGTTTTTCTTCAGTTTTAATCTTACCCGATGATGCTCTCGTCGAGCAGTTCCTTGATGAGACCCTCGATATCCGCATCGGATGCCGTGAGGCGCTTGCTCTCTTTGGCCTGGAAGACGATGTTCTTCACCGCCTTCACCTTCGTCGGAGAGCCGGCGAGACCGCACTGATCGTAGTCGGCACCGCAGTCGGCGATGCTCCACTGACCGAGCGTGAGGTAGGGGCGTGTTTCATAGAGTGCAGCCCAGGGCTCGTCACCCTTGCGCTCCATGGGGCATGTAGCGTATTTGTATTTCATGACGCGCTTAGCGTTGCAGGGACGGGCAGGAGCGGCGGTGCCGTTCACGGTCACCATCACAGGCAGGGGAGCAACAACGGTCTCCACACCGCCGTCGATATGACGCACGATTGTAGCCTTGCCGTCCTTGATCTCTTTGATCTCCTCAGCATAGGTCACCTGGTTGAGGCCGAGCTTCTGAGCCACCTGCGGGCCGACCTGTGCCGTGTCACCATCGATAGCCTGACGTCCGCCGAGGACGAGGTCGACATGGAAACACTCTTTGTTGATCTTCTCGATAGCTTTGGAAAGGAAATAAGCGGTAGCGAGGGTATCAGCTCCCGCACTCTTACGGTCGGTGAGCAGCCAGCCCTCATCAGCACCACGATAGAGACTCTGACGAAGGATCTCGCCAGCACGGGGAGGACCCATGGTGATGACACCGACGTGTACGTTCTCAGGATCCTGATCCTTCAGGCGCAGAGCCTGCTCCAACGCGTTGAGGTCTTCGGGATTGAAGATGGCAGGCAGCGCTGCACGGTTCACCGTGCCCTCAGCCGTCATGGCATCTTTACCGACATTACGCGTGTCGGGTACTTGCTTGGCAAGTACTACAATGTTCAATTTCATGTAAGTCTATTATATAATTATGTGTTATTCCAACAGTTATCACTGCTATGACGGGGCAAAATTACAATATTTTTACCGCCCTGCCAAAGAAATGATACGAAAACAGCCAAATAATGCACAAAAGGGTACGAATTGTGCAAAGTCTCTTCTCCCTTCCCCCTCCCCCGTAGGGAGGGGGAGGAGCCCTACCCCGGCCCTCCCCCGTAGGGAGGGTGAGCAATACTAAAGTAGCATCAATGGTTTAGTCCCCTCCCTACGGGGGAGGGGGTAGGGGGAGAGGCCTCTATTTGCGTTCCCGGCCAGTTTACCAGGAACAGCTTGTCGCGGGCACGTGTGAAGGCGGTGTAGAGCCAGTGGATATAATCGGGCGTCAGCATGTCGTCCGTCATGTAACCCTGGTCGAGATAGACATGGCGCCACTGTCCGCCCTGTGCCTTGTGACAGGTCACAGCATAGGCGAACTTCACCTGGATGGCATTGAAATACTTGTCTTTGCGGAGCGCTTTCATGCGCTCGGGCTTCGTGGGGATGTCCTGATAATCCTCCATGACAGCATTGAAGAGTTTTTCGTTCTGCTCCCGCGTCAGTGCCGGAGCCTCACTCATGAGCGTGTCGAGGATGATCGTCGTGTCAAGCTCATAGTCGTTGAAGTCGGGAAAGGCGAGCGTGGCATCGGCGAAATGGAAACCGTAGAGGTCGACGAAGTTATGCACGCGGCGCACGATGCACCGGTCACCATTGGCGATGAACGTCTCCTTGGCATTGTTGCTTGGATTACTCTTGGGGTTACTGTCGAGACTGTCGTCAGGCTCTTCGTTCGTAATATATTTATTCTTGACGATCATGAGCATGTCGCCCGGGCAGAGTGCCTCCTCGCGGTCGAGGATGGTGTTGCGGATGCCTTGGTTATAGATGTTCGCGCGTTTATTGGAGCGGGTGATCACAATGGTATCATCCGTTCCGATGTTACTGTAGCTTGAGGCGAGACTCTCGATGAGTTCATTGCCGGGCATGATACAGATGTCGGAGAAGCCTGAGAAACGTATCTTCGGCAGTTGGGTCATCTCATTGTGTGTGATCATCTTACGGATGCGTGTGGCATTGTAGAGGATACCGGAGTCCTCACCTTGTCGCAGCACCTCGTCGAGGTCACACTGATAGACGATGAGGCCGTAGTTCTCCAACTCTTGTGCCAACAGAGCCGGGGCCTCCTCCTCGCCAACGGGTGGCAACTGTGCCTTGTCACCGATGAGCATCAATCGGCAGTTGTTACCGTTGTAGACATAACGCATAAGGTCGTAGAGCACACTGCCTGAGCCGAAACCGCTCTCTCCAGCACTGCCGTTGCCAATCATGGAAGCCTCGTCGACGACGAAGAGCGTGTTCTTATGGATGTTGAAGTTAAGGTCGAAGGATCCTTCCACGCCTGTGAACTTCTTCTCGCGGTAGATCGTGCGGTGGATGGTGGAGGCGGGCATGCCACTGCTCAGCGAGAAGACTTTTGCGGCGCGGCCTGTCGGTGCCATGAGCACGAGGTGCTGGCCGAGGGTGTGGAGGGTATAGACGATGGCGGCAGCGAGGGATGTTTTACCTGTTCCGGCGGAGCCACGGAGGATCATGACTGCCTCGCGGCGGCGGTCAGCTAGGAAACGTGCAAAGACGTCCAAGGCGTTGTGCTGGTCGGGAGTAGGGGTGAAGCCGAAGTTGCCGATGATACGGTCGACGAGTTCATAGGTCTTCATCGGAACAGAGAGAAGTTGACGCTGCCGTAACTCCTGTGCTCGAGGAATCGGGGCTCCTCGGAGAAGTCGTAGTTTTTGCCGTGCTCGAGGACAAAGATGCCGTCGGGCTTCAGCAGGTCGTTGCCGAGGACGAGGCCAGGGAGGGTTGCGAGGTTCTCGAGGGCGTAGGGCGGGTCGGCGAAGATGAAGTCGAATTGCTCATGACATTTCTTCAGGAAACGGAACACGTCGCCACGGATGAGGACGTTGTCTGTCGTGCCGATCTTCTTCATGCACTGGGCGATGAAGGCGGCGTGGTCGCGATCAGCCTCCACACTGACGACGGGTGCACAGCCGCGGGAGAGCATCTCAAGCGAGATGCTGCCGGTACCGGCGAAGAGGTCGAGGGCGGCGGAGTCGTCGAAGTCGATATAGCCATTGAGGACATTGAAGATGTTCTCCTTGGCGAAGTCGGTGGTAGGACGTGCCTTGAAAGTTCTTGGTATGTCGAAGTGCCGACCTTTATATTGTCCGGTTATGATTCTCATGCTAATAATGCTGTTATCATGTCAAATGTGATGCCTTTCTCCTGGGTTAGAGGAACGTTGTTGAAACTCGCAGCGGCATTGATGACCGCCACCATCTGAACGTAGATACGGAGCGCTTTGAGGAGATTGTCTTTCTCCGGGATGTCACCTAGGAGGAAGAGCTCATCGCGCATCTGGTCGAGTGTCAACTGTTTCCACACGAAGAGGATGAAGTAGACCATGTCCTTGATGGAGCGTGCCTCGTAACGGTTGTAGAAGATGAAGTGGTTACGCTCGAAGCTGAAGATCTCCAGTTGGTTGTTGTCGTGGAAATAGACGTAGAGCTTGCGACGGTTGCCGAGGAAACTGCGTCGGTGGAGATAATCCCACATGGGTTGCAAGAGATGGACGTAGCGCACCTCGTCGCAGTGATCTTCGACGACGGTCTTGAGGTCACGGTTGAGGGCGAAGAGTGCCACGGCATTAAGGTCGGGGAGGGCGTTGGCGACGATGGTCGAGCCTTCCGTGGAAGGGAAGGAGTGTTTGTAGAGGATCTCCTTGTCACCCTCTTTGTATTCATCGAGGGGGATGAGGAGCACGGGGGTATCAACGAGGAGCGTGGCGCGGCTGATGGGTTCGCGGAGCATCTCCACGGTCTTGAAGGCTTCGCGGAGGTTAGCGGCGATGGAGATACCGCTCTTAGATATGTATTTGTAGAAGTTGATGCGCGTGCGGTCCTCTGCTTTGGGCATTGCAAAAGCGAGGGACGAAGAGCAAGCGCGTATGGTCATTCTGTGGGACATAGTTGTTTTATATTGAGGCCTCTCCCCAGCCCTCCCCCGTAGGGAGGGGGCGAAGGCATTGATGCTACTTAGGTATTGCTCTCCCTCCCTACGGGGGAGGGTTGGGGAGAGGCTTTCTCCCTCCCTACGGGGGAGGGTTGGGGAGAGGCTTTTACCAGTTCCCCGTATTATCGTTCGGATTCTCTGTATCACCGATCTTCAGACCGGGGAACTGGCCGTTGGTGTTGGCTTGGTCGGTGAGGTCACTGATGCTCGTTTTGTCCAGTCCGGCGAGGTACTGACTGTAGGTGGCAGCACATTCCATGACGGGTATCTTTCGTCCGCTCTTACCAGGGAGCGTCGTGGCGGTAAGGGAGAAACGGGTGCCGTCGGTATAGGGAATGAAGGAGAGGGAGTCTGCAAGGAGCCCGCTCTGCGCGAGTTGCTTGAAACTGCCAGCATAAACGCCGTGCAGAGCACGGTATCGTTCCTCTGCCGAACGTATCGTCATGAGGCGAGCTTTGACGGCTTTCTCCCGTATGTTGCGTTCGTGATCGAAGTGTATCGGGGAGCCGATACTCAGGATGCACAACAAAGCTAGGAGAAAGACGCAGCCACCGAGAATCATTGTTGTATTGAATCTTAATTTCATGTCTTTACCTTTAATGTGCAAAGTTACGAAAAAATCACAAGAGTGGACTCAAAAGACGGACAATACTTGCCCAAAGGCGCTTGCGGAATGGGAATGGGGTCTTAGCATAGACTTCTGTGGCCAGAGGACTGACTGCCTCGTCGTCCATGAACATCTTTTTCATGCGCAATGCCAGTCCTTCGTCGTAGAAAAATACGTTTGCTTCGAAGTCGTGCTCAAAACTGCGGAAATCGACATTCGTGCTGCCACAGGTGCAGATACTGTCGTCGCTGACCATGAACTTCGAATGGTTGAAGCCTGCCTGGTAAAGGTAGACCTTTACGTCGGCTTCTATGACCTCTTTCACGTAGCTGACGCTGGCCCATTCAACGACCCGCGTGTCACTGTGCATGGGAATAATGATCCGCACATCCACGCCAGCGAGGGCTGCCGTGCGCAAAGCGAAGAGTACGGGTTCTGTGGGAAGAAAGTATGGGGTCTCGATATAGACATAGCGCTTAGCCTCCAAAAGAATGCGGACGTAGCCTTGCATGATATCCGGCCATTCTGTCACAGGACTGCTCGTGACGACCTGTGCGACGCAGTTGTTATGGTCGTCAGTCTCCAAGGGAGGGTAGTAGTCGCGACTCGTGATGAGCGTGCGGTCGACGAAGTACCAGTCGATGAGGAAGGCACGCTGCAGGCCGTAGACGGCACCGCCGGTGATGCGCATCATCGTGTCGCGCCAGGGCTGTGTGCCTGTGCCTTTGACGTATCGTGTGGCGAAGTTCATGCCGCCGATGAACCCCACCTTCCCGTCGATGACGATGATCTTACGGTGGTTACGGTAGTTGGCTTTCGACGTGAAAGCCGGGAACTTCACCGGCATGAAGGGATGGACGTCGATGCCGGCATTGCGCATACGCTCATAGAACGCGTTCTTCACTTTCCAGCAGCCCACATCGTCGTAGATGACGCGCACCTCCACGCCGTGCCGGGCGCGGTCGATGAGTGCGTCGGCGATGATGTTACCGAGCTCGTCATCTTCAAAGATGAAGATGTCGATATGGATATGATGCTGGGCGAGACTGATGGCATGGAGCAGGGCGGGGAAGAACGCATAGCCGGAGGTGTAGAGCGTCACGTCGTTGTCTTTGAACGGCAGTGCCATGCTCTGGTTCTTGAACAGCAACATCAGGGGACGGTGCGATTCGGGGAGGCGCAGGTCACGCTGCTCAATATATTCGAACATCGACCGTTTCGTCAGTTGACTCAGGGAGCGCTCGGAGATGAGGCGCTCTTTGCGTGTGTTCTGACCGAAGAAGATATAAAGGAGGATACCTATTATTGGCAAGGCCCAGAGCACAAGGATCCATGCCATGGTCTTGGCGGGCTGCCTGTTGTCCATGACGACCTTGATCATCACCAATGCATCGACGATGATGTAAAGGGCATAAAAGATCCAATAGAGGTATTCCATGTTTCCTCGTTATTACTCCTTCGTTATTTTATCCCGATGAGCTTATGCGTCTGGAGACTGAGGCGCCAACGGGGGTGAGTCTTGATGTAAGCTATGCAGCCTTCGAGGATGCGGCCGTTCTCTGCCTCGTTGCCCGTGTCGAGTGGCTGGAGGTAATAATAGTCGGCCTGGATGCCGCGGTCGTCGGGCTCGTTCGCTCCGTCGTAGAGCACCTTCAGTTCGTTACACCGCCGGACTGTCGCCTTCTCCTTCGGCGATACCGTGAGCCAGTCGAGTTCTGCCGGTGGCTCCTTTGTGCCGTTGCTCTCCATGGCGATGAACGGGAAGACTGTGTGTATAGCGTCGAGGAGCGCACTGTCGACCTGCAGTGTCGGCTCGCCGCCCGTGAGCACCACAATAGGCTTGTCCTCACTATTAGGGGTGAGAGCTAACATACGGTGGATGATCTCCTGTGCCGTCATCGTCTCGTAATGGGAGAAGTCGGTGTCGCAGAACGGGCAGCGGAGGTTACAGCCACTGAATCGCACAAAGACAGCTGCACGTCCGGTGTTGTGTCCTTCGCCTTGGAGCGAATAGAAGATGTCGTTGACACGATAGGTCTGTTCCATCGAAATTTTATTTCTCGTAGATGGCGACATTGCTTGCTGTCTCTGCCACGCGAGCCTTGTAGCAGTGAGGGATCGTGTCGACAATCCATTTGGCGATGTTCTCGGCTGTAGGGTTGAAGTCGAGCACCTGATTGAGGTCTTTGTGGTCGAGCTTGCCGTGGATCTGCTGCTTGATGATCGTGAAGTCGACGACCATGCCGTTGTTATCGAGCTCTTCCGACTTGCAGTAGACCGTCACCTGCCAGTTGTGGCCGTGTACGTTCTCGCACTTGCTGCCGTGGTCAAGGATAAGATGATGGCAGGCTGATATCTCAAATGATTTTTCAATGTAATACATATCTTCAATCTTTCATTATTTCAATTTTTCAATTTTTCTTGTTGTTCTGAATGTAAGCCAGTTCGGTGAGTGCGAAGTCACTGTTCTCCGGGTCGTCAAGGAGCTTCTTAAGCAGGGCTTCCGCCTCGTCGTATTTACCGAGGCTCACGAGAAGATAGGCTTTGCGACGTTTGACGAAAGCAGCGAAATGCATAATCTTCTCCTTCTCTTGTGCCAGCTTCGGGTCTTCTTCCCCTTCCTCATCTTCATTTCCATTTCCCATGTCGATGGATTGTAGGATCATATTAAGGTTCTCTTGCAGTCCGTTGATGGTATCTAAGGCGCGGAAGTCATGATTGTTGACGAGACAGTTGATGTAAGCCTCGGTATAAGACTCATGCGACGTGGGGAGCGTTATCTGGAGATAGAAGCATGCTCTTTCATACTGATGCAGGCACATGTAGCAACAGCCTATGAGATAAGCCATCTCATCGAAAGTCTCTTTGAGAATGCTCCCTTTGCCGTCCACTTTCTTAGTCAGGTCACGGAAGGCATCGGTGAGATGTCCTACAGCCTCATAATAACGTTTATGCAGATAGAGTTGCCGGCCCGTGAAATAATTCTCGGCGATATGAGAGTCTCTCATCTTGGCTATGGTCTTTTCCTCTTCTGTCATACTCTCTTCCTGCCCATTCTTACTCTTGTCCATTGCCTCTTTCCAAACGTAGCGGAAGTGGGCGAGGCGTTCTTTCGACGGTGTGAGGTCATAGCCTAAAAGCACGCTTGTCATCTTCTTCTCGCGTTGTTCGGAGCTGTCATCAATATCGACAGTGAGCGATACTGGTGCTAAGGACAAAGTGACACGATAGTAGAGTGTGTCCTTTGTCTGTTCATCTGCCTCGACATCGATCATCAGATGGCGCTCCTTGAGGATGTCGCGAGGGTCATAATAGTCGAGTTTGGCAAAAGCCGACTTATGAGCAAAGGTGTTGTTCGCGATAAGGAGGTCGCACATCTTCGTATCGAGGATCTTGTCGGGGTCTGTCAATGTCGTTGTTGCATCACCTTTCGATATCGTCATGTTTGTAGGGATGATATCAGTAAGTCCCATTGTCGTTGCCAAGAGGTCATTGAGAGCATGGGTATTAGCCTTTGTCTCATGCCAGTCGGGTCCTTCTTGTTGGTGGGTCATCTCCTGCTCACGGATGAGTTCTAATTCGCGCTCGTATTCGGCTTTGAGTTTCTCCACATCCGTACCTTTATGCTTCTCCATGCCGTCGAGGCGCTTTGAGAAAGCTTCCTGCCAGCGGAAGGCATCGCCCATGACGCGTTGCAGCTCCTCGTCCATTCCTTCGCGGATGATGGGCAGCACACTGATGAGATGGACATCAACGTCATCCTCTTTCTCATTGACTGTATACACGATGCGGCAGGCATCAGTGTTGAGATTGCATAGGTTACAAGTCAGACGTACGGCGTCAAGTTTGTCCATGTCTGTCTTGTAGAAATAAAGAAAGGAGATGCGGGCATAAGGACTGCCTTTCTCCAGGGCGATATTGAAATGACCGCCTTGATAGGTGAAGTGGACCACTTGCTTGTCCTCTTCCTTCTCCCAATTGGGCTTGATGTTCAGTTTCCGCAGTGCCTGGGTGATGATTAACTTATGATCGTTGATGAAAGGCAGGCGCAAAGTCTTCCTCATGTTGCGAATCCTCAGCACCCAGTAGAAAGCCAAGGCAATCGCAACCAAGAGAAGGAGTATGGATGATATGATATCTAGTGTCTGCATGCCGTGTTTCTTGATTATTTCTACAAAGATAACATGAAAAATCGAGAAACGGGCAGTTTTTGCAAAAAATGTTGAAGTTATCAGTCACTATGTGACTGCCTACACGACACTCGAGTGTTAAGTCGTTTATAATATGATGCTGTTGCCGAGCTGTTTGGCGAGGGCATTACGGATCTGTTGCATGTCCTTGTAGTCGGCCATGAGTTTTTTTATCTTTGCGATGTCGTTGCCGGCACGCGACATCTCCGCCTGAATCTCTTTGAGGTGTTTCTCTACATAGGCCATACGGAAGTCGAGGAGAAGGTGCTCCGTCTGGTTACGGAGGGCCTCGGCTTTGTTGGCTTCGCGTTGCAGTTCTGCCTCTTTGTTCTGAGGTCCTTCGTCTTTTTGCTCTGTGATGCGATAACGGTCAGCCGATAATTGGGTAGCGAGCTGACAGATGTTGATATCGTCATGATGGAGAAAGTAAGGTTCAGATTTCCATTGTGGGTCGCTGCTTTTCTCTGCCGCCTCGTTGAGGATGGCGTTGTAGAGGTCGTTACCGAAATCGAGCCCGTCTTGTCCGAGACTGTAGGCTATGACTTGTGCCACGGTGAGGTTATGGACATTACCTTCGTCGTCTTTCACATCTTTATATATGACACACTCACCGTGCTTGATGATGAGACGGAGCAAGGCCAGCACACCAGGGCTGCTGGCCGCACCGGACCCTCCGGCCTCTCCCCTGACCCCTCCCCCGTAGGGAGGGGAATCAAGCGTGGTATTGCTTTCTCCCTCCCTACGGGGGAGGGACGGGGAGAGGCTGTGGAGGGTCGGGGAGAGGCTGTGGGGGGCAGGGGAGAGGCTTCTGATGAACCCGTTCATCCTGTTGATGAGTGTAGCCTCGGAGATACCGATGCGTTGCGAGCAGTCATGGATATAGGTATCACGGAGAATAGGATCCTGAATGACGGAGATGCTCTCTACAATGGAGCTGATGCCGTCGGCACGTTTCTTCGGGTCTGTCTCGCCTTTGAGCAGTAGGTCGGTCTTGAACTGGATAAAGTCCTCCTGATGCTCCTCGATATATTTCTTGAAATCGTCCGCTGTGTGGGTGCGCGCGAACTCGTCGGGATCCTGGCCGCCGGGGAGGAGGAGCACGCGGAGGCTCATACCCTCGGAGAGCAGCATGTCGGTACCGCGCAGGGCAGCATGAATGCCAGCGGCATCTCCGTCGTAGATAAGTGTGATGTTCGAGGTGAAGCGGTGGAGCATGTGGATCTGATGAATGCTCAGTGCCGTACCAGAGTTGGCTACGACATTCTCGATGCCACACTGGTGCATGGAGATGACGTCGGCCTGCCCCTCCACCATATAGACGCGATCCTCTTTGGCAATGGCACGCTTAGCTTGCCAGATGCCGTAGAGCTCATGGTCTTTGTGAAACACCTCCGAGTCGGGGGAGTTGACATATTTCTGATTGACACCTTTCGTACGCTTGTCAAGGACGCGTGCTGTGAAGCCTACGACCTTACCGCTCACGCCTGTCCATGGGAATACGACGCGACCAGCAAAGCGGTCGATGAGCTCACCGCGCTCCGTCTGGTAGCAGAGGCCTGTAGCGGTAAGAAACTCTGTCTTGTACCCTTTCTGCTTGGCTGCCGTGCCGAGGAGAAAACGGTCGGGGAGGTCGTAGCCTAGATTGAACTTCTTGATGACATCGTCGCGGAAACCACGGGAACGGAAATATTGCATGCCGATGGCTTGACCATCAGGATGATTGTGAAGCAGGTTTTCGAAATACTTCTCGGCCCACTCGTTGACGATGAACATCGACTCGCGCTTCGACTGTTCCTCTTTCTCCTCATTCGTCAGCTCACGCTCGTGGATCTCGATATGGTATTTCTTCGCGAGCCAGCGCAGCGCCTCGGGATAGGTGAGCTGTTCGTGCTCCATGATGAACGTCACGGCGTTGCCACCTTTGCCACAGCCAAAGCAGTGGCAGGTACCGCGGGCGGGCGAGACATAAAATGACGGCGTCTTCTCGTTGTGGAACGGACAGAGCCCTTTGTAGTTGGCTCCCGACTTCTTCAACGTGACGAACTCCGACACGACATCCACGATGTTTGCCGCGTCCTTGATCTTTTCTACTGTCTGCCTGTCAATCATGATTGTATTCCCTATGTTGCAAAGATACGAGTTTAAATTGGGTTGGCAAAATGTTTTTAGGAAAAAGCCTACCCAAGCCCTCCCTAAAGGGAGGGATGTTGATTACATAAAGAGCTTATGGTGTTTGTCACGTGTCGGCCAATTGGTTGGCACGTGTCGGCCAATTGGTTGGCACGTGGCGGCCAATTGTTTGGCACGTGTCAGCCCATTGGTTGTCACGTGTCGGCTAAAGATCATCAAAGTTGATAGGAACCTCCACTGGCGTTATCTTGACGTTGCGTCTCGCCCAACGCTTTGCTTTTGCTTCTGAGGCAGGGGAGAGGTGACCGGTGAGGGCTTTCTCTATGATGAGAGATGCGATGGGGGCAGCGAGGTCGGCACCGAAGCCACCGTTCTCGACGTAGACGCTGACGGCAACACGGGCATTGGTCATCGGGGCGTAGCCCATGAAGGCACTGTGGTCTTCTCCTTTGTTCTCTGCTGTGCCTGTCTTGCCGCAGATACGGTAGGCGGGCGTGTTGATAGCTGCTGCCGTGCCGTGGGTGACACAGAGACGCATGCCACGCTGTACGAGGGCAAGGGCCTCGGGGGTCGCCAAGGACTCATGACGGACGGGCTTGACCGCAGGAATGCTGTCGATGCTTTGATTCTTGGAGCCTTGATTGTTGTTATCAAAATGCGGCGTTATCCACCAGCCGCCGTTGGCAATGAGGGCGGCGAGGTTACAGAGCTGCAACGGTGAGGTCTTGACTTCGCCTTGCCCCATGCCCATCCACATGATCGTCGTGCCGTTCCATGCCCGGTAGTGGTTGCGGAGGTAGGTGGAGTCGGGAATGACGCCACGTGCCTCGTCGGTGAGCGAGGGTGCGATGCGGATGCCGAGGCCGAGACTGTGCATGAAGCGGGCCCAGTGGTTGATGGCCCGCCATTTGGTCAGAGTGAAACTGCGGTCGTCCATATATTCCTGAAACGCCTTGCAGAAATAACTGTTGCACGACTGTCCGATGGCACCGACGAGGTCGAGTGGAGCTTTGTGAACGTGGCAGCCGACATGGATGCCATCATAGTAGAATCCTCTGTGGCAGGGATAGGTCTGCTCGGGACTGAGCCAGCCGGAGGAGAGAAGGTACAATGCCTGTGCTGTCTTGAACGTCGAGCCGGGCGAATAGGTCGTCGAGACGGCACGGTTGATGCCGTCGCCAATCTTGTCACGACTGACAAGGGCGAGGATCCGGCCCGTCTTCGGTTCGATAGCGACGATGCTCCCCTGCTTGCCGTTGAGCAGACGCACCGCCAACTGTTGCAGCGTCTCGGTGGTGTGCGTGGTGTTCTGAGCGGAGAGGGAGAGGGGGAGGAGAAGAAAAAGAGAAAATAGAATCTTTTTTATGTGGAGCATTATGATAAGAGTTGTTCTGGTTTCGTCATAGATCACATAGATGATATTTTCACACGGATCTTAAAGATTTTAAAGATGGCTACGCTATTCGCTACGCGGTGATGCTATGGTATGTGTAGCCGCAAAGCGGCGTAACAATCTTTAAAATCTTTAAAATCCGTGTGAAATAAGAAATCATCGTAAAAAATCTATTTCTCCCACGGTGCCTTCTTCACCATCTCCTCTGTGCTCCACGGCGCGGGTGCACCACCGAGGTATTTATGGAACCACTCGAGGTGAGCATTGTAATAGAGGGGCATCGACTTGAGGGTGCTCGGCCAGTGACCGTCGTTATCGAAGACGATGATGCGGCTCGGGATGCCGAGGGTCTGCAGCGTGGAGAAATACTGCAGGGCCTGGGTGTAAGGCACGCGGTAGTCGCGCTCACCGGTGATGATGAGTGTCGGTGTGGCGAAGTTCTTCACATACTCCGACGGGCTCCATTTCTTATAGAGCTCTGAGTTCCACGGCTGTCCCTCGAGGTCGAAGTTCGGGAACCACAGTTCCTCCGTGCCGCCCCACATCGAGCGCAGGTCGTAGAGGCCCATCATCGAGGCGAGACACTTGAACCGTTTCGTTTGTCCTTGCAGCCAGTTCATGAAGTAACCGCCGTAGCTCCATCCCATGGCACCCATGCGTGTGGAGTCGACATACGACAGCTGTGCGAGGGCGTCGGTGACCTTCATGACATCCTCGAAAGGACGTCCACCCCAGGAACCACTGATATCGCGGCAGAACTTCTGACCGTAGCCCGTCGAGCCGTGCGGGTTAGGATAAGCCACGACGTAACCTGCACCGGGATAGACCTGCCAGTCGGCGCGGAAGGAGTTCATCCATTGCATCTGCGGACCGCCATGGACATTGATGACGAGCGGATATTTCTTAGCAGGGTCGAAGTCGTGCGGCTTGACGATGAACACCTCCACGGAGTCGCCGTCAGCCCCTTTGACCCACATCTGCTCGGACGGCCGGATGTCGACGGCTGCTTCTAAGGAGTCGTTGTAATGCGTTACCTGCGTGATCTTCCGCGGGTTCTTCAGCGTCGTCTGGTAGATCGCTGTCGGCTTGCCCGTGGTGGAATATGAGAACCAGAGGTTACCCTTGCCGTCGAAGTCGAAGCCGGAGATCGCTTTGTCGGCGATGAGACAGCGCCGTTTGCCGGTCTTGACGTCGAGCTCATAAAGCGGCTCGGCACCCCGCACCTCACCGAGGAAATAGATCTTCTTCGAGTCGTCCGACCATTTATAGTCGTCGACCCAGTTGTCGAAGGTCTCCGTGAGCACACGCTTAGCACCCGTCTTGCGGTCGATGAGTCCGAGGATGAAACGGTCGCTCTCGTAGCCCGGCATGCGCTGGAAACGGTAGGCGATATAACGGCCGTCGGGCGAATACTGAGGTGAGCCGTCCCACGCCTTGTTGTCGGCCGTGAGGTTCTTTGCCTCGCCGCCATTGACTGGCACCGTCCACAGATCACAGTTCGTGCTGGCCTCGGGACGGGCGTCGTGGTTGCTGAGATAGCACAGTTCACGGCTGTCGGGTGAGAAGACGAAGCCCGAGGGACCCGAGGGTGAGAACACGGGGGAATGGAACTGCCCCGGTGTGACGTCGGTGTAGGTCTTGTTCACCGTGTCGTAGACGATGATGTGCCAGTATTTGCCGTCGGTGTATTCTGTCCAGTGACGGAAGAGCAGGCGGTCGCTCGTGTGCGCCTGGATAGGGTTCTTCGCTTTCGTCTCGTTGGCTTTCTTGTTTAGTGAGCCGTCAGCATCTTTGAGATCAGGGTCTACCTCAGCGGCGAAGGCGATGTAACGGCCGTTGGGCGACACTACTGCTCCCTGCACGCCCAACTGATAATCGGTCAGTTGCACGGCAGCTGATGGGTTGGTGGCCTCGGCGCGCCACACCTGCGGAAGGCCGCTGCGCGATGATGTGTAATAGATGTACTTGCCGTCGGCGCTCCATTCCGGGGCGTAGCTCTTGCCGTCCGTTGTCACGGCTCTGCTGTCGGCGGTGTAGATGTTCGATGTTGACTTCTGCTGATAGAGGTCAGAGGTGCTGAGGGTATAGGCCATCTTGCCCGAGGCTGTGGCCGTGATGCCATAGGCCGTCTTCACGCGATAGACATCCTCGATGGTGAATGCGCGCTTCTGCGCCATGCCTGTCGTGCAGAGCAGGGCGAGGGGAAGGGCATAGATTAATTTGTGATGAAAAGATATTTGCATTAAAATGTCAATATTATTATGTCATGTGGGCAGTCACTATGTGACTGCATACACAACACTTACTCTTACTTGATGACTCGGTAATATCCGTCTTTGCGTGGCTTGGCGGCATGCGGAGCACCGTCGGGATAGCCGATGGCGAGGGAACCGACACCGATGAGGCCGTCGGGCAGGCCCCATTCCTTCATGAGCTGCTGCATCTCTGGATAGGCAACCATCTTGTCGACACGGTTGATCCAGCAGGAACCGAGGCCGATGGAGTGGGCGGCGAGCATCATCGTGCCGAGGATGAGACTGCCGTCTTTGACGTTGTTGGCATTGTCTTTCGGGGCAAAGACATAGATATGGGTTGGGGCACTGTAGTAAGGATCCGACTTCGTGCCCATGATCTCTGCGTTGATCTTTGAAAGCACGGCTTTCTGCTCCTCGTTCTGTACGGCGACGATGAAGGGAGCCTGGGTGCCCATGCCTGTGGGAGCCCATGTGCCGGCCTCGAGGACCGTGTTGAGCTCCTCGTCTGTGATCTGTTCCTGTTTGAAGCGGCGCACGGAGCGGCGCTCCTTGATGTTTTTCAGAATTTCGTTATCCATATAATGAATGTTTTTTGCTTATCCTTTTTAATTCATCCACGCATTCGATTCCTCTGAAGATCTTTTTTCTCACACGGATCATAAAGATTTTAAAGATGGCTACGCTATTCGCTACGCGGTGATGCGAACCATATTTTATCTAAATATTTTTGACATACATGCGGTGGCGACGGATCTCTTCCGACTCAAGATATTGCCACTGAGACAGCACACCTTTATTCGTTTCCATCTGCGGTCCTGTGACAGCATATTTGAAACCGTAACGGCGGTACCAGGAGATGAGATCATTGAAGATGATGGCGTTGGCGCCTTTCATGCGGTACTCGGGCAGTACGCCGATGAGCAGAAGATCGACAACAGGAGTCTTGTGCCATTTCAAAACCTTCAGCAACTGCCACCATCCGAGTGGTAAGAGGTGGCCGTCGTGCGTCTTGCGCAAAGCCTCGGAGAAAGACGGGAAGGAGACGCCGAATCCCACCATCTTGTCGTTCTTCTCCGTGTCGACGACACACGTCACGAGGTTGAGGTCAGCGAGCTTGATATAGTTGTTGACGATGGTGTCTATCTGGTCGTCGGAGAGATGGGAGTAGCCGTAAAGGTTACTGTATGTGATGTTCAGGATGTTGAACAGTTCGCGTCCTCTGCCACCTTTCGTCATGTCGTGGTGGTTGAACTTACGTGGCTCGAGATGATAACGTTTCTCTATCAGTGCTGCCGTGCGCGAGAACTTCTCGGGCGTCACCTCCGGTACTTTAATCTCGTATTCTACGTAGTCGTTATCCTTCTCGAATCCGAGCCGCTCCATGTGCTTGGCATAGTAAGGATAGTTGTAGTTGATGTACATCGTAGAGAGATGGTCGAAACCTTCGACGAGCATCCCTTCGCGGTCCATGTCCTCAAAGCCAAAAGGTCCGGCAATCTCCGTCATGCCTTTCGCTTTTCCCCAGTCGGCGACAGCCTTGAGCAGTGCCTCCGAGACTGCGGGGTCATCGACGAAGTCGAACCATCCGAAGCGTACCATCTTCCGCTGCCAGTGCTCGTTGGCACGACGGTTGATGATGGCGGCGACACGCCCTGCCACCTTTCCGTCCTTGAGGGCAAGGAAGCACTGAGCTTCACAGAAGGCAAAAGCGGGGTTGGAGTCAGGTCTTAGCGTGAGCTTCTCAGCGATGTATAGGTAAGGAACGGCATAGGGACAGTCGCGATAAAGGTCATAGAAGAAATTGAGAAAAGCCTTGCGTTGACGGCTGTTTTCAACGGGTATAATCTGAATGGCAGTCATTGCTTGATCCTTACTTGATGAATCCCTGGTTCCTGAGTGCTTTGACGAGACCATCCGACATCGCCTCGTTGTCCTTGCGGGTGTAACGGATGTCTGTGAAGATTTGGGCCAGCGTCTCCTTATGGTTGATCTCAACGAAATGTTTGTTCTCCGGCAACGACTCCTTGTAAGAATAGAACTTGTCTATCTTCTCGGGCGTATAATCGTCGTAGGTCTCTTTGTGTAGGATGGCCTCGATAGGCAAGCGGTCGCTCTGTGCCGGGTTCTCGTCAGGCCAGCCGAGTGTGATTGTCGCCACGGGGAATGTGAGCTTCGGCAAGTGGAGCGTGTCGATGATCATCTGCGGCATGTAGACTGTCGTGCCGAGGAAGCACGTGCCCAGGCCTGCTTCTTCCGCGAGGTTGCAGAACGTCTGACAATAGAGGAGCGTGTCGGTGGCGGCATTGATGAAACTGAGGAGATTGTCGTAGCCCGGCTCTGCCTTGCGGTTCTCTGCCCAGAGAGATGTTCGGCGGTAGTCGGCGCAGAAGGTCAACACGACAGGAGCACCTGTCACCATCGGCTGGTTGAAATGAGCCGGAGCCAATTTCTCTTTCATCTCCTGGCTTCGTGTCACCACGACACTGTAGAGCTGAAGATTGCCCATTGTGGGCGTATGCTCGGCTTCCTGCAGAAGCCGTGTCAACAATTCATCCGTGACCTCACGGTCAGCATATTTGCGGATGCTTTTCCGTTGATTGATACTATTCATTATTTCGCGATTCATGTTCGTTTTACCTAATTCAATACCCAATTGTGCAAAGTTATGGAAAATAATCTGAAAAAATAAGTTCTTTTATCGTGTTTTTATATAGATTGTGGAAAATAAAAGGTATTTTTGCACTCAAAAGTACAATATAGAGTACAGCAAGCTTGAAATTTTCCATGGATAATCAACAAAAAGAACAACAAAACTGGGCCAATGGCTCTTATGAGCGCCCGAAGGTCATTGAGGACCGGCCGGACGAGCTCGACTGTGATGTCGTGCGCTTTCAGAACAACAAAGATAAATGGGTGGCCTTCGTAGGTCTTCTCGACGGTCGTCCCTATGAGATTTTTACGGGATTGCAGGATGATGATGAAGGTATCGTGCTGCCTAAGACCGTGACCAAGGGTAAGATTATCCGTCAGACCAATCCCGACGGTACCCATCGCTACGATTTCCAGTTTGAGAACCGCCGAGGCTATAAGACGACTGTTGAGGGCCTGTCCGGGAAGTTCAATCCCGAATACTGGAACTATGCTAAGCTTATCTCCGGTGTGCTGCGTTATGGCATGCCTATCGACCATGTGATCAAGCTCGTCAGTTCCCTCTCCCTAACGGATGATAATATCAATACGTGGAAGAACGGTGTTGTGAGAGCATTGCGGAAATATGTGACCGACGGAGCAGAGAAGTGAAAAGACTGATTATGACTCGTAAGACATCAATTCATAAAATACTATTTATCTTATCGTTTCTCTTTTTGTCTCTGACACAGACTTTTGCTGCCCGTTCGTTCACCCTTGTCATCGATGCCGGTCACGGCGGCAACGATTGTGGTGCCAAGGGGCTGATCTCTTATGAGAAGAACCTCACGCTGCGTTATGCATTAGCTGTAGGTCGGGCCATCGAGCAGAGCTGCCCGGACGTTAAGGTCATCTACACGCGCAAGACGGATGTCTTCATCCCCCTTCATGAGCGTGCCGACATCGCCAACCGCAACAAGGCGGACCTGTTCATGTCGGTGCATATCAACGCCCTCGCCGGCGGTAAGATCAGTCATGGCTTCCAGAGCTACACCCTCGGAACGGGAGAACGCACCGGTACACGCGGCATTCAGGAGAACTTAGAGGTGGCAAAGCGTGAGAACTCCGTCATCTTCATGGAGAAGGACTATAAAACGCGTTATAAAGGCTTGGAGAACTCAGCCGAGGGAGACATCATGTTTGAACTCATCGCTGACAAGAACCGTGAACGTAGCGTCGAGCTGTCGCGTATCCTGCAGCGGGAGGTCTGTAAGGCTACGGGCCGTGAGAATGGCGGAGCCCATCAGAATAACCTCGCGGTGTTACGTCTGACGTCCATGCCGGCCGTGCTCTTAGAGCTCGGATTCATCACGACCCCCGATGAGGAGAACTATCTCAACACCGACTCTGCTCTCGATGCTTATACTACTGGTATCGTGCGGGCGTTCAAGATCTACAAGCAGCGCTATGGCGGTACGGGAATAGACATACCTTATAAGGAATCGGACAATGCAGCTGCTGTCTCCGATGACAATGCCGAGGTAGCTGATGACAAGCCTGTGACAACCAGACAACGGACACGTCGCAGCACGGTGCAGAAGACGCGCAGCAGTGTTGATCAGACAACGCGTGCGGCTAAGGATAATACATCTAAGAATAATGTCTCCCAAAAGAATGCAGATCCCAAGGATGCTCCCGTGTTCAAGATTCAGATCTTTGCCGGTAAGCAGAAACTGAATAGCAAGAGTCCGCTCTTCAAAGGCTTGGAGGGCTGTGACAGTTTCACGGACGGCAGTCTGCTTCGTTACACCTATGGTGCCTCGACCAACTATAATGAGATACGGAAACTACGGACAACGATTCTCGACAAGTTCCCAGACTGTTTCATCATTGCCATGAAGGACGGGAAACCGATGGATGTCAATGAAGCCATCCGCGAGTTCCTCAAGAATAAAAGAAAGTAACCCCGATAATATTCGATAATATGAAGTTTTTTACCAAGGAAGTCAAGATAGCCCTTGTGGCCATAGTAGGCATCGTCGTGCTCTTTTTCGGCCTTCATTTCCTGAAAGGCATGCCCGTGTTCTCCACGGACAAGGTCTATTATGCATCCTTCCAGAATATCAATGGCCTGTCATCGTCCAACCCTATCTATGCCGATGGTTACCAGGTGGGCAATGTCAAGCAGATCATCTACGACTACAACAAGAGCGGCCGCGTGCTCGTGGAGTTCCAGGTCGACAATGACCTCCGCATCCCCAAGGGCTCCTCGGCAGAGATCGTGAGCGACCTCATGGGCAACATCAAAATGAACCTCCTGTTGGCTAACAACCCTCGGGAGCGTGTGGAGCCCGGTGACACCATCCAGGGTAACCTCGATGCCGGTCTCATGGGAAGCGTGCAGTCGCTTGTGCCGGCTGTGGCAGCGATGTTACCGAAAGTGGACAGCATCCTCTCGAGTGTCAACATGCTCCTTGCCGACCCTGCTATCCGTGCCTCGCTGCATAACATCCAGACCATCTCGTCGAACTTAGCTGTCACCTCTGCCGGACTGAACCGTCTCGTTGCTGAGGCCAACGGGAAAGTGCCCGGCATCCTCTCCAAGGCCGACTATGCCATGGGTAAGGCTGGCTCGACACTGAACAATGCCGACCGTCTCTCTGCTAACCTCGCCGAGCTCGACGTGGCACAGACCTTGGCGAAGGTCGACCGCACGCTCGACAATGTGGAAAGCGTGACGCGACAGCTCAACTCGCCCAACGGCTCTCTCGGACTGCTGATGCGTGATCCCGGACTGTATAATAATATGAACAACACCGTGCGCTCCGCCGACTCACTGCTCACCGACCTCAAGAAGCATCCGAAACGCTATGTCCACTTCTCGCTCTTCGGGAAGAAGGACAAATAAGACGCACAAGATTATACTATATTAACATTCGCCGTCTCTTCGAGTCTAATTAAATCATTTGTAAGCGGTTAGGCTTTGGAGGCGGCGAAAGAAGTTTGAGACGCGATTTGCAGCATACCGATTTTTTGTGTAGCTTTGCATCCACGTTTCAATAATGAGACGAAGATAAGACGTATTGATGCAGGCAATCTACATCCCCAAGACAGCAAAATGAGAGCAAAAGAAGATCCCCGGTGGCAAAAGGCATTGGCGCTTATCCGTCAGAATGTCACCGAGCAGATATACAGCACCTGGTTTAAGCCGATTGTCTTTGAGCATTTTGATGAGGCTCAAAGGCTGATCGTCGTGCAGGTTCCCAGTCCTTTTGTCTACGAGTATCTCGAGGAGAACTTCTTAGACTTGCTTACCAAGGTGCTTTATGCGTGCTTTGGTCCTAAGATTCATTTGTCTTACCGGGTCGTTGTAGACCGTGAGGGAAAAGATAAAGGTGGTACGGAGACGGTGTGGTCAGACAGCGCCAACGCCGTGAAGCCGAAGCCGGTGAAGCGTGCCAATGAGAGTCCTACGCCGCTCGATGCGGCACAGCCTCAAGAGCTCGATCCACAGCTTAATCCACATCTCACCTTCTCCAATTATATCGAGGGCGACAGCAATAAGCTGCCGCGTTCAGTCGGCATGTCTATTGCCGAGCATCCGGGTACCATGCAGTTTAACCCGATGTTTATCTATGGTCCGTCGGGATGTGGCAAGACACATCTTATCAACGCCATTGGCATGCGCACGAAGGAGATCTTCCCGAAGAAGCGTGTGCTGTATATCTCGGCACGACTCTTCCAGGTGCAGTATAGCAATGCCGTGCTGCAGAACTCCGTCAACTCGTTCATCGCATTCTACCAGACCATCGACATGCTGATCGTCGATGATATTCAGGAGTGGATGGGCAAGACGGGAACGCTCAACACGTTCTTCCATATCTTCAACAACCTCTTCCGCAATGGTAAGCGTATCATCCTCGCTTCCGACCGGCCTCCGGTGGATCTGAAGGACATGCCCGACCGGTTGCTGACCCGTTTCTCCTGTGGCCTTATCGCTGAGCTGGAGAAACCGAACCATAAGCTCTGTGTCGATATTTTAGAGAACAAGATTAAGCGGGATGGATTGAATATCCCTCGTGACGTCATCGAGTATATTGCTGAGACAGCGAGTGGGAGTGTACGTGACCTGCAAGGTGTCATCAACTCCCTGATGGCTTACTCCATTGTATACAACTGTAACATTGACATGCGTCTTGCCGAGCGTGTCATCAAGCGTGCTGTGAAGATCGATGACCGTCCGCTCACGGTTGATGATATCTTAGAGAAGGTGTGCCAGCATTATAATGTGACGACCACGCAGATCAACTCGAAGAGCCGCAAGCGCGACTTTGTCGTGGCGCGTCAGGTGTCGATGTATCTGGCTCAGAAATACACGAAGATGCCAGCAAGTCGTATCGGCAAGCTCGTCGGTAACCGTGACCACTCTACCGTCATCCATTCCTGCTCTCAGGTAGAGAAACGACTTCAGGTCGACAAAGCTTTCTCTGCTGAGATCGTCAGCATAGAGACCTCGTTTAAACTAAAGAAATAAGGGCGGCCCGGATGGTCGCCCTTTTGTTTTACATTTTATTATTCACATTATAATTCAAATTTCGCGCCTGCCATGATCCATAGTCCGGGCTGCTTACACTGCCGATGTCGTAATATCTATGGGCGGTGATGAAATGCTTCTTCCTGCCTTGATAGAGCGATAACAGAATCTTAACTTACGTTAAATACACCCTTATCTGTTTAATTAAGGCTAATAACTAAGTGGATTAGTTGGTGCGAACTAATCTTTTTCGTTACTTTGCCGTTAGAAACATAAAAGCGAAGACAATGAAGAAGCTTACGGCCAAGGAAAAGGAGATTATGGATATGTTTTGGCAGCATGGCCCCATGTTCGTCAAGGACTTGCTGAAGCTCTATCCAGACCCCAAGCCCCATTTCAACACGGTGTCCACCCAGGTGCGCATCTTGGAGAGCAACGGTTTTGTCAGCCACGAGGTTGTCGGCAACAGCTATCGCTACCGGGCTGCCATCACGGAGGAGGCTTATGGCAAGAACACGCTTGCCGGAGTGATAAAGAACTATTTCGACGACTCTTATCTGTCGGCGGTCAGCGCTTTTGTCAAGGAGAAGAAGATTTCTGTTGAAGAACTTCGCGACTTGATAAAGCAGATAGAGCAGGGCAAGTAACGAAAACAAAGCGATATGGATTTTCTGTATTATGATCTCCGGGTAGCGGTGCTGATAGCAGTGTTCTATATCTTCTACCGCCTCATGCTGTCGCGTGACAGTTCCCATCAGCTCAATCGAGTGGTGCTGTTAGGCACGGCCTTGGCCTCCTTTGTTCTGCCATTCTGCGTCATCACCATCCACCACATTGAGGTGCTGCCGGCGATGCCGACGGTGGAGCAAGATGTCGTCAGCGGCGGTGTCACTGCCACTGTTTCTTCTGCTCCTTGGTGGCAGACGGCTCTGCCGGTGGTCTATTGGTCAGGCGTAATGATGATATTGTTACATATTATTCTTTCGATATCGAAGGTATGCATACTTATCCGCCGCTGCGAGAAGCACCGGCAGGCCGACGGCACCGTCATCGCCGTGGCCGATGGGGAAGTATCCCCATTCTCTTGGATGCACTACATCGTCGTGCCGCGTAGCGACTACGCCCACCCCGACCGTGCCATCCTGCTGCACGAGCGCGAGCATGTCCGCCGGCATCATTCATGGGATGTGCTGCTCGTTGATATTCTCACGTCGTTTCAGTGGTTCAATCCTTGTATGTGGATGCTGCGCACAGATCTGCGGGCCATTCACGAGTATGAGGCTGACGCGGCGGTTCTCTCAAGCGGTGCCGATGCGCGCCAGTATCAATACCTGTTAGTAAGAAAAGCCATGGCCGCGGCAGGGTACTCTGTGGTCAATGGTATCAATCATAGTACCTTAAAACAACGAATCACAATGATGAATAATCCTAAAAGGAACAGATTTTCCTGGCTCAAAGCTATGTATGTACTTCCTGTTGTTGCCGTCTCGCTGTTCGCCTCGGCAAAGAGTGTCACCGACTACAAGGTTGCCGGCAGTGCAGCCATGGCTTCGTCTAAGTCAGCCGTGGCCCCTGCGCCCATGGCGGTAAGTAGTGCCGCAGCGATGGAAAGTATTGTTCAGCAGAAAGTAGCCCGGAAGGACACAGCCAAGCTTAAGAACCTCTTAGTTGTCGTTGATGGTAAGGAACTGCCCTATTCGAAGCTTGAGAATCTCGATCCTTCCTCCATCGCCTCGATAGCGGTCTTTAAAGACAAATCCCATATTGCCAAATATGGACCGAAAGGTGCCAACGGCGTGATTGTCGTGACGACGAAAAAGGCCCAGGCAGAGGAGGCAAAGGAGAACGGAGCCTTCAACGTGGTCGACGAGATGCCGCAGTTCAATGGTGGTCCCTCTGCTATGATGCAGTATCTGAGCCAGAGCGTGCAGTATCCCGCCGCTGCCAGGGACAACAGTGTCCAGGGTCGTGTCGTGGTCAGTTTCGTTGTCAAGTCAGACGGGTCCGTGGCCGACCCACAAGTAGTGTACAACGGCACCAAGTTCACACCGGTAAAACCAGCCGAGGGCGAGCACAAGGATGTAAAGGTCAAGAGTGCCGTAACGCCGGAGGAGGAAGCCGCAGGTAAGGAGGCACTGGCGCAAGAGGCACTGCGCGTGGTCAGCAGTATGCCAGCTTGGACACCTGGAAAGAAAGACGGCAAGCCTGTGAATGTGAAGTATAATATCCCGATATCTTTCAGAATGCATTGATCGGGTGTCCTGATATTGGCGTGGTGGCTGGCGCAAGGCCTGCCGCCACGCCAAACTGTTTAGAATCAGAGGTTGATCTTTGCGCCGGCCATGATTTTAGCGCTTGGGGTTAGCATTGAACTTCCACGCCAGCGAGAGCATGACATAGCGGGGCAGGCTGTTGTAGGAGAGTTCCGACCGGCCTTGGGCGTTCATCTCGTAGCGGGTGTTGGTCAGCTGGTGCAGCAAGTCAAATCCTGTCAGCTTGGCGACTAAAGCGCCTTTTAGGAAGCTGCGGCTCAGATGGGCGTTCCACACCCAGTCTGTGGTGTTCATCATGCTTTCATAGTACCCCCGACGGGCGTATAATGTCATGTCTGAACCCAAGGCGATGTCCCACGGAAGTTGAAACTCTGTTGTAAGACCTACTTTGTAGTCACCGGCGTGGACATTGGTGAAGCCACTTCGCCGACTGTGGATATAGTAGTACGTTCCACCGGCCAGAAGTGCAAAGTCTATCCGGTCATTCGGGCGGAAGCTCAGCTTTACCTCATCGCCCATCTGCCAGTTGTTGACGATGCTGCGCATGATTGCCACGTTCTCCTCAGTGGTCGTCATGTCGACATTGTGGTCGTAGCGCGCGGACAGTTGGTTGTCGATGGTCCAGCGGCGAGCACTGTCCAGTGGCAGGGTCAGCCCCGTCTGTCCTTCTACGCGCCAATTGCCGTTGACACTGACGGGCATGATGGTAGAGATGCCTGTGCGCATGTCGTAGAGGGTTGCGTATGCGATGTCGTTGTCGGTCTTGTCGTATTTAACTGAGGCGTTCCACATCCGCTGTCCGTTGCCCTCATGGCGTAAGAGGAGCGAAGTCTGATAGCGGTGGAAGTTTTTCAGATTCGGGTTGCCGGAGATGAGGAACAGTGGGTCTGAGTCGTCGCGGTAGTCCACCTTCTTGACCAAATCGGGTATCTCTGACTTGATGACGGCGTTCAGTTCCCATCGGACCGACCTGCCGCCAGAGAAGAAAGCTTCCGGTTCGAAGAACACTTCATGTGCAGACACATCATGCCGCCCTACTCGTGTGTAATAGAGATTCTTGCTGACGAAGCGAAGGGGAAGTCGGATGTAGCCGTATTCTATGTTCATCTTGTTGCGACCAGTGGCGGCATTGATTTCCCATTCCAGCATCAGCCGGTGATGATTCTGGTATTCTGTATAGTAATAGCTGTTGTTGTGGTCGAGCACTTTCAGCAAGGCTGCCCGTGATGACGGGAGAAGGTCATAACGCGTGCTGTCGTGGCCTTCAAGCTTGTCAAGCCTGTAAAGTGCGTTGTTGGTCTTGTTGTATTTATATTCATATTGATATTGCGGTCTCAGGCTCCAGCCCGGCCAATTCCAGTCGTAGGCAATGCCTTCCTTCACATCCCAGTGTCTGCTGTCATTAATCTGATATTTGTTGCGGAAGTCGCGCGCCTGACTTGCCTCCGCATATCTCAGGTCGTAGAGCGAGAACGAGTTTCCATGTAGCTTGTCATACTCCATGCTGAAATCGGAATGCAGCAGGTCGATGATATGCTTCAGCGTACTGCTGTTTGACAACGTCAAATGATAGTTCTCGCTTTTGTCCATGCTTCGCTCCACGAGTTCGTTCAACAGAGAGGTAGAATCGGAGCTGGCGGCGTCTGCGTCTGCGTATTTCCTATTGCGCTTGTAGTGGAAGTTGAGGCTGGTCATGGTGGAGTAATTGCCGCTCTCGCCGTAGTGCAAGGCATTCTGGCTGTCAAAGACAGTCGTCTTCGTGTCGGCTTGGCTCTGTGACAGCCTGACAAGGTTTCCTCCTGGCAAGAAGGTCTCTATATTCTTTCTCGTTTGCAAGTCAATGTCATCATGCGAGATGGTGTTTTGTGTACTGAGCCACTTGTCCATACTGCTGTCGAAGAATCTTGCATAGCTGACATTTGCCGATCGGTTGGTCAGCGGGCCGTTTGGCGCATCTTGCGGAGTCCATCGGCCTGTCATGTCGGCCTTCTGATTGTCACTGAGGTTGTTGATGTTGGTGAAAGCGAAGAACATTTCTTTGCGAGACGACTTCATGCCGAACCCTTTCAGCGCGAAGCGTCCGTCAGATCCCGCTCCTGCCTCGACGTTGCCAAAGAGCGTGGCGAGGTATTCTTTCTTCAACTTGACATCCATCACCAGGCTCTTGTCGCCCATGTCCCTCTGCATGAGACGAGAGTTTTGACCTTCCCTATCATAAACCTTTATCTTGCTCACAGTATAAGAAGGCAGATTCTCCAGTGCCATCTTCGGATTGCCGCTGAAGAAATCCCGTCCGTTGACCAGCAGACTCTTGACGAGCCGCCCGTTGACGAATATCTGTCCTTCCCTTGTCAACCGTGCACCTGGCAGACGGGCGACGAGTGCGTCGAGCATACTGCCTTCCGCCAGGTTGAAGGCATCGGCATTATACACAATTGTGTCGCCGTGCATCACCATTTTTATCTTCGTGGCCTTGACGGTCACCCCCTGCAGCTCATGGACGTCATGCTCCATCAGTATGGGGTTGGCTATCAGAGTGGTCTGCCGCTGACTCTGTAACGTTATATTCTCATAAGCGTCCTTGTAACCTAACATGGAGGCCTTGATGATGTACTTACCCTTTTGCAGCCGCTTGCCATTGAAAACGTATAAGGCAATCTGCCCTTGATAGGGGACATTCTCAATGGTGGCCTTGGTAGTGGCAAGGATAGTACTGTCGGCATCCATCAGGAACACCTTGGCGGGTATGGGGTCGCCGGTTATCTTGTCGGCTACACGTCCCTGTACGTTATGATTGATTTCTGCGGCATTGGCAGACAGACAGTATAATAGTGTCAAGATAATAAGAGAAGCTATTTTGTTCATGATGACGATTAACAATAATCCTTGTTTTAGTTTGTGCCAAGGGACATGAATAATCCGGAGAGGTATGTCGGTAATTGGGAACGGGTCCATTGCTCACGATGTCGCTTGCCTTCCATGGTGTAGGTTACCACCATCGTGTCAGCACCTTCCCAGCGAACCGAATACCTTGTACCGTCTTCTGCAACGACTTGGTCTTTGCCATAGTTTACCGCCTCCAAGATAGCATTTGCCGTCTCCATGCTGCCTTCCGGCGATTCGTAGATAAAGATCAACAAAGAACGTGTCGGCGAGAAGATCTTGTAGCATTTGATGCCGGAGGCTTCGTGATACCAAACACCAAGGATATTGTTGGTTGGTGTCGTAAAGTCCCCTGAGAGGAGACTGACAAAGTCTTCTACCTCAGGAGGATTGGGTGCGACCTTGTAAGTCGAGTCGTTATTGCTCCCGCCGGACTGATGGCAGCCTGGCCCCATTCGAAAGCGAACTCTTTCTTTTCTATTGTCGGAATTACGTTGGACATAAGGCTCGAAGAGCATTGTGTTGCCATTGATTCCGACTATCATATATTCATTCTTACAGGGAGCCTCGGTCTTGTCAGCGGCCTTGTTGCTTGCCTTCTTATACACCCCAGGTTTTTGTGCAAGCATCGTGACGGCATTGATACAGGCCATCAATATCAGCAATATCTTTTTCATGGAATGGTTATTAGTCGTTTTTGAAATCTTTCTCATACACTATCTTCTTCCCACTGATGGCTTTGATTTTCCACCATGACCGTCGTGGAACAAGCCATTCCCCTTCATTTGACAGCAATAACACATGGAGTCCCTTGTCGGTCATCTTCATATTGATGCTGAAATGACGTCCGATTCTTTCCGTATTACAAAATATCAGGTGATCGTAAGCCGCATTATCTCTTTTGGCATTGCCCAAAGGAAGCGTATAGAAAAGACTATATTCTGACGTGTCAGATGTAGAAGTCAGGAAACAAGTGGCTGCTTCTGCGACTTCCTTTACAATGCTGTTCTGCGCTTCTTTTGTTAACGCGAAATAATAATGTGTGCCCTCACTCTTTGAGTTAGATTTGCTGTTGTACTTTAATACATACCAGTCCTGTGGATAGATGCTGGTACCCGGATTCATATTATAGCTTACGGCGTACTTCTTTCCCTTGTGTTTTGCCAGGATGGCCTCTATGTTATGCTTGAACGAGTCTTCTGAGTGACAACTTGCCATCCCGCTTTTCTGTAGTGGTGGCAAAATATAATGCAGGAAGGTACCTCCGTCGTAGCTGAAATAGTCAATGAATTCATTACTCGCTTTCTTCTCGACTTGCCCTTTTACGCGCTGCTGAAACAAATCCTTCGGCATGTTGTTCAACGCAAGGACATATTTGATGGTGTCTCCCATGC
Source organism: Prevotella sp. UBA2725 (assembly GCA_002353825.1). Classification (GTDB taxonomy): domain Bacteria; phylum Bacteroidota; class Bacteroidia; order Bacteroidales; family Bacteroidaceae; genus Prevotella. The sequence continues at coordinate 75,415 of DEKJ01000049.1, read as the reverse complement.
CATTATGCACTTCATAGTGATAGCATTCTTTTGCCGACGGTGCAAGACTGTCAAGGGTATGCTTGATGACGGGTCTTATCATAGCTTCATCATGTTGCGCCTTCTCGCTTTCTTTAAGCCGGGAGGCTATGTACTCCCTTGTCCCTTCTAATTGGAAGGGGAAATCAGCCTGTCCCAACCTGTTATACTGTATTAGATTGTCAATGTCGGCATGGGTAAGCTTGTAGAGTGCGAGATAGTACTCCTGCCCTGTGTTGTCGGCAGAATAGGTGCCTTCTATGCCAGCCTTGCCAAACTCATTTAAGAGCTTTGCCATGGCAGGGTTAGGCTTTTGCGCCAGCGATGCCAGCGCAAAAGAGACAAACAATGCAAGCATGATCATCTTTCTTCTCATAAGTTCTGCTCTAAGTCTTTGTTGATATGCATGTGATACTCACCGTCTCCTTTTGAAGCCAAGACTTGTCTCTGGAGATTCTCTCCTTTTGATTGAATGTAAGCGACCGACGCGTTGATGTCGGCGGTCTTTATTTGATGGGAAGGCTCTTCGATCATCGTCTCCGTTGATGTCGCAACATAGTGCCGGGCTTCTGTCGCAGCAACGGGTTTGGGAACAGGAACATAGTCGGCTCTGTCGGCTCTTCTGCTTTTGCCGTAGCCGCCCTGCTTCATACATACCTTTTCAGACACTTCCTGCCTTTCCCCAATAGTTGCCATCGGATTCTTGCTCACAACAGTAGTGTCCTTCGCTTTTGTGGATTCCGTTGGCTGAATTCGCACGGGTGTCTCTATTGCCAGCCTTTTGCAGTTTTCGGAAGTGTATAGGGCATACCTCAGCGCAACCGCACAGACGAACGTCGCGGCAACGCAAGCAACAGCGTAATACCAATGCCTCCTTAATAATGGTGTTGGGTAACCATTATTTGAAGAAGATGCTTCTTCGGAGTCAAAGGCTTTGAAGTATTGTTTGTATGCCTCCCATTCTTCAGGAATGTTCTTAGAATGACAGAAATAGTCTGCAAGCTCCGACTCCTGTTGTTCGGAAGTCTCCGCTTGCATAAACTTTCTGAGAAGTTTTCCTATGTACTCTTTGTTCTTCATTTCTTTCTCCTTTCGTTGAATTGTCTTATGAGTATTGATCTTGCCCTCGCCACCATACCGCGTACCGATGACTCTGTACTGCCAATGAGATTTGCTATGTCCTTATAGCTCAATCCTTCTCCATTTCTCATCCGTATCAGTTCCTTGTATTTAGCGGGAAGCTCTTTCATGCATTGCTGCATCAACGTTTCGTTTTCAGACTCTTCCAACACCGATTGAGGGCTATGGCCGGATGTCTTGCCTTCCGCCAAATCCACTTCCACAAAGTGAAGTCCGTGTTTTTGCTTTATTTTGTCAAGGCAAATATTTCTTGTAGCTGTTGCTCCATATTGGCGGAATCGTTCCGGCGGCTCTATTCTTTCCCTTGCCATCCACAAGCGAATCAGCGCATCTTGCACGGCGTCTTCCACTTCGTGCTCATCATGGAAATAGTGGTGTGCGATACCGACAAAATCATGCCGGTATCGCCTTACATATTCTATGAATTCGCTTATTTCCATTCTGAATCTCGGATGCGTTTATCTATAATACGACAAAGACCTGAAAGCGCTACGCAGATACCGAAAAATATTTTTATCAAACTCGGCAAGACAGGCTCCTCCTTATTTATTTTTTCTGTGTGGTGATATTCGTACTAAGAATTGTTAAGGACGCAATGGCTTAATTTTCTCTCGCGTATCTGAGAGATCTGCGAGAGAAAAGCCTATTCACCTTTATTAGTACCGTTATCACCACACAGAAGTTATTTTTGTCAAATAAGGTAAAAGAATTGTGCTGCTATATATTGCCTAAATGTTGAGGAGATAAAAAATTAAGGTGGATATCTAAATTCATTTCCCGCTGCAAAAAGGAAAAGTATCTCTATGTTTTCAGCATGTCGGCATAGATACCGGCATGCTGAACCTAATAGAATCAGAGGTTGACCTTTGCTCCGGCCATGATCCAGAGTCCTGGCTGCTTCACGCTGCCAAGGTCGTAGTAGCGGTGGGCCGTGATGTTGTCGGCCTTGACATAGAGTTGGTAGTGGCGCTCTGTCCATCTTATTGCTCCGTCCAGTTTGGCGTAAGGATGATAGCCGTTCATGCGCTGCTGCCAGCGAAGGGACCAGGAGGCGGAGAGATGGCCCACGATCGGGTGGGAGAGCGTCGCGACAAACTTGTGCTTCAGATACTCCAAGGCATAGAGCGACTTGTATATCTCCCGGTCTGTCTCGTGCTTCTGATGGATGTAGGCATAGCCAAGGGTCAGAAGCCAGGGAGTGGTTGTTGGCTGATAGGTGTCAGAGAGCAGTTCTGAGAGGTTGAACTTTGTCTCGATGTTGAATCCCATGTTGTCGAGCTTACCGATGTTCAGTGCATGGTATTTCTTCGACTCTGCCGTCTCATACACCCAGTCGATCATGTCGCGCCCGCGACTGTAGAAGGCATCGGCAAGGAGGCTGAAACCATTGACACGGAAGCGTGCACCCGTCTTGTAGGTGTTGTTCTTCTCCGGCTTGAGGTTGACATCACCTTGCTGTGCCGCATTGCTCGTATAGAGGTCGGTGAAGGTCGGCAGCCGCAGGGCCTTGTTCCAACTAAGGTAGAGCTTCCAGTGGTCACTGGGACGATAGCTGACATCTACGCCGGGATAGAACCGGTATTTGTTGTCCAATCCTGTGTTACGGTTTGCCATCACGCCGGCAGATACTGTGAGACCCCCTAAAAGAATGTTATGCTCAAGGAACAGACTTGTGTTTGTGCGGTCTCCTTTGTGGTCGTAGGACCGGTCGGAGCCGGAGATCTTCTTCCATTCGCTCTCATCCATAAGGTTTCCGTAAGCCGTGGAGAGGATATGCTCCTTGCGGATGTCAGCACCGAGTGCGGTCTTGCCGAGAAGCCAGTCGAAATGGGCATTCAGTGATGCTCCATAGACATCGAGGCGGTGATAGTTCTCACCTTTCGCTGCTCCTATGCTTCCTTTGATGAGTTGGTAATGGTCGATGTCGCGGTGGGCATAGACGGTAGGACTGATGACGAATGATCTCAGCCAGTTCTGTTCTTTGAAGAATGGACGGAAGTCGGCATTGGCAGAGCCGATATAGCGGCGTGTCCATTCATATTGGTTCGGGAAGCGGGCAGAATAGAACGTGTTGGCCCCATAGTCCTTCGACGTGATGCCTGCCTGCCAGTTGACATCTACTAATGAGGATGCATAGTTGCCTTGATAATAACCGCGGCGATGTCGAAAGGATGAGTTGTCGGTACCACCATCACTCTGAGTGTAGCCGAAGGAAAGGGAATTTCCCCATGTATTGGTAGGGGAAAGCGATACCCGAGCATCACCACCAAAGGTACCAAAGGAACCCGCTTCTAATCCTATAGTGCCCGAGAGAGAATGGCTCTTTTGAATTTTAGCATTTCTGCTTGTCTCCCTCCCTACGGGGGAGGGCTGGGGAGAGGCCGTCACAATATTTATCGCCCCCGAAAATGCAGCGGAGCCGAAGACACGGGCTGCTGCTCCTTCTAAGACCTCGATGTGGTCGATGTCATCGAGTGACACGGGGAAGTCGGCCGCGTTGTGACCTGTCTGCGGAGAGGTCAGAGGGACGCCGTTGAGCAGGATCGTGATCTGATCGAACGTGCCGCCGTTGATGGAGATATCCGTCTGTACACCAAAGCCACCGCGCTGACGGACATCCACGCCCGTGGCTAATTTCAATACGTCGTTGATGGTCTGCGCCTCCGCACGATGGATATCATCGCGCGAGATAACCTCAACGATCTTGGCTGACTGAGAGGCAGTCAGCGGCGCTCGCGATCCTGTGATTTGCACTTCATCAAGTTGCTGCTCACCGAAAGAGAGAGAATCACTGTTCTCTCCTGCTGGCTTTGTGGCGATGCCGTCAGCCTTGGCATAGGTGAGGGTAGGGATAGCAAGGACGCCGATAACCACCACTTTGCCCAATGCGGCAAAGAGGCTGTAGCCCTTGCGGTTGAAGTGCTTGAAGACGATTGCGTTGCGCTTGTTAAACGTTGTTGTTTTCATAAGCGCATGCAAAGGTAAGAAAAAAATGTAATTTGTAATTACTAATTAGTAATTATTTTTTATATGGTTCTTCCGGTTTTCGGGTTGGTAGGAGAACAACCTCGAAGAGGTTGAACATGGTTAGCCCCACGTGAGACGCAGCCGAAACGTGGGGGTAGGAATGGGGCGACAGGTCAGATTAAATCGCTCGACCCGAACCCCAGGTTGCGTCGCTGCGCTCCTTACCTGGGGTTACTCAAGTATAACCTCTTCGAGGTTATCTGCAGTATCAACCCGAAAACCGGAAGAGCCTTTTATATCTATGGTTTATCATATCCTTCATGGATACTGTTAGCTATGAGATCAACATATTTCTCGTGTTGCTGTCGGTAGATGATATGTACAAAATAATCCTCTACGCCATATGCTTGACAAGTTATCTTTTTGTTGGTATGTGGAATAGGACCGAGAAAATCACAATAATAACAGATAACAAGATTTTGACGCTCTAAAAAATACTCAGCAATTCGACTTGTTATTATGGATAGAGTTCTGATAGAAGCTGTTCTTTCTTTTCTGGCTCTTGTTAAATCAATATTGACAACATCAATAAAAGGCGAAATAGCTTTTGCTACTTCTTTTGGAAAAGAACTGTCGTCAAAAGAGGACAGTTCTATATTATATGAGCCACCATCTGGAGTCTGAACGCTAAAGAATTTATGAGTCATGGCAAGTTTACTCCATTACTTAAGGATGATAACCTCATCGAAATGGGTCTGGTGTTTTAGTTCTTCCAGTCTCTCATGCTTCTTAATTCCAATCTTTCGCATGAGCTCTTCGAGTTTCTTTGATGGGTTATTGATAACAATGTTCTCTGTCATAGCCTATTCCTTTCTTTTCTTGCAAAATTAGGGAATATCTTTTAATCACCAAAATATTTGCCGAGTTTTCTTTAACTCCTAACTCCTATCTCCTAACTCCTAACTTTAACAATGGCTTTTTTCCACTTGAAGTATCCCATGACGGCGATGACGACATAGAGGCCGTAGAGGGAGGCTTTGAAAGGAATGCCTTTGATGATGTATAGGTAACAGCTCACGGCATCGACGAGGATCCAGAAGAGCCACTGCTCGAGGTATTTGCGGGCAAGCGCCCACAGACCGACGAAGCTCAGGGCGTTGGTGAAGCCGTCAAGGACCGGCACGTTACTGTTGGTGTAGTGGGAGAGGACGAACCAGGTGACGACCCAGGCAACGACAAAAAAGAGAATTGTTGCGGGATAGAGACGCTTCGGCATGTGAGTGATAGGCATCTCCTCACCTTCCTTCTGCTGGTGCTTGTGTCCGAACTTCCAGACGATCCAGCCATAGATGGCAGCGAGGGTATAATAGACTGCCATGGCAGCATCACCGTAGAGACCGTGGGTGTAATAAAGTACGATGTCGAGGGCTGGCATGATGATGCCGACGAGCCAAAGGAGAATGCTGGCTCTATACTCCAATATGATGTAGATGAGACCTAAGATGGTCGTTGTGATGTCGAGCCAATGCTCAATTAAGTAATCAGTCATTTTGCGTCGAATGTTTGATAAATCATGTATGTGCCGTCTCCGACAATGTCGAAGTTGTCGCCTAAAGCCTCGTTGAGCGTTCCTTGCCAGAGTTGGGTGAAAGGTGAGACAGCCCAACAGAGCCCGCGGCTCTGCAGTGTTGTGCAGTTGATATTGAAGATGCTGACCTGCTGGCGGAGAAAGGAGTTGATGGTTTGGTGGCCCTCATGTACGGTGAAATAGCCGTAGTCGGTGACCATGACAGGCTCAATGTCTAATGCTTGATGATAATAAGGCATCAGAGAGATGTTGGCGAGTGTGTGGTCCTCGCGCAGGCCCGTGGCTCCGAGATAGACGATCTTTTTGAGGCCTTGGGACAACATAAACTTTGTGGCTTTCGTCAGGTCGTTATCATCCTGCTCTTCTACATGATGGAAGATATTGGCATATTTTTGTTGGAAGACTTGTGGAAGGGAGTCGCCGTCACCGACAATGGCATCGGGCATGATCCCATTATGGATGGCTGTCATTCCTGCAAGGTCACAACAGCAGAGATAGTCGTGCTGCTTCAGGATTGTCAATGGTATCTTGTGGGTTGGATATTCGCCATTGGCAAGAATGACGGCTGAATGTTCAAGGTTTATCATATCCTTCATGAATGCTGTGGGCTATGAGGTTAACATACTTCTCGTGTTGTTGGCGGTAGATGATATGAACAAAATAATCCTCTACACCATGGATAGTAATTATTCTGTCAATAACTCCGGAAATATTAAACTTGCTAATGTATCTTTTGAAAAGAAGAGAAAACAATTTGTTTCTATATGCTTGGCAAGTTATCTTTTTGTTAGTATGGGGAATAGGGCCAAGGAAGTCACAGTAATAGCAGATAACCACATTCTTTCTTTTAAGGAAGAATGTGGCTATACCATTTGTTATTTCTGAAAGAGATCCTAAAGTTGCTGGAGTATTTCCTTTAATTCTTGTTAGATCTATACTTACAACTTCTATATTATGAGGAGAACTCTCTATTGATCCTTCCGAAAAATAACCTTTATCATAAGTTATAAATTTTATCTCAAAGAGATCACCTTTGGAAGTGTTAACCCTAAATGCCTCTTCTGTCATTTTTTAGTAACGCTTCTCTTTCCTGGTATTCTCTTATAGTTTTTTGTTGTCTCTCGTACTTCATAACCCCTATTTTGTACAAAAGTTCCTCGAGCTTTCTCGATGGGTTATTGATAACAATGTTCTCTGTCATAGCCTATTCCTTTCTTTTCTTGCAAATTTAGGCAATATTTTGTTATCACCAAAATATTTGCTGTGTTTTTTGATAGGATTATAGTTGTGGTGGCCGGCACTAAGGCGCGGCCACTGCAACTATAATCTATCTTCCACTTTTAGAATGTCAGGCTCAGATGTGCCATGAAGTTGAACGGTGCGCTCGGTGCAAAACCGGCTGCATCCATATCGCGTGTGTTCCAGTCGTTGAAGGCTATGACCTTACCGTCTTTTGTCTTCGCAATCTGTGGAGATCCCCAGCCGTTGTTATCATACTTGGCGTTGAAGATGTTATAGAGAGCGATACCAACGGTTGCACTCTTGAACCCCAGGCGCTTCCATCTGAAGTTGTAAGATAGGTCGACGTTCGTGGTGAAATGGTCCTTGAGCATCAATGTCTCGTGTGTCTCATTGCCGTTTTCGTCGTGACAGGTCATCTCCTTGAAGTCCGTGTTTGTGAGATATTGTTCGCCGATATACTGGCTCTGGACGGCTGCGACGAAGCCTTTGTAACTGAAGGTGAGGATATTGTTCACGATGACATCTGGAGAGAACGCCGTGTGGGTGTTACCGAGGATGATGTCCTCGCCGGCAACATTGTTCCAGTTCTTGTCGTAGATTGGCTTATTGTTCTCATCGACCTTCACCGTGCTCTGCTTCCAGTTCTTGTTGATGCTGCGTGAGAACGTTGCATTAAGATCCCAGCGGAACCAGTCGACAGGCTTCCAAGCACCTTCGAGCTCGATACCTTCACGGTAAGAACTCTTACCATCGTTGTTCGCAATCATCTCGCCGATGTCGTTCAGAGCGCCTGTGAGCACGTACTGATGGTTGTAATACATATAATAGAAGTTGGCACCTGCTGTGAACTTCGGACTCTCATAACGATAGCCAAACTCTACATCCTGCAGTTTCTCAGCTTTCAGATGTTGAATCTCATTGTCCTGATAGTCGTTACGTGTCGGCTCCTTGTGGCTGATAGCGTAGCTGGCATAGATACGGTTGTGGTTATCAAACTGATAGTTGATACCGAACTTCGGGTTGAAGAAATCGAAGTCGTCGTGTGCCCAATAGCCTTTCGTGCGGTCCTCATCAATATAATAGTCGCGGGGATCCTGCATGCGGTAACCTACATGGCGGTACTGCAGGTCGAGATAAGCGTTGAGACCGGGGAGGAAAGTCCATGACTCCTTGGCGTAGATGTTGAAGTCAGACTTCCAGGCACGGTTGCGGTAATACTCGTAGCCGGGATAGAACTCCTTCACCTTGTCCTTGGTCCACAGCACCTCACCCCAGTGGTCACCGATGTATTTGTTCCATCCGCCACCGAGCGTAGCCTTGTAGTTCGACTTGTTATCGTAGTTGATGCTTGCCACGACACCATAGAGATCATTCTCCATAATTTTCTTACGTGTCAGGTCACTCTTGTGCTTCGTATCGGAGAGACCGTAATCTCTATAGTCTTTTACTTTATACTCATTATAATAGCCATAACCGTGAGTGTAGTGGAGTGTCACATTCGTGTTCCAGTACTGCCCATAGAGCTGGTTCCAGATAGCTTGGTAGTTTTGTTGCCAGTAGTTATCCGTCTGGTCAGGATAATATGCTTTATTGCCATTGGCATCGGTGTATTCTCCACAGGAGTTGTAGCGACGGCCGTAGAGGCTCTGCTCATATTTGGAGGTATAGTTCCAAGCGTGGTATGTGTTCTCTACACTGTTCCAGGTGAGTAACTTCACCATCGTGTTGTCGGAGAAGTAGCCACCTTGAAGGAAGTAAGAGTTGAGTTTTGTCCATGCACGGTCGAGGTAGCCTTTGCTGCCGATGTTCGACAGACGTCCCTGCAGTCCCCAGTGATCGTGGAGCAGTCCGGTACCGAAGCGTACGGTCTCCTTATGACTGTAATAGGAGCCGCCGCTGAGGTCGAGGCCGATGAAAGGCTTTGTGCCGATGTTCTCAGTCTGCATGTTGATGGAAGCACCGAAGGCACCAGCACCATTGGTAGAGGTACCTGCACCGCGCTGAATTTGCATACTCTGAACGGAAGAGGCGAGGTCGCCCATATCAACGAAATAGAGCTGTGAACTTTCTGCATCGTTTACCGGTACGCCATTAGCTGTGACATTAATGCGGGTAGGATCCACGCCACGCACGCGGATAGAAGTATAGCCGATGCCGTTACCTGCATCAGAGGTTGTGGTGACGGAGGGGGTCAGCGAGAGGATATAAGGAATATCCTGACCGAAGTTGACCTGCTTGATCTGTTGTTGGTTGAGTGTCTTGAATGCCACAGGAGTAGTCTTGGTAGCTCGTGTGGATGTCACCTGCACGTCCTGAAGCGTGTAGGTGTTGAGCGTGTCGAGTTTCTCAGGCTTGCCTGCAATCGCTGCAATGGCCGAGAAAGACAGGCTCATGATGAAAACAAATCGTTTCATTGATACCTTTGTTTTAAATAAATAACTAAAGGGATTATCCTGTACCTACGCCGGCATTATCCGGATCAGGTTGTGGGTTTGATCTCAGCCACGGCAAAGACCGCAGCACCCCTTAGAAAGCAATTCTTGCTTTCCGAGTGCAAAGGTATAGAGAAAAGTTGAAAGAACGTAATTATTGTTTAAATAATTAGCTTGTGAAGTATTTCATGACGGGTTTCATGAAGCGCGACAGTTTCTGTGTACGTTGGATATTCGTTGTGGGCGGATTCTTACTGTAGTAGACATAGATGCGTTTCTTCGCCCGAGAGAGTGCAACGTAAAGTTTGCGGGCATCCTCTTCCAAGAGTTTGGAGTTGTTTTCGTCGTGGATGTTGGGGATACGGCCATCGACGACATCAAACACGATGACATTGTCAAACTCCAGTCCTTTGGCTTTGTGGATTGTAGAGACGAAGACACGCTCCTTTATTGCTGTGGAACCACAGAGGTCTGCCTCCTTAAAGGTACTGATCTCCATAATGTGGTTGTCGAGTTGTTCCTTGAGCGATGGCTCCTCATCGGGATGGATGACATCCTCGGTCAGAAAACTGAAGACATAGCTTATCTTCTCTATCGGCTTGATCCATTTGCCGTCAAGTAGCGAGTTGTAGAACCGCTGCAATTCCTCAACGAGCGCGGGAGTTTTATCCTCTGACTTTGATGTAGGTCTGAGATAAAGTTTATGGAAGGCTTCTTCGTAATCGTCTCCGTAGTTGCGTTTTAGTCGCTCGGCCATCTTCTTCGTATTAGGCTGTTGGAGGGAAGTCTCTTGAGCCGGTTTTATCTCCTGGCCTTTCGTGTAACAGTAGTTGACAAGCGACACTGTGGCGTTGACATCATCGTCGGCAAGATGTGAGTTCTCGCCTTGCAGGCCGAGCTCAGCGAGGAGGGCTTTGAGTTTGTAGACCTTGAGGTCGGGGCGCAGCAGTCGGATGAGTTTCAGCGAGTCGAAGCAGACGGGATGGAGCGTCTGCCAGTTGGTGTCGGGGAGGTAGCGCTGGATACTGAAGTCCATGATGTGATAGTCGAACGACGCGTTGTGGGCGAGCAACGGACAACCTTTGGCAAAGTCGAGGAACGCCTGAAGGCCCTCGGCGGGCGTGAGGAGTTCATTGTGTCTTCGCTCTTCGATGATTGGATTTTCAATGTCGCCAAGCATCTTCGGAATGGACCGGTCCGTCTGGAGATAAACGGAGAACTTCGCCACAGACTTCCCTTGGTGGATGCGCTCTGCAGCAATCTGGATAATGTCGTCATCATAGACGTTAAGGCCGGTTGTCTCGGTGTCGAAGACGATGAGGTCGCTGTTTTCGTAGGTATGTAGGAACTGCTCAAGATAGGTGTCGTCTTTGTGCAAAAGATCCGTCGGAGCAATGGCGACTTTGCGCAGACGGTGAACAAATTGTCGGGCGGTAGCGGCAGAGCCGCAGACCTTCATGCCTTGCATGATCTGTGCCCAAGCAAGGTTGTTCAACTCATTGTTGAGAACGCTGAGGTGAGCCGTGAGCAGTTTCAGTTCCGGTGTAGAGAAGAGGTCGGTGCCAGAAATCTTGAAATGCGGGATGCCGGCGGCTTCCAGGTTGTTGCTTATCTCGTCAGCATCGCGGTTGGAGTTGACTATGATAGCTGTTGTGGTGTCCTTTTCTTTCAGCAGGCCTTTCGTGCGCTTCGCTACGGATTTATATTCTGCCCAGATATTCTCTGTCGCGCAGATGTGCATCTCTACCTTTTTGTCGTCCTTATCTTTGGTTGGCGAAGGCAGCAAGGCGGCATCGGAATGGAGATTGGCGATGGCATAGTCGTTGAGCATCTGCACGATTTGCTGTGGCTGCCGGTGATTGACATTGAGATGATGTATATTCCCTTTGCACTTATCCTTAAGGATATTGAGTGTGGCAAGCTTGGCACCCATGAAAGAGAAAATAGCTTGCTGCTCGTCACCAAAGTATAGAAAAAGGGAAAAGGGTAGGGGTGGTGTCTGTAGCTCTTCCAGTTCTTCAATTATCGCCAACTGCAGCATGTTGAGGTCTTGCACCTCATCTACCTGGATCCAAGGATAACGCTTGAAGGAGGAATCGCTCTTGAGGGCCGAGTAGGTGAGTTGTAAGAGGTCTTCGAAGTCGAGAAGGTTGTTCTGGTTTTTATAGGCAGTATAGGCGTGGGCATAGCGCATCTTCATGAGGCTCTGTTCCGCTTCATACTTGAGGGTAGTGGGAAAGACAGGTTGATTGATCAGGTCGAGGTAATAGTCAGTATGGTCGTAGACATCAATCATCAGCTTGGCATTGAATGGCTTGTCCGTAGCTTTGGCGATAGCTTTCAGTGTAGCGATGTCCTCGGGCGTCACACACTCCGGATGGATTCGCAGCTCCTTGGGTACGCCATGGATGATGTCATACATCAGATGAGAGAAGAACATGATCTGTGCATGTGCCCTTTTCCGGCGGAAGTCACGTTTAACGAGGTCTTCGTCTTCGTTGAGGTAACGGGCCAAGATACTGTCTGTCGTGTCATCATCGATGATAGCACTCTCTGCCGGCACAATGCCGTTGGTGAAGAGAAAACGAGAACAGAAGCGGTGGACATTGCCTACGAAGACATCCTCTGTCTCTTTCTCTCCCACGCGTTCATTGATACGTTCCCGCATGCCGCGTGCTGCCCTGTTGGTGAAGGTGAGACACAACATATCCTCAGGCTTGACACCATCAGCGAGCGCCAGACTGATGCGCTCGGCAAGGATCTGCGTCTTGCCACATCCAGGAGGAGCAAGGACGAGATGCTTCCCGCTCTTGAGATCAAGGATTTTCTGTTGTGAGGCATCGGGATGCCAGGGAGCAAATGTTTGCATATAGGGAACGTGTTTTAAGATATTGCGCACTGTCGTGCATTCTGCCTCTTCGAGGCAGGTTCTCAGTTAAATAGGATATCACAATAACCCCAGTCTGCGTCGCTACGCTCCTTAGACTGGGGTTATGAATAATTCAGCCTCTCCGAGGCTGTCAATCTTCATACGGGATGAACAAATTTCATCCGTACAGTTCGAATATTTTTTTAGCAGCTGCACTTCCAGGGCTTGAGCTCCTTGAAGAAGTCGTGGCCCTTGTCATCGACGAGGATGAAGGCAGGGAAGTTCTCAACGGTGATCTTCCAGATGGCCTCCATGCCGAGCTCCGGATACTCCACGCATTCGATGCTCTTGATGCAGTCGTGGCTCAGGATAGCAGCTACGCCACCGATAGTGCCGAGGTAGAAGCCACCATGTTTCTTGCAGGCTTCTGTGACGACATCGGTACGGTTACCTTTGCCGATCATGATCATGCTGCCACCATGGCTCTGGAACTCATCCACGTAAGGATCCATACGGTTAGAGGTCGTCGGGCCCATAGAACCGCAAGGATAGCCTTCCGGAGTCTTAGCCGGTCCAGCATAGAGCACAGGATGGTTTTTGAAGTACTCGGGAAGATCCTCACCCTTGTCGAGACGAGCTTTCAGCTTGGCGTGAGCGATATCGCGTGCCACGATGATGGTACCATTGAGGATGACACGGGTAGAGACAGGATACTTCGTCAGGATAGCGCGAGCCTTGTCGATGCCCTCATCGAGGTTGATGACGACACCACCGTTCTCACCCGGCTTCTGCAGGTCTGCTGGGATGAGGTTACCGGGGTTCGTATCCATCTTCTCAAGCCAGATACCGTCGCGGTTGATCTTAGCCTTGATATTTCGGTCAGCGGAGCAGCTCACGCCGAGGCCGATAGGACAGGATGCACCGTGACGGGGCAGACGGATGACACGTACGTCGTGAGCGAAAGCCTTGCCGCCGAACTGTGCACCGAGGCCGATCTTATGAGCCTCTTTCAGGAGCTTAGCCTCGAGGTCGAGGTCACGGAAGGCGCGGCCTGTCTCATCGCCGGATGTAGGCAGTGAGTCGAGGTAGTGGATAGAACCGAGCTTCACGGTGAGCAGGTTCTTCTCAGCTGATGTGCCGCCGATGACGAAGCAGATATGATAAGGAGGACAAGCAGCGGTGCCGAGGCTCTTCATCTTAGATACGAGGAACGGCAGCAGTGTGCCTTCGTTCTGAATGGTAGCCTTCGTCATGGGGTAGAAATAGGTCTTGTTGGCTGAGCCGCCACCTTTGGCAACCATCACGAAACGGTACTCCTCACCCTCAGTAGCCTCGATGTCGATCTGTGCAGGGAGGTTGCACTTGGTGTTCACCTCGTCGTACATCGTCAGAGGAGCGTTCTGAGAATAACGGAGGTTGTCCTGTGTGAACGTGTTGTAGACGCCTTTGGACAGTGCCTCTTCCTCATCGAAGCCAGTCCAGACCTGCTGTCCTTTCTCGCCATGGATGATAGCTGTACCTGTATCCTGACAGAAAGGCAACACACCCTTGACAGCTGTCTCAGCGTTGCGGAGCAGTGTCAGAGCGACGTACTTGTCGTTGTCGGAAGCCTCTGGGTCGTTAAGAATAGCGGCCACCTGCTCGTTGTGCTTGCGGCGCAGGCAGAACTCCACATCGTGGAAAGCCTCCTGAGCCAGCAGTGTGAGGGCCTCAGGAGTGATCTTCAGGATCTCCTTGCCTTCAAATGTTCCTGTACTTACGCCTTCTTTCGTCAGCAGACGATACTCGGTATCGTCTTTTCCCAGTTGGAACATGGGAGCGTACTTAAAATCTACGTTTGCCATAACTAAAATATTAGAGTCCTAGTGGCCCCACCCCTACCCCTCCCCCATCCAGGGGAGGGAGAGAGATGCTTCAAGGGATATTAGGGCTCGAGTTTATTATTAATGTTGTTTGTTGTATAAAACTTTATATGATGTTTATTTCGATGTCAATTTTCCCTATATATGATGCTTATTATCGTTTATCTAAGTAATTTCTCCCTCCCCTGGATAGGGGAGGGGTAGGGGTGGGGCCGTCAGGGGGTGGGGCCATTAGGGCCTTTGTTTTTTAATACCCGAATATCTCCTTTGTCGTCACTTTCTTTACGGTGCCTAACTTCTCCAGCGCCTTCATGTCGATGTCGTTCTCATCGCCGAGGATGATGTAACGATACGGCTTGTTGGAGATGTTCTCACGCGCGAAGTTGATGACATCGTTGAGTGTGAGCTTCGGCAGCGTGTTGTAGATTTTCTGTCTGATATCATAGTTGACACCGAGCTTCTTTGCATAGAGCCATTTCCAGAAGATATTGTCGTACGTCGTGCGGCTCGTAGCAAGCGACTTCATCAGGCTCTGCTGGGCGAGTTTGAAGCCAGCCTCACGTGCAGGCGTGTTGTTGAGAAGATTGTTAAACTCGTTGATGCAATCCATCATCTTGTCGTTCTGGGTAATGATGAAGGTCGTGAAGCTCTCGGTATCAGCATGCGGATGAACGGTCGGTGCATAATACTGAGCGCCTGCAGAGTAAGCCAGACCGCGCGCCTCACGCAGCTCCTGGAACACGATAGCGTTCATGCCGCCGCCGAAATACTCATTGAAGAGTGCCTCAATAGCATCTTTCTCCGGGCTCCATTTCTTACCTTCGTTGTGATACATCGTCATGTAGATGTTCTTTGCCTGATATGGAGCAACCCACACCTCAGTCTTGTTCGTTGCTTGATGGAGATACGGCTTGTCAGCAGGTGCAGCCTCGAACTTCCTCGGTGTAACATGTGTACTGCTGATAATTCCATCAACCGTCTTCATATCGGTAGGGCCAAAATACATGACGGTAGCCTTGTAGCTGTTGAGGTTCTTCAGCTTGTTGAGCAGCGCCTGTGGGTCAGCACTGCGAAGTTGCTGCTCCGACATTGTGTTGAGCTGAGAGTTGTAAGTGCCATACTCACCGAGACTACGTAATGCCATGAAGTTGGCCCGCTGGTTCGTCTTGTTGTCAGCGCGTGCCTTCAGCAGAATGCCTACATACTGGTTGTAACTGTCCTTGTCGGCCTTGGCTCCTTGAAGAAGATTCTCAAGCAATTTAACGGCTTCCGGCATGTTACTGTCGAGTCCACGAAGCGTGATATCGATGGCGTCGTCGGAGACGTTAATGCTATAAGAGCAAGCAAGCTTATAGAACAACTGGTTGAGCTTCTCGTTCGAGAGCTTATCCGTGCCTACATAGGAGAGATAGTCGGAAGCAATGGCATATTGATTATCACTCTCACTGCCGAAGGGATAATGATAGGTGAGCGAGAAGAGCTTGTCGCTGGTGTTTTTCTTATAGAGATATTCGAGTCCCTTCTTGGTGCGGGTCACCGTGAGGTCACGCTTGAAATCGGCAAACTTAGGCTGGATAGGCTCCGGCTTTGACTCCACGATTTCTTTGAGGAAAGCACTCTGCTTGTCGTTGTTTGTCGGTATCGGGGTAATCTGCGGCTTCTCAATCTTGTGGATTGTCGTGTCGTTGCCTTGTATCTTGAAGACGGATACATAACCGTCGGTAAAGAAACGGTTGGCGAAGTCGACAATCTGTTGCTTTGTCATCTTCGAGATGCGGTTCATGGCATTCACCCTGTCAGCCCATTTCTCATCATTGATGAAGGCATTGACGAAGCGGTTGGCGCGTTGTTCATTGCTGCGAAGACCCTGATAGAACGATAGCTTCATATTGTTTACGACAGACGGCAGAAGGTCATCAGAAAACTGGCCTTTCTTCAGTTTCTTTATCTCATCAAGCATGAGCTGACGTACCTCGACGGTGCCCTGTCCCTCTTTCGGGGTGCCTTGCAGAAGGAAGATACCGTAGTCGTGGTCAGACTGCAGTCCTGCTTCAGCGCCCATCACCTTCATCGGGTTGTTGAGATCAAGGTCGAAGAGTCCAGCCTTTCCGTTGCTCAGCATATTTGAAATGACGTTGAGCGTGTCTGCCTGCAAGCTGTTTGCGGCATCGGTGCGCCATCCCACGATGACGTTAGGAGCTTCAAGGCCCACTACGGTCGTGTCGATATGAGTCGTTAGTTTTGGCAGCGAGGCGTATTGTGGGTAGGAGAGATTGTCACTCTTCTTCCAATCACCGAAATACTTGTCAATGACAGCAATGGTCTTGTCGGGGTCGAAGTCGCCGGCGAGACAGATGGCTACATTGTTAGGAACATAATAATGGTGGAAATAGTTCTTGATATTTGTGATGGAAGGATTCTTCAGATGCTCTTGGGTACCAATAGTCGTTTGAGTGCCGTAAGGGTGATGCGGAAAGAGTTTCTTGCTCAGCGCTACCCACTCTTTCTCTCCGTCATTGGCCAGACCGATGTTGTATTCCTCATAGACGGCTTCAAGCTCCGTATGGAATCCACGGATGACCATATTCTTGAATCGGTCTGATTGTATCTTGGCCCAAGTCTCGATTTCGTTGGCAGGGATATTTTCCTGATAACAGGTCACATCCTCGGAGGTATAAGCGTTGCTGCCTTCAGAGCCGATGGCCGCCATCATCTTGTCATACTCGTTCGGGATGTTGTATTTGGCAGCGAGCTGTGAGATAGAGTCGATCTCATGATAAGCTTTCTTGCGCAGGGCAGGATCCGTGATATGGCGGTATTGCTCAAAACGGTTCTCGATGGAGTCGAGCAAAGGAGCCTCTGCTGTGACATTGCTGGAACCAAAATGAGTTGTGCCTTTGAACATAAGGTGCTCAAGGTAGTGAGCCAGTCCGGTAGTCTCTGGCGGGTCATTGCGTGAGCCGGTCTTCACGGCAATATAGGTCTGCAGGCGTGGTGTCTCATGGTTTACGCTCATGTAGACTTTCAGCCCATTGGCGAGGGTGTAGATGCGAGTATGCATCGGGTCTCCCGCCACTGTTGAGTAATGGTAGCTCTTCTCCGCATGCATGCCTAAGCAGAATACTGCTGCAAGGGATAGAAGGAGGGTTCTCAGATGTCTCATATATAATAATGTGTATCTTTTAATTTTCAAAGTCTACCTCATGGTCAAGTTGCGAAATGAAGTTCTCAAGGACCTCTGGTTCCACATCTCCCATCTTGTATTCTTTCTCTGCATCTTTGCGTATCTCAGCAATCCAGGCACGGCGGGCTTTAACGTAATCTTGTCGGATCGTTGCTACGTTTTCAGACGTGAGTTCCTGAAGATGATAATAGTCGAGGATGAGTCGATAGGTCCATGTCCATTGATACTGACGGTAGTGATCGTTGATGTCTTTAAAACGGTCGAGAACATCATTGATAGTGTCAAGACTACCGTCTTTGATATCGTTGATGATTCGTTCCTCTTCACTGTCCGGGAGTAACAATCCTGATAGGTCGTTCCAGTCGCCCAACCCTGTCTCAGTGTCTGGAGGGGTCAACTCCGGGTCACGTTTCAATACGCGTTTGAGCACAGCGCCCATGTAGATACGCAGTGCGATGTCATAGTATTTGATGCCTTTCCGCAGGGATGAGGCATTGATGACATATTCATGGAAGTTGTAGGTGCTCACGTCTTCACCGGATGCTGCCTGCAGGTCTTCAAGTATCTTCTTGCCTTTGATGATCTCTCCTACAGAGAAAGGCGAGAGCCAGTCGAAATTGACAATGCTCTTTTGTGCCCCCTTAGGCCTTACATCACGCTTCGGCCATTTGCGGATATCGCGGTACAGACCCACCGTTGTGATGTTACGTCCGGGGGAGAGGTACATCGTGTCGCCGTAGGCGATGAGGTACGAGAAGGGTAGGTTGCGCGTGTCGGGGTGATGCATGAGCTTGCCGAAGCAGACGCTGAACGTGCCTATCGTCGCCGGCATGAGCAGATAAGCGCCGCTGGCTGTCTTTGTGCCGCGCTCGAGGACACCCCAGTGGAGCGGTCCCATCTTATAGGCATGGTTGGAGAAATTGGTAGCTGAACCAGCGTTGTAGAAACTGAACTGTGCACCGATGAGCAGCGAACTCTTGTGATGGCTGGCGGTGAAAGGACCGCAGAAAGCAGCACAGGCCTCACCATTGCTCATGAAGCAGTTGGCGAAGAACACACTCTGTGATGCCGTAAAGCCATTGCTTATCTTACAGGCTTCACCCACAAAGCAGTCCTGCATCTTCACAGAGTTGATGAGGCTCGATCCATGGTTGATGATGGAGTTCTCACAGATGACACCGGTGCCAATATAGACTGTGGCGTTGGGTGAGGAGAGAATGGTTACATCGCTCAGACGTGCTGCTCCACTGACCTCACACTCATCGCCAATGATAGTATTCGTAATTTCTTTCGTGTTGACAATCTTCACACCATTGCCAATAGTGCCACGATCGGGAGAAGTCGTTTTGATATCCTCGCTGATGAGGCGTCGTAAGGCTGCCCAGAATTCCTTGTCGCGGTTGTGCTTGATCATCAAGGCTGCTATCTGACTGTTCAGTCCGTCGAAGAGGATGATGTTGCCATCGCCGACCTCGTTGAGCACAGAGATTAGATTGCCCTGACCATAGGTTGCACCTTCTGTAGTCTCGATAGTTGAGACATTGGAGATGTAACAATCGTTGCCAATGGTGTAGTTGTTGATATAACTGCCGATATTCTCAATGAGACAATCGTCGCCGACATTGACGTTGCGCAGCGTGGCATTGTTGATGCCCGAATGCTTGAAGAATCCGGGCGACACTTCAACGTTTTTGTTGAAGCCGCCTAATTGTACCTCGCCGTAGAGCACGACGCGGTGCATATACTTGGGGGCAAAGTCATCGCTCACAGTGATGTTGCTCCAGTCTTCGGCCCAACAGCCATTGTCGTCGAGGATATTAATCTCTTCCTCAGTTAAAGCCCTATATGCCATAATCTTGTTTTGTCTTGTCTAACTCCTAACTCCTATCTCCTAACTCCTAACTTTTTATTCGTCTATTTCCGGATAGAGGAAGTCATTATAAGGATATTTTTGTACGTGAAGCTGTCGTACTTTCTTATAAAGCACATCTCGCAACTCATCTACGTTCTCCTTCTCGCGTGCCGAGACGAAGATGCAGTCATCGCCTAAGCGAGCCATCCATGTGTGGCGTAGCTCGTCGAGCGTGACATTCTCCTTTGTAGCAGGTGTCAGGTCCTCAGGATCTTTCTCCGTCCAGTGGTAGTTGTCTATCTTGTTGAAGATGAGAATCGTTGGTTTGTCGGCACATCCAAGGTCTTTGAGCGTATTGTTGACGACCTCAATCTGCTCCTCAAAGTCAGGATGGGAGATGTCGACGACATGAAGCAACAGGTCTGCTTCACGCACCTCGTCGAGGGTCGACTTGAATGAATCAACAAGGTCGGTAGGAAGCTTACGGATGAATCCTACGGTGTCGGCGAGGAGGAACGGAAGGTTACGGATGACGACTTTTCGCACGGTTGTGTCGAGGGTTGCGAAAAGCTTGTTTTCTGCAAAGACATCGCTCTTGGACAGGAGGTTCATCAGCGTCGACTTACCTACATTGGTGTAGCCCACGAGGGCAGCACGAATGAGACGTCCGCGGTTCTTACGCTGCGTACTTTTCTGCTTGTCGATCTCTGCCAGGCGTTTCTTGAGCAACGACATACGATTAAGGATGATACGGCGGTCCATCTCGAGCTGTGTCTCACCAGGTCCACGCAGTCCTACGGAGCCTTTACCGCCGCCGGAACCGGAGCCACCGCCCTGACGTTCCAGGTGGGTCCACATGCGCTGCAGACGGGGCAGCATATAGCGGTATTGCGCCAACTCCACCTGCGTCTTGGCATTGGCCGTCTGTGCACGCATGGCAAAAATATCAAGGATGAGCGATGTACGATCGAGAATCTTTACGTGAAGCTCATTCTCAATGTTCCGCAACTGCTTTGCTGACAGTTCATCATCGAAGATGACCATTCCTATCTCGCGGTCGTTGTCTTCCTCGTCTTTGATATATTGACGTATCTCTTCGAGTTTACCTTTACCTACATACGAGGTCTGGCTCGGTCCGCCCGCTTTCTGGGTGAACCGTTTCACGGTCACGGCTCCCGCCGTGTCAGCAAGAAACTCAAGCTCGTCGAGATATTCTTTTGTCTTTGCCTCGTCCTGCTGAGGTGTCACCAGTCCTACAAGAATGGCGGTCTCAGCCTTATTGGCCTCGGCTTCGGAGTATTCAAATTCCTTCATCCAATATTATTAAGGTTCTATTAATTTTATTGCAAAGATACGGAAAAGATAGGATACAATAGATATGTAAGTGTTATTTTTTTGTAACTTTGCACCCGAAACACACGGCTTCGTCGTTTTGCTCTCCCTCCCTACGGGGGAGGGCTGGGGAGAGGCCTTTAATATTTTATCAATAAGCAATGAAAAAGACAATTGTTCTTGCCATGGCTCTGATCATGGGTATGGCTTTCGCTCCTATGGCGGAGGCTGCTGTAAACGAGGCTGGCATGGAGATGGTAGCCGCAAAGAAAAAGACTGTAAAGAAGACAACAAAGAAAACAACGACTAAGAAGTCGACGAAGAAGACGACCACAAAGGCTGCTACTACAACGGCAAAGACAGCTACTGCTACCACAGCACAGGCTGTCGAACCAGCAAAGACAACAACTGAAGAGAAGGCTCAGACTTCTTCAGAGAGCAACTCCGGTAATATTCTCGGCGGTATTATCTCTGCTGTAGCCGGTGCCGCTACGGGAAGCTCTAACAGTGGCTCTTCTATCCTCTCCGGTCTGTCCACGATCTTCAACTCTGCACTCGGTGCTACGAAAGATCGTATCGTCGGTACATGGACCTATACTGAGCCTGCTGTGGTGTTCTCAAGTAGCAATGTGCTGAAGAATATCGGTGGCAAGGTCGCTTCCTCTGCTATAGAGAAACAACTTGAGCAGCAGTTTGAAAAGGCTGGCATCAAGAAGGGTGCTATGAAGATGACGTTCGACAAGGATGGCAACTTCACACAAACCATCGGCTCCAAGACGATGTCGGGAACATACACTGTCAAGGACAGTAAGGTCACACTGAGCTATGCCGGTGGCATCAAGCAGCTCGTAGGTACGACTCAGCTCGACGGCAATGACCTGCTCATTGTCATGGATGCTTCTAAGCTCCTGAAGTATGCCAACGTCATCGGTTCACTGACAGGCAACACTGCCATGAAGTCACTCGGCAGCCTCCTCGGTTCCTACGAAGGCATGGAGGTCGGCATGAAGCTCAACAAATGATAATACGGGGTGCGGACGGCCACAAGGGCCGCACCCTGCAAATAATACCAGAAAATTATGACGACAACGATTATCTCTGACGATAATCCCCAGTTGCTCCTTCTGCAACCGGTGGACAGCCACGACCTGGAAGAATTGGAAACGGAGGTGGCATACATCCGTTCGCACACCGACGTGCCGTTCCGTCTCGTTGCCGTTCATATTCGTAAATGGAACGAGGAACTCACGCCGTGGCCCGCACCGCCTGTCTTCGGGAAGATCCCGTTTGGCGATGGTGCCGAAGGGACACTGCGTGAGATCCTTAAGATTATTGATGAGCAGCAACAACAGTTGGGATGGAAGGTTGATCCTTCCGCACCATTGAAAAATGTTATCCTCGGTGGCTATTCGTTAGCAGGTCTCTTTGCGCTTTGGGCGGGTACTCAAGAGGCGTTTGGTGGAATAGTTTCTGCTTCCCCGTCCGTATGGTATCGTGACTGGCTCAGTTTTGCAACCACGCATCCATTCCTTTCGGCTCACGTCTATCTCAGTTTGGGGGACCGTGAGCATCGTTCCAAAACAGCTATCATGGCTACGGTTAACGATTGTATCAACCGTCAGCGTGACTTGCTTGTTGCCCAAGGCGTAGACACCATCTTAGAGATGAATCCCGGCAACCATTTTCAGGACAATGGCGTCCGCACGGGGAAAGGGTTCGTGTGGGCTATGAAGCGAATGTGACGCGTCCGTGTCGCATTACCGCCTCATATGTGTCGCGTTTCCGCCTCATATGTGTCGCGTTTCCGCCTCATATGTGACGTAATGACATCAGTAATGTTTGAGCCTTTATTGCCTCTTCTTCGGCTCAAAATTATACTGGAACACAATGCCGATGTAATGATAGAAATATTTGCTCCAACTCTCTGAGCGGCTGTAGGCACTGACGTTGCTTTCTATGAAGTTGAATTTCTTAAGGATGTCTTGTGCCGTGAGTGCAAGTCCTGCCTGGTTTTTGAGGAGTTTTATGCCAATCATCGCATTCCAGATGACGCGATGGCGGTTCACGTCGGATGAGAGATACCCATGGCGGTAGACATCAGAGATATCGTTTCTGGCAAACCAATGTTTCTGGTTGATCGTGAGTCGCAGGCCATAAGTCAGCAGCAAGGGGTCGCTGTTGAACTCTGATGAGCGGTCATATCTGTACCGGTAGGCATTCACCTTCCCATAGGCTGTAGCCGTGAAAGGATCTGTCTCATAGCTTAGAGACAGGTCATCATTGAAGGAGAAATATTTTTCTCCGTTGAGCTGAGGCGTTTCGGCAAGGCTCGTCCGCGTGAGATAGGCATAGAGCTTTTGCCAGGTAAGGCTGCCGTTGTTGGTCAATCTGAAGAAAGGCCCGAACGATTTGTCGATGTTCAGACCTGCCTTGAACATGTTGCCGCCCTTGACATTGACAGGCATATAGCTGTAGCTGCTTGTTGACCCGTTATAGGTCCAGAGCGAGGACAGTGGTCGTACGTCGTGGTTGAACTCCAAGGACAGGCTCGTCACCATCTGCAGGCGGGCAATGACCTGATTGAAGTTGAATGTACCGTTGTATTTTCCGTAGTTGCGTAAAGCAGTGTTACCATGGATGACGCTCAGTGGATCGGTACTGTCCTCGTAACCGATCGTCGAGAGCATCTCTGGCTTGCTGGATGTATAACCAAACTTAATGTTCATGCTCTGTGCACGATTCATCTTCCACAGGAACGTGAGGCTGGGTGTGAGCTGGTTCGTGTTTCTCACTGCCAGCGTGTCGAGGCTGCCGCGTCGGAAGTTGAGACGGTCGTGGCTGTAAGCCCAGTCGAGCGCCAGCGTGAGGTGCATCCGCTTGTTGAAGTTGAAGACAGGCGAAACTGTCACTGTGTTCGTCCAAGTGTGTAGCCGTGAGCGCTGCGTGTTGGCGGCATCTTGCGTGGTAGGTGTGTAGCCGTCTGCGACATTGGCATTGTTATCGGTAAAGAAGTCGAGGTCGTTACGGTTGAAATCATAGCCTATCTTGTCGGTGATGTTGAGCAATACCGCCTTGGAGAGATAATATTTCAAAGTGCCTGCTATTGTAGCACCCGTCTTGCTGTTCGGGTTACGGCCGAACTGGTTGAGCGCATCGTTCTGCGCGGTTGTCAGGAAATCGTACTGACGGTTTGTGTGCGTTCGCGTATTGTTATCGAGATAGTTGACTGTTGCAACAACATCCAGTTCGCCTTTCTGACGGGCGAGATAATGGGTGAGGTCAAACTCGGCATCGACGTTTCCGCCTTCAGATATGGCTGTACTTCTGTTGCGGTTGCGGAGCATAAGCAAGCCCGACCGAAGAATCTGACTGTTGTTGTCGTCGTCAAAGACAGCATCCAGTGGGGAGTCGCCGAAAGTATAAGGTGAGTCTTTGAAACGTGCCAATCGGCTCTCTACCCACGTCCGTTTCTTCGTATATTTACTGTCGAGCGAGAATGTCAGATAGTTGACGGAGTCGGTGTAGAGCTGTGTGTTGATACGGAAGCCAGGCAGAATAGCGTGACTGCCGTTGTCGGTCTTGGAGAGCGTAAAGGTCTGCTGCTCGCCGGGGAAGAACTGCTGGGTGCTGGACTTCGTGCTGCCAGAGCCGTCCTGATGGCCGAAGTCGGGATTCACGGAGACATAGTTGATGTCGTCGGCACCTTTCGTCTGTCCGTTATGCTGCCAGGCAAGGGATCCATACTGTTCCTTGCCATAATGGTCGATAATACCCGACTGATACGACTCTTGCCCTATGATATGATACTGATTCATGTTATTGGCATCGCCATAGACCATTAGGGGATCTTTATCTGACAGTTTGTAAGCCCTTAGCTCCCCTTTATAATGGTTCTCGTCGGTATAGTCGCCTTCTATGTCACCATACCATTTATCGAGGAAGCCGGGCTTGATCTGGATATCGAGAACCTGGTCTTCCTTACCATCATCTTTACCCGTGTGTTTGGCGAGTTTACTCTTGCGATCGTAGAGTTTCAGTTTTTTGGCGACCTCAGCAGGCAGTTGTGACAGGATGGCACCACCGCCAAAGATGTCTTTACCATCCATGAGCAGACGGATTGGCTTACCGTTCCAGTAGAACCGGCCGTCATCGTGCTGTTGTACGCCCGGCAGTTTGCGGAGAAGCTCCAGAAGACGGGCATTGTCCTCCAGTTTGAAAGCTTCAGGATTGAAGACGATGGTGTCGCCACTCATCGTGATTCGAGGCAAATGGCCCGTGACTTTCACGGCCTCCAGCATCACGGTAGAAGGTTCGAGACGTACTTCGCCGATATCCACGGTGTCCTGACTCTCCTGTTGGCTGTAAAGATACATCGCCTTGCGATAGGTCTTGTAGCCGATATAGCTTGCGGTGAACGTCACCATGCCAGTCATGGTGTTGGAAAATGTGAAATGCCCGGTACTGTCGGTGGTGAGCGTCGTCATCGTCCGTCCATAGTTCGTTGTCTTGATAAAGGCGAGGTCGACATTAGGCAGAACATGACCGTCCTTGGCATCAATGACCTTTCCTTTTATCACGTCGGCTTGAAGAGAAAAAGGAATGAAGAACATTCCCAAAAGGAGAAAGCAGAGAAGTAAACGTCTTTTCATACTGTTCTATCTTGTTGTTTCGTTTCAATATGCAAAGTTAGTAAAAAAAAAACAAATAGGAATAAAAAGACAATAAAATGTTATCAAAAAGTAAAAGGGCGAGTATATCACTGATATGCTCGCCCTTCAATTTGTTATTCAATTAATTAATTATTCATTTGTCTTTTCTTCGACAGCCTTTTCTGTCTTTTCCTCAGCAGGCTTCTCTTCCAATGCTGCTTTTGTGACGCTGAAGGATAGCTCTTGCTTGTCGTCGTCCTTATCGATGGCGATGGTGTCACCCGGCTTAGCCTCTTCGGAGAGGATGATCTCGGACAGGCCGTCCTCGATGTAAGTCTGGATGGCGCGCTTCAATGGACGGGCACCGAACTGTACGTCGTAACCCTTCGTGGCGACGAACTCCTTGGCCTTGTCGCTGAGCGTGATGTTGTAGCCGAGGTCGGCGACACGCTTGTAGAGGCCTTTGAGCTCGATGTCGATGATCTTCTTGATCGACGTGAGGTCGAGCTGATCGAAGGTGATGATCTCATCGAGACGGTTGAGAAACTCGGGTGAGAACTGCTTCGAGAGACTCTTCTGGATGATGGAACGCGCATACTGCTTGTCCTTACTGTCCATGTTGGCAGCGTTCGTGATGCCACCCGCATTGAAACCAACGCCACGACTGAACTCCTTGAGCTGACGTGTGCCGGCATTGGAGGTCATGATGATAACCGTGTTGCGGAAGTCGACCAAGCGGCCATTACCATCAGTCAGACGACCCTCGTCGAGCACCTGCAACAAGAGGTTGAAGACGTTGCCGTGAGCTTTTTCGATCTCGTCGAGAAGCACGATAGAGTAGGGGTGACGGCGTACCTGCTCAGTGAGTTGTCCGCCCTCCTCGTAACCGACGTACCCCGGAGGCGCACCGATAAGTCGTGACACGTTGAAGCTCTCGGTATATTCGCTCATGTCGATGCGGATGAGGGCATCCTGTGCACCGAACATCTTTTCAGCCAGTCGCTTAGCGAGGTAGGTCTTACCTACACCCGTAGGACCGAGGAACATGAAGGCGCCGATAGGATGATTCGGGTCTTTTAACCCGACGCGGTTGCGCTGGATGGCTTTCACCATCTTGTCGATGGCGCTGTCCTGACCGATGACGAGTTGCTTGAGTTCCGTACCCATGTTACGGAGGCGCTTGCCTTCAGCCTCAGCCATACGTTGCACTGGGATACCGGTCATCATCGACACGACATCGGCAACCTCTTTCTCTGTGACTGTCTGTCGTTTCTCAGCCTCACCATTCTCCCATTCCTGCTGCATGCGGCGGAGCTCCTGCTCCATCTCCGTCTGGCGGTCACGGTAGTTGGCGGCGAGCTCGAAGTTCTGGGCGCCGACGGCTTCCTGCTTCTTGCGCTTGATATCTTCAATATCTTTCTCTTTGTCCGTTATCTCCTGTGGCACCTTGGCGTTCTTCAGATGGACGCGTGAGCCGACCTCATCGATGATGTCGATGGCCTTATCGGGCATGAAACGGTCGGTGATGTATCGGTCGGCGAGACGCACGGCCTCTTTCAGTGAGTCGTCTGTATAGGTCACGTGATGATGCTCCTCGTAACGTTCCTTGATGTTCTGCAGGATCTGCAGCGTCTCCTCCTTCGTCGTTGGCTCCACGAGCACTTTCTGGAAACGACGCTCGAGGGCACCGTCCTTCTCAATGGAGTTTCGGTATTCATCAACGGTCGTTGCACCGATGCACTGTATCGTGCCGCGTGCCAGAGCCGGCTTCATGATGTTGGCGGCATCCATGCTGCCTGGGGTTGAGCCGGCACCGATGATGGTATGGATCTCATCGATGAAGACGATGATGTTCGGGTTGTTCTCCAACTCCTTGAGCAATGCGCGGATACGCTCTTCGAACTGTCCACGGTATTTCGTGCCTGCCACGATGGCAGTCATGTCGAGACTTACCACACGGCGGTTGAAGAGCATCGGCGAGGTCTTGTGACCGGCGATGAGCTGTGCCAGTCCTTCGACAATGGCACTCTTACCCACACCCGGCTCACCGATAAGGATCGGGTTATTCTTCTTGCGGCGTCCGAGAATCTCGATGACGCGCTGGATCTCTTTCTCTCTGCCCACGACGGGGTCGAGCTTACCTTCGGCAGCAGCGCGTGTAAGGTCGGTAGAGAAGTTGTCGAGCACCGGCGTCTTGCCGTTGCCCTGGGGCTGTGTAGCGGTAGCTTGCTGACGGTTGCCACTCTGCTTGGCAGATCCTGTCGGACCATCCTCCTCATAGTCCTCTTCTTCCTCGTCGGGCAGGCCGATGCCATCCTTCGTAGCGGGTTTACGGAGCATCTTGAGTGCTGTTTCGTAGTCGAGATTGTTCATCTCCAGCACTTCCTTGGCACCGTTGTCCACTTGGTCGTGGAGGATAGCGAGCAGGAGATGCTGCACATCCACCATCTGTGTATGCTGGATACGCGCTTCGAGCACGGCAAGTTTCAGAATATTACTTGCCTGTGTATTAAGGACGAGCTCATTCGTCTGGATGGGCTCACTGAGTTCGTCTTCGCGAACTTTCTCTTCTAATTCCTCTTTGACAGTTTGTGTGTTGATACTGAGCTGCTTGAATAAATCGAGCACCGGGGAGTTCTTCTCACGGAGAATGCCGAGCAAGAGGTGTTCTGGACCTACAGAACTGCTGGCCAGGCGTGTCGCCTCTTCCCTGCTGAATGCAAGGATCTCAGATACTTTTGGTGAAAACTGACTGGTCATGTATTGTCTTCCTTTCTTTTATTATAGGTATCTTTTACTATAAAGACACCTTGTTGATGTTGCAAATTTACACTTTTCATGTGCAATAAGCAAGGATTGTGCCAAAAAAATTATCCACAGATGTCCTTGTACGGGCAGTTCGTGCATCGCTCTTTCTGCTCCGTGGGCTTGAAAGGCTGAGAGACATCGAAGATCTCGGAGAGAAGATCTCGAAGATGCTCAATGAAGGAAGGATATACATTATTAATATCATTCACCGGAGAATACGAAGCCTTACGTTTGTCTTCCTGTCCTGCGTCTTTTACCTTTAATATAGGGTCATAGCCATCTTTACCAGCCTCACGAATGAAGAGCAGGGCGGGAGCTACAGCATTGTTGCCTGGGTTGACGGCAGCAATGGCTTTCTTGCTCCTGCGGATGATAGCTGAATAGAGAAAGGCCTGGAGATAATAGCCTGTGTGCTTCGAGTCGACATACTCCGTATTGAAGATCTCATCAACCGTAGGTGCTGAAGACGTCAGCGGTCTGCCGGTCTTGTAGTCGATGACGCGCAGTTGCTCTCCTTTCTTATCGAGACGGTCTATCTGTCCACCAAGACTGATGTCACGTTTCGTGCCATTGACATCAAACGACAGATTGTCATAATAGCTACTCTCAAGTGCCAATATGTCAAAAGGAGCGCTCGCTCTGTCAAGGCGCAACAGTCGGAGGATATAGAGTCGCAGCACATTATGATTGAGCAGTTGCAATCCGTTGTAGCGAGGATGGAAGTCGGGACGGTCCACCTTAAACAGTTTCTCGCGGAACGCCTGATCGAGATAAGCATCAATCTTATATTTCTCCTTGGTGATGAGTCGATCTATAGCCTCTTGTGTGATTGTGGTACGATGGTCTTTGCCCGCAAGATCCTCGTAGATTAGCTCTGCGGTTCGGTGGAAAATGTCGCCGAAGATCTTGTTGTCTATCTCCTGGTCGTCGTCATCATCATCTTCACGAAGTCCACAGATGGTGTTGTAATAGAACATCAACGGACAACGCAGATAGCGGTTGATGGCCGTGGGGGAGAGCGAGGTGAGGTCGGCGAGTTTCTTCTGTACGGCCTCGTCTTTTTCAATGGGTACGCGGTTGACGGTCGAGACGCTCTGCCCCGACTGCATCGTCAGTCGCTTGATCGCCTGTCCACTCTCCACCATGAATTGTAGCATGAAGCGGCTCATCTCCCCCTGTCGGCCGTCATCAGTGGCATTGTTGAAGGTGAGGGTGGCATCGGAGACTCGTTGCAGGAGTGAGTGGAAATAATAAGAGTAGATGGCTACCTTGTTTTCTATCGTCGTCATCTCATAGCCTTTTCGCAGGGAGTGCGGGATAAACGAAGCGTCGTTGATACCCTTAGGGATGTTGCCCTCGTTGCAAGAGAGCAGAAGGACATGCTCGAAGTCGAGGTTACGCGTCTCTAGGACGCCCATGACCTGAATGCCGATGGCGGGTTCGCCGTGGAACGGCACCGACGTAGCATTGATGAGTTGTGAAAGGAGTCGTTGCAGAAGCACGGGCGTCGTCTCGACATCTATCTTGGCAAAGAGGTCCTTGAGGCGGTTGATGACGGTGTACATACGGAACACCGACTCGTGCATCAGCGGCTCGTCTTCCTCTCTGGAGCCGATGCCGACAAACTTCAGAATGTCGGCAACCCATTCGAGGAGCGTGACGTTGAGGTCTTTGGTTGCCACGTCCTTCATATCTTTCGTGTCGAAGAGTCGAACGAGCTCTGTCCCTTGCTCCTCTGTAAGTTGCTGAACCGTGGGGAAATAGGTCTTGTGTTCGTTGAGCTTTTCAAAAAGTGTGGGTGCGTCCTCAGAGATGTATTTGGCGTAGGGATGACGCAGTACCTGGTTGACATAACTGAGACGGTAGGTCTTCCCGTCCTTGTTCAGCCCTTGGAGGCGCAGGGCGAGGAGCACTCCGACAAGCGTGGCGGCGGGAGTGGCAGCGAGCGGATAGCCTGTGGTGATATTTACCTTGATATCAGGATCGTCTTTCTTCAACTTCTCCGGCAGACAATGGATGACGTTCTGTAAGAGGCTCTCGTCGCAGAGCACGATAGCCACAGAGCGTGGGTCCGTCTTGACGACATCGCCCAGGCCCCGCAGCCAGGTAGCGACATAACGTGCCTGGATATCTTCGGTCGGAGCCGAGATATAAGTGATGTCCTTCGATTTGCCAAGGTTGTTGTAGATCTCATCGGTATCAATGCCGGCGGAGGCACGTCCCGGTCCGAGCTCGTTGGGCAGTTTGTCGAGATAGCGGCGGATATATCGTCCGGCCTCATGCTGCGGAGTCATGAAATAAGTGTCGTAGTCCCAATAGAACTCAGCGAGTCCCTGGTCTCTCATCTGCCGGAAGAAGCTTTGCTCTACCTTCTGCAATAGATTGAAACCGACGAAGATGTAGTGCTTGTAATGAAAGTCCGATACTTTGCGCTCCACGACATCACGGTAGAGCATGCCTTCATAGGCCAGTCCATCTTTCCGCAGACTGTCGCGGAAAGCATGGTAGAGCGGTCCGAGGTTTTTCCAGATGTCGTTGAACTTCTTCTGGAGCACGGTGTCGGTCTCCACCTTGCCGAAGAAATCCTCAAGGCTCTTGCGTTGCTCTTCGGAGAGGAAGGAGTAGTCGCGCATCTCCTGCCAGGCTTCGAGGTTGATGAAGAGTTTGTCAGCTTCCACGAGGTTCTTGTCGAGGTCGTCGAAGTCGGCAAGCATGAGCTGTCCCCATGAGAAGAAATGGTCGAGCGGCTCGTCGCTGCCCGTGAGCTTCACATATTCTCGGTAGAGGCGGAAGATGAGTTCTATCTGGTCCGGCACCTTAAGGTCGGAGTGCTGGCGGAAGAGGTCGCTGATGGTGATATAAGACGGACTCCAAACGGCATGCCCCGCTTCCTCAAAGAGCGCCTGGTTGAGGAAGAGTGAGGCACGTTTGTTTGGGAAGACGACAGCAATGTCGGCAAGGTTCCCCCCACCATGCTTTGTGATGATATCTTTGGCGACGTATTGTAAGAATGTATGCATATTATACCTTGATTACTTTTTTGTGGCGGATATACCATAGGTATCCCTCCACGTTCTTGTATCCCATGTCGTTGAGCAGTGCAATGTAACTCCTCACCTGCTCCTTATGTTTCTCTTGCTCCCGTCCGGTCTTGAAGTCGATGACGATCATGCGCTTGCCGTCATAGATGACGCGGTCAGGACGTTGTTCGCGCACGCGTTGCTGCTCGGTGTCGTAATAGAGGATAGAACACTCGTTGAACACGCGCCAGCGGGGCGAGAACCAGTCGCGTACCTGTGGGTCGGAGAGCGCTTTGCTGATATAAACTTTCAACTGCTCCCGCGTCATCGGCCGGTCGTAGAGCACACCGTCGAACTCGAGCTGATCGATGGCATCGTCCACCTCCGTGATGTTATGGATCGTGGCAAAGAGCTTATGGAGGATATCGCCGGTGTTGATATAGCTCCGTCGCTTCTCTTCCTCCTCAAGTTCCTCAGGAGGCGTCATGAAGTCGTTGCTGTCATTGCTCTGCATGAACTTGGCCCTCATCTTCGTGTTCTCAATGTTAACAGAGACGCCTTCTTCTTTTTCTTCGAAGATATTCGCCAGTTCTGTCTTCTCCGTCTTCTTTTCTGTCTCTTTCTTGATGGAGAGTGTACCGTAGCTATAGGTCACGATGCCGTCCTCATCCTCTTGCTGCTGCATCTTCACCTTTTCTTTGTTGGGGGTGATGCTTCTCTCTATGAGCAAGTCCCCTGCTACATCACCGATTAGCTTCGAGGGAAAGTCGGGCTTGTCTTTCTTTCCGATGATGAAAAGGTTTCGTGAAGCGCGGGTAAAGGCTACATAGAGGATGTTGACGTTGTCGATGATGTTCTTCATATGCTCGGCCAGATAGTCGGTGGCATAGATCGACTCTTTCAGCTTGTTCGCATTGAGATTTACGGGCACCACGGGAAGATCCTTATACGGACTGACTGTCGGTTCTACCCAGAGAATGTCCATCATCGTCTCTAACTTCCAGTCGCAGTAGGGGATGATGACATTGTCGAACTCCAGTCCTTTGCTCTTGTGTACGGTGAGTAGCCGGATGCCGTCAATAGTATCACTGTGGATAGACTTGCTGCATAGCTCTTCATCCCAGGTTTCGAGGAAGTCATCAATGCCTCCGATATGTCGCTTGAGATAGTTGGCCAACTGGTCGAAGAACGCACAGACGTAAGCGTTTTGCTCGCTGAGCCTATCGAGGCGGAAGATGACGTAGAGCCGTTCTGCGAGATCGATGAGTGGCATGGAAAGCAGAGTCGTGCGGTCCAGAACATACTCTGAAGGCAAAAACGGCTCTAAGTTGTCTTTCTTGTCCTCATTTTTCTTGTCCTCATTTTTCTTGTTATCTTGTTTGCTGTTATCTTGAGGAGCAATTTCTCTTTGCGTGTACGCCTTGACGAGAAACGCCTCTGTCAGCCGGTCTGTGGGATGGGTAAGAAACCGCATGGCGTTGACGATGACGTTGACAGCTTCGGAAGCATCGAGACGGAAAGCCTCGTCGGAGACCATCTTCAGCATCTGGGGCTCACCGCCTACCGTCACGGGGTTATGGAGGAAATAGTCGGCAAGGAGCCGGATATGTTTGTTTTTGCGGACAATGATGGCAATCTTATTGTAAGGCACGCCTTTGTCGAGAAGCATCTCTATCGTCTTCTGCACTTGAACGATCATCTGGTTGTCGTAATCGTTGGCGGGAAGCATCTTTACCTCAATCAGTCCTTCTTCCGGCTTTTTCTCAGGCACGGCTTGTGTCACATCCGAGTAGGCTTCCTTGATGATAGGTGCTTTCTCCGAGCCAAGGTCAGAACTCGTGTCAGCTAACAAAGCAGCAGCGCTGTTGAAGAACGCATTGTTGAAGTCGACGATGTTTCGTTGTGAGCGGTAGTTGACCTTGAGGGGTTCGACATGCACGGTCTCGGGATAGTTTGTCTCGTTGAGGCTCTGGAGCAATCGCCAGTCGCCATTGCGCCAGCGGTAGATACTCTGCTTCACGTCGCCGACGATGAGACTACCGTTCTGGTGGGCGATGCAATCGTCGAGGAGCACCTTGAAGTTGGCCCACTGTACCGTAGACGTGTCCTGAAACTCATCGATCATGATATATCGCAGTTGTCCGCCAATCTTCTCGTAGATGAATGGTGAGTCTTGCTTGTCGATGAGATTATTGAGGAGCTTCTGGGTGTTCGACAACGGATAGTCGTTGTTGTCGTCGTTGATGTGTTTCACCTCCTGTTCGATACGGCCAAGAAGTCGCAACTGGTTGATGTTCTGCAGTGTGAGGTCAACGGAGTTGATGGTGACAACGGCTCGTTTTCTCGCTTCCTCAGCTTCTTCGAGAAGTGGCGCGACGAACTCGCGGATAGCCTGGGCCTCAGGAGTGTTGAGGTCGCTCTTCTTGACGAATGCGTCGGGATTGTCCATACCTTTCAGCACGTAACTGTTCGGCATCTTCACCTTTCCATTGGCGAAGTTGCCGTTGCCAAGGTTCTCAAAATAGCCGGGCACATTGCTATGACCGTGGGTATAACAGGCATCTGTGAGATGATGATCCTCGGCGATCGCATTGTAGCGGTCAGCATAATCCTTCATATCATTGAGGGCCTTGGCTTTCATGGCACGGAGATGGGAGGTGTAGTCCTTGAAGAAGGCGCCATCGTTCATGATGCGCTGCAACTCTTCCTGATGGTCTTTATAAAAGTCGGAGAAGATGTTCTTACCGAATGACTTGATCTGTGAGATGACGTTCCAGTTCTTGTCATCTGCCATTCGCTCGTTGACAAAGTCCATGATCCACGACAGGAGTGGGTCGTTGCCATTGTCGATGTTACTGATGATATTGTCGACAGCTTGCTCCTCTACTTCCTGGTCGTTGAGCATGACCTGGAGGTTTGCTGTCAGTCCGAGCTCGCGTGCGAGGTTACGCAGCACACGCTGGAAGAAACTGTCGATCGTCTCGACGCGGAACCGGTTATAGTCATGAATGAGCAAGGTCAGCGCTTCCTCTGCGCGGCCTCGTACGACACGTTCAGAGAGATCAGGGAAGGCTTCCTTTACCTTATTATAATAGTCGTTGGCGTCAGGCAAGGAGTTAGCGATACCATAGAGCTTCGACAGGATACGTTGCTTCATCTCCTGTGTCGCTTTGTTGGTGAAGGTCACAGCAAGCGTGTACCGATAATTGGTCGGGTCTTCTACCAGCAGTTTGATATATTCTACGGCGAGCGTGAAGGTCTTGCCGGAGCCAGCGGAGGCCTTGAAGACAGTGAGAGGAGAAGACGCGCTGC
This sequence comes from Prevotella sp. UBA2725, assembly GCA_002353825.1. Lineage (GTDB taxonomy): Bacteria > Bacteroidota > Bacteroidia > Bacteroidales > Bacteroidaceae > Prevotella. The sequence goes on along the minus strand of DEKJ01000049.1, from coordinate 41,140 downwards.
TGGTCCCACCCCCTCCCCTCATAGGGGAAAAAGCCCCACCCCTACCCCTCCCCCATCCAGGGGAGGGGGTGATATGCTTAAGCTCACCATTAGGGGTATTGGAAGTTTGAACATTATTGTTAAGGAGATCGCTTGCTCTCATTAGTTTCTTTTTTTTGAAAAGTTGTGGAAGTCTTGGATTGATGATTTTGGACTGAATAATAAAATGAAAAGGATTGAAGGGTATTTGCTATCCATCAATCCTTATTATTGTTTATCCAAGTAATTAGCCCCTCCCCTGGATGGGGGAGGGGAGGGGGTGGGGCCAGCATGGTTATCGGGTCGCCTTCGGGCTTCTTTAGTACGCTCTCGCTACGATGACCTTGTACTTGGCGTCTTTTCCACTGACCATATCCTTCAGGCCCTCGACATTCTGGTCGTAGGCGAAGGGGATGCAGCGGATGGTAGCCTGCGTGTCCTCCTTGATCTTAGCCTCGGTCTCGGCCGTGCCGTCCCAGGGGCAGAGGAAGAAGCCACCGTCTTTGATGCGCTCCTTGAACTCATCATAGTTGTTGCACTCATAGACGTGAGCGTCACGGTAAGCCTTGGCTTTCTCGAAGATCGCTTTCTGCATGTCCTTGAGGGTATCCTCGACGCGCTCCACGATACCGTCGAAGCTGACGTTCTCCTTCTCCAGCGTGTCACGGCGCATGATCTCGATGGTGTTGTTCTCGAGGTCGCGGCCACCCATGACGAGACGCACAGGCACACCCTTGAGCTCATAGTCGGCAAACTTGAAGCCCGGACGTTTGTTGTCGGCATCGTCGTATTTGACGCTGATGCCGTCCTCACGCAGTTTGTCGATAACAGGCTGGAGCTTAGCCGTGATAGCAGCGAGCTGTTCGGCGTTCTTGTTGATTGGCACAATGACGACCTGGATCGGTGCGAGCTTCGGAGGAAGGACGAGACCGTTGTCGTCGGAGTGCACCATGATGAGTGCACCCATGAGACGGGTCGACACACCCCACGATGTAGCCCATACATACTCGGGCTTGTTGTCTTTGTTGAGAAACTGCACGTCGAAGCTCTTGGCGAAGTTCTGTCCGAGGAAGTGGCTCGTACCACTCTGCAGCGCCTTACCATCCTGCATCATAGCCTCGATGGTATAGGTGTTGAGAGCACCGGCGAAACGCTCTGTAGGGCTCTTCACACCCTGCAGCACCGGAACGTCCATCCAGTTCTCTACGAAGTCAGCATAGACATGCAGCATCTTCTGTGCCTCAGCCTCAGCCTCTTCCTTCGTGGCGTGAGCCGTGTGGCCCTCCTGCCAGAGGAACTCAGAGGTACGGAGGAACGGGCGCGTACGCATCTCCCAGCGCATGACGTTACACCACTGGTTGCACATGATAGGCAGGTCGCGCCAGGAGTGGATCCAGTTCTTATACGTGTGCCAGATCATCGTCTCAGAAGTAGGACGGATGACGAGGGGCTCGTCGAGCTTGGCGTCAGGGTCTACGACAATCTGTCCGTCGTCGGTAGCCTTCAGACGGTAGTGAGTCACCACGGCGCTCTCCTTGGCAAAGCCCTTGACATGCTCAGCCTCGCGGGCGAAGAAGCTCACAGGAATAAGGAGTGGAAAATAAGCGTTCTGAACGCCTGTTGCTTTAAACATCTTGTCGAGTTGGGCTTGCATCTTCTCCCAGATAGCATAGCCGTAAGGCTTGATAATCATACAGCCGCGCACAGGAGCGATCTCTGCCAGGTCGGCTTTCATCACCAAGTCGTTGTACCACTGACTGTAATTGTCAGCGCGCTTGGTCAGTTGTTTTAGTTCTTTTGCCATAATTCTTTTCGACATTAGGGAAATCCCTACTCAAGAGTAGGCAATTTCGCAATGCCCTAATTTTATTATTGTTTAATTTTGCCGCAAAGTTAATAAAAAAAGATAGCATAAAGGGCTTAACTGCCAAAAAAAGACTACCTTTGCACAAAGAAAAAGAGTTTAGACAAAGATTAATACATAAATAAATTCATTCATTATGAAGAACGCAAAGTCTATTGCACTCGGAATGTGCATGCTTACAATCGTTAGTGGTTTCTCGTTCACAAGCTGCTCCACAAAGCAGGGAACAGGTACGCTTATCGGCACAGGTGCCGGCGCAGCGCTGGGCTCTGTCATCGGCGCTATTGCCGGTCACGGTAAGGGAGCTGCCATTGGCGCTGCTATCGGTAGTGCTGTTGGTGCAGGTGCTGGTACGCTCATCGGCCGTCACATGGACAAGGTCGCTGAGGAGGCTAAGAAAGTTGAGAATGCCAAGGTTGAGACCGTGACCGATGCTAATGGCCTGAAGGCTGTCAAGGTGACTTTCGATAACGGTATTCTCTTCAAGGTCGGCAAGTATGACCTGCAGAGCGGTGCTATCAAGGATCTCACACAGTTCTCTTCTGTGCTGAAGAACAATCCTACTTGCTCTGTCGACATTCAGGGTTATGCTTCTTCTGATGGCTCTGACGATGTAAACCTCAAGCTCTCTCAGAACCGTGCCAACGCTGTGAGAAACTTCCTCGTGAACAACTGCGCTGTTCCTTCTTCTCAGATCAAGAACTACGCCGGCTATGGTGAGACAAACCTCATCACAAATGCTGATGGTACTGAGAATCGTGCTGCCAGCCGTCGTGTGGAGGTTTACCTCTATGCTTCTCAGGCAATGGTTGACGCTGCCAACAATGGCACGCTGAAGTAATGATCATTGCAGGTAATTTTAATCTGAATGACAAAGACTGATTGATGTTACGTTTTCGTAAAATCATACGTTGGGTGGTGGGGGCCTTTTTCGCCTCCACCATTCTTGCTGTTATAGCTTATCGTTTTATTCCCGTTTATATCACGCCATTGATGGTCATCCGTTGCTTTCAGAACGGTTCATTGACAATCCACCATCACTGGATCTCGCTCGACGAGATGTCACCCCACATGCCGGTGGCTGTCATGGCCAGTGAGGACTCCCGGTTCCTTCTGCATCATGGCTTCGACTTTAATGCTATAGGTAAAGCAGCACAAAACAACATGAGGGGAGGACGCAAGCACGGTGCGAGCACGATCTCGCAGCAGACGGCGAAGAATGTTTTTCTCTGGCCCGGTCGTTCGTGGGTGCGCAAAGGCTTTGAGGTCTATTTCACGGCTTTGATGGAGCTTTTCTGGAGCAAGCAGCGTATCATGGAGGTCTATCTCAACTCTATCGAGATGGGACCGAGCATCTATGGGGTGGCAGCTTGTGCGGAACTTAACTTCGGCAAGCTCCCTGATCAGTTGTCGCGTGCTGACTGTGCCCTTATCGCCGCTACTCTCCCTAACCCCCGTAAGTTCTCATCTAAATATCCCAGTGCTTACATGCGCAAACGCCAGCGGCAGATCATGGCGAACATGCGCTTCATCCCTTCGTTCCCGAAGGAGGGTGAGGACTACGACCCCAAGACGGCAGTAGGGGGGACGTACTAGCAGGCCCCACCCCCACCCCTCCCCCATCCAGGGGAGGGGCAGATTACCGAGATAAACAATAATTTGCAGATACAAAATATATACTGTAATTTTAATCATGGCAAACGAACTGAATGATTTTGAGAATAAATTAGCTACAAATAGCGGTAGCAATGCACCCGAAAAGGTAATCTCTCCCTCCCCTGGATGGGGGAGGGGTAGGGGTGGGGCCGGCAGCTCTACATTTTCTTTCTCATCTTTGCTTTCTCCCGCTCAGCTCGCTGCCGTCACCTACTGCTCTTCTCCTCAGCTCGTCATTGCCGGTGCCGGGTCGGGCAAGACGCGCGTGCTGACGTATAAGATTGCATATCTGCTGCAACACTATGATCTCAAGCCGTGGAATATCCTTGCCTTGACTTTCACCAATAAGGCGGCGAGAGAGATGAAAGACCGTATCGCAGGCCTCGTGGGGGAGGAGCGCGCCAAGTATTTGCAGATGGGTACATTCCATTCTGTCTTCTCCCATATTCTCCGCATCGAAGCGAAGGCTATCGGCTACAACTCCGACTTCACCATCTATGATGAGGCCGACTCTCGTTCGCTCATTAAGAATATCCTCAAGTCGATGGGCCTCGACGACAAGACCTACAAGCCTGCCACGGTCCATGCCGCTATCTCCATGGCAAAGAACCATCTGTGCGGGCCCTCACAGTATGCCGAGGACGGTGATGCCCTGCAACGCGACCGCCGCCGAAACATGCCGGAGACCTACAAGATCTTCGTCTCTTATCAGCAGCGCCTGCGCCAGGCCAACGCCATGGACTTCGACGACCTGCTCGTGGAGACCTACCGACTGTTTAAGGAGCATGAGGAAATCCGGCAGAAATACGCTGCACGGTTCTCTTATGTCCTCGTCGATGAGTACCAGGACACGAACTATGCGCAGCAGTGTATCGTCGAACTGCTTACGAAGGACAATCCGCATGTCTGTGTCGTAGGCGATGACTATCAAAGTATCTATGCCTTCCGTGGGGCTAACATCGCTAATATTCTCAAGTTCAATAAGATCTATCCCACAGCCAAACTCTTTAAGCTCGAACAGAACTATCGTTCGACACAGAATATCGTAGCTGCTGCCAACTCGCTCATGAAGCACAACCGCAACCAGATAGACAAGGATGTGTATAGTAAGAATGATGAGGGTGAGAAGGTTATCATCTATGAGACTATCTCCGACAAACGCGAGGCGAGCATCGTCTGCCGCGAGATCAAACGGCTTATGAAGGAGGAAAACTTACATTATAAAGACTTTGCCATCCTCTACCGCACGAACGCACAGAGCCGTACTTTCGAGGAAGAAATGCGCAAGCCTGAGGTAGGTATGGGTGCCAACTACCGTATCTATGGCGGCTTGAGTTTCTATCAACGCAAGGAGATCAAAGACATCATCGCTTACTATCGTCTCGTCGTCAACCCTGACGATGAAGAGGCCTTCCGCCGTATCATCAATTATCCCGCCCGTGGCATCGGCAACACGACGATCCAGAAGATCGTTGCAGCAGCAGAGCAGAGTGGCGTGAGCCTGTGGGAGACGATCTGCCATCCGGTGGAGAACGGGCTCGATGTCAACAAAGGCACGATGGCGAAGCTCCTTGGCTTCCGTAACCTTATCCAGTCGTTCATCGCTGAGGCCCAGCAGAAAGACGCGCTGACGCTCGGCGAAGAGATCATCGACAAGGCAGGTATCAAAGCCGACCTCGCACAAGACAAGAGCGCGGAGGGTGATGCCCGTCGCGAGAATGTCGACTCCCTTGTCTCGGGTATGGCGTCGTTTGTTCAGGCTCAGCAGGAGGATGGCAATGGCGAATACACCCATTTGACGGATTACTTGCAGACGGTGTCGCTCATGACCGATGCCGATAGTGATGACGACTCCGACGACAAGGTGACACTTATGACGATCCATGCAGCTAAAGGTCTGGAATTTAATACCGTCTTTGTTGTGGGCCTTGAGGAGAACATCTTCCCGAGTTTGCTCTCCCTCGACAATCCGAAAGACCTCGAGGAGGAGCGTCGTCTGCTCTATGTTGCCATCACGCGTGCTGAGAAACACTGTTACCTCACGTGGGCGCACACGCGCTGGCGTTATGGCAAGATGGATGCTTTCGTCAATCCCAGCAGGTTCATCGCAGAGATTGATTCTAAATTTACCGAGACAAAAGTTGAGGGCGGCCGCAGTGGTTCCAGCTTCTCTTCATGGGGCGAGTCGAGCCGTTCATCGTGGGGTGACTCGCGTTCTTCTTGGGGTGGTTCCTCGCGCGATGAAGATTATGAGATTGACCGGCCCTACACCGGTTATCATGCCTGGGGCGATGGCTATACACAGCGTAGCAGCCGCATGCAGAACTCTCGTCCTGTGGCGGGGCAGTTTATGGCTGATCCCAAGCCGAAAGCTACGGCTCCGCATCGCGCCGAACAAGCTGTCAATCCCTTCTCAGCCTCTTTCGAGCAGAAACTGAAACAAAGCGGACGCTGGTCGAGGGTGTCGCGGGCTATGACGAACGGTGGGCGGGCTGAAGCCTCTAACAGTGCATCCTCCTCTGCCTCTTCTCAGGCCTCTGCGCTGAAGGTTGGTGACGTCATTGAGCACCAGCGCTTCGGCAAAGGTACAGTGACTAACATTGAAGGCTCGGGAGAGAATCGCAAGGCTACGGTGCAGTTTGAGCAGACAGGTCAGAAACAGCTGCTGTTGAAGTTCGCACACTTCAAGATTGTATAATAAAAGCCCCACCAAGCCTCCCCTTTAGGGGAGGCTTGGAGAGGTAAAGTGTTTCTTCGCAAACTCCATGTCTTGCACGACCTCGAGGGTCCCGACATATTGACCGGCACGGTCACGCACAGCCATGTAGTTGACGAGGACCGTGCGGCCATTCTTCTCCATCCATACCGGCACCTCGTCGCGCTTCCCATTTCGGAAATCGTTGATGATGGCTTGTACCATCGGCTGGATCTTTGGCGGGTGGCAAGAGAAGACTTTCCGGTCGATGGCCATGGACGGGCGCTTGAAGAGTTTCGGACCTTCATTGAAGAAACGATTATAGTCGTCAGCATCGACAAAACTGATCTCCAAGGGTATCGTGTTGAGCATGGCAGTGAGCTGAGCCAGCGTGAGATGGCCACCGGGCATGACAATCTCGTCAGCGTTCAGTTCTTCTGATGGGACAGTACTTTCAGCGCTGGCCTTCTCAGCATCCTCCCATCTCTCATGTTCTACGCCGAGACAGACAGGATAGTCCTGACTGTCGCGGTAGATTTGTTTCCATTCGTCTTCTGTGAAGTGAGCGGCACAGATAGGGAAGAGGATGTTCCGCTCTTTATAGATCATCTCGCGAGCGCGCTGTAGGGTAGCAGCGACTTTCTCGTTCCATTCCTTGTTGTCTTCGGTGTTCTTGATGAGACGGGCGAAGGCGTCGCGGATCTCGTCGTCGACAGACCACATGACCTGACTCGGGCCCGTGATGTCGTAACGTGTGGCCAGCAAAGGGTAGAGTAGGTCGCCTTTCTTCGCATAGTGGAGTGCCACCTCACGGATGCGCGGCAGGAGCTGACGGATGTTTTCTCCATCTTCCAATTTCTTTTCAGCCTCGACGATGAGCGGTTTCAGCGCTTCGTTCTCTTGAGTGAAAGTACGCAGTGGATGACCGGGGATGTCGATGAGTTCTGCGGCTTTGCTTCTGTTCTCATGCGCCTCACGCACGACAGCCTGCTCGCGGCGTAGTCCGTCTTCTGCGGCTTTCTCCGCGTTGGCGATCTGCTCCTCACGGGTGTTGCCGTGGAAGAGGGCGGAGTGGACATCGCAGAGCTTCTGCACGTCGCGCACGGGCTGGCCCTCGGCGATGAGCTCTTGCTCGGCTTTCATGATGTCCGATGCCTCCACGTCCTTGAAGTTAGCCACGAAGTCAGCACGCACTGCCTCGAGATCCTCTCCCGTGCCGAGGCGTTTGAGATAGCTCTTGAGCAAGCCCATGCGCTCCTCCGACAGCGAACTCTTGCGGGAGAAAATGTTTGCTACCTTCTGCAACGGGCGGATCCGGGAGGTCGTCAACGGCTGGGTCTGTTGGCCTTCGACAATCTCAAAGCCATGCTCCTCCAACGCTTTCTTGATGATGTCGAGGTCGACGTGTTTCACCTTTGCACCTTTGGGAATGGTCATGAACTTACCCATGGAGTTGACGACGGCTTTCTTGCGCATCTCTTCGAATCCTAAGGGTGCCATGATGTCTACAATCTCCGGATATTGATGAACAAGTGCGAACACAGAGCTTGAGAGGTTTATCTTTTTCTTTTCCATAGCTAATATCTTTGATTTTTCGGCAAAGGTACGAAGGAAAAAAAGTCGCCCGCGGTAACATTTGTGTATGCAACCAGCAGATTTAGTAATGTTTAACGGTTAGAAGCGCTTGATCGATAACGCGTCACATATGGGGCGGTAACGCGACGCATATAGGGCGGTAACGCGACGCATATGAGACGGAATTGCGACGCATATGTGACGTGATCCGGCACTGGCTTTTTTACAAATAAATTCGCCTAAATCAGCAGGTTAAGCAGGACCATTTCTAATAAGCAGAAGAACTCTTCAAAGAGAATGTGGCAAGGAGGATAGATCAGGCAGATGACAAAACAGGGGATCCAAAGGTAAAGCAGTTTGGGTGCACGGTGGGAGACATAGACGACAGAGGCTACGCAACAGAGAATGCCGCCGAAATAGTGCAAGAATGTGTTGTCGGTATGATAATGAGGTGAAAGCGCTACGTCGATGAGACCGATGATCATCAGCCATACCATGATCTTTTCTTTCTTGTCGCAACCTTTGAACAATGTTGTGGCGACAAAAATGATAACGGTCAGCACGTAGATGGAGAAGTCATAGTAGTGGGGGATGAGATACGAGGTGCACGACATGCTGTGAGGCAGACTGCCGCAATAGACGGTGCAGAGCATGATATACAGCATCGTGATAACCAGTTCTGCCAGACTGATGATTCTTTTTGTTTTCATTTCATTCAAACAATCTATTTTTGTTGATGCTTAACAAAAAGTGTGCCCGTCCTCCTCTTGGCACAATGTTTGTAATATTCTTTCACGAAGAATATTAGGAGACATTATACATGAACGAGTTACAAAGTAGACCGGTAGTGGTCATGAATTTTTCAGGTATTTATCGCTGGGAGCCTTTTGCATTGGATAAGCGGCTGACGCATATCGACTGTTCAGATATCAGTGGTACTGACGGGTATTGCACGCGGGAGGCAGCTCAGAAGATTACTAAGCGTATTTCAAAGCTTGGGCCTGAAGGCATTCATTTTATCGACAATGGCAACTACCATTATGTCACGAAACTGTGGACAAACATGATTCATGAACCGTTCCGGCTCATTCTCTTTGACCATCACACGGACATGCAACCTTCTAAGATCCCCGGATTATTGTCGTGTGGTTCTTGGGTGCGGGAGATGCTGATTCACAATAAGAATCTTCGGGAGGTTCTTGTCTTGGGTACCCCTGCGGGAGCAGAGCGCAAAGCCACACAAGAGTGGGGCAACCGGGTGCTCTTCGACGATGAGGAACTTATCCATCGCCATCAGATCAGAGCTCCGAAAGATGCAGGGCGTCTTCCAGTTTATGTGTCTATTGATAAGGATGTGCTGTCGACAAAAGATGCTGAGACTAACTGGGATCAGGGAAAAGTTACGCTCGCAGAACTAAAGACTATCTTGGGTGATATCTTTAGCCGCGAGCGTGTCATCGGTTTGGATGTCTGTGGGGAATATGATCTCGGCCATAGCCTCTTTGAGGAGAAACAGGCGGCAGACATCGACAGTCATGCCAACGAGACTATCCTCAAAGAGGCGGTGATGTAATTAATACCTATTTGTTGGGTACAGCATTCATCTCAACCCGTACGTGGTTGCCAGCCTTGAGGATGGTGTTGGCAATCTCACCAATTGATGCGGGGTTGACGGCACGGAGCTCCTTGTTGTAGTCGGTGTGCTTGTCGACAGCATAGATAGCATAGTCGCTGAGGACATCCATCCAGTAGCTGTTCGTCTTGACGGCGTCGTCATGACTCTTCTGCAGAGCCTCACGACCTTTCTGGATATCGTCAGGGGTGACACCCTTGGCAATGGTCGTAACGATACTGTCAGCGAGTTCAGTGGCGCGGGCGGTCTTGGCAGGATTGGTCTGAAGCTGTGAGCTGATGATCAGATAAGAGCCAGTGAGGTCATTCTCAAGTGTAGCACTCGGCTGCGGCGTATAAGCAGCACTCTCACGCTCGCGGATGATATCAAACTCCTTGTTCCACAGCACCTGTCCAAGAACCTGTGCGTTCACGAGGTTCTTCAGTGTGTAAGGCACCTTCTCTGAACGATAGGTATCCATTGTCACACTCTGTGGGTTACCCATCTTCGTGGTGAACTCGCGGTCTACTTTACCCTTGGTATAGCTACGGTCATCGACGACGACGGTCTTCTTCTTGGTTGATGGGAGCGAAGCGATGTATCTCTCGATGAGCGGGCGGATCTTTGCCTCATCGAAACTGCCTACAAAGACGAAGGTAAAGTCTGCAGCATTGCTGAAGAGTTGACGGCGGAGATTCAGAATCTTGTCATAGCTGGCTTTGGTCAGGTCAGCCGGATCGGGAGAGAGAACATCAGCGCGCTTGCTGTGTGTGTAGTATTCTGTAGAGTCGTTGATGATCGATTCTGGGTTGTCTTGCTTACTGGAGGCATAGCTGTTCAGTATGGATAAGATCTGCTGGTAGAACGCATCGTCCTTCTTCACACCTGTGAAGCTGAGGTTGAGCTCTTGCATCAGCGTCTCGATATTTTCGTTCGTTGTAGAACCAGTTACATAGTGCAAGTCATTGCTGATACCGTCGCTGACATTTGTCTGCTTCGTCTGAGCGAGGTTCTGAAGATCATTGTAGCTCTTTGTGCCCAGTCCATGAATCTGGAAAGCCGTCTCAAACAGTCGACGTGTGCTCAGATCCTCGTCTTTGGCAACAGCCTTACCGCCGGGCGCTGAGGCATTGACCAGGATCTCATTGGCTTTATAGTCGGTCTTCTTCAGAATGACCTTCGCACCATTAGACAAAGTCAGTTCCTTATAGCCAAGTTTGTTATTAGTTGTTTCCTTGACAATCTTTCCGGCCTTCGGGAGAACAGGCATCAGCGCTACCTCTTTCATGGTGTCGACAGGAGCAGATACTTCTGTATTGCGGGCGTCGGCGACAGCTTTCTTCAAGTCTGCAAGCGTGACGACAGGCTTGCCATCTTTCTGCATGGCGTAAGCAGCGACAGCGAAGTTCTTCTCACTGATGTCGAACATTGGTTCGATGGCTTGGTTGACCATACCGGCATTGAGCATGGGCAGCACCTGTTGCTGGATAGGATATTCCTGGTCGATAGAAGGATAAGGCTCCTTGTCGAGGAAGTTCTCAATAAGTGTCTGGGCGTAGTCATCATTCTTAATGGTGGCACGGTTGTTATAGTTCTTCTCAAGTTCAGCTTTGAAAGCATCCATAGCCTGCTTGAACTCAGAGTTGGTGAAGCCGTACTTCTGTACGCGCTTCATCTCGGTGAGCGCTTGTTTCAGCGCAGCAGTCTCCTTACCCGGCTTTGGTACAACCTGTAATGTCAGGGCCTTGCGGGTGCGAGATGTCATGCCGTAGTCTGTATCTGTTGAAGAGGCAAGGACGAAATCAGCATTGGGCTGTTGAGCGAGCGTGCGCATGCGGTTGTTGAACATGCTTGTGCCCAGTTCCTTGAGATCTTGCATAAGCATGTATGGAATGGTCTGCTTCATCTCAGCAGGGATGACCTCGTCCTTACGGAAAATGACGAAGTAGGTCTGTGCCATCTCCTTATCACTTCCTGCATAATAGAGGGTCGTATCGTTGTCGTCAACCTGCAGGTCCTCGGCTTTGTGGGCTGTCGGAGGAACGGGCAGGGGAGCGAAGAGCTTCTTGATCTTTGCCTCAAACTTATGCGGGTCGATGTCACCTACGACGATGATAGCCTGGTTGGCGGGATAGTACCATTTATGGTAATAGTCGCGCAGACGGTTGCTGTTGCAGTGGTCTACGACATCCATATTACCGATGACCGTGCGCGTGCCATAACGACTGTTGGGAAACAGAGCCGGCAGACTTTGCTCGGCCAGACGCTGGATAGCATTGTGGCTACGGTACTCGTTGTGGACGACGTCGCGCTGGTCGTTGAGCTGGCTCTCGTCGAGCGTCAGGCCTTCCGACCAGTCACTGAGTAGAAGCAGACAGCTGTCGAGGGCGCTCTCTCGCTCGTTGCTCACTCCGTTGACATGGTACACGGTGTGGTCAGACGTTGTGTAGGCATTCCACTGAGCACCGAGATCATCCATAAATTTCGTCACAGTGTCGCCGGGGAAATGTTTCGAGCCGTTAAACGCCATGTGCTCGAGGAAGTGAGCCAGACCATCCTGATCATCCTCCTCCTGGATAGCACCCACACGCTGGGCGATGTAGAAGTTCACTTTTCCCTTCGGATAGTTGTTGTGGCGGATGTAATAGGTCAGTCCATTGTCAAGATGACCGACGATGACCGCTGTGTCCTCAGGGATGAGTGGCATCTGCTGTGCCTCTGCCGGGTTCTCCTGCTGAGCAAAACTCAGGCTCGGGACCACGAGCAAGGCTGCGATTAATAAATGCTTTACTCTCATAATTGTAGAATTAAAGGTTGATGTAAAGTTATGTTTATCAAATGTCTTCTTCTTCATCATCACGATATTCCAGGATATCTCCCGGCTGGCAGTGTAGCGACTTGCAGATAGCTGACAGCGTAGAGAAACGGATGGCTTTGGCTTTGCCTGTCTTCAGAATGGACAGGTTGACAGGCGTGATACCTATCATCTGCGCCAGGTCGTTGGACGATATCTTGCGCTTCGCCATCTCCACGTCGAGGTTGACAATAATCTTTCCCATATGCAATCCTCCTTATATCGTCAGGTCCTGTTCCTCTTTCATCTTCTGGCCGAGCTCAAAGAACTGGGCGAAGAGCAAGAAGGCAAAGAAGAGAATGAGCAAAAGAAAATCTGGGAACGTTTCATAAGTACCCGAGATAGGATATTGCGCATAATCGACAAGACCATTCCTATAATTAATGGCAGTCGTTTCGAATATTTCTAGGCAGAAAAGTGCCAGACATAACCATCCCAAGACTTTTAATCGGTGTGTAGTATTTTTAGAGAACCCTTCTCCTTTATTGACTGACCAGACAAGTCTGACAAAGATATAAAGGAAATATATGCTACAAAAAAATATAGGTATGAAAATAAAAAAGCCTACAATGGAGAATATTGTATCGCGTTTGTTTATCTCCTCTGTGCCTGTTACTTTGGCATGCACGGCAATAATCTGCAGAGAGTCGATTTTGCCAGTCTTGGTGTTGCGTGCCGCGATATCATATCGATGATTTGGACGGACATTGAAGAAATCGTAATAATATGTTTGCCCACGTGGTGAGTCGTACTCGTTATTAGCCTCCTCGGCCCCATCGGACATAGACATCATTGCATAATTGAAGTCACTCATGAAGTCTGCCACATTAGCAGCGAAAAAGGCGATGAGCAATAGGATGCTCAGTATATTGAACTTTTTCTTTGTTTTCATACCTCTCGTTATTTATTTATTGTTTTTCGATATCGCAAAGTTAAGAAGAATTCTCTTTGCCTCCAAATAAAATCGATAATATTTTATCGAAAAACAATAATATAACCCGTTTTGCATGCAAATGTAATAGGTATTACAACAAATAGAGGCAAAAATCTTATTTGTCCGTCTCTTTCCGTTTCTTGAACACGCCGGGCAATAATACGGTTCCTATGATGAGATAGGAGTAATAGGACAGCAGGCGCCAGATCATCACGGCAATGACGACCATGGAGGCATCTGCGAAATAGTCGCGGTAATACCAGCCGAACATCAGTTCGGCGAGGCCACTGCCTCCAGGCGTAGGACTGATCATCGACACCATCCACAAGACCCATTGCATCATCCACGCTTGAAAAAGGTTTCCTTGGGGGGCAAAGGCACTGAGCACGGCTACTGCCACGCCGAAACGAGACATCCAGGCTACGGCTGTGACCGTAGCAATCTTCATCCAGAAGCTAACGCTCTTCTGCCGTGCCTGCATTGAAGCGACACGCAGGTCAGCGGAGAAGCGCAGTACCTTACCTTGGAACCTCCGCAACCAAGGTAGTTTGCAGACAAAGGCTACGATACCCGCAATCCATTCGGGACGATAAAAGATGAGTATCAATAACAGAGCAGACCAACATAACACGATGACGGAGCTGACCCCGAAGAGCCATTTAATGCCATAGTGCAGCCATTCAGGTCCTTGCAGGTTGGGAATGGGGACGAAGAGGAAGAGTAGGAGTGAACTGACGGAGAGGAAGGCCTCGTCGGCCAAGAGCGCTGCCAACATGGCGAAGGTACTGTGCCCCATGCTGATGCCTTCGCGGTTGAGATAAAGAAGCGTGAAACCACTGCCACCCACGGATGAGGGGGTGACAGCAGAGGTGAACTCACACATCAGATCTACCCTTAGCGCCTTGCGTAAGGTCAGTGGAGCGCCCGCGAGCAGTTTGAAGCGTGTCGCCATCATGAGGTTTTGTAGGGCCACAAGTATTGCAGCACCTACGATACCTGAGAAGAAAGCCCAGGTGAACTGGATCTGTGAGAGGGAGTGAATGTTGAATTCACAGAGCAGCATGCCGACAACGACGGCAATGCCGATAAGTATGGCCGCATAGATATAGCCGAGTTTCATGCCACCTGGTAGTGTTGCAGGCCGATGAGAAGCTGATAGCGGCGCAGAGTCTCCTCGGCTACGCTCTTCCACGAGCGGACGATGGTGCGAGGCGCTATCTCTGAAGCCTTGGCCAAGAGACGTGGCTGTCCGAGCAGTTCCTTGAGCCGGGCGGCGAAAGCATCGACGTTGTTGTCGGCGATGAACCCATTGTAATTGTCGGTGATGATCTCCGAGGTGTTGGAGTGGCGTGCCACGATAGCTGGCGTGTGCATGGCTGCAGCCTCACGCACAACGAGTGGTGCGTTGTCGTACATCGACGGGAAGAGCAGCAGGTCAGCACCTGTATAGATCTGACGGATCAGTTCACGGTCGGTGATGCTGCCGAGGAACGTCACTTTGTCCTGGTGATAGTCGGTATGGCCGGTCAGTCCCATGCGGGTAGCCATGGCGATGAGTTCCTCGCGTGCATAGCCGTCGCCGACGAAGACGGCATGGTAAGGAGTCTTGGCGATCTTACCCAGAGCTTCGATGACGAGCCTCAGGTTCTTCTCCCAGATATGCTGGCCTACGAAGAGCAGCATCGGCTCGTTGTTGTCGATATGCAGCATCTGGCGGGCTTCCTGCTTTCCTTGCTCTGAATATTTCATGCCGGCAAACTCGCAGCCGTTCTCCATCACACTGTAATGACCTTTGTAGCCGTAGGAGCGCAGGGTTCGACCCACTGAGGCCTGTGGCACCCACACCTCATCAGCCTGTTCGTAGAAGTCGACAATCTGACGGATGATATGGTTGACGATAGTTTCATTCTTGAAGATGCGCATGAAGTCATCGCGGTACTTGGAATGAAAGGTTGCCACCAAAGGGATGCCTTGTGCACGAGCCACCTTGAGCGCAAGCTTGCCCGAAGAGAAGGGACTGTGGGCATGCACCACGTCAAACTTCGTCTCTTCCAATGTGCGCTGAAACTTCATATCGAGGAATGGCATGCCACAACGATAGGGTGGGCGGATGGGGACAGGCAGAGAAAAATAGGTTAATATGTCGAAAGGATAGTCGGCACTTCTCAGTCCCGGACAGCTGGGAGTTATGACACTGACGTCTTGGCCTGCTTTGTAGAACTGCTGGGCAAGATTGTACACGGTTATTGACACACCGTCCATTACCGGCGGAAAGCACTCATTGAACAATCCAATCATAATCTATTATCTTTACGTTAATCGTGGGCAAAGATAATGGCCTGATATTACCGGATTACTGCTACTGCGTGACAAAGTCGTTACGACAACGAATCGTCTTCTGTTTGAAAAGAGGTTGAAACAAGTGATAATATGCTGTTTCCAGGTAAAAGGTGTGGCACATCGGAGAGTTGCCACACGGTTAGCTCTGAGGACGACCTCGAAGAGGTTGAACATGGTTAGCCCCATGCAAGGAGCGAAGCGACGCAACATGGGGTTTAGGATCGTTGGCGTTTCGTTGCAATCCGGCCTCGAAGAGGGCGAACCTCAAATAGGGTGCAGAAAGCGTTTCCAGACCAGCGCCCAGCCCATGTTCGCCCTCTTCGAGGCCGGAATTCAAGTCATCTGCACTATTCTAGCCCCACGTTTCGGCTGCGCCTCACGTGGGGCTAACCATGTGGCACCTCTCCGAGGTGCAGGTGTCCCCAATTCAACCTACTGCCCAGGTATTATCACCCTTTGTTCTATGATAGGTGCTTATTTGGCTAACCGTGTAGCCCCTAACTCAACTTAACTAATTGCTTCTTTCGGTTTGAAGATCTTGTCTACGACAAGCGCGATGGCACCGTCGCCCGTCACGTTGCAGGCTGTACCAAAACTGTCCATGGCGATGTAGAGGGCGATCATCAGTGCCTGTGCCTCGGCATTGAACCCGAGGATACTTGCCAATGGGGCCAGCGCTGCCATGATAGCGCCACCGGGCACACCGGGCGCTGCCACCATGACGACGGAGAGCATCAGGATGAAATAAAGGAACAGTGGGAAGTCGTGAGCACGGCCCGTGAGGAGACAGATCGTCAGAGCACATGCTGTGATCTTCATCGCTGAGCCACTGAGGTGGATCGTGGCGCAGAGTGGGATGACGAAACTGGCTATTGACGAGGAGACGCCATTGCGCAGTGTGCGGGCAAGGGTCACAGGGATGGTAGCCGCCGAAGAGCTCGTGCCTAAGGCTGTCAGATAAGCCGGCAGCATGTTGCCCAACATACGGAAGGGATTCTTACGGACCACAGCTCCGGCAATACAATATTGGTAAACGAGGATGAAGACGTGGAGGACAAAGATGACAACGATGATCTGGGCAAAGACGATGACGACCTTCTTCGCCTGACCATTGTACGTCATGTTGAGAAAAACGCCGAAGATATACAGTGGCAGGAAGGGGATGATGCCTTTGGCGATGGTCTTGTTGACAATGTATTTGAACTCATCGAACACACGGTGGGTGACATTCAATCCACCGTAGGCGATGCCGAGGCCGAGGAGAAAAGAGAAGACGAGACCACTCATCACGTCGACCATCGGAGGAATGGAGATCGTGAAATAGGGCGTGAGCTCTAATCCTTTGGCAATATGCGGCATGGCACCCGTTGAGGCGATCATCGAAGGGAAGAGCCACGAGCCCGTGCCATAGCCGAGAAGGGCAGCCACCACGGTGTCGACATAAGCGATGACGACCGTCACGGCCAACAGCTTGCCTGCTCCTCGGCCGATGTCAGCGATGGCGGGGGTGACGAGGCCAATTATGATCAGCGGGATCATGAAGCCTAAGAACTCACTGAAAAGGCTGTTGAACGTGATGAACACGCGCACAAGAGCTGCCGGCAGAAAGGTGCCCGCTATGAGGCCGAGGATGATGGCGATGATGACGCGCGGAAGAAGACTGATGTGTATCTTTCTCTTACCAAATTTCATGATAATATGACAATTTGGTTGCAAAGGTACGATAAATCTTTCAGTTTGTAGAATGTAGAATTGTAGAAAAGGAGAATTTTCTTTGTAGTTAAGAAAGTTTATTAAAAGAGTAACAATGTACATGTTTAGTTATTGCTGTTACCAGACACTGAGATTCACCCATGATTTACCATTTCCAAGTAAGGTAACCTGTGCTTTCCGGTAGTCCTCATTCGTTGCTGTGTAAGGATTCGTCAGGAAAGTTTGTGGATTGACAGTGACGAGTGGATAGCAACTGTACTGCACCTGAATCATCAGACGGTGGCCCGGCAGCAGAATGTGGGCGATGTCGGGCATCGTGAAGGAGAGCGTGAAGTCCTTGCCCGGCAGTACGGGCTCGGGTGTTGTGAGTGAATGGCGGAATCGCGCTGGCATCACGTCGCCACGCACAAGCATCTCGTAGCCGTCGGGTCGTATGTCGATGATCTTCACGACGGCATCAAGATCCGTTGCCGTTGTGTTGAGTTCAAGATGCACCCTAATCGGTCCCATGAGGCGGAGCGTATCCTTTAATGCTTCACATCTGTATGTCAGCACGTCGCTGCGCTTCGTGGCAAATCGTTGGTCAGCTGCCATATAGGAACGGTCACGATGCCGGATCTTCAGATTACTGTAATAAGGCACAGGGTCCCGGGGGTCTGATATCACCGTACCACCCCCAAGCTTGAGCCGGATAAATTGAGACTCCTTGGGAGGCCAGCAGTCGAGATGCAGCCATTGTTTTTCAACATTGCGGTTCTTCATGATTTTCTCGCTTGTCTCTGCCGATGGCAGGAGGGTGACGGGAGCGGGTTTCTGGCCTTTGCCTTCAAGATAGTAGGCAAAGAATGGATATTCTATCTGGTTGATGAAGTAAGCTGCCGTACCGGCACCGAACCATGTACCGTCAAGATGCTGATAGTTGCTGTTGCCCCATGCATGATGGTACCATGGTGCCTCGACAAGATAGAGCGGCGTCTTCGGAGACTGCTGTCTGATCTGCCTCCATGTGTTCCAGGTACCGTAATTGTCCTCGGCATCATAAAGTCCGCCTACAATCATCACGGCAGGCTTGATAGACTTCATGTCATGTGTCGAGCAATGTGTCTGCCAGTAATCGTCATAATTGGGATGCCCCACAATGTCCTGCCAAAAAGAACCTTTCTCTAATACCGGTTTCAGAATCTCAGAGATAGGTCGGTGGTAGAATACGTCTACGGTGGTGTCTACAGGAGCGAGCTGCGGCATGCCCTTGGCAGAAGAGTAGGGACGAAGCCTGAAGAACGATGACCCGAAGCTGTAACTGTCCATGAGCATCAAGGCTCCGTTATGGTGGATGTCGTCACCCGTGAACCAGTCGTTGACAGGAGCTTGGGGCGACGTTGCTTTGATTGCTGGATGACCGGAGCGGGCCGCCATGAAGGCATAGAAGCCCGGGTAAGAGGTGCCTTTCACACCTACGTTTCCGTTAGTATGACAGTGGGCAAGCAGCCAGTCTACGGTGTCCCAGGTATCAGAGGCTTCGTCCGTCTGCTTGCCTTTCTTATGAGAAATGAATGGTCTCGACTGCTCGAAATGGCCTTCGCTGAGATATCTTCCGCGGACGTTCTGCCTGACAAGGATATAGCCGTGGTTGAGGTAGACACTGTCCAAGCCAAAGATAGCTTTGTTGAAGGTGTCATCATTATATGGAGCCAGTGAGTAAGGCGTGCGCATGATCAGTATGGGAGCAACGGGATGGTCTACCGGCTCGTATATTTCTGTATAGAGACGTACACCGTCTCTCATAGGGATGAGCACATGTCGCTTGGTGTAGCTATAGGAAAAGGCACTAAGGTGTGCAACCATCAGCAAGGCGATAGTGGTCAAGAACTTCTTCATCTTGTCTTATTATTTTTATCTAATTAATCTATTTAATCCTCAAATCCTCAATACTCGTATCGGGTGCGAACGTGTCGAGGTCAACCTTAGTCCAGACACCCGGGATGCGGCCATGGCGGCTGCGCTGCCATAACAGATACTTGGCTTTGCCGGGCAGGACGGGAATGCCACTGTAGGAGGCGATGAACAGTTTGTAATCGTCGAAGTCGGGCGAGAGATAGTCCTTATAGTAACTCTCACTACAATAGATGATCGGTTTCACGCCGTAGCGCGCCTGACAAGCTACGGAAAAAGCTTTCACCGCCGTTTGAATCTCACGTCGGCTCCAGCCCAACGTACCATCGTCTTCGCAGTCGAGGACCGGCAGCAGGTCGAGGCTGTCGAGGTCAATATGGCGGGCAAAGTTGGCAAACTGCATTGTGCCCGAGTCTTTCGTCAGGAAGTGGTAAGCGCCGACTTTAATGCCGAGGCTGCGAGCATGGCTGACATTGCGGTCATAGCACGGGTCCTTGAGATAGAGACCTTCCGAGGCTTTGACGAAGATGAACTTCAGGCGATGGTTCAGTGCGATCTCTTTCCATCGCAGTTTGCCTTGGTGGATAGAGATGTCGATGCCGTCGTAGCCGCCCGAGTAGTCGCCGCTCGTGGTGTCGTGATAGGGCCAGTCGGGGTCATAGCTCCGGTTGTCGAATACCTTCCAGGGCTTAAGAATGGCTGTTGCTGCCACAATAAATAAGACAGCTATGACTATTATTTTCGTCTTCTTTGAAACTTTCCGATTCTTCCTTGAAGTCATTTCAGTAGGTTAGTGTACAATGCAAAATATTTCCATAAGGCGGGGGAGAGTGGGGCCTGCTTGATCTCACCTTTGATCAGCATGTCGAGAACATCCTTTTTGTCAATGAGATACACGTTGATGTCTTCTGTGGAGTCAAGGTGGCGCTTGCCGAGACGTTTGACGCCTTTTGCATAGAAACTGTACATCTTGTTGTCCTGCACCCCTCCTTGGGCATATTCCTCCCCGAGTTTGATCCATTCGCCGCCGCCAAAGCCTGTCTCTTCCTGTAGCTCGCGCTTGGCTGCAACGAGTGGTTCTTCTCCCTCTTCAACGATACCGGCAGGAATTTCGGTCAGTACCTCCTGGACTGCGTGCCGGTATTGCCGCTCCATAAGCAGCTGGCCATCTTTCGTCTCCGCAACGATACATACCACGGGTGAGAAGTGGAGGTGATAAAACTCATCATAGATCTTGCCATTGGGTAGTTGCACCTTTTCCCGGTAGGCATCGAGGTGGGGGCGGTGAATAAGGTTTTTGGATTCGAGAACCTTCCATTTCATGTTGTCGTCGTCAAAGTTCATCATGCAATCTATCTTTTATGCAAAGATACATAATAGCGTTGAAGACGCCAACAATGAAACTTAACTTTAACACAATCATAAAAACGCAGAAAGGCGGGCCTAGCGCCCGCCTTTTCGTTGTCACCGGCGAATGATGATTCGCCGTGGATTGGATTCAAATCTTACTGGTTCTCGTTGTCATCCTCCCAGAACATGTTGGGCTTGGAGAGAGCACTACCGCCCTTGTAGCTGTCGCTGACACGCTGACCATTGAGGTTGTAGCGGATACCGCGCTGAGCGTTGTTGATGACAGCGTTGTTGATGTTTGTCGTGGTCTTACCAATTGCATAGAAGTCCTTGGCCTTTGTTGTGGTCGTGCTCTTGATGTAGAAATATCCCTTGTAAGCGGGAAGGGTAGTATTTACCTTTACTGGATAGAACCCGCAGACATCGCCATTCTGGGCAAGGATATAGAAAGTCTTTTCAGCCTTTACGGTATAGTCGCTATATTTGAACTCGAGGTTGTTGTCTGTCAGAGCATCAGCGCTTTCAGCGTGATCGAAGTTGTAAGAACCTGCATCGCCTTTCACTACGACAGCGGTCTTACCGGGGATCTTCTCAATCGGAGTGAGGGTGATGGTGTTGGCCAAAGAGTCATACTTTACGGTGTATGCGTTCACATTGCTGCCAGAGAAGTCAACTGCACGTTTGCTGACAAAAGTTGCCCAGCCAGCATCAGTAATTGTAGCCGTCTCCTTAGCCTGCGTAAGGCTCAACAGAGTAGAGGGGGTAAGCTCCCGTGTCGTAACATTGGTCTTTGAGTTTTTGTAAGTGGTAATTGTAGCCTTGAGAATCACCTCATCACCACTCATGATCTGCTCATCGTTAGTGATGTCTGCACCATTAAGATAAGTACCACGATAGACCTCGAGCGTATCAGTGCTTGCTCCGCCGTCAGTGATCCAGTAGTTCAAGTTAGTATATTTCTTGTTGTACTTCTGCGTGCTTACTACTGTACCCTTTACATATACTTCGGTATTATCAGCTTTTTTCAGAGCCTCAGCCACTGTCAGAATCTGGCTTTCATCAATCTTCTCGAACTTCATGGAAACTGTCTTACCAGCCTTACCATTCACATAAGCGATAGCAGTTACTGTAGTTGTCTTATCAAGTGAGAAAGGAGCGGTGTAGAGAGTGCTCTTATCGTTAGGAGTAGTACCATCGAGCGTGTAGTAAACTTTGGCGCTGGCATTGTCAACAGTGATGGTCACCTGTGTGTTATTCAGGAAGGAAGTAGTTCCAGAGATGGTTGGCTCGGGGACTGTTGGCTTCTCTATCCTTTGACATAAATTGTCGTTTTAGGCAGAGCATTGTCCTTGTTCAGATTGATAAGGTCTGTCGGGGTGTAAGGATTGGCTTCAGTGCCATCACCTGTTGTCTTGGTTTCTGCTGAAACCGCTCCCACTCCCACCATCAGTAGGAGCAGGGTCAAAAGCATGTGTAAATGTTTTTGCATAGTTGATATATTAAGTGATTAAACATTCTCATTCATGCAGCATACATATCTTTTCATGCAAGCACACATTCTTAGTTATCCGCTGCAAAGTTAGCACTTAGAAATGACAAAAGGTAATAACAGGTGTTAAGAAACGATTAAAGATGGTACATTGAGGGCTCAATAATTGAGTCCACTCCCAAAATCGTGACTCTTCTCTTACCTTTGCATACGTGAGTCCTCTTTTCGGAAGCAGCCTGCCTCTCTTACCTCCGAGGCTGTAACGCTATCAATCCGAAAACCGAAGAACCATTTTAGTTTGTTGGCTAACCACTTCTTTTCGCTTGTATCACCTCTCCATTATGGTTGATTCGCACTGTGATTTAACAAGAATGCTATTTGCTTTTGCGTGCCGACCGATTGTTTGTCGAACGCCGGACGATTGTTTGCCGAACGCCGAACGATTGTTTGTCGAACGCCGAATGATTGTTTGGCGAACGCCGAATGATGTGAAATGGTTGGATAAGTTTTGGTTCTTCCTCGGTTCAGACAGGAGCTACCTGATGGAGCTCCTCTTCCATCTTCTCCCTTCCGTACTCGATGATCTCCTTCCCTTTTTCAAACGCAAGGATGTCATAGCGGTTAATAGGGACATCGATGCAAATGTCGGGTGGGGCAATCTTCAAGGAGGCCTCGGTGTTGGTCTCGACGACAATCTCGCAGAGACGGAGCGCCATCATCAGTACATTATCGGAGAGTTTACTCTTGATCAATGGTATCTTATGAAGCAATTTTTTCCAGAAGTCGGTATCTTCTTGAATGTTCTTCTTGGGTACGGTCAATGTCGGATCTTCCGGAGCACTGGCGTTGACAGCTACGAGGATGTCCCCTTCGCTGCGCTGGATACGGTTGAGCGGCAGTGAGTTGTGAACACTGCCGTCGACAAAGACATGGTCATCGAGATGGACGGGGGAGAAGAAGCCGGGGATGGAGATGGAACAGCGGATCGCCTGAGCCAAGGGTCCTTTGTCGAAGACATACTCCTTACCGCTGACGAGATCGCTGGCCACGCAGCGGAAAGGGATCGGGAGCTGTTCGATGGTGATGTCACCTGTCAGCGTTGTGAGCAGTTCCGTGAGGTGGTCGGCAGTAGCGATATGGTTGAGGCCTGGCGAGATGTCGATGAGCGAGAGGATCTTTTTGCGGTTAAGGTTAGTGATGATCTCTTTCGCTTTCTCCAATTTCCCACAGGCATAGAGTCCGCCTACGAGGGCACCCATCGAGGTGCCCGCAATAGACGTTATCTTATAGCCATGCGCCTCCAAGGCTTCAATGGCCCCGATGTGGGCAAAGCCGCGGGCACCGCCTCCACCTAAGACGAGCGCTACATTCTTGGAGGGCTCTTTTACAGGCTCTTCGATTGGCTCTTTCCGGAAGAGCCGGAGAAACGATTGCAGATATTTATTCATAATCGTGTTGTCTTCTGACGTCAAAGTTAATGAATCTTCCGCACCTCGTATTGAAATTTATTATTATTAACATCAAAAAGTAACATATGTTACCGACGATGAGACCAAAAATATCTTATCTTTGCAGAAATTATATGCCAATCATGGAAAAGAAAACTAATGTAATCTTGACAGTGCTCTTTTGGGGAGCGCTATGGGGTATCGTTGAAGCAACGCTCGGCTGGGTATTCCACACCGTTCATTTTAAAGGCGGCTCGCTGATCCTTTACAGTTTCGGCATCTTCTGCATGCTCTCGGCAGCCAGTCAGAGCGAGCGCACGAGTGCTATCTTTGGCACCGCTATCGTGGCTTCGCTTATCAAGCTGTTGGATCTTCTGATGCCCAATACTTTCCAGGGCGCGATCCATCCGGCTCTGTATATCCTCATGGAGGGTGCACTCATTGCTATCCTGGGTAGTCTCTTCAGTTTCAAGTCAAAGGTCCGTTTAAACTGGAGTCCGCTCTATACGCGTCGCCTCGCCATCCCGTTGGTCGTCGTGGCTTCAGTCCTTCAACTATGGTTGGGTTGACGGGCGCCGTGCTCGCTGGAGGTCACAGTTCGCGCTTTGGCTCCAACAAGGCGCTCTATACAGTAGCAGACGACTCACTTTTGGGTCGTCAGCTCCATGGCCGCACGTTCTTGCAGCATGCTTTGGATACGCTTCGCCCGCTCTGCGATGAACTGTTCATCAGTGCGAGTGAGGCCAATGCCGCGGCTTATGGCGGTGAAGGCGTACAGGTCGTTGTCGATGAGGTTGCCGACTGTGGACCGTTGGGAGGCTTGGCTTCCTTGATGGATGCTGTATCCGGACAATGGTTGTTGCTTTTGACCTGCGACATGCCATTCGTCTCAACAGCAACGCTTCGCCACATGCTTGAGGAGATTGATGAAAACGTGGATGCCATCAGTGCCCATCAGTTTCCGCTGCTCATCCGCCGCGACACATTATATATATTAAAGGATTGTCTGAAGCAAGGCGACTATCGCGTGAGGAGCTTCTTGAGCAAGATTCGTACTCACTACTATAATCTCTCTGAGCAGGAATCAATGAATATTAATCAGTTAAATACGTATTATATAAAACAAAACAATACTAAGAACCAGAATGAAAAATGAACGTATGATAAAAGGCAGCGCCCCTCGTGCACTCCTCGCTACGACCATCGGCTTCTTCTTCGGTGTGATGGCGATCTCCCTTTTCGGTCCGACAAGTTCTACACTTGCCGCCGCTATGAATCTCACACCTACAGAGGTAGGTCTGTTGGTTGCTATCCCGTCGCTGACAGGTTCTCTTCTTCGCATTCCCTTTGGTGCCAGTGTCGATGCAAATGGCGGAAGGAAAGGCTTTATCTTCCTTCTCATCATGGCGTGTATCGGTCTGATAGGCCTTTGCATCCTCTTCGATACGGCAGATGTCATGCAGCCAGGAAGCCTAAAGGGTATGTTTCCTGTGGTCCTTCTCCTCGGCTGTCTTGCAGGCTTCGGTATCGCCACGTTCTCTGTCGGTGTCTCGCAGTCGAGCTACTGGTACAGTAAGAAGCGGCAGGGTTTTGCCTCCGGTGTCTATGGCGGACTCGGTACGACCTCTGCGGGTATTCTCGCTTTTGCCCTTCCCTTGCTGTTGAAGAATTTCGGGTTCAATACTGCCTATCATGTGCTGACAGGCGTGATGATCTTAGGCCTCGTGCTCTATGCCATCCTCTCATGCAATCCGCCTTACTTCCAGTTTTTGAAAGCTGGCAAGTCGAAGGAAGAGGCGCATGCGGAAGCAGAGAAGTGTGGTCAGGAACTCTTCCCCACAGGCAATGCCGTAGAGAGTTTGAAGATTTCTGCGAAGGTGCCGCAGACGTGGATGCTTGTGCTGACCTATTTCACGACTTTCGGTGGCTTCATGGCCCTGACGGCGTGGTTCCCCACTTTCTGGAAGAAAGCCATGGGCCTCGACCCGATGATGGCTGGAGCGCTGACGGCTATCTTCTCCATTCTCTCAGCCCTGTTGCGTGTGCCCGGTGGCAAACTCTCCGATAAGATTGGCGGTGAGAAAGTGTCGATGGGTGCTCTTGTGCTCTTGGCTGTGGCCGGTGTCTTGATGACGTTGCCTTTGGGTTCTGTCGGTCTCTTCGTTGTCAGCCTTCTCATCGCTGTGGCTTTCGGTTACAACAATGGTGCTACGATGAAGCTCGTGCCCGTCTATGTCAGCAAAGGTGTAGGCGGTGCCAACGGCTGGGTTGGCGGCTTAGGTGCTTTCGGTGGCTTCGTGATCCCGCCATTGATGGGTCATGTCGTTGTCCTCTCTCCCGAGCATGGCTACGGATTGGGATTCCTGATATTCACGGGGCTGGCAATCATCAACATCATCATAATGGGGATGAATAGGAGGCCAAAGCAAAAAGGGGCCTAACCAAGCTACATCCCTC
>DEKJ01000049.1:0-15171 GCA_002353825.1 Prevotella sp. UBA2725 | reverse complement strand
CCCTTAACAAGGGAGAGCAATCTAAAGGGAAGGATGTTGGATACCTAAAGGGAAGGATGTTGGATACATAGATAAACAATAAAAAGATGCGCATGAAAGGAAATAAAGATAAATATAATAAAAGCCAAGATAACAGCAATGACGAAACCAGCAGGAATCGTTTGGCAGGCAAATCAACATCCTTCCCTTTAGGGAAGGCTTGGTTAGGCCTTAAGCCTTGGTCAACCCTTAAGTACTTCATCAACCGCAAGAATGTCACCAACGAGGAGTGGGAGGACTTCTACCGCACGCGTTGGCAGCATGATAAAGAGGTGCGGTCCACGCACGGCGTGAACTGTACGGGCAGTTGCTCGTGGCGTATTTTCGTTAAGAAAGGTATCGTGACGTGGGAGATGCAGCAGACCGACTATCCCCGCACGCGCCCGGGACTGCCTAACCATGAGCCGCGCGGTTGCCCGCGTGGTGCGAGCTATTCGTGGTATCTCTACAACAGTGGTCGTGTCAAGCATCCGATGATCCGCAAGGAGCTCCTCGACCTCTGGGATGCGGCGAAGAAAGAATATAAAGACCCTGTCGATGCCTGGGGTTCTATCGCCTCTGACAAGACGAAGATGAAACAGTATAAAGATGTGCGCGGCCTCGGTGGCTTCGTGCGCCTCGACTGGGATACCGCCTTGGAGATCATGGCAGCTGCCAATATCTGGACCATTAAACGCTATGGCCCAGACCGTCTCGTCGGCTTCACACCTATCCCCGCCTTCTCTATGCTCAGTTATGCCTCCGGTGCTCGCTACCTCAGTATGCTCGGTGGTGTGATGCTGAGTTTCTACGATTTCTACTGTGACCTGCCGCCAGCCTCTCCACAGGTGTGGGGCGAGCAGACCGACGTGCCGGAGAGCGCTGACTGGTACAACTCTTCTTTCCTCATGCTCTGGGGGTCTAATGTGCCTGTGACCCGCACCCCTGACTCACCCTTCTACACACAAGTGAGATACAAAGGCACGCAGGTCGCAGTCATCTCGCCCGACTATAGTGATGCGAGTAAGTTCGCTGATCTGTGGATGGCGCCGAAGCAAGGCACCGACTCAGCCCTTGGCATGGCGATGGGTCATGTTATCCTGAAGGAGTTTTATCAGGATAAGCATGTCGATTATTTTGACCATTATGTTCGTCAGTTCACCGACCTCCCTTATCTCGTCAAGCTTCGTCCGACGGGCGATGGCCGCTATGTGATGGACATGATGCTTCGTGCTGAGGACATGCCGGACAATATGGGTATCGAAAAGAAAGCCGAGTGGTATCCGGTGGCTGTTGATAGTACATCGGGTGAACTCGTATTGCCGAACGGCAGTATCGGAAGCCGGTGGAATAATGAAGGTAAATGGAATTTGAAATGTGAGGATGTGCGGACGGGAAAGCCCTTCACGCCTTGTCTTTCAGCACTGGAGAATAGTGGTGCAGCATCAACTCCTAACTCCTATCTCCTAACTCCTAACTCTACAGAAACGGTCCTCTTCCCTTATTTCGGTGGAGCCGACTATAAGAATCCGCATTTCGCAGCGACGAATCATCCGGATATCATCACCCATAAGGTACCTGTCCGTGTTGTTCACGGCAAGGACGGAGACATCGTCTGTGCTCATGTCTTCGATCTGATGATGGCCCATTACGGTATTGACCGTGGCTTGGGCGATGACAATTGCGCACAGAGCTATGACGATGACAAGCCTTATACGCCGCATTGGCAGGAGGAGATAACGGGGGTGCCTGCTGAGGATGTCATCCGCACCGCCCGTGCCTTTGCCGACACCGCTGCGAAGACGCATGGCAAGAGCATGATCATCATCGGAGCCGGTGTTAACCAGTGGTATAACACCGACATGACCTATCGCTCTGCCATCAACATGCTGATGCTTTGTGGTACCCTCGGCGTCAACGGCGGTGGCTGGAGCCATTATGTTGGTCAGGAGAAGGTGCGCCCGCAGGCCGGCTGGGCTCAGGTGACCTTCGGCCTCGACTGGTATCGCCCAAGTCGGCAGATGAACACCGTCAGTTATATGTATATGCATTCCGACCAGTGGCGCTATGAGAAGGTCACGGTCGACGAGCAACTCTCTCCGATGGCCGACAAGAACAAGTGGAAAGGCCTGACGCTCCTCGACTGTAATATCAAGAGTCAGCGAATGGGCTGGCTACCTGTCGAGCCACAGTTTGACCGCTCCTCGCTTCAGCTCTGCAAAGATGCGGAGAAGGCAGGCGAGGATGTGAAAGATTATGTCTGCAAGCAACTTCACGAAGATAAGCTCCATCTTGCCAGTGAGGACCTCGATGGCGATGACAACAGTCCGAAGAACCTCTTCATCTGGCGTGCGAACCTCGTGGGTTGCTCAGCCAAGGGTATGGAGTATTTCATCAAGTATCTCCTTGGCGGACAGAATAATGTGCTCGGTGAGGACCTCAAGGCTTGTGGCATGCCTTTGCCTAAATATGAGAAATGGCATGAGAAAGGTACGATAGGTAAACTCGACCTCTGCGTGAATATCGACTATCGTATGACACAGTCGTCGATCTATTCGGATATCGTTCTGCCTGCCGCCACGTGGTATGAGAAAGAGGATATCTCTTCGACAGATATGCACCCCTTCCTTCATCCTTTCTCCAAGGCTGTCGACCCCGTGTGGGAGAGCCGCACCGACTGGGATATCTTCCGCTCGTTGGCAAAGAAGTTCTCTGAGCTCTGTGTCGGTCACCTCGGCAAGGAGAAAGACCTGATGTATCAGCCGATCGCCCACGACAGTGCGGGTGAGATCAGCGAGCCGCTCTATGTACACGACTGGAAAGACACGGGTGAGATGCCGGTGCCTGGACAGAATATGGGTCAGTTGTCGGTCATCGAGCGCGACTATCCGAATATCTACAAGATGTTTTGCAGCCTTGGTCCAAATATCCGCGATAAGGGTATGGGCGGTAAAGGTATCGCGTGGAAGTCGAAACCCGAATATGAAGAACTTGAGCAGATGAACGGTGTCTGCCATGACAAAGGCGTCTCCGAGGGTCTCGTCGACATCAGTGATGTCAAGCAGGCTGTCGACGCCGTGCTCACCCTCGACCCAACGAGTAATGGCGCCGCGTCAAGAAGGGCATGGAAGTCATTGGAGAAATCGACCGGTCAGGAGCTCGCTGAGCCGTTGACGCACGACTTTGGCGACACTCATTATACTTATCAGGATCTCGTCGTCCAGCCACGACTCAGTTTATCGACACCGATATGGTCCGGTATTAACAACAAGACGACGGAGTATACCGCCAACTACACGAATATCCATTATCTCATCCCCTGGCGCACGCTGACGGGAAGGCAGAGTTTCTATCTCGACCATCCCTGGATGACCGCCTTCGGAGAGAACTTCGTCTGCTATAAACCGCCATTGGCGAAGAAGGAGATCAACAACCTCAAGGAGCGCATGCATATCACGGACAAGACCCTTGCCCTCAATCTGCTGACGCCGCACAATAAGTGGACCATACACTCATCGTGGAATGACAACCTCCTCATGCTCACCCTCTTCCGCGGTGGCCCCGTGATCTGGATGAGTGAGCGCGATGCCGCCAAGCTCGGTATCAACGATAACGACTGGGTAGAGGTGCTCAACGATAACGGCTCGGCCATGGCGCGCGCCTGCATCAGTCAGCGTATCCCCGAGGGCGCATTGTATATGTTCCACAATCAGGGTCGTACGGTCAATGTGCCGCGCTCGCCGCTGACGCATAACCGTGGTGGTATCCACAACTCCATCTCCCGCCTCTGTCCGAAGCCGACGCATATGATCGGGGGCTATGCCCAGTTATCCTTCGGTCTGAACTATTATGGTACGATCGGTGCCAACCGCGATGAGTTCGTATTGCTGAGGAAGGTAGCAGACCAAAACATCACATGGTGATAATGTAGGGGCGGCCCTTGTGGCCGTCCGCCATTGACAGGTAATTCAATTAATGATGTTTAAGAAATTCGCACAATGAAAATAAAAGCTCAAATCAACATGGTTTTGAACCTCGATAAATGTATCGGCTGCCATACCTGCTCCGTGACCTGCAAGAATGTGTGGACATCACGTGAAGGGTTGGAATATGCCTGGTTCAACAATGTCGAGACGAAGCCCGGACCCGGTTACCCCAAACGTTGGGAAGACCAGGATAAATATAAAGGTGGATGGGAACTGAAAGGCGGCAAACTGCAGCTTCGGCTCGGCAATCGTCCGAAGATCATGTCGCAGATCTTCTCTAACCCCTATCTGCCTCAGGTCAAATACTATTATGAGCCTTTCACGTTCGACTTCTCTACGCTGAAAGGGAAGAAGCGCACCGACACGCCACCCTCTGCCCGTCCTTTCTCAATGATCACGGGCAAGCGGATGGATAAGGTGAAGGATGGCCCTAACTGGGAGGATGATCTCGCCGGCACCTTTGAGCAGCGCAGCAGTGACCCTGACCTTAAAGGCATCGACACCGACGGCTTCGAAGAGTTTGAGAAAACCTTCATGCTCCATGTGCCGCGTCTCTGTGAGCATTGTCAGCATCCTGCCTGTATCCCGAGTTGTCCATCAGGTGCTATCTACAAACGGGAGAGCGATGGTGTGGTCCTCATCAACCAGGACCGTTGCCGTGGCTGGCGTCAGTGTATCTCAGCTTGTCCTTATAAGAAGATATACTTCAACCATAAGCGTATGAAAAGTGAGAAATGTCTCTTCTGCTATCCGCGTATCGAGGATGGTCAACCGACGGTCTGCGCTGAGACCTGCGTAGGAAGAATGCGCTATCTCGGTGTTGTCCTCGTAGACCAGTCGCATATCGACGAGATTGCGTCCTTAAAAGACCCCAAAGAGCTCTATCGCAGACAGTTGGAGATGATTCTTGACCCCCATGACCCTGAGGTCATCGCTGAGGCTGAGAAGCAAGGCATCAGTCATGACTATATCCTTGCTGCCCAGCGCTCTCCGACGTATAAACTGATGAAAGAGTGGCAGATTGCTTTCCCACTTCATCCAGAGTATCGTACGTTGCCGATGGTGTGGTATGTACCCGCAGAGAGTCCGAAGGCAGGGGAGAAGCCTATCTCTGACGACTATTTCGCACAGGTCGACAATATGCGTATCCCTGTAGCTTATCAGGCGCGTCTGTTGACAGCCGGTGATGAGGAGCCCGTGCGGATGGCACTGGCCCGTCTCGTGGCGCTGCGCGAGTATGAGCGGAGGAAGACCGTCGAGGGCGAGACGCAGCCGGAAGTCGACGACCGCCTCGGGTTGACCGCTTTACAGTATGATGAGATGTATCGTCTCTTGGCCATCGCCAACTATGAGGACCGTTTCGTTATCCCTTCTGCACCGAAGACCGAGCATCGCGATCCCCATGCCTTTGAGGACCGTACCGAGCAAGGCTTCCCCGATGAGTGTCGGACAAGAAAGAATATTTTCGGAGGAATATAGTTGAATTAATAAACGTAAAGATGATTAAGACATATAATATTCTGTCCGTGCTCCTCGATTATCCTTCGCAGGAACTGTGGGAGAGTCTCGCAGAGGCGAAGCCACTGCTCACTGACGATGGCCTGCTCACCGAAGAGAACCTCGCTGCTGTGGATCAGTTTCTCGGCTATGTCCATGGCTTTAGTGATCTTCGCTCTTGGCAAGCTGACTACTCGGCGCTCTTCGATACATCCACGAAGACAAACCTCTACCTCTTCGACTTCGTCTACGGCACGAGCAAGGACCGTGGTCAGGCGATGGTGGATCTTACGGAGGAGTATCTGCGTGCAGGGCTCATGCCCGATGAGCATGAGCTACCCGACTATCTGCCGATGTACTTGCAGTATGTCTCTAATATGGAGAGTCAGCAGGAGGCGGATGCCGCGATGAACGATATCCATGGCGTGTTGGGCCACATGAAGCAGAAGTTTGAGGAAGAGAAGCATCCATATACGCCGTTGATTAATATCGTGGAATCGCTCTCACAGCGTGGACAGCAATAGGATTATTAATGCGATAAAATATGAACATACAAGATTATATTTTAGAGGTCTGCTATCAGTTCTTTCCTTATATGGCGGGTGCCGCTTTCATCTTCGGCGTCCTCTACCATTTGGCCATTGACCAGCGCTCGGTGCAGGCTTTCTCCACTCAGTTTCTAAGCAATGACAGCTTGCTAAAATACGGCAGCAACCTCTTCCATGTCGGCATCATCATGGTGTTCTTCGGCCATATCTTCGGCCTCCTGGCACCGGAGTGGTCCTACGACTGGCTCATCACGAACGAGCAGAAGCGCGAGTTGGCTATCCTCATGGGTAGTGCGGCCGGTCTCGTCACACTCGCGGGTGTGCTGATGATGGCCCTGCGGCGCGCCACGAACCCAGCGGTGAAAGCCAACAGCCGGTTCGGTGACTGGTTCTTCCTTGCCCTCATCATCCTTCAGGTCATCACAGGCCTGCTTGGTACGACGGAGACGATACGCCATGACCTCGACCACTACATGAATCTCGACCGCTGGGCACAGGGTCTCGTCATCCTTAAAGGCAATGCGTGGACCTTCCTCACCGATGCCACCGTGGTGCATAAAATCCATATCTTCCTCGGCTTCTGCATGCTCGTCGTCTTCCCCTTCACGAAGTTCATGCATATGGTCGCCATCCCAATCAGATACATCCTCGATTACAGACCTTTCAAACATCAGAAATAGGATAACTTTTTATTTTCAAATTAAAACAACATGATAAGAAAATTACTCTTATCACTGCTCTGCGGAATGGCTATTCCCGCATGTGCAGCCAATGAGTTGTCAGACACGACACACGTCTTCAAGCTCGGTGAGGTGAATGTCTTTGGCAGTAAGTATCAGTTTAAAGACAACACTGTCAACTCCACCTTCATCAAGAATGCAGATCTCT
Organism: Prevotella sp. UBA2725; assembly: GCA_002353825.1. Classification (GTDB taxonomy): domain Bacteria; phylum Bacteroidota; class Bacteroidia; order Bacteroidales; family Bacteroidaceae; genus Prevotella. Next base: position 8,234 of record DEKJ01000049.1, on the reverse strand, counting down.
TCCGTGCCTCCGAGGCGCTGTCCTGGGTGCCGGGTGTCACGATCACAGAGGCTTCGGGCCGTGGTGAGGCTGGTTTCATGCTCCGTGGCATGAGCAGCGACCTCATCCCTATCTATATCGATGGCGTGCCAATGACGGCAGCTTACGACGGTACCATTGACCTTTACCGCATCGGTGTGGGAAGTGTCAGTAAGATTGAGGTCAGCAAGGCCGCTTCCTCACTGCTTCTCGGTGGTAATACCTTCGGTCCTACGGTGAACCTCATCAGCCGCAAGCCTATCAAACCCTTGGAGATCCATTTCGATGGCAACACGCTGTGGCGCTCCAATCTCAATATCGGTGGCCGCTGGGGTAAGTGGTATGCACAGGCCGACTTCGGCTATTCCTATCAGCCCGATTACAAAATCCCTGATGCATCGCTGTACAGAGTGACCGATAAGTCTGGTGCTGTGAGCGACAATCCTTACCTCGACGGTAAGACGCGTCTGCATACCCATACGCACGACTTCAATATGAATGTCAAGGCAGGCTATACACCGAATGCTACCGACGAGTATGTCGTGGGTTACTCCATGATCCGCTCTTCGAAGGATATCCCGCCAACACTCGGTCTCGGCATGACACGTTTCTGGAGTTACACCGACTGGAATAAGGATGAGCTCTATTTCCATTCCACGACGAACCTCTCTAATGCAGTCAAGCTCAACTCCCGTCTGTGGTATGACAAGTTCGACAATACGCTCGATGCTTACGATGATTTCACCTATAGCACACAGACCAAGAAGAGTTCGTGGGAGAGTATCTACAACGACTATACGCTCGGAGCTCATGTCGGTCTCGACTGGGCTACTTGTGCACTCAACGACCTGCGCTTCGGTGTGAACTACAAAAATGATGTACACCGCAGTCATAACCTCGGTGAGCCTGAGGCAAAGATGAGTGAGGGTATGTATTCGTTCGTTGTGGAAGATGAGTATCGCTTCGATCCCCAGTGGTCAGCAACCGGTTCTATCGGCTACTTCGGTCATAAGGGATACAAGATTGAGAATTATACAAACAAGCAGATTGAGAACCTGCCGACCTCCAACGATCATCAGGTCAACGGTCTCGCTGCTCTCGACTATCATCCGAACGACAACCATCACGTTCGTTTGACAGCAGCGCGCACTTCTCGCTTCGCCCGCCTCAAGGACCGCTATTCTTATAAGCTCGGTAAGCAGATCCCTAACCCTGACCTCGGTACAGAGAAGTCATGGAACATGGACCTTAGTTATGAGGGTAAGGCAGGAGCCTTCAACTGGTCAGCCAGTGCTTACTATCTCTGGATTGACGACATCATGACTTCTGTGGCTGGTGTAGATGCTTCTGATCCTACTATCACACAGATGCAGAACAAGGGCAGAGCTGACTACCGTGGCTTCGAGCTCGGTGCCGGTTACGACACCCGTTACCTCACGTTGAAGGCTAACTATGCTTACATCGACCAGGACTATAAGGATCACGACAACTTCCATTTCCTCTATACGCCGAAGAGCCGCTTCACGCTCTTTGCTGAGGTTCGTCCCATCTGGGGACTTCGTCTCCAGTATCGCTTGCAGGCACAGGGTCGCAGCTATGCACAGAACGATGGCTCCGCTTATGTTGCTGGCTTCGGCGTGCAGGACATGAGCCTCGCACGTAAGTTCTGGAAGGTCGATGTCAAGGTTGGTGTCCTTAATCTTGCCAACAAGACTTACGAGTACACTGCAGGTTATCCTCAGAGAGGCCGTACCTGGTACGGATCACTGTCTTTCGACCTGTAATAGTCTCAATAGATAGAATTATTCAATAGATATAATCATTCAATGCGAAAGATTATTCTTTTATCCATGCTGCTGCTCGCCACTTTCAGTGCGCGGGCGCAGTTCCTGTATCGTCTTGACCTCAACAAGTCGACTCAGAAAGCTCCGTCTTATATCCTTGCATCTCATAAGATGGGCAACCCGAAAGATATCGCTCCACAGTGGGCCGCTATCCACAAAGTTCTCGGAGAGGTGAAAGATGCCGTATGGGATTTCTCTCCACTCCCCGACAGTTTGAGAATTGTCGACAAGTCGTTCTATCTCCACGACGGCAAGACGCTGAAGGATGTGCTGAGCACTGACGACTATGCGAAGGTGAACCAACTGCTGAAGGAGTATGCCGGGGATGACATGAGTGATGCTCGGATTTATGCCCGCTATGGTCGTATGACGCCGCACGCCATGGCAGAGAACCTCGACCAGCTCATCTATCAGAAGGCACATCCCGATTACAATCCGCACGACAGTCTGAATGCTTACGTCTTAGCGATGGTGCAGGATGCGAAGCTGCCGGTGGAAGGAATCTGGATGAGTTTCAAGCTCGCTTGGAGATGGGACAATGAATCCATGGAGAAGCAGCTCGGTGAGCTCCATGCTGTCATCAATGATGACAAGGCACGTTCGAAGTTCCTCGAGTGGAGCCTTGACGGTTACCGCAAGGGAAAGCTCGATGAGACAACGACGGAGACTGCGAGCATGGCCTGTGGACATAAGTTCTGCAAGCGTCCGGGCGAGTGGGTGTTCATCTATGCCGAGAAGCAGCCAACGCTCTTCGTCCTCGATGCCGGAGAACTTGGTGGCGACTGGGGTGTCTTCAAGAAGCTCCGTGAACTTGGGGCAACCGTGACGCCTGTACAGTAATGAACTGTCAATCAACAGAAGATCATCGTGTGGAGATCGTCCATGATGGTCTCGTCACGGTGATCAAAGGAAAGAAGGGAGCAGGCAAGACCACTTGTCTGCTTCGTCTCTTTCATGCCCATCCGCAGGGCATCGGCTTCTGGTCTCGCAAGGATTGGATAGAAAATGAACTGATCGGATATACCCTCGTAGATATCGTTTCGGGTGAGAGCCGTGTGCTCTGCCGACTGAAGGACTTACCGAAGGATCAAATCCCGTCCGACTTCCAGGGCACGATTGCGCAAGGCCGTTTTCTCTTCGATCAACATGTTTTCGACTGGGCTGTGGCGCGAATTCTGCAAGCGCCTCGTCCGGAGAAAATATGGCTCGATGAGGTGGGAAAGATTGAACAGCGGGGTGGGGGCTTCGCACCCATCATCGATTATGCGAAGAAGAACAAAATCCCATTGGTGATGACCAAGAGGGAGGCACATATGTTATCGTAAATAATCAATAATGGCTTTGGAATGATATTTGTTGCCGTTTAAGTATAGAAAGAATAAAATATTTAGGTTATGAGAGCGAACATCAGGAGAAACGAACTGACACGTGTGGTGATTGTCGGTGGAGGCATCGGCGGACTAAAGCTGGCGATGGCACTGCGCAACACCAACTATCAGGTGGTGCTTGTCGACAAAAACAACTATAATCAGTTTCCACCGCTGATCTATCAGGTGGCATCAGCGGGCTTGGAGCCAAGTAATATCGCGTTTCCTTTCCGCAGGATGTTTCAGGGGCGGAAGAACTTCTTCTTCCGCATGGCTGATGTGACCCGTATCGATGAGGAGGAGCAGGCAATAGAGACGACGGTGGGTCTCATCCACTATAACTATCTCGTGCTCGCACAAGGTGCTACGACAAACTTCTTCGGCAACAAGGATGTCGAAAAGAATGCCATGCCGATGAAGACCGTGGAGAACGCTATGGCGCTTCGCAATAAGATCCTCATGGAGCTCGAACGCGCTGAGACTGAGGAAGATCCTGAGCAACGCAAGCAGTTTCTCAACTTTGTCATCGTGGGTGGTGGTCCATCAGGTGTGGAGATTGCCGGTGCCTTGGCGGAGATGAAAGCCAACGTCCTGCCGCGCGACTATCCTGACCTCATGGACCGTATGCATATCTATCTCGTCGACTCCGGTCAGCGACTGTTGAAAGCCATGGATGAGAAGTCGGGTCAGCGTGCTTATGAAGACCTGCGTCGCATGAATGTCCATGTGCGCTTTGGTTGGCGCGTCATCGACTACAAGGACAATATCGTTACGGCCAAGAACAGTGAGACGGGCGAGATCAAGACCCTTCCTTCGCGCTGCGTCATCTGGGTGAGTGGTATCCGTGCCAACAGTATTGAAGGTGTGCCGCAGGAGGCTATCGGTCATGCCGGACGGTTGCTCTGCGACCGCTTCAACCGCGTGAAGGGTATGAAAGGCAACGTGTTCTGCATTGGAGATCAGAGTCTCATTGAGGGTGACCCCGAATACAAGCTCGGTCATCCGCAGTTGGCACAGGTCGCCATGCAGCAGGCAATGAATGTGGCGAAGAATATCAAGAAGATGGATGCTGCCGATGCTCCTTTGCCCGGTGAGGCATTGACGCCTTTCGTCTATAAGAACCTCGGTACGATGGCGACCATCGGCCGTAAATGTGCTGTGGCGGAGATAGGTAAAGTGAAGTTTGGCGGCTTCTTCGCTTGGTTGTTGTGGCTTGTCGTCCATTTGCGCTCCATCCTCGGCGTAAAGAACAAGTTCATCGTTCTGCTCAACTGGATGTGGAGCTACTTCAACTACAAGCAAAGCCTGCGGCTGATATTAAGACCGAGAAAATAAGGCCCCTACGGTTTGATAAATACAAGATTGTCGTTGCCTGCGGAGCGGAAAGTGAACCCATCGACCGAAAAGTCTGTCAACTTCTCTGCATCTTCGATGCGGTTCTGGATGACATAGCGCGCCATGGCTCCGCGGCAACCTTTGGCATACATCGATACAATCTTGTACTCGTTGCCTTTGTCAACATAGAAGTAGGGCTTGATGACGCGCACCTCTTTCATGACCCGTTTCCAGTCGAAGAGATGTTCAAACTCCTCCGTGGCTAAGTGGAGGAGAATGCCGTCATCTTCCTGAACCCGACGGATGAGCAGGTCAGTGAGCTTGTCTTTCCACCAGGCAAAGAGATTCTTTCCGTCTGTGGCATCGAGTTTCACCTTGCCTTCCAGGCGATAAGGATGAATCATGTCCAATGGCCGGAGCATGCCATAGAGAAAAGAGAGAATTGTGAGATGTTGCTGGGCGTAGCGGAAGTTATCGTCCGTGAAGTCCTCTGCCTTGAGATATTTATAAGCTTGTCCATGATAAGCCAACACGGCAGGCAACGCCTCTTCCTCATCGAAGAACCGCTGATATCGTAAATGGTTCTCCATGGCGATAGCATTGCTGCAATGCAAGGCCTTCACTAAGTCTTCAACTTTCATCTGCCCGAGTTCAAGCGCAAGGCGCTTGGCTTCTTCTTCAAAGTGAGGCCGACTTGTGACAGGCGGAGTAACTTCCGTCCTGTCATTCATTATCTTGGCACTGGCGAGAATGATCTGCATGGCTAATAGTTGCCTTCGTCCACGATGGGGTAAAGCTCAATAAACTCTCCATTGTGGCGTTTCCCGTCGTTGAGGATCCCTGCCACTTTCTCACCGATGACATCCGGCTGATGACTCCCCGGTCCGGAGTAGTGGTTATTGAGATCTGTGGAGGTAGCGCCGGGATGAATGTCGAAGATCTCCACAGGAACCTTGAAATGATCAAACTCCCATGCCATGGTGCTCGTCATCGTGTTCTGGCCTGCCTTGCTGGCTACATAAGCCATTGGGTGCCAGTAAGGGCTGAAGACGGAAGGCACGGTGATATTGCAGATACGACCATGGTTCTTCTCCAGCAATGCGAGCAGCTGTTTCGTCAGATAGAATGTTCCGATATAGTTGACCTGCACCGTGTCGATGACATCCTGCAGCGTCTGCTCGTAGCTCTTCACCGCCATGTCTCCGGGGATGCCAGCGTTGTTGACAAGGAGTGAGAGGTCGGGGAAACGTTCGGTGATCTCCTTCGCAGACTTCTCAATCTCCGTGTTATCGGAGAGGTTGACATACTGCCATCCGAGGATCTCTGCACCGTCTTCGCGCAGTTTCTTCACGGCATTCTCAGCCCGCTCCTCATTTCTTGCGCCGACGATGACTTGCCATCCGCTCTTACCTAAATGGCGTGCGATCTCATAACCGATGCCTTTGTTGGCACCTGTCACTAATACTTGCTTGTTCATATCTTTGTGTTTTAGTGTTTCTTTTCAGCCCACCTTTGTCATGTGATACCCCATAGTCTTGAGCTGCATGGCAGCACCCATGAGATAGAGCTCGTGGAGGGCGGCAATATAAGCGAAGAAAGCATCCTGACTGCCGGGTGCCACACCGAGATGCAGGAGTTTGCTCAGTGTGCGCGAAGCGCACTCACCGACAAGCTCTTGCAACTTTTTCTTTGCGTTGGCATCGAGAAGTAGCACTTTGTCGCATACGTAGTCGTCCATGTGGTCGAAGTCGATGCGGTCGCGGAGATACTTGTACAGATCCTCCACCTTGGAGTATAGCTCCCAGTCCTCATCCCAGTATTTTGCCACAGCCATGCCAATAAACATTGGCCAGCCGAGAGACACGATAGGATATTTGTTGAACTCCCTGAGTCCGTCGGGCATATAGCTCTCGCCGATCTTTGCCCAGCAGCCCTCTATGTCGGGAGCATCGGGGAAATGATCGTCTATACAGTTGAGGCCAACAAGGTAGGAATGCAGGTCGTCGTAAAACACCTTCTCAAATTCTGCTGTCTTATTCGTTGTTGCCATGATAATTATTACTATGATCCTTTTGTGCAAAAATACAAATAATCTCTGAGAATAAAACAATATTCCATATCTTTTCCTTCTCAATCTCTTCCGATCTGTAAGGAGATAATGATTCTCAGATTATTATATTACTTCTAACTGGCATATTCTCAAACTTTTACTTACCTTTGCAGATTGTAAGCATATTATCTATTCATTATGGCTCTTAAACTTAGACAAAAGATAGCAGTTATCGGCGACGGCATCGTAGGCTCCTCAGTTTGCTACGGCATCGTCAACCAAGGTATTTGTGACGAACTGCTAATCATAGACAGAAACAAAGATAAGGCCCGTGGCGAGGCATTGGACTTGCGCCAAGGCATCGAATTCATGGATCGCAACATGAAGGTTCGTGCAGCCGACTTTGCTGACTGCGGCGACTGTGAGGTTGCCATTTTCTGTCTCGGCTCACCGCAGTCTGCTCTGAAGCGTGATGCTGAGGGTCATGTCATTCGCTCATCCGAGCTTGAGGCAGCGTGCAAGATCGTCAAACCCTCTGTAGAGAAACTCATGGCATCGGGCTTCAATGGATATATCGTCACAGTTACCAATCCCCTCGACACAATCACGAAGTTTATCTGGCGACTCTCTGGTTTGCCCAGCAACCGAGTCATCGGCTCCGGTACGACCCTCGACTCCGCGCGCCTGAAATGTATCCTCGGAGATATCATTGATGTCGATCCTCATTCCATCAATGCTTGGGTGCTTGGCGAGCATGGTCCTACGGGGTTTATACCATGGAGTATGGCGAGTGTGGGAGGAAAAAACATGGACACCATTCAGATAGACAATCCCGACCGATTCCGCGGCCACAGCTACGAAGATATCAAGCACCAGGTTGAGATTGCCGGGCCTCAGGTGGTGAACCTCAAGGGCCACACCAATTATGCCATTGCTTCGGCTGCCATCGCCCTTGCCAGGGCCATTCTCTACGATGAGAACCGTGTGATGCCTGTATCGACTTACCTCGATGGTCACTACGACTGTCACGATGTCTTTGCCAGTGTGCCGGCCATCATCAGTTCCGACGGTGTGAAGGAGATTGTCGACCTGCATCTTTCCAAGGAAGAGATGGAGCTCTTCCGCCATTCCATCGCAACGATTGAGGCAAGCAACGAGATAGCAACGAAGCTGTTGTAGAAAGGTATCATAGACTCTTTCTCCTCGATTTCTGTCGAACGTCGAACAATTGTTTGTCGAACGTCGAACAATCGTTTGTCGAACGCCACACGATTGTTTGTCGAACGCCGCAAGATTACGTTTCAATAATAATGGCACTACCATTGCAGTGGAATCGCATGTCGATTACAGCGTAAAGGTGGTGCCATTTCATCGTGATCGTGTTGCCATAATGCTTTTGCGGTTCCGGCTTGCTTTGGCTCTGTTGTGTTCTTGTGTTGCGTAGGCAGTCACATAGTGACTGCTATCAGTCTTATCTACTTGATATAGATCAATAATGAGACATTTTTGAAAAATAATTCTCGAAATATTTGGAGGGTATCGAAAAAGTCTATACCTTTGCACTCGCTTTTCGGAAATACACCGGTTAGCAACATAAAGAAAGAGTTCTTTGAAAAGATT
>DEKJ01000064.1 GCA_002353825.1 Prevotella sp. UBA2725 | reverse complement strand
AGTGTGCCTCTCCGAGGCACTTCCACCCATATGCAGCAGGAACTGTTTCATTCGTACAGGTCGAAAAAAATATCGGGAGAAGCTTGTATATATGATATATATTACGTATATTTGCAGCAAAAACTTCTAGATCATGGAAACTGCAGTCTTACCGAGAAAGAGAAAAGTGATAGACTTGAACGGAAACACCTTCCGCTCTCTGTCTGTGTTAGCCGCGAGCAAGGGAACTAACCTCAAAAATTTTATAGAGGGTATCCTTGATCGTGTTGCCGAAGATTACGATGACAACAACATTTATGCTTGGCTTGTAAAGAATCGCCCCGAAGGACAAGTTAAACTTAATGAAAAGGAAAAGAAAGATTTCGAGACGTGGCTCGGCATATAATGTTGTATGAAAGTTGACTATTCAAAAGATTTTCTTGTATCTCGTTCCAAGAGGTCAGGCATATGCGAAATTGGTGAAGCAGAACCTTAGAAAGAAGGATGGTTGAAGGTAAAGCCTATTGTCATTACGCCTCGGCCGTGTCGCAATTCCGCCACATATGCGTCGCGTTTCCGCCGCATATGCGTCGCGTTTCCGCCACATATGCGTCGCGTTTCCGCCACATATGCGTCGCGATATTGCTTCATTTAGAGATAGAGATATCAAAATGTGATTAAAAGAGATAGAGTATCTTTTCTTGAGGCATATTAATCCCCCCCTACGGGGGAGGGTTATGTTGAGGCCTCTTTTTTTTCTCATTTCTTTGTGCCTTTCCATTACTTTTTCGTAACTTTGCACGAAATACTGACACACAGAAATGAGCAGACAGAAAACGAACCTCATGCTTCACGACGCTATATGCCGTCTCTCCGACCCTGAATCGCTGCAGGGCCTGTTTCATGAGCATGAGGAAGGTTATCCTCTTCCTTCAAGCGACAGCCTTGAAGAGATTATCCAGTTGGCCCGTGCCATTCTCTTCCCAGGTTATTTCGGGAAGTCACAGGTCGACCTCCATACCATCAAGTACCAGATCGGCGTCAACGTCGAGCGAATGTATCACCTGCTCTGCGACCAGGTGCTTGCCGGTCTGTGTTTCAGCCATGTCTCCGATACTGATAATGACAAGGTGAATATCGCCGACGGTGACTTGACGATGAAGGCGCACGACATCTCGCGCGAGCTTATCAGCCGGTTGCCTGAGATCCGTCGTGTCCTCGCCACGGATGTCGTGGCGGCTTACAACGGTGATCCCGCTGCGCACAGTCATGCAGAGATCATCTCCTGCTACCCCGTCATCCGTTGCCTCACCAACTATCGTGTCGCTCACGAGCTCTGTCTCATGGGCGTGCCCCTCATCCCGCGCCTCATGACCGAGCTTGCTCACTCCGAGACAGGTATCGACATCAACCCCGGTGCCAACATCGGTGAGTATTTCACGATTGACCACGGTACGGGTGTCGTCATTGGCGAGACATGTATCATCGGGCGTAATGTCAAGCTCTACCAGGGTGTCACCCTCGGCGCCAAGAGTTTCCCACTCGACAAGGACGGCAATCCCATCAAGGGCATTCCGCGTCATCCTATCATCGGCGACAATGTCGTCATCTATGCCAATGCCACCGTCCTCGGCCGCGTGACGATCGGCTCGGGTTCCGTCATCGGCGCCAACGTGTGGGTGACCCACGACATGAAGCCCGGTTCAAAGAAGTATAAACAACAGAAAAAAGATATATTTGATTTAGAATTCAATAATGGAACAGGAATTTGAACTCATCGCCAAGACCTTCATGGGACTTGAAAATGTCTTGGCACAGGAGCTCACGCAGCTTGGTGCAAACAACGTACAGATTGGCAGGCGGATGGTGTCGTTCACGGGAGACAAAGAGATGATGTACCGTGCCAACTTCCAGCTGCACACCGCCATCAGAATCCTCAAGCCCATCAAGCATTTCAAGGCGCGCTCGGCAGAGGAAGTATATGATAATGTGAAGACCATCGACTGGAGTAAGTATATCCTCCCCGGCAAGACCTTTGCCGTCGACTCCGTGGTCTACTCTGACGAGTTCCGCAACTCCCATTTCGTGACTTACAAGGTCAAGGACGCTATCGTCGACCAGTTCCGCGAGAAGACGGGCACACGCCCCAACATCTCCGTGTCCAACCCCGACATCCGGCTTCATATCCATATCGCCGGTGACGACGGCTCTATCTCCCTCGACTCCAGTGGTGAGTCGCTGCACCGCCGCGGCTACCGTCAGGAGAGTGTGGAGGCCCCGCTCAATGAGGTCCTCGCTGCCGGTATGATCCTCATGACGGGATGGAAAGGTGAGTGCGACCTTATCGATCCTATGGATGGCTCAGGTACAATCGCTATCGAGGCTGCCCTCATCGCCCGTAATATCTCACCGGGCGTGTTCCGCAAGGGTTTCGCCTTCGAGAAATGGCCCGACTTCGACCAGGATCTCTTCGAGACAATCTATAACGACGACTCGCAGGAGCGTCCTTTCGAGCACCATATTTATGCCTACGACATCGATATGAAGGCTGTCAACACGGCGCGCATGAACGTCAAGGCTGCCGGACTGTCACAGGATATCACTGTGGAGCAGCAGGATTTCAAGGACTTCAAGAAACCGGCTGAGAAGAGTATCATCGTCATGAACCCGCCTTACGGTGAGCGTATTACGACACCGAACCTCCTTGGCACCTATAAGATGATCGGTGAAAAACTCAAGCGCGAGTTCAGTGGCAATGAGGCGTGGGTGCTGTCATATCGTGAGGAGTGCTTCGATCAGATTGGTCTGAAGCCGTCGATCAAGATACCTCTTTATAATGGCTCCCTCGAGTGCGAGTTCCGTAAGTACACGCTCTTCGATGGTAAGATGGCCGACTTCCGTCATGAGGGCGGCATCGTGAAGACCGACGAGGAGAAACGCGAGATGGCACAGAAGCACCGCTTCAAGAAGAACCGTGAGTTCAAGCAACGCCTCGACGATGACAGCGACAGCTACGGTAACAGCCGTGGAGGCAAGCGTGACTACTATCAGCTCAAGCGTGACCTGCAGGCCAACGAGGATGGCGACATCCGCTCGTTCAAGTTCCATTCCTTTGACGACGAGCGTGGAGGAAAGCGCAGACCAAAAGGAAGGTTTGACGACGAAGAAAGGAAATATTCGAGGGATAAAAAAAGAAGAAGATAAAGGCGGGCCCCAAAGGCCCCACTGGCCCCCACAGCCCCACCCCTACCCCTCCCCCATCCAGGGGAGGGAGAGGTATGCCTGTTATACCCTTGCACAACGATTGTTTATCCTTGTAATTTCTCCCTCCCCTGGATGGGGGAGGGACTAAGGAAGGGGCCGTTAGCTAAATATTATGATTATGCTGAAAAAGATATTTGTTTTTATGATAGCAGCGATGTGTTGCTTAGGCGCCGGAGCGCAGACCACGCAGCCGCGCCTGTTTTCTCTCGAAGACATCAACTTCGGCGGCGTCAACTACCATAAGTTTGTGCCGGAGAACCGGTGGACGACATGGTGGGGCGATGAGCTCATCCGCCTCGACGCCGAATACTGCTCCGTTGTCGACAAGAACACAGGCAAGGAGAAGAAACTGCTTACGGCAGCACAGCTGAAGAAAGACGGACTGACGGTCCACTCGTTCTACTCCGCTCTGTTCCCCGAGGCCGGCAAGCCCATCGTCATCCTCAGGGCAGGCAATCAGACGGTGGCGTACAACTGGAAGTCGCACCGCGTGCTGTGGGCAATCAATCTCGCTTCCGGCACCCAGGCATCAAGCTTCTGCTATGCTTCCCGTTCTTTGGCTTACGTCAAGGACTGGCAGCTCTATATAGCTCAGCCCTCGACAGGCAGTAAGACGGAGCCCGTCAATGCCGTGCGCAAGCTGACGACAGACGGTTCCCGTAACATCGTCTACGGTCAGAGCGTGCACCGCGACGAATTCGGCATCGACGGTGGTCTCTTCTGGAGTCCCGACGGCAAGAAACTCGCGTTCTATCGCATGGATCAGTCGATGGTGACCGACTATCCGCAGGTCGACATCCCCGATCCCGAAGTCGTGCCTGACTCTGGTTCGCGCATCGCTACTTATGCTCCCGACAAATATCCGATGGCAGGCGAGACGAGTCACAAGGTGACGCTCGGCGTCTATGATCTCACGACACAAAAGCTCGTCTACCTCAAGGCCGGTGACCCCACAGGCCGTTACTTCACAAATGTGGCATGGAGCCCTGACTCGAAGACGATTTATATGTTTGAGCTCAACCGCGATCAGAACGACTGTCGTCTCGTCAGCTACGATGCTACGACGGGTGACAAGCTCAAGGAGCTGTATCGCGAGACCGATGATAAATATGTGGAACCGCTCCATCCAATCATGTTTCTCCCCTGGGATTCGCAGAAGTTCATCATGCAGAGTCAGAAAGACGGCTACAACCACTTCTACCTCTTCGACACAACGGGCAAGGAACTCAAGCAGATCACGAGCGGCAAGTGGGTCGTGGAGGATTTCCTCGGCTTTGACACGAAGCATAAGGCTCTCGTCTATGAGAGCAACGAGTGCAGCCCGATACAGCGTAACATCTGGGTTGTCGACATTGCTACCGGCAAGCGCGCCCTCATGGACGACAATGGTCAGGGCTGGCACACGGGCTCTCTGAGTGGCAGCGGTCAGTATATCGTCGATAACTACTCGGCTCCGACGACGCCGCGCAACATCGCTATCGTTAATATCGACAACGGGCGCCGCACACGCTGGCTCACCGCTGCTGATCCTTGGAAAGGCTACGACGTGCCCGAATATCGCTGTGGCACGATCAAGGCTGCCGACGGCGTGACGGATCTCTATTACCGCATGGTGATGCCGATCCACTTCGACCCGAAGAAGAAATACCCGACCATCGTCTATGTCTATGGTGGCCCTCACGCCCATAATGTCGATGCCCGCTGGCACTACTGCTCCCGTTCGTGGGAGACCTACATGGCACAGCGCGGCTATCTGCTCTTCATCCTCGACAATCGAGGCTCAGAGAACCGCGGTAAGGCTTTTGAGCAGGTGACGTTCCGTCATCTTGGCGACCATGAGGTGGAAGATCAGATGAAAGGCGTCGACTTCCTCAAGTCGCTGGCTTATGTCGACAGCACACGTCTCGGCGTGCACGGCTGGAGCTTCGGCGGCTTCATGACGATCAACATGATGACGACCCATCCGGGTGTCTTCAAGGTAGGTGTTGCCGGTGGCCCTGTCATCGACTGGAAATGGTACGAGGTGATGTACGGCGAGCGTTATATGGACACGCCGCAGACAAACCCCGAGGGCTATGCCCACTCCTCGCTCCTCCCGAAGGCGAAGAACCTCAAGGACCGCCTCGAGATCATCATCGGCGGCAACGATGCTACGGTGGTGCCGCAGCATGCCCTCTCGTTCCTCAAGGAGTGCATCAAGTACGGTACGCAACCCGACTTCTTCGTCTATCCCGGCGAGCCTCACAACATGCGCGGTCATCAGAGCGTGCATCTCCATGAGCGTATATCCAGATATTTCTTTGACTTCTTAAAATAACGCTATGAAAATCTTACTTTTAGGCAGTGGCGGACGCGAGCATGCACTGGCATGGAAGATCGCGCAGAGCCCTAAGTGCGAAAAACTCTATATCGCCCCGGGTAACGCGGGCACGGCATCGGTGGGTGAGAATGTCGCCATCGGTGTGGATGACTTCGAGGCTCAGAAAGACTTCGTGGTCAAGAACGTCATCGACATGGTCGTCGTCGGTCCCGAGGATCCGTTGGTGAAAGGTGTATACGACAGTTTCAAGGCTGACCCGCGCACGAAGGATGTGCCTGTCATCGGGCCGTCTAAGGCTGGTGCCCAGCTCGAAGGCAGTAAAGATTTTGCTAAAGGCTTCATGAAACGCCATCATATCCCCACGGCTGCCTATGAGACTTTCGATGGCACGATGGTAGAGGAAGGTTGCAAGTTCCTAGAGACGCTCCAGCCGCCTTATGTGCTGAAAGCTGACGGACTGGCTGCCGGTAAGGGCGTGCTCATCGTACCGACGCTTGAGGCTGCGAAGAAAGAATTCCGTGAGATGCTCGGCGGCATGTTCGGCGACGCTTCTGCTAAGGTTGTCATCGAGGAGTTCCTCTCCGGCATTGAGTGTTCAGTGTTCGTGCTGACCGATGGCAAGCATTATAAAATTCTGCCGGAAGCAAAAGACTATAAGCGTATCGGTGAGCATGACACGGGTCTGAACACCGGTGGCATGGGCAGCGTGTCTCCTGTGCCCTTCGCTACGAAGGAGTGGATGAAAAAGGTGGAGGACCGTATCATCCGTCCTACTGTGGAGGGACTGGCTGAGGAAGGCCTTGATTACAAAGGCTTTATCTTCTTCGGTCTTATCAATGTCAAGGGAGATCCGATGGTCATCGAGTACAACTGTCGTATGGGCGACCCGGAGACAGAGACCGTGATGCCGCGTTTGAAGAGCGACATCGTCGACCTCTTCGAGGGTGTTGCCAAGGGCGACCTCGACAAACGCACGGTGGAGTTTGACGACCGCTCGGCTGTCTGCGTGATGCTCGTCTCGGGTGGCTATCCCGTGAGCTACAAGAAAGGCTTCCCCATCCTGAACATTGACAAGGTCGATCCCGAGAGTATCGTGTTCCATTCGGGCACGGCACTGAAGGACGGTCAGGTTGTGACCAACGGTGGCCGCGTCATCTGTGTCACCTCTTATGGTAAGAATAAGGAAGAGGCACTGCAGAAGAGCATGCTCGGTGCAGAGACCATCGAATTTGAAGGTAAATATTTCCGTAGAGATATCGGACAAGACCTGTGATTAAGCGTTTACAGAACAGAATAGCGACATCCCGTTGGGCACTGCCAGTGACAGTGGTCTACGGGTTGGTGGTGAGCTTGGTAGCCGGGCTCCTCAGGGAGAGCATGTGGCTCAACTTCGCCTTGCTCTTTGCTTCCACCGTGATGATGGCGGAACTGAACAACGGTAATGCGCTCATACGTATCTACTCGCGTATGGTGTCGTGCTCGTTCCTCGTCATGACCTCCATGTCGCTGTTCCTCTTCCGTACAGTCAACGTGGCGGTGGTGCAGATCACGTTCATCACCTTCCTTCTATTCTTGCTGCGTACCTACCAGAACCCCAATGCCACAGGCATGACGTTTTATGCCTTCTGTGCGTTGGGCATGAGCAGTGTTGTCTTCCCGCAGGCTCTTCTCTTCCTTCCGGTGCTGTGGATCGTCATGGCCGTGTACATGCAGTGTTTCTCTCTCCGCACGTTTCTCTCATCGATTCTGGGCATCATTGCGCCTTACTGGTTTGTGGTGGCATGGCTTATCTATATTGGACAGATCGACTGGTTAGGTACTCATTTCTTAGCAGTCTTCCAGTTTGGTAAGCCTTTCCTGGCTGCCGGAGTGGGGCTCCATGAGTGGGTGACGTTTGGTTTTGTGTTGTTATGTGCCATCATTGGTGGTGTTCATTTCGCGATGTACAGTTACCAGGACCGCATCCGCATCCGTATGATCTACGAGTTGTTCATTGTGCTCGATGCGTTAGCAATGCTCTTCGGCGTCATTCAGCCACAGCATTTTGACTTCCTCTTAGGCATGTCCATCGTGTTGACGGCACCACTCATTGGTCACTGGCTTGCCTTGACGCACACGCGGCTGAGCAATATCGTCTCGATGGTGCTTGCGGCAGGTGCCTTTGCCATCACTGTCTTTAACCTCATCGGCGCTTGAACTATTGCTTGATATGTCTCAGGCTATCACAGATTTTCTGCTCAACTACGGCTATTGGGGAATGCTCATAGCAGCATTCCTCGCTGGCAGTTTCTTTCCGTTTTCAAGCGAGGCCGTCATGCTCGGTCTCTATGCTGCCGGTCTGAAGACCGAGGAACTCATCATCTATGGCACGATCGGCAATGTCCTCGGATCATTATTCAATTATGGGGTAGGGCGGCTCGGCCGGCTCGACTGGATAGAGCGCTACCTCCATGTCAAGAAAGAGAGCCTTGACAGAGCACAGCGGTTCATGGCGGGCCATGGCGCATGGATCGGCTTCTTCGCTTTTCTCCCTATCATCGGCTCCGCCATCACCATCTGCTTAGGCCTGATGCGCTCCAACCTTTTTATTTCTACCGTCAGTATCACCCTTGGCAAGTTGCTGCGATACATTATATTAATGTATAGCGTGGGGCTACTGTTTGGGTAAAGGCCTCTCCCCCTAACCCCTCCCCCGTAGGGAGGGGAATAAGATATGCTTTAAGAGGTAATGCTCGGTACTCATTGCGATGGCTCTTCCCCCTCCCTACGGGGGAGGGTTGGGGAGAGGCCTGAGTGGTCTTTTTAACTCATTTGCAAAAAGTATTTCACGTTTCTACACAAGAGTATGGATTAATTTGATTAAATTTGCAACATATTTAGTGTAATATGGGTTAACACCCGCAATTTTAATCTTATTTAGTTAAATCTTATGCAGAAACGACTGCTTTTTCTGATTACGCTTCTGTTGTGTCTTACAACAGTTGCTATGGCACAGATCACTACGTCCGGCATGAGCGGTAAGGTTACCGCTGATGGCGAGGATGTGATTGGAGCCTCTATTGAAGTCGTACACGTGCCCTCAGGCACAAAGTACCAGGCCGTGACTAACACAAAAGGTATGTATGCCATCAACGGTATGCGCCCCGGTGGTCCTTACGAGGTCAAGGTAAGCTATATCGGCTACCAGACAAAGGATGTTAAGGACGTCAAGTTACAGCTCGGTCAGACTTACAATCTGAATGTATCCCTCAGTGAGGATGCACAGCAGCTCGGCGAAATCGTCGTGAGTGCTAAAGCTACGAAGTTCACGACTGAGAAAACCGGTGCTTCTACGAACATCGACAACCAGATGATTCAGAACATGCCCTCCGTATCCCGTTCCATCACCGACTACACTCGCCTGTCTCCTTATGGTGGTAACGGCATGACATTCTCTGGCACCGATGGCCGTACGGCTAACTTCACTGTTGATGGTGCTGACTTCAACAATAACTTCGGTCTGAGTTCCAGCCTCCCCGGCGGCGGCAGCCCTATCTCTATCGATGCTATCCAGGAAATGCAGGTTGTCATTTCTCCGTATGATGTTCGTCAGACCAACTTCATCGGCGGTGGTGTCAATGCTATCACGAAGTCGGGTACGAATACCTTCAAGGGTACTGCTTATGTTTATCATCAGAATGAAAACATGCGTGGTGACGCTGTTGACCGTGAGCAGCTCCAGGGTGCTCGCGAAAAGGACCAAAAAACGACCTATGGATTCACACTTGGTGGTCCTATCCTCAAGGATAAGCTTTTCTTCTTCGTCAATGCTGAAATGACCAAGATCCCTACTGTAGCTAACCGTTGGCGTGGCTCGGAGGACGGTGTTGCAAACGTCGATCAGAAGATCTCTCGTACCACACTTGCTGACCTTGAAAAGGTTTCTAACTTCGTAAGAGACAAATATGGTTATGATACAGGTTCTTGGACGAGTTTCCCGTCTGATGAGAGTAACAAAAAGCTCCTCGCTCGTTTAGACTGGAACATCAATAACATGCATCACCTTGCTTTCCGCTACAACTATACGATCAACAAGAACTGGATTGCACCTAACGCTTCTTCTATGGATGGCGGTCCTCGTTCTTCTTCTGCCCGTATGTCGGAGAATTCCATGTCATTTGCTAATTCCATGTACTCCATGGAGAACAAGGTGTCTTCATTCTCTCTCGATTTGAACAGCCGTTTTTCTAATAATCTGAGCAATCAGCTCCTCGTCACTTACTCTAAGCATGATGATGTGCGTGGCACTAACTCGTCAGAGTTCCCATTCATTGATATCATGGGTGGTGACATCGGTGATCCAGATAATACCTATATGGCTCTCGGTTACGAGCTCTTCACTTGGAACAATGGTGTACATAATAAGGTGTGGAACATCAAGGATGATGTCACTTATTACCTTGGCAACCATAAGATCCTCGCCGGTCTGAACTATGAGCATCAGATGGCTGACAACTCTTACATGCGTAACGGTACTGGTTATTATCGTTACAACTCTCTCTCTGATTTCCTCAACGGCGCTGCTCCTGCTATCGTTAACCTCACTTATGGTTATGACGGTGAGACGAACCCTGCAGCCCGCGTACAGTATAACAAGATCGGTATCTATGCTCAGGATGAGTGGAACGTTACTCCTAAATTCAAGCTCACTTACGGTCTCCGTATAGACAATCTGATCTTCGATAATGGTGATTTGATGACCAACAATGCCATTCTCGCTCTCGATTACAATGGCCGTCATATCGATACTGGTAAGTGGCCTTCCTCTAAGTTCATCTTCTCTCCGCGTGTTGGTTTTACCTGGGATGTCCTCGGCAACCAGAGTCTGAAGCTTCGTGGCGGTACCGGTCTCTTCGCCGGTCGTCTGCCGCTCGTCTTCTTCACCAACATGCCTACAAACTCAGGTATGGTGCAGAACTTGCTGAAGCTCAACGCAACAGGTAAGAACGGTGGAAATAAAACGGATATGTCACAGTTTGCCGGTGGCCTTGTTGTCGACAAAGATGGCCATGCCACGATCGACGCTCTGAAGAACAAGCTCATCTCCATGGGTTATCCCAACACGATCACGCCTGAGGATGGCGTTCTCCCAAGTGAGGTTTCTGCTGTATCAAGGGACTTCCACATGCCTCAGACATGGAAGACTTCTCTGGCTGTCGACTATGTCGTTCCTGTCAGCTTCCCACTCACTCTTACTGCTGAGGCTATTTTCAACAAGACGCTTTACGCTACTGTCATCAATGACTGGAGCACGCCTAATGTAGAGGGCTTCGCCCGCTTCAATGGTGCTGACAGCCGTCACATCTATCCGGATAAGTTCCAGATGGGTAAGAGCGCTTATGTCCTTGAGAATACCCACAAGGGTTATGGTGGCAGTTTTATGGCGCAGATTACGGCTCAGCCTTGGGAATGGATGGACATCATGGCAAGCTATACGCACAGTTATGCTAAGGAGCTCACCTCTCTTCCGGGAAGTAATGCTTCTTCGGTGCTGAACTACATGGCTACCGTCGACGGCCCTACAGCCGTTAAGCTGCATAACGCCCAGAATATCACTCCTGACCGTTTCATCGCCTCGCTCGGCCTGCACGACAAGAGCGGAAACCACTACTCTCTCATCTATGAGGCTTACCGCGGTGGCTACAACTACAGTGCTATGACAACCAACGACGTCAACGGAGATGGTTATGTCTACGATGCTATCTACATCCCTACCGATGCTCAGGTGCAGAACAACGAGTTCCGTTTCAAGACTACTGACGACCGTGACCGCTTCATGGCTTTCGTGCACAACAATAGCTACTTCAAGAAGCATCAGGGTGAGTATGCTGAGGCTTACAGCATCTATAGCCCATGGGTTCACCGTGTAGACTTCAGCTATAAGCACGACTTCAAGTTTAACATCGGTGCTACAAAGCATAACTTCCAGCTGTCGTTCGATGTTAAGAACCTGCTCAACCTCTTCAACTCCTCATGGGGTGTCGCCAAGTATCTGAACCCGGCTCTTGGTTCCGACGGTTTCCGCGTGCTGAAGTATGAGGGCGTTGACAAGGAGGGTTACGCTGTCTACTCTACTCCTGCTGTTGTTAGTGGTGACTCTAAGGTTTGGATAAAGAACCATTCTATTGGCCAGACTTGGTATGCTTCTATCGGTCTGAAGTATTATTTCAACTAAAAATATGATAAGGAAGGCCCTCCGGGGTCTTCCTCATAAAGAAATACAATATGAAATTACGAAATATTTTCGGCATTTTGGCTGCCTCTGTAGCTTTGATGTTGACAGGTTGTTCTGAGAACTATGAGGTGGACAACCTCAAGGGGCTGACCGTCTCTTCGTCTTATGTCTCTCTGCCTGAGAATGGTGGCAGCAATACCATCTCTATCAGTGCTAATGATGCATGGCAGCTCGATACTACAGGTACAGTAACTAAGGATGGAGCATGGCTTCAGTTCTCTACGCTTAACGGTAGTGCCGGTCAGTCCGAGCTGACGATTTATGCCGGCGCTTATGACGACAGACGTACAGCTACTATTAAGCTCATCTCGGGTGGTCAGACTCAGTATATCAACATTATCCAGGGCGATGTCGCAGCACCTCAGGTGATCAGCGTTGCCCAGGCAGTGAGCATGATCAAAGCCGGCACTCAGGGTACAAAGTCTTATCTGGTGAAAGGTGTTGTTTGCCGTATCCAGGAGATCAGCACGCAGTATGGTAACGCTACCTACTGGCTTTCTGACGATGGCAACTATGTAGGTGACAACGCTCACGAGATTCAGGTCTACAGAGGCATGTGGCTCAATGGCGCCAAATTTACGGATGCCAACGCCTTCTCTGTAGGCGACAAGATGACTGTCAGCGCTGTGCTCATCGATTATCAGGGCATTCCTGAGACGAAATCAGGCGCTTGCAATGTCGTCTCTCTCGAGAAGTCGCTCATCAAGTGCGACTCTATCTATGTCGACGGTGTCAAGGACGGTGTCATCCCTGCCAAGGGTGGAGATGCTACAGCCTTCATAACCTTGAAGGGTGGTGACGGACTTCATGTTACAGTGCCAGAGGATGCTCAAAGCTGGCTCTCCATCAAGGCTATCAATGGTAACGAGGTCGTATTCCACGCTAATGCTAACAACGCTGGTGCCCGTTCTACTACGCTGACTTTCACTACTACAAAGGACAATGTGGAGTACAAGACTACTGGTGTGATCAATCAGGATGGTTCTGCAGGCAGCAAGGGACTTCCGTTCACCGTCAGTGAGGCTATCTCTTACATCAAGAGTCTTGGCGATGCAACATCACCCACACAGGTCTATATCAAGGGTACAGTCTCTGAGATTGCCAAGGGCGGTGAGTTCGGCACCAAGTATGGCAACGGCTCATTCTTTATCTCAGAGGATGGTACTTACAGTGGTAGCAACGACAAGGACTTCGAGGCTTACCATGTGCTTTGGCTCGGCAACAAGAAATGGGCTGAGGGCAATGCACAGATCGCTCCGGGTGCAGAGGTCGTAATCTGTGCTACTGTCAAGAGCTACAAGGGTGTGCCTGAGACTGCAAGCGGCTATGTCTATTCTGTCAATGGTGTCACAACCGATGCCAACGGCATCGGTACCCTCGCTGCTCCGTTCAATCCTACAGGTGCTGTCGAGGCCGCTAATGCAGGTGTCAAGGCAGGCGTTTATGTAAGCGGAAAGATCACGAGCATTGCTAAGAATGGTACATTCAGTGCCCAGTATGGCAATGCTACCTTCTTCATGGATAAGTTTGAGGCTTACCGTGTGCTGTATCTTGGCAACCGCAAATGGGATGAGGGCGATACGCAAATCAAGGAAGGAGATGATGTGACAATATTTGGACCTCTCACAGTTTACAATGGCACTGCTGAGACTCAGGGCAATAAGGGTTACATCGTTAACTTGAATGGCAAGACTGCTGCAAAGCGCAGAAGATAATCTTTAATTGATACAATAAATGGAAATGCGGAGCCGAAAGGCCCCGCATTTTTTAATGTCTGCCGCCTTGTGCTGTGCTTTGTTTTAACACGTTTGCAAAAAGTATTTCACGAAAGTACACAAGAGTATGGAGAATTTTAGGTAATTTTGCAGCGTATTTGAGATAACACGTATTTATACTTTTATTTTATATTCACATCTATGTACAAAAGATTGTCTACTTTTGTAGCTATGTTGATGATCACTTTTGCATCAGTCATGGCTCAGGTTACGACCTCATCCCTTAGCGGTGATGTTGTAGCAGGTGGTGAGAGCGTTATCGGCGCTACCGTCACTGCAATCCACGAACCTTCAGGTACACGCTACAATGCTGTGACCAACGAGAAGGGCCGCTTTACCATTCAGGGTATGCGTGTCGGTGGTCCTTACAAAGTGACCGTCAGCTATCTCGGTTACAAAGACGAGGTGTACAATGACATCCAGCTCTCTCTGGGTCAGACCCGTACGCTCAACGTCGACCTCAAGGAGAACGCGCAGGAGCTCGGTGAGGTGACGGTCACGGGCAGAAGTGGGCGTAACAGCGGTGGCGCTGCTGCCAACTTCAACCAGCAGCGTATCGAGAATACCCCGACTATCAGCCGCGACATCTACGATGTTGCCAAGCTCTCTACGCTGGTGTCTACCTCTCGTGTAGGTGGTATCTCCATTGCCGGAATCAACAACCGTTACAACTCTTTCCAGATCGATGGTACGGTAAGTAACGATGTCTTCGGCCTTGCTTCTTCCGGTACGAATGGTGGTCAGACAGGTGCCAACCCGATCTCTATGGATGCTATCCAGGAGTTGCAGGTGAGTGTCGCTCCATTCGATGTGCGTCAGAGCGGTTTCACCGGTGGTGCCATCAATGCCATCACAAAGAGTGGTACGAACCAGTTCCATGGCAGTGCTTACATGTACTATACCAACCAGGACATGTACAGCAAGTACAACCGTCTGCAGGACTATGCTGTTGACAAGCTCTCGCAGCGCTCCACAAAGACATACGGTGCAACCTTCGGTGGTCCTATCGTGAAGGATAAGTTGTTCTTCTTCGCCAGCGCAGAGTATAAGAAGACTGAGGCTCCGGCTACAATCTATCCGGGCTATACTACTAAATATGTCACAGAGTCTACCCTGAAGCAGATCGCTGACCAGTACACGGCCCTCACAGGCATCTCCGACAGCTACGGCTAGGGTGAGCTCGGTACAAAGTCTTTCGGTCTCCTGGCTCGTTTGGATTGGAACATTGATACCAATAACCACTTGGCTTTCCGTTATCAGCACAACGACTCTTACGATGACAAGGACGGACTGAGCAGTTCTACCTTCACGTTCAACAACTCCAGCTATCGCATGAACAACAAGACGAACTCTTTCGTCGCTGAGTTGAACTCTCATATCAGCCCTGTGCTCTACAACGAGGCTCGTGTCTCTGCAAGCTTCATCCGCGATAACCGTGATGTACCTTATCAGGGTCCTACCGTGCAGATCTCCAGCGTTCCCGGTGGCGATGGCACCTCTATGAACACCGTGAACATCGGTACAGAGTACAGCAGTGCAGCCAACTACCTCAATCAGGACATCTGGACCGTCGAGGATAACCTCTCCTGGTATCTCGGCAACCATAACATCACGTTTGGTACTCACAACGAGTTCTACAAGATGAAGAACCTCTTCATCCAGGCTGCCAACGGTTCATGGTACTACAACTCTCTCGATGCCTTCTTAGCAGACACTCCGTATAAGTTTACTTATAAGTATACTGATCCTACCCTTACCGGTGGCGACACACAGTGGGCTCCTTCAATGAAGTTCGGTGTCCTTGGTTTCTATGCTCAGGACAGATGGGATATCACTCCGCTGCTGAACATGACTTACGGCGTTCGTTTCGATATCAACGACACTTTCAACAATCCTACAACGAATGCTGATTTCAACACCTTCGCTGCCGAGCATAACCTCGGTGTCGAGGTAGGTGAGATGCCGAGCGCTAAGCTCCTCGTCTCTCCGCGTATCGGTTTCAACTGGTACACTGACAACAGTCACCGCACGCTGCTCCGTGGCGGTGTAGGTATCTTCTCCGGCCGTGCTCCTTATGTATGGCTCTCCAACGCTTTTGGCAACAATGGTGTTGAGGCTAAGGGTACAACGATCAACACGAAGAACAACACGGCTCCTACGCTCTCTCAGTATGCCAAGAACCCGATGGGTGCTGCCGAGACTTCTTCTGCCGGCCTGTCTCCTGATATCGTGACGGTGTCGAAGAAGTTCAAGTTCCCGCAGGTGCTTCGTGCCAACCTCGCTTTGGAACAGATGCTCCCCGGCGACATCAAGATGACTCTCGAAGGTTTGTATTCAAAGAATATGAACAACGTGTTCTTCGAGAACCTCGCTTATACAGACAAGGGCGACAAGGTCTATGCTGTTCCTGGCGTAGAGGCTTCAGCTGTCACGTCTTACAGCAAGATTGAGAAGAGCCTTCCTTACTACAGCATCATCAATCTGCGCAACACCAACAAGGGCTATTCTTACAACCTCTCTGTCAAGGCTGAGAAGACATTCAACTTTGGTCTCTACTTGATGGCAAGTTATATCTTCGGTCATTCTTATAGTGTGAACGACGGAACGTCTTCTGTGGCTTATTCTAACTGGAAGTACAACTACAGCCGCAACACGAACGACCAGAACGAGATGAGCTGGTCTAAGTTTGACATCCCTCATCAGGTACGTGTGCAGGTCGCTTATGAGTCGCCTAAGTACTGGAACGGTTGGATGAGCACTGAGGTAGCCCTCAACTACAATGGCTTCAGTGGTGGTCGCTATTCTCTGACAATGAATGAGAAGTCCGACTTCAACAACGATGGTTACCGTGGCAACAGCCTGCTCTACATTCCTACAAAGGACGAGCTCGAGAAGATGCAGTTCACTGATACGAAGAAGCTCACTGCTGCTCAGAGCAAGCAGATGTTCGAGGAGTGGATCGAAGGTGACGACTACGCTAAGAACCACCGCGGTGAGTATGCTAAGCGTAACTCTAACCTCACTCCGTGGGAGAACGAGATCGACCTCCATGTTGCTCAGAACGTGTACAACGTCAAGGGCATCGGCAAACTGCAGTTCACCTTCGATGTCTACAACTTCGCCAACATGCTCAACAAGCACTGGGGTGCCCACTATGGTAATGCTTACAACCTCAGCCCGCTGACCTTGGAGAAGATGTCAAACGGTGCCGGCGTTTATAGCTTCAACACGAACAGCAAGCCTGTGGCTAACGACACGAGCAGCCGTTGGCACGCACAGGTCGGTCTGCGCCTCGTGTTCTAACGTCCCGATCACTAACGCTTTTATAGCATAACGACAATTGCCATTAATTGTCTGTTAATCGACAGAGTCTTGTCGGTTTAGCGGATGATTAATGGCAATTATTTTCTTTTAAAATTTCCATGTTTGGCGATTTTATCCTATCTTTGCGGAAGATATCATAATATAGATGCGTATGACTTACAACGACAACAAGAAATATATCCGCTTCGACTGGGCAATGAAACGGTTGTTGCGTGATAAAGCCAACTTTGGAGTACTTGAGGGCTTTCTGACTACGCTCCTTGGCCACCCCATTAAGATACAGAAGCTCTTGGAGAGTGAAAGCAACCAAGAGGATGCTGACGACAAGCAGAACCGAGTTGATGTGCTTGCCGAGGATGAGAAGGGTGAGCTCTATCTCATTGAGATACAAAACGAGACAGAGGTCGCTTATTTCCAGCGTATGCTTTTCGGTGCCTCTAAGCTTGTCACTGAATATATTAACCGTGGCGATAATTATGAGCGTATCCGAAAGGTATATAGTATTAATATCGTTTATTTCAACCTTGGCAATGGTAAGGATATCGTCTATCATGGCAAAACGGAGTTCCGAGGTATTCACAATGGCGAGCTTCTGTCACTCTCTCCTTTCCAGAAGCAACGGTTCAAGGTAGATGCTGTCAGCGACCTCTACCCGGAGTATTATATTCTGAAGGTGAACGACTTCAACCGTTGGAGTAAGGTTCCGTTGGAGCAGTGGATCTATTTCCTCAATACTTCAGAGATTCCTCATGATGCGACGGCACCGGGATTGAGCGAGGCTCGTCATCGTCTCGACATCGATCGCATGAGTCATGCTGAGCGCGAAGCTTACTATCGTCATCTTGACAATGTCGTCATCCTTCAGGATAATATCTCCACGGCACGTGGTGAAGGAAAGCTTGAAGGCCGGGCAGAGGGATTGGAACAAGGTCGTGCGGAAGGTCGTGCAGAAGGTCGTGCAGAAGGTCGTGCAGAAGGTCGTGCGGAAGGACGTGCAGAGGGCATCGCTTCCGTTGCTCGCTCGATGAAGGCTAAGGGTATGCCTGTAGAGACTATCTCTGAGCTGACGGGTATCAGCATTAATGAGGTAGAAAAACTTTAACTGGTTCTTCTTTTCTTTATGGCCGGCACAAGGCATGGCCACTACAACTAATACCGAGCATCACCTCTTGAAGCATATTATCCCCTCCCTGAAGGGGGAGGGGATAGGGGTGGGGTCTGTCTTTTTTATCTTTTTAGAACGGATATCCCACTGCAAAGTGAAGGCTCTGCGAGTCTTTGAAGTTGCCGACGTTGTAGAATCCACTCTTGTAAGGTACGTGGAGGCCGACACCCCAGTCGAGACGCAGAACCAGGAAGCCCATGTCGTAACGCAGGCCGACACCCGTGCCGAGCGCCATCTCTTTCAGGGCGTTCTTCATCTGGAACTTACCGCCGACGCGGTAGTCGTCTTTCATCTTCCATACGTTACCGGCATCGAGGAACAAAGCACCATAGAGGTTGCCGAAGAGGCGCGGGCGGTATTCGAGGTTGGCAAGGAACTTGATGTCGCCCGTCTGGTCGAGATAATAGACGTCGGCTGAGGCAGCATCATGGTAGGAGCCCGGACCGATGGAGCGCACGGTGAAGGCGCGGATAGAGTTGGCACCACCGACATAGAACTGCTCCGAATAAGGCGACTCGCTCGAGTTGCCATAGCTCCAGATGACACCAGCATCGACGTGCCCGACGAGCGTCGAGTGGTTAGAAACCTTCCAAGTCTTTACCAGTTCCGTCTCAAGCTTTAGGAACTGTGCGTAAGGATTATTGAACATCTCCTTGCCTTTAGTACTCCATTTCTTTCCGGCTGCCATGTAACCTAATGAAAGGATGTTCCCCGACTCAGATACTGTCGTTTGCCACCACAGCGGGTTCTCATAGCTCGTCGGTGAGGTGTAGGTATAGACATACTGCATCTTCGGGATAAACTGGTTACGCATGGTGTAATAAAGGTACGGATTGGCGTTCATTACAGAATCGAAAGCAGCTGAGGAACGCCGCATATATTCGAAAGAAAAGTTTAGCGGTGAGAATTCATGCTTGCTTGTCGGCGATGTCTGCAGATCGTATCTCCATTCACCCGAGACAATATGGCGGGTGAAGAATGTCGAACGCCGGATGATATCCGACGAGAAGGTCAACTTCGTAGAAAACTGCGGGAAATACTGGGTGCGGATGGCGCGCTGGATGAGCTTGCGTCGTAATGCCGAGGCCCATGGCATGATGATGCGAGGGAAGGTCAAGGAGGCGTCGACTCCGTACTCGTAACTGTTGAGCTTCGAGCCTGTTCCTTGCGCTTTGTGTCCCGTTTGCCACTCATAGCTTCCCTTGAAGTTAATGTCAAGGAGTTCTCCTCCGCGAAAAGCATTACGTTTTGTCAGGCCCACCGTGATGCCCGGTCCGAACCGGTTGTTGGTCTTCCCCGTGAGGTTGCCTTGCACGTAGAAGTCGTATGGCTTGTCGAAGACGAGGTTGAGATCGAGATCGAGGGTATCGGCAACGCCTGTGGTGTCGCGTGGGGTGAAATTGAAGTCGACGAGCGAGAACATACCCGTTGTAGCGAGCATGTTGGCGCTTTCCTGGTGGTTAAGATAACTGTAACAGGTCTTTGGCATGATACGCATGTTCTTTAGGATGACACCTGTTTTTACCGGAGGCTTCTTACCATTATAATTGACGGTGATGTCGCGGAAACTTTTACTGTTGAGAAGAGAGTCGCCATAGTCCTTCCGCATGTTGATTTCAATCTTTCCGATGGTCCATTTGCGTTTGGCCAGGGCTGGCACGTTGTCGGCCTCTTGGAAACGCAGAAGAGCCTTGCCGGGCACGCTGACGGTATCGGCAAGGTAGGAGGAATAGGAAGGCTGATAATAGAAGTAGCCGTTGTTGCGAAAGAGAGAACTGATACGGCTCCGCTCGCCGTCGAGTGTCGAGACATCGAAGGCATCACCATTGTGGATCTTCGCCTGACTTTTGGTAGCCTGCAAAAGACTGTCAGCATCGCTTGGGAAGCCGACATATTTCAGAGAGTCGATGGTGAAGAGATGACCCATATCGACATTGTAGCGTATCTTTGCCTCCTTTGGATTCTTCTGTGTCAGTACCTCATAGCCGACATTACCGCGGAAATAGCCATGGGCCTGGAGCACGAGCTTGGCTACCTTGGCGCGGAGAGCAGGGTTGACCCATGACATGAGCACGGGGTTCGTGCCGAAGCTCTTAAGCATCCATTGGGAGAAGCCATCGGTCTTGCCCGTGAACTCGTTCCATACCCATAGGCCGACGGGGAACGGAGAGCGCAGGCCGGAGCCAAAGAGGTCGCCGTTGGGTGCCGTGGCGAGGGCGGCGTCGACTTCCTCCTTCGTGGATGTGAAGTGTGTGTCTTTCTTCTCCGCCGTGTAGTTGATGCTTTTTACTCCGGTGAAGAGCTGGTCTCCCTCCGGGATGCTCTTTGTAGAGGAGCAACCAGAGAGGAGCAACCCTATTGGGAAGAGATAAAGGATGTATAGAATATATGTCTTTTTCATAGTAGTTATAGACCCCACCCCAGCCCTCCCCTTCAGGGAGGGAGAAGCGGCGGTCATCCTGTGTCTCCTTTTATTTATTTTTTTGTTTAATCGTTTTGAGGCTATTTTTCGCACTATCACTTCCTACGGTGGTAATCGACCCCTCTCTTTTGGGGAGGGCTCTAAATAAATCTCCTAGGCTGTCGAGCTTCTTCTTCCATGTGAAGCCGCCGCCGAAGCGGGATACGTTACCCTCGAGCCAGTCGTAGCTGTCGCGTTGGTAGAAGAGGTTGAGATACATGTTTGAGGCAGGCGTGACACGGTATTCCGCTGACACGTTGTCGAAGAATGTCTCGTCCTTCAGCGCCACATCGGCTCCCGAGGAGAGCTTGCCGCCAATGCTGATCTTCAGTCGGTTGTTCCAGAAGCGGCGGGCGAACTTGAACGAATAGTCGGTGTGGAGCTGTCCTGTACTTGAGATACTGTTATCCACGCCGAATCCGATGTCAAGTGTGCGCAGTGCCTTACCCGAGATCTGATTGATCTGCGAGTTGAGGAAGGCGGAGAGGGCTGAATTCATGGAGAAGCTCGACGTGTTGCCCTCAGCGAGATACATGCCTGTGGTGAGCATGGCAACAGCTTGTTTGCCGCGTTCCTCCACCGTCATCGACTGCAGCTGGTTATGAATCGTCATATCCTCTGGTGCGTCGATGGTGAACTCAAGACCCATGTTCTGCAAGGTCTTTGACACCTTCACACCGCAGGTGAAGTTGACCGATCTCGAACTGCCTGTCGATTCTCCCACCGTGGCCTTCGTCGTTTCTGTGGCCGTGATGGACAATGTCGGGTTCATCGGATCTCCCGTAAACTCGATGTAGGATCCTTCAGCGATGGTGAAGGTCTTGAGTGGGATGACGGGAAGCTCATATTTCATCTCACCCGAGGTGATGGTGTACCTGCCTCGGAGGATGACGCCATCTGAGGTGTTATACTGCATGCGCATGTCGCCGCCACCAATAACATCGACATAGTTTGATTTTGACGCATTGAGGTAGCAATCCACATGTGCACCCTCATCGATATTCAGCGAGAGATCAACGTCCAGACCTGTCAGTGGCGGTTGGTTGACGACATCCGTTGTCGTGTCGGAGAAGTTGGTGAACTCCACGAGATCCTTCAGCTGGTCATCGGTGTTCAGCGGTGAGTCTTTCAGGTTGTACTTGACATCTGTAGAGCCAAGGACGTCGACGACACCGCGCACTTTGAGGTTGTCGACGAGACCCTTTGCTGTACCGTTGAAGTTGATGTATGCCTTGCCGTATGCTTCAGAGCGTGCCGTTTCTTTCGAGTCGATGAGCATGTAGTTTGTGGCACGCATGCGTACATTGACCATCATCTTCGACAGGTCTGCAAAGTCGACGGTACCTGAGATGTTCAGCGGAGAATCGTTATGGGCGAAGACCTCAAAGTTCTCAAACACGATATGGCTGTCCTTGATGGCTACGGGGTCGTTGGCGAAGCGTACCTCCATGCCGTAAGGCTCTGAATAGAGGTAACAGGAGTCGAGGTAGACCTCACCGTTGATGTTCGGCTGTGAGGGTGAGCCTTTCAGCGTTAGACTGCCTTCGGCGTAGCCCTTAAAGCCGATGAGCTGTTCGGGGATGAAACCGTTGATGAAGTCCATCGGCATCTTCGTCATGTCAAGCGTAGCGTCGAGCACACCTTTGCCGGTGGAATAGTAGGTTCCCTTGAGCGTGCCGAGATCCTGACCATCCTTTGTGATGATGCCGTCGACATAGTGACCGCCGCCTGAACGTGGCATGTATGTGAACTCAGAGCCGACGTTGCCCAGTGGCGATCCGTTGTAGGTCATCTTGTCCACATTGACCGAGGAAGACACTGTGAGATCCTCCTTTGTCTGCGTGAGGTGGAAGTCGCCATCGAGTACGCCCGTGATGTCTGGGGCATAAGGGATGACGGCGAGGATCTGCCCGATGTCGAGGTTATGGAGTGAGGCTGTGATGTCCTGCAAGGCATCGGTGTTGCTGTCATCGGTAAAGATCTGCACACCCGTGCCGTCAGCGGCAGTGAGCTTCATGTTTGCACTCACGCGCCGGTCTGCACCAAGGTAGACATAGTTGCTGTCGTTGACAGCAAACTCTTTATATCCGAGTATCGGGTTGTCGCCGATGATATGTACATCGATACCTTTGTTCTTCGTCTCTGCCATGAGATTCATACTCACACCGAGCTTGCCCTTGGCATCGTAGATACGCGGCTTGATCCAGGTACCGTGTTCGGTGAAGGCACCGTCGAGGAACGCATGAAAAGGCAGTTGGCTCGTCTTGCCGTTCTGTACTTCCACATTGTACATGATGTCTTTCGCTGTTGACGAGAGATTCAGCCGTGCCGTGTCGATAGCCATACTGTCTACGATGAGGCCATAAGCTAATGCCGTGCCGTTCAGACCACTCACAGGTGATGATGTGACATCCATGTCAATGGAGTGGAAGTCGATGCCGTAATGGTGCATGATCTGCGCTACAAAGTTGTCCTCACCCGTCTGCAGTTTCAGTTGCAGTTCAGGCAGGCGCCGACGCAAGCGCTCCTGATCGATATACTTCTCATCAATTTGTCGTTGCATCTCAGCGATGAAGGGTGAGAGGGCGCGCAGTAGTTTCTCGTAGCCGCCGGAGGCATGTAGGTTAAGATGGAAGTCGTTGCAGTCGACGACGGCGCGTGTCGTGTCACGGTTCGTGAGCATGTCGAGCACTACGTCGTTAGGTCGCAGACTCTTCTTACCGTTGGAGACGGTGATGTCGGAGAAAAGGCCCTGAGCCTGGTAGAACTTGTCGAGGTCGGTAGCTACATCCACCTGACCACAGACAGATACTGCCATTGGTTCATCGACAACATGAAGACCCTGGAGGTTGACCTGAGAGAGGTCAGCCGTGAGTGTTGCAGCACTGGCGCTGCTACGGCCGATACGGAGTGCGGAGACGAGGGCGTCAATGCCGAGCTTGCCTTTGATGTTGCGGTTGCGGCAGTCGGCTTTGGCGATGAGATGCCCACCGGCTAAGTTTGCCGTAAGGTCGATATTGTCGAGATTATATTGTCCATAGCTGAGCGCGTTGACCTTAGCAACGGCATGCAGCTGCGTGTGGGGTGAGAAAAGGTCGGTGCCGGAGCCACGTGCCGCGATCGTTCCCGTGAAGGGATGGATGGGCTGATGCTTGAGGAAATGGGCAATAGGCAAGCGGCGCGCCTTCAGGTTGGCGCGGTAAACCATGCGTTTCATATCGAGAGCGACGTTGCCACCGATGGAACCTCCGCCTTGTGAGGCGACAAAACGGGAAGCTATCTGCTGACCGTCCATCTTGACATGCCCGCGGAAGGCGATGTCCTGTGGGATGTTCACGGTTGATGTGACACTCTTAGGCAGCAGGGAGCTGATAAAGGCAAGGTTACCCGTACGTGCGGTCACGTTCATGTCAGCACGCAGTGCTGCCGGTACCGTGACATTATCCAAAAATCCACTGGCATCGAGCTTGGCGATGCCTGGCATGGCGAGATACATATTGTTGAGATGCAGCCGATGGAGATTACCTCCGACCCGCCCATTGACAACGAGCGGTACACGCGGCCAGATCTGAAGGATATTTTTTGGCAGATAAGGGGAGGCGAGGGATAGAAGATCATGAGCACCTATCGATCCGCGCATGATGGCTGTGAAGGCTCCCGTGCTGTCGGCGGGCAGATCGGTGGAGAAGGCGTTCATGTCCATGCGGAATGTGAGGGCAAGATCTGTGAAAGGAGTATGCAGGCGCAGGGCCGGCAGTGCGAGGCTTGTACTGTCCATACGGAATGGCCCGGTGAGCCCCTTCACCGTCAGTCCGCTCTTCTCTTGGAATGCGGCAGAGGCGATGTTCACCTTCATGTCAGGAGAGCAGAAAAGAAACGAGTCGGCATCAAGCTGCAGCTCGCGTAAGGCAATGTGGTTAGGGTCGAAGCCGGAGCGCATAGCGACCGTAGGCTGTTTGTCATAATTGAGCCATCCGCCGGCCCAGTGGAGCTTCCTTACGGAGTAGAGGCTCTTGAAGAGGTCCATGTAGACTTGCTGTGCCTTGCCTTTGTTCATGAGCAGAGCAACGGAGAGGGTGTCGCCGGGGGTGCGGAGGGCAAAGGCGGTGTTGTTGATGTGAATGTCGTCGAGGTTGATCTTCCAGAAGTTCTTCGACTGAGAAGTATCTTTCTTTGCCGTGTCGGAGAGTTCGACGAGAAGACTGGCATTGTTGAGCAAAGCGTGGTTCACGCGGACGTGTTCCTTCGAGAGGTCGATGCCGTGGGCCTTGACCTTCAATTCGCCTACCTTGCCGCTGATGCGCACGTCGCTGATGAAATGGGTGGTGTTGACCTGCATGTCGCGCAGGGAGAGCTCGTCGACCATAACCTGTTTGTGGAAGAGGGGCCATAGCTGCACGTCAGCTACGGCACGCGAGACAAGGGCTACGGTGTCGGTCTTACCTTTGATAGAGTCGTTAGGCTCGAAGGCGCGCACGTCCTCAAGCGAGAGGTCGAGGGGAAAGGCAAGTCGGACGTGTCCCACACTGATCTTCATGCCCGTCTTCTCCGACGCCACAGCTGCCGCTTTTGTCACTGCCCAGTTCTGAAAAGGAGGGAAATAGAGCAGCAGCGACAAAATGATGAATAGTGCGATGGGCACGCAGACGGCAATAGCCGTATATTTGACGACTCTTCTTTTAGACATTCTTTAATGATTGAGCCGGTAGGGTTGGGCCGGACGGAAACATGCATGTTATTAATGTTGCAAACTTACAAAAAAATATCCGATTTTACGTTGATTACAGCAAATATTTTTGCCGTAACGCCATCGCGCCTCATATGTGACGCGTTACCGCCCCATATGTGACGTGTTACCGCCTCATATGTGACGCGTTACCGCCCCATATGCGTCGCGAAAGCAATTCGCGTGGATGAGGCGTCGTGAGCACTGTTTTTTAATATTCTTTCGGCAGTTAGGGTGAAACGACCGTGTTTTTTTGTACCTTTGCACAAATAAGGTATAAGACCAGTAAAGACTACAGACAATGTTGAAAGATATTTTGGCCCGCAACGATGCGGCAGAGGCAGGGCAGAAAGAGATGGCGGCCCTGAGACAGTATTTTCCCCAGTGCTTCAAGGCTGACGGCACGTTTGACTTGGAGGCGTTCAAGGCGTCGCTCCCCGGGGGTATGACGCTGACCGACGAGACGAGCGGTTTCAACTGGCTCGGCAAGAACTATGCGCGCATGCTCACGAACATGGATACCACGACGCTCCTCGTGCCCGACGAGGCACACAACAGTGAGCCGGAGAACCGCCACAGTCACAACGTCTATATCAGCGGCAACAACCTCGATGCCCTCCAGCATCTCGTCAAGTCGTATGGCGGCCGTATCAAGGTGATCTATATCGATCCGCCTTACAACACGGGCAGCGACGGCTTCGTCTATAACGACAAGTTCAACTTCACCGCTGAGGATCTCGCCCGCCGCCTCGATATCAGCATGGAGGAGGCCAATCATATTCTCTCCATGACGCGCCGGGGCAGTGCCAGCCATGCCGCCTGGCTCACTTTCATGCTCCCCCGCCTTACCTTCGCCCGTGACCTCCTCGCTGACGACGGTGTCATCTTCATCTCTATCGATGATAATGAACAGGCTAACCTCAAGGAACTCTGCGACGAGATTTTCGGGGAAGAGAACTTTGTAGCGCAGTTTATTTGGATATCTAAAACTGGTGGTGGAAGTGATAATGCTAATGTTGTTGCTGATCATGAGTATGTTTTATGCTATTGTCGCAATTCGAATTTTGAAAATGCAATATCAAAAATATTGGTTGAGTCAGAAGAATTAGATAAGAAGGATGATTATGGAAAATATAGATTGGGGAGGGAATTAAATAAATGGGGCTCTAATTCGCGGCGTGAAGATAGGCCTACGATGTATTTCCCGATTCCTGGTCCGAATGGAGAAGATGTTTATCCTATTCGCAATGATGGTTCTGAAGGTTGTTGGCGATGGGGTAAAAAGGCAATGTCAGATGCTGTGAAAAATCACAATGTAGAGTTTGTTCAGAGAGATAATGGAACATATATTGTATACGAAAAGATAAGAACTAGCGATCCTAGACAAAAGCCATATCGTACATTCCTTAAGGACACAGGAACAACTGCAGATGGGACTAAGCAAATAAAAGCTATCTTTGGAAAGAAAGTATTTACTTATCCTAAACCAATACAATTAATTAAGATTTTGTTATGTATGGGTTTAGAAGATGGAGACTTATTCGTTGACTTCTTCGGTGGTTCTTCTACATCAGCACATGCAGTTCTTGAACTTAATGACGAAAAGGGGATCGATATTAATTATATTCTTGTGCAGATACCCGAAGTCTGCAAGCCTGACTCCGAGGCTTTCAAGTCCGGCTACAAGACCATTGACGAGTTAGGTATGGAGCGAATCCGCCGTGCTGCAAAGAAGATCAAGGCAGATAACCCGCTCTTTGCCGGCGACTTAGGCTTCAAGCACTATACGTTGGAGGAGCCGAAGGAGGACGTGTTGCAGGAAGTGATCGACTTCGATCCCCAGCAGGCTGTCACCGACCTCACCATCGACGACTTCGGCCGCGGCGCCGTGCTCCGCACTTTTATGGAGGCCGACGGCTACGGACTGACAGATGAGCCGGAGGAGGTGATGCTCGGACGCTATAAAGCTTACTATATCGGCGACCATCTCTATCTCCTCAACCCCGACAACGACTTTGATGCCGATAGTCTTGTGGCACTCATGGACAAGTACAACGGCGAGATGTTCTCGCCCCACAACATTGTCGTCTTCGGCTACAGCTTCGGCTTCGTCAACCGTGAGGCACTGCAGAAAAATCTGCGGACGCTGCGCGAAGGCAACAAGACGCTCAACGTCAACCTCGATATACGTTATTAACCCCCATAAGCTGAGAAGATGGAAATAAAACTGGAACAAAACCTCGAACATCAGTGGAAGCCTGTGGAGGGCGTGGCGCGTATCGTGGAGCAGTCGGAGCGGGAACCGGCGGCAAAAAGCTATCAGAACCCGACGCTCCCGCGAGGGCTCTTCTCGCTCCCAATAAGTAGAGTGCGCAGGGATCTCGGACTTGAGAAACGGCACGACTGCCACATCGATGAGACCAAACTGCCCGAGAAGGTCAGGACGCTGCCACACCACTCGATCCTCGATATCAAGATGGAGACGGGCACGGGTAAGACCTATGTCTACACCCGTACGATGCTCGAGCTGCACAAGCGCTGCGGCTACAACAAGTTTATCATCGCCGTTCCCACGTTGCCTATCAAGGCGGGTACGGCAGCGTTTATGGGCGACCCCGTGGTGCGCCGCCATTTCTCACAGGTTTGCGAATACCATACCGATATCGTGCTCTGCCTCTTGGAGCCACGGAAGAAAAAGACCAAGGGCCGTCCCACGCTGCCCTCCGCCGTCCGCAGTTTCTTCCAGGGCAACAACCGCGAGAAGAATAAGATCTATGTGCTGCTGCTCAACACGCAGCTCCTCACGAGCGGTAAGCTCCTCACGCGCGACGATTATTTCACGACCCTCGGTACCTTCCGCTGCCCCATCGATGCTATCAGGGACACGCACCCCGTGCTCATCATCGACGAGCCGCACCGCATGCCGCGTTCGAGCACGTCGTATGCCGCCCTTATCAACGGCTTCGCCCCGCAGTTTGTCCTTCGCTATGGTGCCACGTTCCCTACGTGGACCTTCGGCAAGGGAAAGAATAAACACACATGCTTCGACTATGCGAATCTCATCTATGACCTTAATGCCGCAGAGGCGTTCAACCAAGGTCTCATCAAAGGCGTGGCAAAAGAGCATCTCGAACTACCTGGGGAGCAGAAGGCGGACAAGAAAGTGAAGGTCGTCAGCGTGGAGCGAGGCAACAACACCCATCTGCACCTCATCAGCGACAAAGAGAGCAGAACCTTCGAACTTCATGCCGGCGACAGCCTCGGAACCGTCGACCCCGACCTCAACGGCATCTCCATCGAGGCGATCACGAAGAACAGCATCGTCCTGAGCAACGGTCAGGAGAAGCAGACTGGCGAGGAGTTCTACCCCGACCAGTTTGCCCCGTCTTACCAGGAGGCGATGATGGCACTGGCGCTGAAGCGTCATTTCGAGACGGAGCGCGTCAACTTCTGCCGCGGCGGGTTGCGTATCAAGACCCTCGCCCTGTTCTTCATCGACAACATCGAGAGCTTTCGCGGCCCCGAGGGCAAGAATAACGGATGGCTCCGCACGAAGTTTCTGCAGCTCCTCAAGGAGCGCGTGGAGAAGGAGCTCTCCTACGACAACCCGCCCCGGTATGAAGCTTACCTCCGTGCCACCCTTGACCATCTCGATGACACCTGTGCCGGTTATTTCTCGCGCGACAACAACGACAGCGACGACAACATAGCGCAAGAGGTGGAGACGATCCT
The DNA here is from genome assembly GCA_002353825.1 of Prevotella sp. UBA2725. Lineage (GTDB taxonomy): Bacteria > Bacteroidota > Bacteroidia > Bacteroidales > Bacteroidaceae > Prevotella. Next base: position 61,526 of record DEKJ01000064.1, on the reverse strand, counting down.
TCACGGCAAGAAGGAGCTGCTGAGTTTCACCCGTCCTGACGGATCGCCTAACGTCTTGAGGTTTCTCTTCTCCAAATGGACACTGAAGGAAGGGTGGGACAACCCCAACGTCTTCACTATCTGCAAGCTGCGCTCCAGTGGCTCAGAGACGAGCAAGCTCCAGGAGGTGGGACGAGGCCTCAGACTGCCTGTCGACGAAGCGGGCAACCGCATCAGCGGAGACGATGTGCAGAAACTCAACTATATCGTCGACTTCACAGAGCGCGACTTCGCCGAAAAACTCGTCAGGGAGATCAACAGTGAGGTCCATACGGGAGGCAACGAGCAGAAAAAGCCAATGGTCATCAACTTCCGGCTGCTTGGCGATGTGGCGAAACAGCGCGGCATGGACGAAAAGACGCTCTTCATCGACCTGCTGCAAAAAGGTTACGTCGACCTGCACTACAACATCGTCTACGACCGCAAGGAGGCGCTCTTCGAGGATTATCCCGAGTTCAAGGACGAGACTGGCGGTGTCAGCGATGACAAGGTGACGGACCGCAACCAGCGATCGACAGGCACCGTGCATATCCGCAAGGCGCGCTTCGAGGAGCTGCGGACGCTTTGGGCGCAGCTCAACCGCAAATATGTGCTCTATATCGACAAAGATGTGGAGGGTAAGCTCCGTGCTGCCCTCCCCGGTATCATCAAGGACCGGGAGGTCTTCTCCCTCCAGACGTTCTGCTCGAACCGGAGCGAGATTGTGGTGACGGAAGATCTCGCTAAGATGACTGAGGACTACGGTACCTATATCACGGTGCCCGAGAGGCGCATCGGCTACAGTGAGTTTCTGCGCCGCGCCTCGGAGGGTACTAATGTGCCGTTGCCGGCTTTGCACCAGGCTGTCTGCGAGGCGGTGGCAGCGGGCTACAAGATCGAGAAGGAGATGGTCAACGAGAGCTCCCTCGCCCGTCTCATCGTGGCGGTCAACGACTGGAAGAGCCGGCAGATGGCAGGCTACGTGCGGTACCGGCAGGCCGACTACACCATGCGCGAGACGAAGCTCACCAATGCCGACGGCTCCGTGCGCGACGATGTCGTGCAGGCGTATATCGGCCGTAAGCTCGCCCCAGGCGAGCCGCCCGCCAAGTATCTCTATGACCGGTATGCCTACGACTCCGATCTCGAGCTGTGCAACATGAAGGCGGATATTGAGGAGGTCTTCGTCTACGGCAAGATACCCGCCAAGAGCATCTGCATCCCGACGGTGGCGTCGAGCAACTACAGTCCCGACTTCATGTATGTCGTACGCCGGCGCAACGGCAGTAAGGAGCTGAACGTCATCATTGAGACGAAAGCCTATGACCAGGAGGCCCAGGTGTCGCAAGACGAGGAGGCGAAGATTACGTGTGCTGAGGCGTTCTTCAAGGAGATGACGGCGAAAGGCTTCACGGTGCATTTCCGCAAGCAGATCAACAGTAAGTCGGTCAAAGAGATCATCAACGACCTCATCAAGGGGTAGAGGGCGCTGACGACTACAGTCGGGTGCAAAAGAAAAGACGAGTTCTAGCCCTTTCCCTTAATCTCCCCCAAGGGGGGGAGGATTGATTACCACCATAGGGGTGCCCCACAAAAATAGGGTGCCCCATAAGGAGCACCCCTACTTATCTGTATTCTTAAGTTTCTTTCGTTTCGCGCTAAGGCGCGAAGCGAAGCGTTATGCCTTGCCCTGGTTAGCTACGGCAGCAGCCTTGGCAGCGATGGCAGCAGCATCACCGAGGTAGTAGTCCTTGACGAGGTTGAGGTCGTCGTCGAACTCGAAGACGTACGGAGTAGCTGTCGGGATGTTCAGACCCGAGATGTCTTTGTCGGAGATGCCCTTGAGGTGCTTCACGATGCCGCGGAGAGAGTTACCGTGAGCAGCAACGATGATGTTGTCAACTTCTTTGAGCTTCGGGAAGATTTCGCACTCCCAGAACGGCATGACACGAGCGATGCAGTCCTTCAGGCTCTCTGTCTTCGGCAGATACTGAACGGGGACCTTAGCATAGCGGGGATCAGCGAGTGCTGAGCCTGTGCCGTCAGCAGCGAGGTCATTGGGCTCTACGTCGTAGCTACGACGCCAGAGCAGAACCTGCTCGTCACCGTACTTCTTAGCGGTCTCTTTCTTGTTCAGGCCCTGGAGAGCACCATAGTGCTTCTCGTTGAGGCGCCATGTCTTGACGACGGGGATCCAGTCCTCATCCATTGCGTCGAGGACGTTGTTCAGCGTCTTCACGGCACGCTTCAGATAAGAAGTGTAGGCGATGTCGAAATGGAAGCCCTTCTCCTTCATGAGCTTACCGGCATCGAATGCCTCCTTCTTGCCCTTCTCGGTGAGGTCTACATTTGTCCAACCTGTGAAACGGTTCTCAAGATTCCACTGGCTCTCGCCGTGGCGAATTAAAACGATTCTCTTCATGATTATTAATATAAATTGATTCCTTCAACTACAGAGATTATGCAGCCTTCGTGTCCTTAGGCTTTTGCATAATGGCCCAGCATCCTAATGAAACGCAGAATACCAGGACTAACCCTAAAAAAATAAAAACTGCATCCATATCCTATTTGCTCTATATTTCTGCAAGGATGACACCACCCACGATGAGTTTTGCTATGTCAATGCACAACTTACCCACTTCTTCGGTCATTATGTTCTTCTGTTCCTTGTTCATGCTGCAAAGATAATAAAAAGTTACGAGCCAACGACAATGACCCGTAATTTTTTATAATATTTAGGGCTCTTCCGGATTTCGGGTTGGTAAGGTCCCCGAAGGGGGCCAATATGGTTAGCCCCAGGTAAGGAGCGTAGCGACGCAACCTGGGGTCGTGATTGGCTCTGTTGACCTGATTTCCGGCCTCGAAGAGGGCGAACCTGGTTAGCCCTCGTGAGGCGAAGCCGAAACGTGGGATTAGTGATGACGCCTGAAAACGTAATACACCAGCATCCCGACCATGTTCGCCCTCTTCGAGGCCGGATTGCAATAAAACTACACAGCACTTAAACCCTAGGTTGCGTCGCTGCGCTCCTTACCTAGGGCTAACCGAGTGGCACCTCTCCGAGGTGCAGTGCGCTAAAAAGGGTCAAGTCTTAACCGTACAGCTCGCACTATTTTCGCTGTATGAACGCGTCGATCTGCTTGTATCGGTTATAAACCTTTGCATCCTTCACCTGGCGCGTGTTTGTGTCGATGAGCATCACCGGTGGCACGTTGCCATTGTGGTTATAGGTGTCCCACTGCGGCAGGCCAGGTCCGTTCGGGTTGCCGTTCTTGACGAAGTTGATATAGATCTGCTGGAAGATCTCGGAGGTGGCATAGTCGTCGGCTGCCCACGGGAAGGCGTTGTTTGTCGAGAGGTTACCCATGGCATACTCGATGTCGGCAGAGTGGATGGCTGTTGTGGCTGCGGGCTGCTGAGGCGTATCGTCCTTGACATCTACTGTGCCACCGGCCAGTCCGGGAGCCTTGCCCTTGAGCTGCATGTTTGGGCGCGGATGGCAGTAGACATAGCGGTAGACCGGTGCCTTACTGCTTTGTCTGACCATGTCAGCCCATTTCCACGTGGCATAGACAATGAACATGTCGCCGCCGAGTGCCAGTCCTTTGGCTCCTAAGAGGTCGGCATCCGAGTGAATATCGTAGAGGTTGAAGATTGTGTTGGCATCGGTGCCGAAGTAGCCAGCAATGACAGGACTGAGGTTCGCCATTGTCGGAGCTTTACCGCCTGCAAAGGCAGCAACGGGGAACTCTCCGTTGTTGTTACCAAGCAGGCAGGGAACCTGCGACTGACGACCCTCGTTGATGACCTTGTTGGGATCTTCGGTGAGGAAGATGCCGTCGATACATTTGGTACCCTCTCCGAACGTACCGTCGTCGAGTTTGTTCAGTTCCTCCGTTGAGAGTTTGCGCATGTCACTGAGTTTCTTCAGATGGTTCTTCTTGGCCCATGCCGTCCCTTTCTGCTCCGCCTCTTTCAGACTGATCGGTGTGGCATTGGAGACGATGGCACCACTGGAGCACATGTAGCCATTGATGAGGTCGCGTGATAACGGTGAGGTTGTCAGGGCGCATACCGACTGCGAACCTGCCGACTCGCCATTGATCGTGATGCGGTTGGGATCACCGCCGAATGCTGCGATGTTGTCTTTCACCCACTTGATGGCAGCCGCCTGATCGAGCCATCCCTGGTTGCCGTGACAACCCTCCTTCGACAGCTCCGGATAAGAGAAGAAGCCGAAGATACCTTCGCGATAGTTGGCTGTGACGACGATGATGTTGCCGCGGCGTGCCAGGCGCAGACCTTGGTAGCGAGGCTCTGAGCCACTGCCAGCCACGAGGCCGCCACCATTGAAATAGATGAGCACGGGGAGCTTCTCGTCCATCTTCTTCGCCGGTGTCCAGACGTTGAGGTAAAGACAGTCCTCACTCTTCCCGTTGCCTTCAAACTTCATGTCTCCGAAGACGGGACGTTGTGCCGGATCAGGTCCGAATGTTTTTGCCGACCGCACGCCCGTCCAAGCTTTCACGGGTTGCGGGGCTTTCCACCGCAGGTTGCCTACAGGCGGCTGTGCGAACGGAATGCCACGGAAAATTTTCACGCCGGAGGAGTCGATACCTTCGATGGTTCCGTCACGATAGGTTACCTGAGGCCCCGTTTGTGCCGAGGCTCCTAACGAGAGGAAAATGGCAAGCAAAGTAAATACTAGTTTTGTCTTCATAAATGTTAGTGTTTTGTGTTTCATGTATTGTTGTCTCTCATCACTGGTTACCGCCTGAACCTGCTCACTCGTGGTGATACTTCTCGCCTTTGAGGATCGTGCAGGCACGGTAGAGCTGCTCGGCGAAGATGAGGCGCACCATCTGGTGGGAGAAGGTCATGCGGGAGAGAGACACCATAGCCTCAGCACGTTTGTACACCGCTTCAGAGAATCCGTAGGGACCACCGATGACGAACACGAGATTGCGTCCCGCGACCTGACGCTTGCCGAGCCAGCGGGCAAACTCGATGCTGCGGAGCTCCTCACCATGCTCGTCGAGCAGCACGAGACAGTCCTGTGGCTGCACATTCTCTAAGATAAGATTACCTTCGCGCTCTTTCTGTTGTTCTTCAGAAAGGGCGCGTGTGTTTTTGATGTCGGGTATGACCTTTATGTTGAACGGCATGTAATGACTGATGCGCGAGGCATAGTCGTCGATTGCCGATTGATATAGTTTGCCGTCGGTCTTGCCGATGAGAATAAGGGTTGTCTTCATGACGTTCTTTCTTTTATTCTGCTTTGATGATATCTTGTGGGAGAAAAACATTCTCTTGCATGCCGTCAATGGGCTTGTGGCGAAGGAACAACGCATAGTAAACGTTATGTCCTTTGAGATAGGAGAAATTTTCCGAGCGTGTTTTCAGATCCTGCAAGAGATGCTCCGCATTCTCTTCGGCAGTCCATTTGCATTCGCCTATCAATAAACTCTTCTTATCCAACGATTCAGCCACGACATCAAATTCAGCCTGACGTCCTCTTTCGAGTGTTCCCCACCAACGGGAAGCTACGTTCCATGTTGTATCAAACAAGGTCGCACCACTGACGGCTTCTCTGCACAGTTGCTCCCACTGTGGTGCGACAAAGTCGGCAAAGTTGTCGGTGATGTATTTCTGCACGTAATCATGCATTCCTTTGCTTGTACGTGCCTGTAAGATCTGCGACTGCAATCTTACGACAAAACGATAATAGAACCTGAGGAACGGATCATTCAGTTTATAGAGTGTCTTTTTGCTATTACGGACATTCTCTCCGAAAGGCATCTCCCTTTCAATGTAGCCAAGCTTCATGAGTTTTGACATGGGGTTGCTTATGTCGGTGGCTTTTCTGCTGAGCCTTGAAGCTATCTCAGCCATTCGGTTCACACCATTACCTATCAAGGATAATATAGAAGTGGCTAAGGTCGTCCGGTCTAAGTCATCAGCAAGAAGTCGGTCTGTTTCATCATAGAGCATGCCGACGGGATTGGCTATCATGTCCATGATCATATCAAGCAGGCTGCTCTCGTCCTCGCGTAGTTCCCAATAACGGGGGACACCACCTAAGACAGAATAGTTGTCAACGGCATCTTCGGCTGATAACATAGGCAACGCCTCACACATATAATTGATGCTGATGGGCAGGAACTTTAATATCTGTCTCGCACGGCCGTATAGAGGTTCTGAAGAGTTTAGGACGATGTCTTGCATCATGTGTTGGGATGATCCGCAGATGAGAACATGGTATCTTAACTTTTTGGTGTCTATCAGACGTTGTAACACAGAAGGTAGCTCCTGACAGGAACGGACCATGTTGGGAAATTCGTCAAGACATAACACAAAGCAGCGGGAGGCAACCATACTTAGCTGAAGAAACAGTGATTCCCATGAAGGATAAACGACATTGTTGAATCCCGGATAATGAATTGCTATGGTGTCGGCCAAGAGAGCTCTCTGTTGGGTCTGGTCGGCTCTGTCTGCCATGAAATAGATATCGTCTTCTCTCATCAGCCGGTTGATGAGCGTCGATTTCCCAAGTCGGCGTCGACCATATATGACATACAGGCTCGGCTCTTCCCTTGCGAATGCTCTCGTAAGGATGGCGGTCTCTTCTTTTCTGTCTACGAACTTCATAAGTACAAACATTATGTTTTGCAAACATAATGTTTTTATTTCATATATTGTGCACCTCCACCTTTCTTTTGTTGTTTTTTAACCTACCATCCTGCTATACCGTACTAATTGCCAAGATTCTCTGATAATTTTAATGATATGAACTTAATAAGCTCTTTGAAATATACTTGTCGGTTGTCATTCCATTTAGCGAAATTCTGATTTGCTCTTGAGAACCATGAATTTAAAGATGCGTCATCGTCCTGTGCAACCATTCTGCCTGTATCAGATACGAAGTTCTTATAAAGCTCGCATTGCCTAAGAAAATTACGTTCATTACTGTTTCTTGGATAGTGGAATTTGTCAAGCCATTTTATGGTATTTGAAAACTCTTCTATCTGATCATCGGTAAGGCATATTAGCTGTCTTGCATCGTTATACCATCTAATCAGCATACTCTCATAACCGAGATTTCGCATTTCAGGATAGCGCTTGTTGCTCAAGACAAAATCTTTGAAGGCATTGATGAATTCTTTGAAGGATGTAGGAAGTTGCATAAATTTCTTGTCATATTCCCGATTTGCAATGCCTACTAAATCCGGATAGTACATCGTGAACATGCCATTGGAGACTTTTGCCGATATATTGCTCCTGATGCTTCTCGTTGTTGAGTCTTGGCGAAACTTCAGACATTCTTCCACAAGGGTATCTACCTTTACAGGGTCAACATGTGTCTTTAATAAAGTTAGCAATAGCTCTGGGATAGTTCCTGCAAAGCCGCTCCATTTCTTAAGCTTATAAGTGGATATCTTCCCTATTGGTTCAATGCGCTCGTCAAGTAAGATGCTTTGCCTTAAGGAAGCAGGTGTGTCGTGGCCATCATCCGGAATAATTTCTTTGTATTTTACGAAGATATCTTTTAACTTCATAGGCTTGCCATAAGCCTCTAAAATACCATATATAACATCCTTTATATCTCTATGATTTGCCTTAAACAATAGAACACCATCCTTGCACACAATCTCTGGGAGCACCTTATGGATTATGGCCTCCAATAATTTGTATGCAAGTTTCTCTGATTGTTCACTATAGACATGATTTGTGGACCAATATTCGTCGTTTTCTATAAAATATTCTTTTATAGGTATTTTGAGGTCATTCGTTTTATTCAGCTTATCTAATCTCTTGACTTCTCTTACAGCATATTGAATTCGATATGAGGCAATCTCTTTAGAGAAAGCGAAAAACTCATTATCTATTGAGATAATACTAAAATGTAAGAGCAAATTGCACAGCCCACAGAATGAATAGAAAGAAATATTGAGTTGTTCTTTCTGATTAATGCTTATAAAGTTACAATTTTCACAAGTCATGAGGCTATCATTTAGAAAAGCATAGTGAGACCATAATCCTTCTTGCTGCGTAATAGAGTCGAGCGTTTTATCATGCCATTTTGAAGGAGTCGCGATAAGTTGTCTTACACGCTCCCTTGTTAATAGGTATCTTTTGGACAGTTCGTCCAATGTTAGCGGTTTACTATCGCTGAGGCCATAATAATCTGCATACACCGAGATGTTTTTGCTATGTGATGTGGAAAGAAAGGCTTTCAGTATAAAGAAACTTGGCATATAGCCATTCTCTTTATAAAAAGCATCAATAAACATAACATCTTTAGCGGTCAAGAATGGGAAAGTATTACTCAACAAACTTACGCTTGTATAGCTATCGTCGACAAATAGAATTCCAAGACAATGGGCCTGAAAGGTAGTATAGGCTTCTTCTATCTCTTCTTCAGTTTTATGGCCTGCATTTTTAATATCAGATATATTTTTATTTGCTGACTTCAAACGAAGAAAACTATGATAATCCGTCGCAACAGAAAGCACAACGTGTCTACTTCTGCCACGGAGCCCTTTTACAATATTGTTAAAATCTTCTTCTATCAATCTATCTTTGGCTTTTGATGACAATTTATTTCTTCTCAGTTCCTTTTTATTGCTAGAGATGAAGTCTTGTATTTTTGATAAGGAATGGATAAGAAATGGCATTACGTCGTAGTCGTCAACAGAAACAATTGACAAGGCAAGCCCTTCTTGGATATACGAAAGAAGGTCAAGAGCTTCAACTTTGTTGTATCTGACAATGTCATGACAAGTCTTTAAGGGTGCGACAATTACATTGTATGCTTTTTTCCCGACATCGGATGTAAAATAAGCATATATATTAGCGTCGCATTTATTACTAAGTAAGTTATTCTTTAGAATTTCAATGGCATTCTTTTGTTCACATTCCCCAGCGGCGCCGTTCATAACCAATGCTCCGACAGGAACGTTCTTAGATGACGCAATCGCATCAAGCATTGAATCTCTTAGTTGATTCAGTTCCAGATCACTTTTCCTTCCACAGGTTTTCAGCTCCAGGAAACTTTTTTTAGTATCTTCTATCCAAGGCAGAAAATCGGCATAATGGTATATTCCGGCTCTACCTAATACATTGCGTGCTCTTACTGAGAGGTTCTTCCTACTCAACTCAAACAATGCCTCAAGAGAACTGTCGCGTTCAGTTGCAATCTTAAGATGTTTTTTATTAAGTGCATCTTCTATAGAAAGGTTCTCGAACTTTGTCCAGGCCTGTGTTAATTCTTCGGCTGATACATGGCTATCTGATAGAATCTTAGAAAACAATCTGCCATAAAAAGAACAATTGGCAAAGTTCGAAGAGAGTCTAGCAAGTAACGAGATGATGCATATCATCTCATTCTTGTAACGATTATAGTCAGCGCCAGTCAATGTACTTCTATCATATGTAATGCGAAGTATGTCCTCTTGTTCAGCTATAACGTAGTATAATAGTTGCATAGGAGATGGAAATCTTCGCTTAATGGTAGCCTCAGAACCCTTCTGGCTAGTTATCCAAATAAATATATACTCAGTTGAAGTTATCAGATCTTGTGGTATTGACATAACAAACTCATCAAGAGATAACTTCTTAAACTCAATGCTGATAAAAACATCAAGGAACTCACACAATTTGGCAGCTACCTGCTTCAGAAAGGAAGACTGCTTTAGAGCCTCCTCTTTCTTCAAATCTCGTAAGTATTGTATGCCGAATTGTGTAAGACCAATATAGATATCCTCATCAATAAAGTTGTCATTAAACAATGTTACTAATGGAGTATTCCAATTATAATTAATCATGCTTATCTGCTCTACGTCTACGAAGTATTCTTAAAGGGTGACTGTCATAATCCTCTTTCAGACTATAAAGTTTCGTTCCAGGAGTGATTATATCTTTTCTGAAATTTGTATAATAACTTAATAGTCGGAGGATATCTTCGTCTGAGAATTGCTGTTTTTCTTCCTCGGTAAACTGGTTCCTATGTATTACATCAAGTACCTTTCCCCAATTTTCTTGTGGAAGCTTATTTTTGCACTTCTTCCAAGCCTCTCTCCAATGCTCCGTTCCATTTTCACCAATCTGATCCAGCCATTTGAAGAAGAATCTGTATAGAATAAAGGTTTCAGGCATTTCCAGTAGCTCCATGAATTCTTCTTCGGTGGAGCCAAAAGCTTCATAAAAGAAAGATTCGCCTTTGCCGACCTTCCCTTTAGTGCTATTAAGAATAGCCTGGATAGCTCTAATGTATTTCCTGTTCCAATATTTGCCGATGTAATCTCGATTGTGGGAGTAGTCAATGTCGCCTTCTTGTCCTTTACGTAAGGGATGATACTTCATAGGGAAGGAATAGATATTGACATCTAATTCTTCACATAATTCCACATTAATCAGAAGACGACGATAAAGGTCTATTGGCTTATCCATAAAATTATAGAGTAGGTAATTAGAGAAATCTTTAATTCCTGCTTTTACACTCCATCTTATGGCCTGTTCATACTTAGGCCTCGTCTTTATATCGTCAAAAGCGATGCGCAAAGGCTTTATGGCAATTGAAGCCAATAAGCGAGCCTTTTCCTCAGTAAAAAGTCTTGCGTCTACCCCTTGATTAAAATCTACATAACGGGCTTTTGCCATTGGATGGAAATGCCTTTCCCAAATAGGCTTTATCTCCTCATAGGCATCTAATAGATTTTGTTTCTTACTTGTGAGGCGATGCTTTATGTGATATTTATCTATTATTTTGTATACATTGAATGAATCCTCGCCCTTTGGCAAACGATTGTAGAACTCAACAATCAGAGATTGTAACTTGCGAACATATGCTTTGTCGTTCGTTTCGTTTTCCAGATTTCTTGCAGCTAAGGCCATCTCATCAGGTTGGATGAACTTGGCGCCTCTTTCAAATCCGCAATCTTTAATTTCTTGAATGATTTGTTCAAAATTCTTCGATGCCAGAACATTATTGTCCATGAGCAGTAAGTCCTTCTGGTCGCCGAATTCCATCCTTGTCTTTTCTATACGAGGGGCTAGGGGGATATATGGCATATATACTGGCTCTAGTGTCCATACTGCGCAAAAAGCACAATGGCGAATGCATCCTCTTGACATGTAGCCATAAAACGCATTCGACATCTGATACTTATAGTCTATTTCGTCCAATATGGAATAATCAAGAGGAAGATTGTCTATATACTGCTTATCACCTTTATCAAGCTCTCCTTCTTTCAGAATTCCCACATGTGGCTTAACGCCTGTTGCCGCTTCAATTTCCTTAGGTTGAATGGAAGCAAGCACGCCCCCGACCATCAAGTTGTGTTTCCAGTCCTTGCATAGGAGCTTGGCGAACTCAATAGTTTGTATAGTCTTATCCCAATAGAATGTAAAAAGCGTGGTGACTCCTACTCGGTCCCATTCGGGGTGCTTCTTCCATTCTCCTTTCCACCAATAATCTTTGTAGTCGACAAGTTGCCCTTCTAGCAGTATAGAGTAGTCAGACTTATCCAGCCCTATCTCAACAATCAAGTTCCGTTTTCTCGTCTTAATAAACTCAAAGATCTTATCTTTCTTGAGTGACCAGTCGATACTGTTATCTATTTTCTCAAAGGCATCAACGCATTTGTCTGTAATTGTTTCTAATACAAGCGTTTTCAGGTCGCCCTTGAAAAAAGTTACGTCCCAATTACTAAGATTCTTATAATAGGTGGATATCTTCATCAAACCTATTGGTGGAAACTTATTCGCGTAATCTGGTTCAATAAGCAATACTTTTTTTTTCTTCTTTGGTCTTCCCATTTGATTAGTTTAATACTCTTTAGTTTAGAAGGTGACACTTTTTATTGCCCACATCATCAGTTGATTCAGTTTCTTCTTGTCAGCCTTTGGACAGAATATATCCATTCTTTCCATAACTTCCTTGAGAAGCTTAATTTCCTTATCTGAATATTTCCCACTGTTAACCAATTGGTTTATTAAAGAATTTATGGTTACCGTTTTAGACTTTCCCGTCTCAGCAGCTTCACCCCTGGTAGCAGGCGTCTTTTGTGGGAAATTCTGGTGGGGAGGGTCTGAAGCGCGTTGACCACCGGTATTAGACTCCCCTCCGGACTTGGGTTTATCTTCCTCTGTTTTTGTACCAGACTGAGGCGACAGGTCGCCTTTTCCCCTTGTAGATGGTGCTTCCGGCTGTGTCGGCGTATGGTCTCCAACACTTTTGGCGGGGTGGGCTGGATTGGGAGTTGAGTTTATTGAAGCAGGAGGCATGCTTCCGGTCTTATAAGTTAATATAAGACTCGAAACCTTCTCTTCCAGTTCCCCCTTGTATTTCTGAGCATAGATGTCTATGATATCGTTGACTTCATCATTCCCTGTTCGATTTAGAGCCTTCTGAAAATCATCAACAATATTTTCCAGTTGAGAAGCTAAAGTCCGCCTTACCTCCTCTTTGGATGTCTCGATTCGGTCTGCGGTTGCTCCGACCTTTGATAATAGATTCTTTAGCTTGTTAGCTCTATAATAGACAGAGTGCAGAACATTGTTGAAGTATTTCCGAAGTTGCTCCATCAGAGCATCCGCCTCTTTGCCTGGGGCTAAACCTTGTCTGGCACTATTGGGCCTTATATTATCATTGGTAATAAATACTTCTCCGTAGAAATATTTATTTCCACGTGACTCACGGAACAGAGGATCGAGAATATTCTTATCTAAGGATATGTTATGTATCCTAAGCCGAATTCCTGCATTCTCATCTTTCTCATCCTTTATCTGAACAGAGAAAGGCGTGACGGCATACCAACCCCATGCAAGTTTACCATATTTAGGGTGCTCAGGTAGTTCAAAGTACCTTAGCTTAACAATCTCATCTCCACTTCCTGTCACTTTAAGACCGTAACTTTTTTCAATATTAGTAATATCGTTAAACGACACATTTATCTTATCGATAGATTTATGTCTCTCAACAAAGGTCTTCTGATCATTCGAGTTAATAAGGGTATTGAATGTAGTGGAATAATCTATTGGAGCTGTTTGCCTTATATATGAAAGAATTTCATCTTCATTAAGCAGAACATTAGCAGAGTTAATAATATTCTTGAGTGTTACTCGGAAGTAATGCTTTTCTTTATCCTCCTCATTGTAAGAAACACTACAGATTTCAGTCATGGCATCTTCTGCAGATTCCTTGTTAGTATCATCGTTTATGATGGTACGTAGCTTATTGATGTCCATAGAGACAACAGTAGATGTTGCCTCACCTTGATATGAAGTGCAAAATTCGAGAGTTTTGCAATATCCGCCACCGGAAAGTCGGCCAATGCCAAACTGCCCCGCAGTATCAATGCCATTCTTGATGCTGTTAGCAACATCCATTAAAGTTTTAGCGGCATTTTCTGCTTTTATGCCTGTTCCATTATCTTCGACTTTGATAAAGTCTTTGTCAATATTGATTACAACCTGTCCATCCTTCTTCTTAGACAGAATGCCAAGTTTCACTGCTTCGTTAATGGCATCGAGTGAGTTTTGTATATATTCCCTATAGATACAGCGAGGATCACTATAGAGTTGAAGCATGAACATCTGTAGCAAGTCCTTGCCTATTTTAGGCTTCTGTATACTTGGTTTGTCCATAATTTTATTTATTTATCCGTTGGGGTATTGTTTATATGCCGGCATTGGGAACTTAACTTTCACGAGTGACCGCATAGCAGGGTTAGACAGGATATACTCTCCGGGTGTAAGGCGGGTCATCATGTTCTGATACACTTTTGGAATGTAGCGGTAATCAGGCTTGGAGACTTCTATTGCATTTGTTCTTCCATAAGCCTGAGTTGCACAGTTGCCCTTTACGCGGTCATGTATAGCACTGCGAAACTGTTCTACTCCAAAGAGGATAACGCCAAGTGAGCGTCCTCGCTCAGCTATATCGAGCAGTTGTTTCAAAATAGGTGAACTTTTAGGAACATCAGTTGATGCATATTTGTTAAGTTCATCTACGAATAGAACGATCTTGTCTGGGACATTGTCTCTATCGGAACCAAGTTTTAAGTCATATATGGCGCGAGCGACACTACCAAATACAAAACTTTGTGCATTGTCGTCAAGCCTTGCAATATCAATGACCATTACTTGCCCATCTCTAAGATTATTGGCGATCTCTTCAGTCAGATCAATCTCATTAGTATTGTCATTAAGATTCATATTGAACATGCCGTTCTTAATAGCCTTACTGACGCAACGCTTAAATTTTCTCCAGCTCGTGACTTGAATTTCGTTTTTGTTTCCACCATTCGAATGGGTACGAGTACATTCGTCAATCTTTTCCAACAAGGTTTGCCACGTTGTTACATTCTGGAATGGTTCTTGTCCATTTATAATATAATTGACACAACTTTCCAACGTGCCAGTGCTGTCGTCTTCATTGGCTAAAAGAAGGTCTAAGCGATCTGTACATTTTTCATAGGTAAACTTGTACTTGCTCGCCTTCCCTTGTGCGACTTGATTTTTCACATCGTCAGGGTGGGCGTAGCTTTGTACGTTTGCCGTCGCCTTATCCTTGCTATAAGGATAATAGTAATGCACATTGCTAAATGGCTTCCCCGAAAGGCCAAGAGAATTATAGATTTCACTATCCTGTTTCGATAGTTCTACGTTAGGCTCATCAATGGCCATCAGATCTCTTCCTTTTACATTGAAGAATACAAAAGCTACAGACTGATTTTGCTCCAGAACAAATTTCTCCTGGATGGCTCTTAGTAGAAACATTGAGTAACTTGTCTTTGCAGCAAGGCCAGATATACCTGATATATTTATGTGTGCACCATCAGGCCCCAAGATAAAATTCGCATTGAGAACAACTTTGACTTTTATTGTTGAGTCACCATTATACATCTGTAGATAACCGCTGGCAAGGGGATTCTTTACTTCTTTCTCGTTTAAGCCCAATGCGGTTTTGATGTCATCCTCATTACACAATGATACTTGTCGTCCATTGAGGACGGGTGTGTATATGTTTTTTGTATTGCAGGAGACACGTGCCTTGATATAATTCATGCCAAGTCGATTCATGTTTCCTATATTATCAGAAGTATCACCGAAATCACTTGAGATGTAGCTTGTAAAATGGCTTGGTGCATCTGTGATATGGTTGATTTCCTCTACCACTCCATATGTGATAGAGTCACCCTCGTGACACACTTTTACAATGTCAAAGGGGCTAAGTATTTGTTTTTTATCAGTCCAGAAATAAAATTCGTCGATTGTTGACGGATTGTTTTCTGTAGCTGAGACCTTTCCTATAATTTTTGTCATTATTAGAATAAGTTGAGAATGATGTCTTGGCTTATGTAATTAGATTTACAGAAGCTTTCTGTCAGGAAAACGGGATATAGATGATTGGCCCATCTTGAATCTTTGCCGTAACAGACGGGGTAAGCCTCTCTGATGATATTCGCGCTGATTACGTTTACGAGATCAGTATCAATGCTTGCCCCAGGTTCCTCAAGAAGCATTTCACATTTTACCACATCAGAAAAGTTGGTCTCTCTAAAATTGGATTTCCTTAGTCTGACATACCATATTGCGAACTCACAAGCACCATCTAAAGCAAGGTAACGATAAGCCTTCGTCCTCTCAAAAGGGCGAAGTGCTGCTATAGTCTTTGATAACTTTCTTCCTCTAAAGTCCTTGAGCAGATCGGGATTAAACATTTTTGACACACCAACTACATGCTTGTAATTTGAACGCATTTGTGTCCATTCAGCCTTGCTCATATTAGATGAACTTGGGTAGTATTCTATCGATCCATCTTTTATAAGGTAATGTTCATTGTCAAGTAGATTTTGACGACATAATGAACGAACCATAAATTGTTCTTCATCTGTCATCTCTGTTTGTATTTTAGCAGTACCGCTATTCTTAAAACTATTTTTGTCTTGAGAAGAGTCTTTGCCACCATCGGTTTTGTAAAGCAACATCTTGTCTATTCGAAGTTGAATATCTCGAACAAACCGGTTGCTTGATATTACGCTGTTTAACTTTTCACAGTAATTGCGGCAGAAATCGTCTTCTTTATCTCCATCGTAGTTGAAGTTGATGGGTAGAGCAATTACGACTTTCCTTGTCAACTCACATTTCTTGAATTCGTCACGATCTCTCCTTTGGCAGCAACCGACAATAATTTGTCCAGCAAGGAAAGGAAAGATTCTGTTCCCTATTGCTATGTCATCTACTTTATAAACATGTCTTGAGCCATCAAGAAAATATGAGAATAGAGGAAACGATGCCAGTCGATTTATCTTAAGGCCGATATTGACAGTTTCCACCCTTGACAAATCTGTTTCCGCAAACTTGCCACTCTTGAGTTCTTGTGCCGGTCTATCGTCATAGTCTAATGTGTCGGGATCAGTCCCGTCAAGACAGAATTTCTTCGTCTTGTAACAGGAATATTTCCCGTCCCCATCTTTTTCTATGAATTCTAATATCTTGCCCATATATATTTCTTGTTCGGGAAAATAAGAAAGCGCACCCTTATCCTTTTAGTCTCTAAACTCAGGGTTGTCCGACCAAAGATTACCCCACAACAGAAACCAAAAGGAAAGGGTACGCCTATACAGGCGCATCCTCTTCCCTTGAAGTTCTGTTGTTTATAGAGTCTGGTCGGACTATTTGGAGTTTAGAACTTCATCGAATTAGATACGATCTTTTCCCACTAAAATTTGACCTTAACTGCTTTGCAGTCTTAGTCGAAAGCAAAGTTAAACAAAATGAATTAAATAAAGAAGTAATCAACAGAAAAAATTAAGGTTACCTTTTATTTCATGCATAGAACTATATAGGGGCCTAACTAACAAATGCGGGGCGACATCTCACGACGCCTCCCCGCACGAACTTAAACAACCAATAAAAGAAATAGATTGCTTATTTCTATTATTTTATTTCAACTTGAATTATCTGATGAACAGCAGCTCACGATACTTAGGCAGAGTCCAGAGCTCATCGGCCACCACAAGCTCGAGCTTGTCGATCTGGTAGCGGATAGGATGGAACCATGTCTCCACGGTGTCGTGGTAAGCCACAGCCTTTTCACGCTCATCGGTGAGCTTGTTGGCCACCTTGCGTGCGTTGACCATATCCTCAACGTCCTTCTCGATGGTAGCGGTACGCTCAGAGATCTGCTCGATGATGTTCATGATGCGGTCGGAGAGCTGCTTGCCCTTCTCTGCGCCATAGATGACCATGAGGTTCTGCACGTCTTTCGACAGCATCGACTGGTAGTGTGTGGCGACAGGGATGATATGGTTGAGAGAGAGGTCACCGAGGACACGGGCCTCAATCTGCAGTTTCTTGGTATAGGTCTCCCACTTGACCTCGTTACGTGCCTTGAGCTCGTTCTCCTTCATGACGCCCATGGATTCGAACATCTTGACGCTCTCGGGATCGAGGTAACGGTCGAAGATGACAGGAGCAGACTTCTCGGTGTCGAGGCCGCGCTTTGCTGCTTCCTCAACCCACTCGTCGCTATAGCCGTTACCATCGAAGTGGATAGGAGCACATGTCTTGATGTCTTCCTTGACGACAGTCAGGATGGCTGCGAACTTATCCTCACCCTTTTCGATGAGTGCGTCGACACGTGTCTTGAAGTTCGTCAGAGCCTCTGCTACAGCTGTGTTCAGCACGATCTGTGCACTTGCGCAGTTAGCGGATGAACCAACGGCACGGAACTCGAAGCGGTTACCGGTAAAGGCGAATGGAGATGTACGGTTACGGTCGGTGTTATCACGCATGATATCAGGGATCTCCGGGATATCGATCTGTACGCCTTCCTTACCTTTGATGACCAGAGCGTCCTTGTCTGACTTCATGATATGGTCGAGGACGTCGGACACAGTCTTGCCGAGGAACGAAGAGATGATTGCTGGAGGTGCCTCGTTGGCGCCCAGACGATGGGCGTTGCCTGCATCCATGATGCTGGCCTTGAGCAGACCGTTGTGCTTGTATACAGCCATGAGGGTCTCAACGATGAAGACCACGAAGCGGAGGTTGTCCTCACGCGTCTTGCCTGGACCGTGCAGCAGAATGCCGGTATCGGTAGACAGAGACCAGTTGTTATGCTTACCTGAACCATTGATGCCGTCGAAAGGCTTCTCGTGGAGCAGTACCTCGAAGCCGTGCTTGTGAGCTACACGCTTCATGAGGGACATGAGCAGCATGTTATGGTCTACGGCGAGGTTCGTCTCCTCGAAGATAGGAGCGCACTCAAACTGGTTAGGAGCAACCTCGTTGTGACGAGTCTTCACAGGGATACCGAGCTCGAGAGCCTGAATCTCCAAGTCTTTCATGAAGGCCTGCACACGCTCAGGGATAGTACCGAAGTAGTGGTCATCCATCTGCTGGTTCTTGGCGCTCTCATGACCCATCAGCGTACGGCCGGTGAGGATAAGGTCAGGACGGGCAGCATAGAGATCCTCGTCAACGAGGAAGTACTCCTGCTCCCAACCGAGGTTGGAGATGACCTTCTTTACGTCAGGATAGAAGTAGTGGCATACATCGGTGGCAGCTACATTCACGGCGTGCAGGGCGCGCAGCAACGGAGCCTTGTAGTCGAGGGCCTCACCGGTGTAAGAGATGAAGATAGTCGGGATACAGAGTGTGTCATCCATGATGAACACAGGGCTTGTTGGATCCCATGCAGAATAACCGCGAGCCTCGAAGGTCGAACGGATACCGCCGGAGGGGAAGCTGGATGCATCAGGCTCCTGCTGTACGAGGAGCTTACCGGAAAACTCCTCAATCATGCCGCCCTTACCGTCGTGCTCGATGAAAGAGTCGTGCTTCTCGGCGGTGCCCTCTGTCAGAGGCTGGAACCAGTGTGTGTAGTGGGTCACACCGTTCTCGTCAGCCCACTGCTTCATGCCTTTAGCCACTGCGTCAGCGATAGAACGGTCCAGTGTGGCACCGTTGTCGATAACGTCGATAAGCTTCTGATAGACATCAGCAGGCAGATACTTGTACATCTTGGCACGGTTGAAAACCTTCTTGCCAAAATACTCAGAGGGACGCTCCACTGGGGCAATCACCTCGACCGGCTTCTTGTGGGAAGCGGTCATTACGGCATCAAATCTTTCGTTGGTCATAAAGTTGTTGTTTTTATAAGCCTCTCCCCGGCCCTCCCTAGGCCTCTCCCTGGCCCTCCCCCGTAGGGAGGGTGATTGAGCTGTAGAAACGTGCGGAGATACAGCGTTTTTATTTATGATTAATATTTTCTTTTAATTGCGTTTTATTTACTATTATTACCCTGCGGTGACGGGCGTCCACAGGGGACCGCCCCTACGGTAATTCCGAAGATACCCGTTTATCTGGGTAATTTCTCCCTCCCCTGGATGGGGGAGGGGTAGGGGTGGGGCCGCTAATGTCTTTTTTTATGGTCTCAGCGTGAATCCGCAGACGAGATAAGCCTTCTGGGTGGATGGGTTGGCGGTGATGCCGGCGAAGAGAGGCACGGACCAGCTCTTGGTCACCTGGATATCCTTCGAGGCGCGCAGAGATACGTTCGTCACTGCGAAGCCGTTGGCCTTGCCGTAGAACGAGGTGGCGTAAGGCACTGCACCCACGGTAGCTGTCCAGTCGAGATCAGCAAGCTTGAAAGGAACGGCTGCTTCTACATAAGAACTGTACGCGCGCTTGCCGCTCTTGTTCAGACCGTCGTTGCCAGCGAAGTTCGTGTACCAGTTCAAGGCTACCGGACCGAAGTCATAGCCGATGTTACCTTCGAAGACGTGACTGGTTGAATGAGCATCGTAGTGGAAATACTTCTCGTTGGGTGTATTGAACCAGTAGTCGGTGATGCCGATGTGGAACCCGCCCGTCTGATAAGCAGCAGTGAGGTCAAACTCTTTCGTGTCGCTGTTGTCAGAGAGCCCCACTGAGCCCCATCCTGTGAGAGAGAAGCCTTTGTAGGCTACGCCGAGTGTAGGCTGTACCGACACATCGCCGAGATCCTGACCACGCCAGATATACTGGTTGACGAAATCACTGGCAATTGTCGCTTCAACTTTGTCCTGAGCTCCTGCTGTGGTTGCTGCGAAGCAAGCCATCAGCAGTACCAATCCTTTTACCTTTTTCATAGTCTCTCTTTTTAAGTTATTTATGTTGATAACGCAAAAATCACTTGCATCACTTCATGTCGGTAATCTCTCCCTCCCCTGGATGGGGGAGGGGTAGGGGTGGGGCCGTTAGGCTTTTTATTTTACAGCCCTTTGAACCTTTCCATCGCTTCCTCTACATCCTCGCGGTTGCCGAAGCTTGTGAGGCGGAAGTAACCTTCGCCTGAGGGACCGAATCCTACACCTGGTGTGCAGACGAGACCGCAGCCGTAGAGCAGGGTGTCGAAGAACTTCCAGGAGTCCATGCCGTTAGGCGTCTTCACCCAGAGGTAAGGAGCGTTTTCACCACCATAGACTGCATAGCCGAGTTGTGTGAGCGTCTCGCGCATGATACGTGCGTTCTCCATGTAGTAAGCGATGGTCTCACGCGTCTGCTTGTGGCCTTCCGGTGTGTAAGTAGCCTCGGCGGCACGCTGCGAGATATAAGAGGTGCCGTTGAATTTTGTCGACTGGCGACGCTCCCAGAGCGCGTTGAGCTGTACCTCCTTGCCGTCGATGGTCTTGGCGATGACATCCTTCGGGATGACGGTGTATCCGCAACGTACGCCCGTGAAGCCGGCGGTCTTGGAGTAAGAGTGGAACTCGATGGCACATTTGCGTGCACCTTTTATCTCATAGATGGAGTGCGGAATCTCCGGATCCTGAATGTATGCCTGATAGGCGGCATCATAGAAGATGATGGCCTCATTGTGTAATGCGAAATTGACCCATTTCTTCAGCTCGTCCTTCGTGAGCACCGTACCCGTGGGGTTGTTCGGATAGCAGAGGTAGATCATGTCTACACGGTGGTCGGGCAGAGCCGGAGTGAAGTTGTTCTCAGCGGTGCACGGCAGATAGGTGATGTTGGTCCATTTGCCATCCTCGAATTTTCCTGCGCGGCCGATCATAGCGTTGGAGTCGACATAGACCGGATACACGGGGTCGGTGAGGGCTACGCTGTTGTCCCAGCGGAGGAGCTCCTGGATGTTTGCCGTGTCACTCTTGGCACCGTCGTTGACGAAGATCTCATCCTTGTCGAGATGGATGCCACGTGTGAGGAAGTCACCTTTGAGGATCGCCTCACGGAGGAAGTCGTAGCCGTGCTCTGGGCCGTAGCCGCGGAAGGTCTCTTTGTGAGCCATCTCGTCAGCAGCTTTATGCATTGCTTCCACCACTGCGGGAGCCAGCGGACGAGTCACGTCGCCGATGCCTAAACTGATCACGCGCTGCTTGGGGTGTGATACCTTGAATGCCTGCACGCGCTTGGCGATGTCGGCAAAGAGGTAGCTGCCTGGCAGCCTGAGGTAATATTCGTTTACTAAAGCCATACTTCTATATCTTTTTTCTTTGGTTGTTTGTCGTTCTTTTTTTATAATGCCATTTCGCCGTCGAAGACGAACTCGGCGGGTCCTGTCATCCTCACATGGTTGTCATCGCCCCATTCGATGTGGAGTGTGCCGCCATCCATGATGATGTCGCTCGTGCGTCCGGCTCTGCCGGTCTTTGCTGCAGCCACTGCTGTAGCGCAAGCACCCGTGCCGCATGCCCATGTGATGCCTGAGCCACGCTCCCATACACGGGTGCGAAGCGTAGCAGGTCTCTGGTCATCGGTGGTAGGTGCTGATGTAATCTGTGCAAACTCTATATTGCAGCGCTCAGGGAAGGAAGGAGAAAACTCCAGTTCCTTACCCCGGCCTGCTACATCAATCTCTCTTATCTCTTTCACGAAGTTCACGTAGTGGGGATTGCCCATGGAGACGAACGTACCGTCGGTGCCTGCAGGTTTTGTGCCTGTGAACTGTGCGGGAACATCGAAACTCGGCTCTCCCATATCGACAGTTACACTCTTCACAATGCCGTCCTCAATATGAAGTTTCAACACTTTAACGCCTGACAGTGTTTCCAGACGAACCGTGTCGCCTTTGAAGAGGCCGCGCTCGTATACATATTTACCGATACAACGACTGGCATTGCCACACATCATTGCCTCCGAGCCATCAGCATTGAAGATTCGCATCGAGAAATCGTTCTCCTTGCTTTTCGGCGCACCGATGAGCACCAGACCGTCGGAACCAATGCCGAAATGGCGGTCGCTCCATTTGATGGCTGTCTTCTCCGGATCAGGAACGTTATATAATAATGTATTTACATATATATAATCGTTTCCTGCACCTTGCATCTTGGTGAACGGAATCTTGCTGCTTATCGTTGCTGTATCTGCCATGCTTTATCTGTTGCTTTATCTATCAAAATGTGATGTTCTATTTCTTTTGTTTGAACGCTTTGTGCTGTTCACGGTGCAAAGATACAACAAAATGTCAGTATATGAAAAACTTTTAGGCATTATTTATTAAGTTTTTTACGTCTTGTTTGCAAACTGGTAGGTTTGAGTTGTCATAACCTTACAGTTTGTGCACTTTTAGCGTAAAATAACTTCTATATTGTTACTTGGTGCAATTTTCTTGTAACAAAGTGCACTATTTAGTTTCGTGTTAATACCAATTTGATTAATTTTGCAGCAGAAAACGAACATTAAGTCATCTAAGTGGCTAATGTGATAATAAAAGGAATAGTAACAACACGTTATTTTAATATTAAAGAGAAAAAGCATGAAGAAGATTGAAGCTATCATCCGCAAAACAAAGTTTGAGGAAGTGAAGGAAGCTCTTCTTGCCGCCGACATTGAGTGGTTCTCCTACTACGACGTGCGCGGAGAAGGCAAGATGCGTCAGGAGCGCATCTATCGTGGAGTGATGTATTCCACGAGTAGTATTGAACGTGTTCTGATGAACATTGTGGTTCGTGACAAGAACGTTGAGAAGACCGTGGCAGCCATCGAGAAAGCCGCCAAGACCGGTGAGATCGGTGATGGTCGTATCTTCATCATTCCTGTCGAGGACACCATCCGTATCAGAACTGGTGAGCGCGGCGATATCGCCCTCTATAATGCGGAGCAGGAGAAGTAACGCTTCGGGCGCTTCGCTAAAGAAGAACTAAGAGAGAATAAAGAATACAGAGGGCGTTCCTTTAGAACAAGAGAGCATTGCTCTTTGTATGTGAGAGAGATTAATAACATTGTTGGAATCATAAAAGGATAACATTTATGACAGTACAAGATCTAAGCATTTCCGTAGACACCGTATGGATGCTGTTAGCAGCCATGCTTGTCTTCTTCATGCAGCCGGGCTTTGTCTACTGTGAGGCTGGTTTTACGCGACGTAAGAACACCGCCAACATATTGTTCAAGAACTTCGTCGATTTCATGATCGGTTCAGTCCTGTTCTGGTTTGTTGGATTTGGTTTTATGTTTGGCTCTGATGGACAGGGGTTCATTGGTATGCCTAACTTTGGCGACCTGAGTTTCTATCACAACGCCAATGGCCTTCCTACCGAGGGTTTCCTGATGTTTGAGACTGTATTCTGTGCAACGAGTGCCACTATCGTTTCTGGTGCTATGGCCGAGCGCACAAAGTTCTCTATGTACTGCGTGTACAGTTTCTTCATCTCACTCATTATCTATCCTGTTGAAGGTCACTGGACCTGGGGTGGCGGCTGGCTTTGCAACGCTGATCCCGCAAGCTTCATCATGTCGACCTTCGGCACAACGTTCCACGATTTCGCAGGTAGCTGCGTGGTGCACTCCGTTGGTGGTGTGCTCGCCTTCCTCGGCGCCATCTTCCTTGGCCCCCGTCTTGGCAAGTACCGTAAGGACGGCAAGAGCAACGCTATCCCCGGTCACAGTCTGACCCTCGCTTCTTTGGGTGTGTTCATCCTGTGGTTCGGATGGTTCGGATTCAACCCCGGTTCTCAGCTGGCAGCCAGTGGTGAGGTGAACCGCGTCGCTATCTCGCACGTGTTCCTGACCACGAACCTCGCAGCCGTAGCAGGTGGCCTGGCTACTATGTTCTTCACATGGATTAAATATGGCAAACCTTCATTCTCATTGACCCTCAACGGTATCCTTGCCGGTCTGGTCGGTATCACAGCAGGCTGTGACGCTGTATCACCCTTAGGTTCACTCATCATCGGTGCCCTCTGCGGTATCATCCTTCCGCTCGCTGTAACCTTCATCGATCAGAAGCTGCACATTGATGATCCTGTCGGTGCCTCCTCTGTACACGGTGTTTGCGGTATCTTCGGTACCCTCTGTGTAGGCCTCTTCTCTACCAGCACCGGCCTGTTCTATGGCCACGGCTTCGGTGCCTTAGGTGCACAGGCTCTCGGTATCCTTTGTGTAGACGGTTGGGCTGCTGTATGCGGCATCATCCTCTTCGGTACTATCAAGAAGTTCTTCGGACTGCGTGTTGACAAGCGCATTGAGGAAGAAGGTCTGGATATCTACGAACATGGAGAGTCTTGCTACAACGCCTAAACAATAATAACTCAAGGACGGTCTTTCGGGGCCGCCCTTTTAACCAACTTAAGGAACGATCAGGAGAGATCGCCCTTAAAACCATTAAAGAAATAGACACGAATTACGATTATGATTGACACTGGAAACACCGCCTGGATTACCATGGCGACGATATTGGTGATGTTTATGACAGTGCCCGCATTGGCACTCTTCTACGGAGGCTTGGTCCGCCGTAAGAATATCTTAAGTGTGCTCATGCAATGCTTTTTCATTACAGCGATGTGCTCGCTCCTTTGGATTGCCTTCGGCTATTCCTGGTCGTTTGGCACAGGCCTGCAAGGGTCACCCTTGGGAGCCATCATCGGTGGTTTTGACAAGTGTTTCATGCATGGCATCACCATTCACACCGTGAAAGAGGGACCTAACATCCCCGAACTGACGTTCGTGCTCTTCCAGTGCATGTTCGCTGTCATCACGCCGGCCCTGATCATCGGCGCTTTTGCCGAACGCCTGCGGTTCCCGTCGTTCGTCGTGTTCATCATCCTCTGGAGCATCATCGTCTACTATCCGATGGCTCACTGGGTGTGGGGCGGAGGATTCATGCAGCACTTAGGTGCCATCGACTTTGCCGGTGGTCTCGTAGTGCATATCAATGCAGGTATCGCAGCCTTGGTGATGTGTGTGCTTCTCGGCAGACGAATGGACTATAAACCCGGCAAGCCTATCGGTGCAGCCAACGTTCCCTATGTCTTCATGGGCGCCTCGATGCTGTGGCTCGGTTGGTTCGGTTTCAATGCAGGCTCTGGCCTCGCAGCCGATGGCCTCGATGCCAACGCCTTCCTTACCACACATGTATGCACTGCTACGGCAGCCTTGGTATGGATGCTTATCGACTGGCTCTATTCCGGCAAGCCTACCTGTGTGGGTATGTGTACGGGTGCTGTGGCAGGTCTCGTCGCCATCACTCCGGCGGCAGGATCAACGGATGTGTTTGGTGCTATGTGCATCGGCGCTATCACTGCTCTGATCTGCTTCTTCATGGTCGCCATCGTAAAGCGCAAGTTTGGCTATGACGATGCCCTCGACGCTTTCGGTGTCCATGGTATCGGTGGTGTCGTAGGAAGCATCCTCACGGGTGTGTTCTGCGTCAAGAGTATTGGTGGTGTTGACGGTGCCCTCTACGGAGGATGGCATCAGCTCGTCGTCCAACTCTTAGCAACAGGGTTCTCCATCGTCTACAGTGCTGTGATGACGTTCGTGCTCTATAAAATCATTGACAAACTCATGGGCATGCGTGTAGACAAACGCGAGGAGGAAGAAGGCCTCGACATCTACGAACATGCAGAAAATGCCTATAACTAGCCTACCATATATATATTCTGATAACAAGAGAGAGATTATTACGATGGCCCCGTACAGCAGAAATTGCCGTGCGGGGCTTTTCGGTTTAAATATTTTTCCTTATCTTTGCAGCGATGAAGAAATGTGCGATTATAATTGCGTTGCTGATGTTTTTCTCCTCCGCTTTTTCGCAGGAGGTGAAAAAGACTGTGCGCGATTATGATAAGTCTCCCATCCGTCTCGAACAGCCCCGGTTGCCTTATAACACTTCCATACAGCCTTCGACTTTACCGACCTCAAAGACAGATTCCCCATCTTTTCTTAATGACAGTCTTCTTCAGCGCGGCTCTTCCGATCCCTTGCTGATGGCGCCGAAAGCAGTGCCATCGATAGGTAGCAATGGTACGTCGGTCATGAAGGTCGGTACTTTTGATGTCGTTGGGGCAAGCACTATGGACAGCCATCCGGGTATGATGGACACACGCTCGGCAGCATTGGGGCTTACCGGTGATATGGGCAACCTGAGTATGAGTTTCAGAGTTGAAGCCAACCGTTATGGTTTCAACATGCTTGCCAATCCCGTTTTGACTTCGCAAGGCATCGTGCCTGTTCGTACGCAGTTGGACATCAGTGGCTCATTATCTTATCGTTTCGATGATCACTGGAGCATCACGGCGTTTGGACGTTATTATGACCGCAATCCTTATTTCTCCATGGGTGCCTTCCCTTATGTGGCAACCTCAGCCTATGGAGGCTATGCCACTTATCGCAACGGCTGGTTCGGTATGGATCTTGGTGCTGAGCGCCGCTACGATGCTTTTGCCCGTCGCTGGATCAATGAGCCTATTGTCACGCCGAAATTCAAACTGGCTAAGAAGATATGGCTTGAACTTCCTGTTGGTCCTCTTGTGCGTGATGGTCTCGACCATGTGATCCATCATAGGCAGAACGGGCCGACAATCATGCCACAGATGAGGTAATATCACCTCTTCCTTCTTTTATATCCGCTCCACAGACACCACACGATGGCGATGCCGACGAGGAAGATGTAGAGCATGCCGCTGAAGCCAAAGGGATAGATACGGCCCGTATGGATCTCTAAGGCCACGAGACGCAGCGACATCGGCAAGGTCTCCATGAACGTTGGCATGGGGAAACGTGTCGTGCCATCGTTATAATCGACAATGACGTCTCCTCCCTTAAAGTCTGTGCACAAGCCCGTTATGGCATGTGCACTGATCGGTATCATGTTTCCTTCTTGGTCGTCAGTGAAGACATCTGCAATATAGTTGTCTTTCCGATCCCAGAGATAGAGTCCGGAGAACGATCCTACGATCCATCGTCCGTCGCCTCGTTCGTGCAGCACGTTGATACCCATGACGCTCACTGGCGGCTGGTTAGTGACGGGCACGAGTTGGTCGCGAAGTGACCGGAGCGTATAGAACCCCTTGCTTGTAGAGAGAATATAATCGTTGCAGGTACTGTCGTAACGCAGGGCGCGTAGCTGGTCGTTCCACGGGTTCTTGCTTGCCATGGAACTGAATGGGATAGCCGGTATGCGACCTGAGGCAATGGCGATAAGGCCAGGCGGGCGAAGCATCCATCCGCTGATGGCGATAAACAAGGTTAGAACGATGGTCGTTCGGCCGAGTTTATTATGTAGTTTGAAGCTTTGGAATATAGCTGGTCCGTGGTAATGTACCTTTGGCAGAAACCAGAAAAGCAGGCCCGTGACAACGAGAATGATGAGAATGATGGCAATGGCATCGACGATGAGTTTGCCCACGAGTCCGAACAATGCACCGCTGTGGAGCTGCCATAGGGTGGAGAAGAGCGACACGCGCCCGTCATCGTCCGTTCCTTTCTGCAGTGTGATGGTCTCGAAATGGCGGTAGGGAGCGCGGGCAACGAAAATATGGGAGCGGCCCGTGATGATGAGGCTGTCTTTGCCCTGTGTTGCGATATCGTTCAGTCGCTCATCACCATTGTCGAGCCCTGTATCTATCCAGCCTTTCTTGCTGTCGTAGCAATAGAGTTTATACTGTGAGGCAGCGAAGAGTTTCCCGTCAGCTGTGACGACCATGCCGCGGATGAGTTGTCCGTCGACCCCTTGCGGCAATCCGCGATTGAAGTTGGTGAAAGAACGGGCCATACTGTCTGTGGCCCATATCCCGTTGTTGCCATAGATGAGTACCTTGCCGTGCCATGAAACAGAGCCGCGAAGAAGCCCGCTGTTCCAGTTCTTATAATGGTAACGTGGGGGCAGCAGGCTGCGGCTGACGTTGATGCCGGCAAAGAGCGATGGGTGGTTGAGAACCAACCCGGACAGGCAAAACATCAACAGGAAAAAGGAGAGGATTAGCCCAAGCCATTTGTGCTGGGCCTTCCAGTGGCTTTTCTTCATAGTGTGATTTGTGGTTGACACCGACAAAGGTACAGCCTTTTGTGTAATGGACAAACTATTTAGAAGGAAAATTTAATGCTGTAAATATCACTAAACAGCCTCGGAGAGGCTGAATTTTACATAACCCCAGTCTAAGGAGCGCAGCGACGCAGACTGGGGTGTTTGCGAGTGCTTATTTGATTGATTTCCTGCCTCGAAGAGGCAGACTGCACGATAGTGCGCAATTTCATTAACTCGTTAGATCATAAGTTTATATAGCGCGCCAAGGCGCATTCAGCCTCTTCGAGGCTGAGAGTCAGGTATCTGCATTCGGTCAAAAATCCCCAGACTGCGGTCGCTATCGCAACCTTAGTCTGGGGTTATGAATAAGTGTGCCTCTCCGAGGCACGAATCAAACCGAAAACCGGAAGAATTTAGCCCTAAACGCGATTGTCCGCCGTTCGTCAGCAGATTGTTTGTCGAACGGCGGACAATTGTTTGTCGAACGGCGGACAATCGTTTGTCGAACGTCAGACGATCGTTTGTCGAACGACAAACGATCGCCTGCTTGTCTTAGCAGTGCTTGCGTGTATACAGATCCATGTTATCAGAAGGCTTGAAGACGATCTTCTCGTGAGCCTCGATGATGATCTCTTCCTTTGTACGCGGGTTGATACCCTTGCGCTCAGGAACCTGCTTGACGGAGAAACGACCGAAGTCGGGGAGAGCCAGCTCCTTGTCGCCCTTTGTCAGGTTGTCAGCGATAACGCCGAGGACGGCGTTGATGCACTTGGCAGCGTCGTTCTTCGACATCTCTGCACGCTCTGCTACTTTAGCAATGAGTTCTGTTCTGTTCATGATATATTTTATTTAATGTTTAGTAAGCGAAGAGCGGATATTTGCTCATCGTGGCGTTGACCTTCTCTTTGACGCGCTTGATGACCTGGTCGTTCTCCGGATCAGCGAGCACTTCGTCGATGAGGTCAGCGATGAGATGCATCATGTCTTCCTTGGCACCACGTGTCGTCATGGCAGCCGTGCCGAGACGGATACCGGATGTCTGGAAGGCAGAGCGCTCATCGTAAGGCACCTTGTTCTTGTTGACAGTGATGTCGGCAGCCACGAGAGCGTTCTCAGCGACCTTACCTGTGAGATCGGGATATTTGGGTCTGAGATCGAGGAGCATGGAGTGGTTGTCGGTACCACCGGAGACGATGGCAAAGCCTTTGTCGATGAGGTCCTGAGCGAGGACGGCAGCATTGGTCTTCACCTGCTTGGCATAGTCGATCCATGACGACTGGAGGTTCTCGTTGAAACCGACGGCCTTGGCAGCGATGACATGCTCGAGCGGACCACCCTGGTTGCCGGGGAAGACAGCAGAGTTGAGCAACTGGCTCATCTTCTTCAGTTCACCTTTCTTGTTACGCTTGCCCCAGGGGTTGTCGAAGTCCTTACCCATGAGGATGACGCCTCCACGAGGACCACGCAACGTCTTGTGCGTTGTGGTGGTGACGATATGTGCATACTTGACAGGGTTCTTCAGCAGACCGGCAGCAATGAGGCCAGCAGGGTGTGCCATATCGATCATGAGCAGTGCACCGACCTCGTCAGCGATCTTACGCATGCGCTCATAGTCCCATTCACGG
Organism: Prevotella sp. UBA2725; assembly: GCA_002353825.1. Taxonomy (GTDB): domain Bacteria; phylum Bacteroidota; class Bacteroidia; order Bacteroidales; family Bacteroidaceae; genus Prevotella. The sequence continues at coordinate 31,625 of DEKJ01000064.1, read as the reverse complement.
CTGTAGGCAGAGCCACCTCCGATGATGAGCTTCGGCTTGTTCTCCAGAGCCAGACGTTCCATCTCATCGTAGTCGACACGTCCTGTCTCGCGGTTCAACGTGTAGCCGATGTGGTGGTAGAGAATACCCGATGTGTTGACGCTGGAACCATGGGAGAGGTGACCGCCCTGGTCGAGGTCGAGGCCCATGAAGGTGTCGCCGGGGTTGAGCACAGCAAGGAGCACAGCCTGGTTGGCCTGAGCACCGGAGTGGGGCTGCACGTTGGCAAACTCAGCTCCGAAGAGCTTCTTCACACGGTCGATGGCGAGCTGCTCCACCTGGTCTACGACCTGACAGCCGCCATAGTAACGCTTTCCTGGCAGACCCTCGGCATACTTGTTGGTGAGGTAACTGCCCATGGCTGCCATGACCTCGTCGGAGACGAAGTTCTCACTGGCGATAAGTTCCATACCACGGAGCTGGCGCTGATGCTCCTGCTCGATGAGATCGAAAATCTGAGTGTCTTTCTGCATATCTCTAAAGGTTTAGTGAATAGTTTAATCTTTTACGAGTGTCACCTCGTCGAGCCGTTGCTCCTTGTCACAGTAGTGGCAGCGAACGAGGCCCTTGGCCTTGTCGATGGTGAAATAGGTCGCCATCGGCTCGTTGTTGGTGATGCATTTGGGGTTGTTGCACTTGATGATTCCGTGGAGCTCTGACGGTGTCTCGACACGCTTCTTCTCCACGACCTCAAAGTTGTGGATGGTGTTGAGCACGATGTTCGGAGCGACAACGGAGAGACGGTTGATCTCCTCATCCGTGAAGTATTTGTCGGCAATCTTGATGATGCCTTTCTTCCCCATCTTGCTGGAAGGGAGGTTATAGCCGATGGTGACTGGAGTGTCGAGCTTCTCGAGGCAGAGGAGCCGCACGACCTGGTAAGTCTTGTCGGCGGGAATATGATCGATAACGGTGCCGTTCTCAATGGCGGCCACCTGAAGTTCTTTCTTTGCCATTGTGTTTATCCTATGATAGTCTTATCTTTCTTGATGTCGTCGAGGGTGATGCCGAGACAGTAGCAATAGATAGCCTCACGTGCAAAGAGACCGTTCTTAGCCTGCTGGATATAGTAAGCGTGTGGGTTGTCATCGACGTCGTAAGCTATCTCGTTGACACGGGGCAGCGGGTGCATGATCTTCATGTTCGGCTTGACATGTCCGAGCATGGAGTTACGGAGGATATAGACGTTCTTCACGCGCTCATATTCCATGAGGTCGGAGAAACGCTCCTTCTGCACGCGCGTCATATAGAGGATGTCGGCATCGGCAATCTCATCCTCGGTGAACTCGGAGTGTTCGACGTAGCGGATACCGTGGTTGACACAGTACTCCTTGTACTCGTCGGGCATGGCGAGCTCCTTCGGCGCGATGAAATGGAACGTGGGGTTGAAATGGCGCATGGCCATGATGAGGGAGTGTACGGTACGACCGTATTTGAGGTCACCGACGAGGTAGATGTTGAGGTTGTCGAGGGTGCCTTGGGTCTTGTAGATACTGTAGAGGTCGAGGAGACATTGTGAGGGGTGCATGTGGGCACCGTCACCGGCATTGACGATAGGTACGGGGGCGACTTCCGAGGCATACTGTGCTGCGCCTTCGATGTAGTGGCGCATGACGATGATGTCGGCGTAGTTGCTCACCATCAGGATGGTGTCCTTGAGCGTCTCACCTTTGGTCGTGCTCGAAGTCTTGGCATCGGAGAAGCCGATGACACGGGCGCCGAGACGGTTAGCGGCCGTCTGGAACGACAGTTGTGTACGTGTGGAGGGTTCGAAGAAAAGGGTAGCGACCACTTTGCCCTTGAGAAGCTCGCGGTTGGGATGACGCTCAAACTCCTCTGCCATCTTCAGGAGGTAGAGCAGCTGGTCTTTGTCGAGATCGGCAATCGTGACGAAATTACGTTTTTCCATTACAGTGGGTTGTATATTGTGGAAATCCAAATGTGGAAATCTTAATGTCTTTTGTTATTGTTGGAGCAAAGATACAAAGAAAAACGTAAAGACTCGTCGTTTACCCACTTATTTTTTCAAAATTGTTGCAACGGGGTTATTTACTGCATCGGCTTTTCACGTCATATCTCATTTCAGAACAGCTCTCATGTCGTTAATCTCAACATAGAGCTTATCGCTGTCATTTGAGAAGAACCATTCGCCTAATTTATTGAGCTTTTTGGGCATTAATGCTCTTAGCTCTTCTCTTGAAATTTTCTTTTTGCTTTGATTGGTATTCATGACGTCACCTCTTTTCTTGCAAAGTTAATCGTTATTGTTGGTATCTCCAAACTTCTTAGTTAATATTTCTGATTCTTCGGTTTCAGGTTGATATCGTTACATAGCCTCGGAGAGGCTGACTCTGTGTAACAGGCAAGGAGCGCAGCGACACAGCCTGGGGATGTTGGTGAGGAGTCGAGATTCATGACTTTCTGCCTCGGAGAGGCAGACTGCACGATAGTGCGCTATGTCTTTAATAATTCGCATCATCAGCATAGCGCGCCAAGGCGCAGCCAGCCTCTCCGAGGCTGGAAATCAGTGAATCATCTCCTATTCCGCAACCCCAGGCTACGTCGCTACGCTCCTTGCCTGGGGTTAAAAAGAGCGTGCCTCTCCGAGGCACTCATCAACCCGAAAACCGGAAGAACCAAAAAAAGTGGCCGCCACTATGGGCGGCCACTGCAAAGCATGGAATGTATTATCGTCTTGTTGTCAGGCTCTGGGTGCCGAAGCTGACCGACGTGACAGAGGTTGAACCGAAGAAGGTGTGAGTCGTTGCTGTGGATCTCGTCAGCTTCTTGGCACTGTTGTTCTGCACGCGCTTGAGCTCGATATAGATCATGTCGTTGTTGTTTGTGCCGAGCATGTAGCCACCGAACGTGCCGGAGTTCTCATCAAGCTGGAATCCGTGCTGCTTGGCAGAGGCATCCATGACGAATGTCGACTTGTTATCGGTGTTCGTGTACTTGATGTAGATGTCGCCCGATTGCTCGTCGATGTACCAGTTGAACTTCAGCGGGTCGTTCTGGTGGTCAATTTTGCCATTGCTGTCGAGGGTGTAGTCGATCTCCGTACCGGTGCCTTTGATGGCATTGCTGTTGTTGCGCACGAATGTCATATTGGCATAGAAGGAACTCTTCTGTCCGGTGTCACCATTGGTATAGACCATAGGACCTTCCCATTCGCCCTGCAGTACCTCGGCTTCGTCGTAGGCATCGGTTCCTTCATCACTGTTGTTGCCGCCATTGTCATAATAGTTGTCATTCCAACCGTAGCCTCCGTCGTCGTAGCCGTACCACCACGGAGTGTCATCACCGTACCAATACCACGGGTCATCGTCACAGCTTGTGAAGAGTGCGGGAGCTGCCATTAACAGAGCAGCTGCCACGAAGGTAAAGATCTTTTTCATAGTTATATCCTTTTATATTATTCTTTTATTTTTCTGTTGCAAAGATAAGGAGAAAAACTGTAATGAGAAGGTATTTTTTCCTATTGGTGATGGGAAAATCCCTAAAAATAATCAAGCAGGGTAGGAGTTGTGGCATTTTTTTTGTAAGTTTGCAGCCATAAACACATATAATATAAGTAATACATAAAAGGTAAGAAAGAAATGAGAACTGTTTATGAATTCTCCGTGAAGGACCGCAAAGGTCATGAGGTCTCTCTCAAGGAGTATGCCAACGAGGTGCTGCTGATTGTCAACACGGCCACAAAGTGTGGCTTTACACCGCAGTATGAGGAACTGGAGAAGCTCTATGAGCGCTTCCACTCGCAGGGTTTTGAGATTCTCGACTTCCCCTGTAACCAGTTTGGTCAGCAGGCTCCGGGCACGGACGAGAGTATCCATGAGTTCTGCAAGCTCACATATGGCACGGAGTTCCCTCAGTTCAAGAAGATAAAGGTCAACGGCGACGATGCTGACCCGCTCTATAAGTTCCTCAAGGAGCAGAAGGGCTTCGCAGGCTGGGATGAGAGCCATCCTATCTATCCTGTCCTTGACAAGATGCTCTCCGAGGCTGATCCTGGCTATAAGGAAAAGCCGGACATCAAGTGGAACTTCACCAAGTTCCTCATCAATAAGAAGGGTCAGGTCGTGAAGCGCTATGAGCCGACGGAGAAGATTGAGAATATTGCTAAGGATATTGAGGAACTGCTATAGAGGCCTCTCCCCAACCCTCCCCCGTAGGGAGGGAGACTGCGATACCCTAACTTATAGTATAGCTTGGTGGGGCTCTACTCCCTCCCTACGGGGGAGGGCTGGGGAGAGGCTTTTATTATTATTTTCATTTTTTCATTATGGAACACACAAAATGCTTGATCATTGGCAGCGGGCCTGCAGGCTATACAGCTGCCATATACGCAGGACGGGCAAATCTTCAGCCCGTTGAATATTGTGGCATTCAGCCAGGTGGTCAGCTCACGCAGACCACGATCGTGGAGAACTTCCCCGGCTACCCCGAGGGCGTCGACGCCAATCAGATGATGATGGATCTTCGTCAGCAGGCTGAGCGCTTCGGCGCTGACGTGCGCGACGGTATTGTCACCGATGTGGATCTGTCGAAGAAGCCGTATGTCGTCACGGTTGATACCGGTGATCAGATTGAGGCAGAGACGATCATCGTGGCGACAGGTGCTTCAGCTAAGTACCTTGGTCTGCCCGATGAGCAGAAATACAACGGCCAGGGCGTGTCGGCATGTGCAACGTGCGACGGCTTCTTCTATCGTAAGAAGGTGGTGGCTGTCGTTGGCGGTGGTGACACGGCTTGTGAGGAGGCAACCTATCTTGCCGGCCTGGCTAGCAAGGTTTACATGATTGTGCGCAAACCTTATCTGCGTGCTACCGACATCATGAAACGCCGCGTGGAGGAGAACCCGAAGATTGAGATCCTCTATGAGACGAACACCTTAGGACTCTATGGCAAGGATGGTGTTGAGGGCGCTCATCTCGTATGGCGTAAGGGTGAGGCTGACGAGAAGAAGTATGACCTGCCTATCGACGGTTTCTTCCTCGCTATCGGTCACAAGCCTAACACCGACCTCTTCAAGGGTAAGCTCGACATGGACAGCGTGGGTTATATCAAGACCCAGGGCGACACGCCGCGCACGAATGTCGAAGGCGTCTTCGCAGCCGGTGACTGTGCCGACCCGACCTACCGTCAGGCAGTCGTAGCAGCAGGTAGCGGCTGCAAGGCTGCCATCGAGGCAGAGCGGTATCTGGCAAAATAGTGCCGGGGTGATAGTGCAGGGAAGGGCTTCATGCCCTTCCACACTCTGCACGACCTCGGAGAGGTCGAACATGGTTAGCCCCACGTGAGGCGCAGCCGAAACGTGGGGTTGTGGATGGAACGGATTGCAACAACCACACACTGGGTCTAAACCCCAGGTTGCGTCGCTGCGCTCCTTACCTGGGGCTAACCATGTGGCACCTCTTCGAGGTGCTCTCCGTGCATTGAATATACAATAATAAAGGCGGGACTCATGATGAGCCCCGCCTTTTGCTATATATAATAATGTGTGATTATCAGACTGGGATGTCCTTGTTGACGTTCTTCGAGAGGAAGGCGGCGTAGCAGAACATGTAAGCCACAGCGATGAGCGGCACAATGTAAGAAAGCATGTAGTTGAGCGTAGCATCAGCCACAGCGTTCTGGATAAGCGGCAGCACACCACCACCGACAACCATCATCATGAAGATACCACTGGCCTTCTCCGTGTATTTGCCCAAGCCCTCTGTGGCGAGGTTGAAGATGCTCGGCCACATGATAGAGGTGCAGAGACCACAGAACACGATGAGAATAGCGCTCAGAGGCAGTGTAACAACCTGGAAGCCGGAACCCGTGAACACAGGCATGGACCCCGTGATGCTCTTTGGCAAGAACATGGCCAGGAGGATAAGGATGACAGCTGCTCCGTTGGTAACGATCATCATAGCACGACTCGATACCTTTGAAGCGATGAAGCTTGAGATGAGACGTCCGACGAGCATCAGCAGCCAGTAGGTACCGGCAGCAAATCCGCCGATAGCGGCAGCCTTAACCATCGGGTTGAGGGTCATGACACCCGCACCGTTGGCTGTCGTATCAGAGATATAGAAGTTGAGCGTGCCGGGGATACCTGTTTCCACACCTACATACACGAAAATGGCGATGACGCCGAAAGTGAAGTGGCGGAAAGCAAAAGGTGAGTGCTCGAAAGTCACGGTACCTTCCATCTTCTTCGGGTTCTCGATAGGCACGAAGAGCAGAACAAAGAAAGTCACGAGGAACACGCCCATAGCCATGTAGAGCACGAGGTTGACATCGCTCATGGCGGTGTCCTTTGTCACGGTGCCGATGAGGGCGCCGACGAGCATAGGTGTCATCGTACCCATGAGCGAGTTGAAGGTACCGCCGATGAGGTTGAGCTGGTTACCGCGGTTGCCGCCACCACCGAGCTGATTCAGCATCGGGTTGACAACGGTGTTGAGCAAGCACACCGAGAAACCGGAGACGAAAGCACCGATGAGGTAGATGATGAAGCCTGTCATGCCGACCGACTTACCTGAGAGGAACTGGATGAGCACACCGAAGAATCCGAGGGCGATACCGATGAGGGCCGTCTTCTTGTAGCCAATCTTCGTGAGCAGGTTACCGGCAGGGATACCCATGAACAGGTAAGCGAAGAAGTTCATGAAGTTACCCATCATGCCGAGCATGTTACTTCCGCCGATCTCGGGCTGGTTCTTCCAGATGACGCCGATAGGAGCGGCGAGGTTGGTCACGAACGATATCATTCCATAGAGGAAGATACATGCCACGATGGCGATGGCGCGACCATTAGTGTTTGATTTTGCCATTATTGTTAGTCTTTAAGTTTAAAACAACTTGTTGGGGTAAACGCCTTCATCGACAAGCTTCTGAATCTTTGCCACGACGCCCGGACGGTCGGCAGAATATGTCACGCCGAACCACTTAGAGGTAGTGTCGAGGACCTGACAGGTAGCCTTGCCGCTCTTGATGAGCTTGTCTACGACCCAGGGGATGAGATACTCAGCCTTGGGGTTAGCCTTTGTCGAAGGCAGGTCGAGGAACTCCTTGAAGAGTTTTTCCGAATAGTCGAAATACTCAGGCGTGAAGCCCCATACGTTCATGGAGACAGGCGTGTTGTCGGGGATAGATACCCACTCGCCCTTCTCGTCCTTGTAAGCGACCTTGCCGTCAGCCTGACGCTCTATCTCCGTGCGCTCTACGCAAGAAGTGAGGTGCTCCTGATCGTCCTTGGCACAGACGCCACGGCTCACAGAACCATTGTCAGACAACGTGTTGGCTACGCGGAAGCCGACCATGGCATACTTGCCATTGCTGCCCTCAGGAAGTTCAGAGAGGAACTTGCCGATGACTTTGAAACAGTCGCGGTTGTAGAAGTCGTCGCAGTTGATGACGCAGAACGGCTCTTTGATGACGTCCTTAGCCATCATCACGGCATGGTTGGTACCCCAAGGCTTGGTGCGGCCTTCGGGAACGCTGTAGCCCTCAGGAATCTTGTCAAGGCTCTGGAAGACGATCTCGCAGGGAATATGTCCCTCATACTTAGAGAGAATCTTCTCGCGGAAGTCCTGCTCAAAGTCCTTGCGGATAACCCATACAATCTTGCCGAAGCCAGCCTGGATAGCATCGTAGATGCTGTAGTCCATGATCGTCTCACCATTGGGACCCAGTCCGTCAAGTTGTTTCAAACCACCGTAACGGCTGCCCATGCCGGCAGCTAACAATAATAATGTAGGTTTCATGAATGCTTATATTTAAAAATTGGTTTTACCTGTATAATTACGTGCAAAGGTAATCATTTTCGTTTGATATATGATAAAAAACTATCTTTATTTTGTAATTTTGTAACATTAAATCGCTCAATATGTCTGTCATTGAAATTCATAGTCTCAATATTCCCGGTGTAGAAGTCTATCACCGTCTCACCGACCATCAGCTCCGCAACCGACTCCATCCGGAGGACGGAATCATCATCGTGGAGAGCCCGAAGGTCATTAACGTGGCGTTGGATGAAGGCTTGAAACCTATCTCCATGCTTTGTGAGGCGCGTCATATCGAAGGCGACGCAGCCCCACTTATCAGTCGCTGTGGCGACATCCCTGTCTATACGGGCAGTCGCGAGCTCTTAGCCTCGCTCACGGGCTACACGCTGACGCGCGGCGTGCTCTGTGCCATGCGGCGTCCTAAACAGCCGACATGGCGCGAACTCTGCAACGGTGCTCATCGGCTCGTCGTCATCAATGCGGTGTGTGACACGACAAACATCGGGGCCATCTTCCGCTCAGCTGCGGCTCTTGGCATTGATGGGGCATTGCTGACAACGGACAGTTGCGATCCTTTCAACCGTCGTGCTGTGCGTGTGTCGATGGGTACGGTGTTCAAACTGCCGTGGGCGTGGCTCGATGTACCGATGGATGACTTGCATGAGGTGGGGTTCAAGACTGTGGCAATGGCACTGCGACATGACAGCATCGCCCTCGACGATCCACGGCTGAAAGCTGAGCCGCGTCTTGCCGTGGTCATGGGAACAGAGGGTGACGGACTGCCGACGGAGGCTATCGATGGGGCCGACTATGTTGTGAAGATTCCAATGGCGCGTGGCGTCGATTCGCTCAATGTCGCCGCTGCCTCCGCCGTAGCGTTCTGGGAGCTGGGAAGAGTTAGGAGTTAAGAGATAGGAGTTAGGAGTTGGTTTGCATGGTTTTTGTAAAAAACTCGAGAAACAGGCCGGTCTTTCAGATAATTTAATTAACTTTGCTTTGACTATTGATTAATCTTACTTGTGATTAGCACATAACATGCTGATATATCGTATGTTGTGCTTTTTGCAAGGAGGTTTTGCCGTCAAACATACCCCTATACTATATGAAATACCCGGTAGGAATACAGAGCTTCGAGAAAATACGTAAAGAAGGTTTTGCGTATGTCGACAAGACGGCCTTGATTTACAAATTGGCGGATGAGGGAAGTTATTATTTCCTCAGTCGTCCACGGCGTTTTGGCAAATCGTTGCTGATTAGCACCATGGAGGCTTACTTCTCGGGAAGGAAAGATCTCTTTGAGGGTCTTGCTATCGAGAAGTTGGAGAAGAAGTGGACTGCTTATCCGATCATGCATTTAGACCTCAATGCAGCTAAATATGATTCCGAAGAAAGTCTGTACCATATGCTCAATGACTTTTTAAGTCATTTTGAAGATGTTTATGGGAGCTATCGTTCTGAAGTTACATTAGAACTGCGTTTTAAGGGCATCATTGAACGTATGGCAAAGAAGACCGGGCTGCCCGTCGTGATTCTTGTGGATGAATATGATAAACCGATGCTGCAAGCCATCACCAATAAAGAATTGCAGGAAAAGTTCCGTTCAACACTCAAAGCTTTCTATTCTGTCCTCAAGACCCAAGATCGATATATCCGTTTCGCTTTCTTCACGGGAGTGACGAAGTTCGGCAAGGTGAGTGTGTTCTCCGACCTCAACTATCTCACCGACCTGTCGATGGACGAGCGTTACGATACAATCTGTGGTATTTCAAAGGAGGAACTGATAGAATATTTTCAGGAAGGGATCCAAAGCCTTGCCAAACGTTATAGTATGAGCTATGAGGACACTGTTGCCAAGCTGAAGAAGCGTTATGATGGTTATCATTTCGTGGAGGATGGTCACGATATCTATAATCCTTTCTCGCTGCTCTCGACCTTCGTCAAAGAGAAGTTTGGCAGTTACTGGTTTGAGACCGGTACGCCATCTTTCCTTGTGGAACTGTTGAAGCGTGACGACTTCTATCTGCCTGATTTGACGGAGCAGCAAGTGTCGGGCGATTTTCTCAACTCCATCGACTCGATCGAGCAAAGCCCTGTGCCCATCATTTATCAGAGCGGATACCTCACGATCAAGAGTTACGACAAGGAGTTTGGCTTCTACACCCTCGGCTATCCCAATGAAGAGGTCGAGGAAGGTTGGGCTAACTATCTGCTCCCGTTCTATAGTCATGTCGAGGGTGGTGGCGGCCCGATGTTTATTGGTCGTTTTGTCCAGGCTTTGCGTCAAGGCGATGCTGAGGCTTTCATGCAGCGCATGGAGAGTCTCTTTGCGGGAACCGACTATAAGCTATGACAATACCGGAGAGGCCAAACGTAAGAAATCAGCAGAACTTCTCTTACTGAAAGATGTACCTGTCCAGATGTTGCGTTGGTTCGTAACGTACAATGAAGATGCCAAGAAGGAACTTATCGAATTTGGCATTGAGCCTGACAAAATTTATATTAATCCGGCTTTTTATTTTTAAGGTTTTGTTTATGATTAGATATATTACAGGCAATCTGTTTGACAGTGATGCCGTGGCACTTGTTAATACTGTTAATACCCAGGGAGTTATGGGCAAAGGCATTGCCTTGCAGTTTAAGGAGCTATACCATAACAACTACCTTGCATATCGTAATGCTTGCAAACGAGGAGAAGTCGTGGTGGGTAAGATGTTTATTACTGATGATTTTGACCTTTCTGGGAAAAAGCGGATAATAATAAACTTCCCTACAAAGAAAGAATGGCGTCGACCCTCACAGTATTCTTATATTAGTGAGGGATTGAAAGATCTTCGCAATCAGATCATAGCTCATGGTATACCTTCAATAGCAATTCCACCATTAGGTAGCAATAATGGCGGGTTGGAGTGGACAAAAGTTAAACCAATGATAGAGAGTTCTCTGGCTGGTCTGCCATGCGATATCATCATATATGAGCCAACAAATGCCATCAAGGAGAAGATGCGGAAGGAGAGGAAACATCTTACCCCCGCTCGTGCAATGTTATTATCAGTGATGGCGGATATGTATATAGATGATGAGACTCCTTCTGAATTCGCCGCAGAGAAGATAGCATATTTTCTACAAAAATTTGGTGCAAGAGATCAGTTCAAACTTACTTTCAAGAAAGGTTTCTATGGACCTTATTCTGGTAAGGTAAGATATGTCCTGCACTATCTTGAAGGTAGCTATATAATGGGAATGGCATCTATGTCAAACCACCCCTTTGATGAGATACAACTTACGAGTGATGCAGGAGAGGAAGCTAATAAATATCTCAATCAGCAATCTATCAAGTCCTATAAAGAAATTGCAGAAAGGACTAAAACTTTTCTGAGGGGATACTATTCCAACTATCTTTTGGAATTATTGGCTACAACATCTTTTTTGATGGATACAGATCCTGAGATGCAGATGGCCTCGACGGAAGAACAGAAGGTTGCGTTGATAAGCAGGGACTTGATGCAATGGAGTAATCGCAAGGAACGTCTGTTCAATTCTGGCAACGCTATCCGTTTGGCTTTACATCACCTTAGTCAAGCAAATCTTTTTTGACGTTCAAGCAAATTCACAAGACTTTTATTTTAGGTTGCCATCCTGGACAAAGAAGCGGTATCCTTCAAATATATATGCAGCAATGAAATCTATGACGCCCGCCAATTGCTGCTCTGTTATATCAAAATGTAGGTTAGACTTGGAAAATCATTTTATGCTTAGTCCGCATAAGCGGTTGAGAAACAGCCGGATGATATGGTATGGCGGAAAATAAGACGTTTACGATACACAGTTTGAGAAGTACTCATTGGATAGATATGCAACCGTATGGATGTAGATAGAATTTGCAGATCAATTATATATCATGTCAAATTACCTGAAGGGCGTAACCTGTAAGGGCCTCCTCAATACCTTCCAGATGGCGGACTCAGTTTCCAGCCACCCATGTGTCATGAACTTAGCTATGAGGATGTTTAAAGAATAATCGATTGCATAAATTAATAAAATATGACGAAAGACGAGATCATTAAATCATTCGACTCGTACCTGTCAAAGAGTGGAAATAAGTATTATTCCGACTTTTATATTGGTATAACTGATAATATAAAAGAAGGCTTCCTTAAGAAGCATAATGTTCCCCGCAAAGGCCATTGGTATTTATATACATTGACTGACTCTATTGATGATGCTGTGAAAATACGGCAGTATTATCTAGATAGAGGTATGCGTGGATCTCTCGATACTAGGCTGCCCACTACCAAAAACAATATCTTTGTCTATTGTTATAAAGTAACGCCTAAAACTATAGAATAATGGTTCACGTAACAAGTCATGCAGATATAAGTAAGGTACCCATTGTTTTTGGTGATGACTCCACAGTATTATCTAAAGGTGATATTACTGAAAAACGGGTAGTTGCTTTCATGGATATTATGGGCTTTAAGGATAGGGTAGCCAGGATGAGCAGTCTGCAAATCAAAGAGCAACTTGATAACTTAGCTTATTACATGTCAGAAGTATCTGGCGGTATGGAACACATAGATTACACCATGTTTTCCGATAGCATAATCCTTTATACTGATTTGGTTGATAAAGAAGGCTTTTCTTCTTTCTCAGAATTCCTTTCCAGTGTCTTCAGAAAATCCATCAGTTTACAGATACCAATAAAAGGTGCCATTGCTCTTGGTGAGTTTACAGCTGATAAAAGTAAAAATATCTACTTTGGCCAGCCACTGATTGATGCTTATTTGCTTGAAGAAGATATTGTATGCTATGATATCGCTGTTCATCATACTCTTGAAAAGAACGTTAAGGAGCTGGAAAACATTGAACTTTATTCTGACTATAAGTTGCCGCTTAAACAAGGAACTTCGAAACACTACCTGCTAAATTGGTTTAAGAATGATACCAACAAGAGCTTAGAAGACCTGCAACGTATTAGAGAAAATGTTTCTGATTCGCCAAGAAGATACATTGACAATACGGAGACAATAATTAAAGAATATATGCATCATGGATAGAGATTCTATAATAAGAGACTTTGAAGACTACATAGATAAATATCAGTTAGATTATTCCGAAATCTATGTAGGCATTACTAATGATGTTGAAAGGCGATTATTCCAGGAGCATCAAGTACCTAAGGACCATTATTGGTGGATCTACTCGCCAGCTGATAATAATGACATTGCCAGAAAGGTTGAACAGTACTTTATCAGCAAAGGTTGCCAGGGAGGCTCTGGTGGTGGTGATGATTCATCCAACATCGTATATGCTTATAAGACATCGTCAATAACTAATCCGTAATTAAAAATATATGGAGAAAAGGGAAATATATCTTTTAGGTATAGGTCATGGCACCCCTATCTTTATGGAATTAGCAGAAGCTTGTGGTTACACTATAGCTGGACTTTATCACTATAACGATGAGCGAACAGGTGAAATAGACTATGGCTACAAAATACTTGGCTCATTTGAGGATCTTTTTCGCAGCGATATCAAAGGCAAGCTATTTTGCCTTACCATGGGAGATATGAATACCAAGACACTTGTAAGTAAGCGCCTTATGGCAATGGGGGGGGTATTCCGACCCTTATACATCCAACAGCCATCGTTTCCACTTATGCCAATATATCAGACTGTGGTGTCCTAGTTTGCAGTCATTGTGAGATTCACAATGATTCAAACATCGAAGAAGGTTGTGTCATGTGGCCTCAAGCTATGGTTGAACATGACTGCTATGTCGGGGAGTACACATTTTTTGGTCCTAAAAGCTACCTTGGGGCATACACTGAAGTAGAGCCTAAGGTGTTTATCGGGCAATGTTCAGTTATCATTAGTGGAAAAGTCAAGCATATTGGTACAGAGGCTCTTATTGGGGCAGGAAGTGTAGTAACCAAAGCTGTACCAAAAAAGGCAGTAGTTGCCGGCAATCCAGCCAAAATACTAAAATATAAAAATTGACAAGGTCTTCCATTTATATGGACGACCAAAAAGAAGTTCATATAAATGAAGAAACTCATGCTCCTTGGAGGCATACGTTACCTCTTGCCAGTAATCAAAGCGGCGCATGAACAGGGTTATTTTGTGATAACCGCTGACTATCTGCCTGATAATATCGCCCATAAATACAGCGACGAATATGTCAATGTGAGCATCATCGATAAGGAGGCTGTGTTGAAAGTGGCTCAGGAAAAGCAGATCGATGGCATCATGTCGTTTGGCGTTGATCCGGGAGTTATCGCAGCGTCCTATGTTCAAAATAAGATGGGACTAACGTCATTTGGACCGTATGAGTCAGTTGATATTCTACAACACAAGGATAAGTTCAGGGCATTCTTGAGAAATAATGGTTTCAATGCGCCATGGGCTTACGGGTTCTCCAGCAAGGATGAAGCGTGGGATGCACGTTCTAAGTTCGCTTATCCTTTGATGGTCAAGCCTACTGACTCAGCAGGCAGTAAAGGTTGTACCCGAGTAGACTCAGAAGACATGCTGATGCCTGCAATAGAGTATGCTTTTGAGCATTCCATCAGTGGACATATTATTATAGAGGAGTTCTTAGAGAAGAAAGGTTGCTCTTCTGATAGCGATTGCTTTTCATACAAAGGCAAGCTAGTATTTACCTCATTTTCAGCTCAGCGTTTCGATGATAATGCTAAGGGAGAGTATACTCCAGCAGCATTTTCCTGGCCATCAACGATGACTGCAGATCAGGAGGATTATCTTATGAATGAGTTACAACGTCTACTTACACTCCTTAAGATGAATACTTCTGTTTATAATGTAGAGACACGAATTGGAACTAATGGTAAGCCATATCTAATGGAAGTGTCTCCTCGAGGTGGTGGTAATAGATTAGCTGAGATGATCCGCTTTGCAACAGGTGTAGATTTAATAACAGCGTCAGTCAGAGCTGCAGTTGGTGATGATATTGATCTAATTGAGAATAAAAGTCTTAATGGTCATTGGGCTGAAGTCATCCTTCATGCCGATAATGATGGTGTTTTTGATGACCTTTGTATTTCTGAAGATAAGCAGCCTTATGTCTGGCAAGTAGACCTTTGGGTAAAGAAGGGAGATAAGGTGAAATCTTTTGTTGGTGCTAATGATGCTATCGGTACTATAGTGATGAAATTCCCTACAGATGAGCTTCTTGAGAATAGTATGAAGAATATTGCTACTTGGTGTAAAGTTATGGTAAGATGAAAGTTATTAAACACTTAGATAAAACGACTATTATTGATTTATTACAAAAGTCAAGCAGTTTGTTTACCCCCCCCTATTGACAGAAGTTGATTTGTTCAGCTATTCTCAAAAACTAGCAGATAATGCAAGCTTTGTGGTTCACTCAGTAGATAATAAGATAGTAGCTTATCTGGCCTATTATAAGAATGATAAGATAAATCAACTATATATCCCACTTATCTGTGTATCAATAAGGATGCAGCATAAGGGAATTGGGTCTTTGTTGCTCAAGACACTTGTCGATTCAGAGCCTTCTTACGGTTCGATAGGGCTGGAGGTCGTAAAACAAAATATTAATGCATATAATTTCTATCTAAGGGAGGGCTTTATAATCCAGGAAGATCGAGGAATGAGATATTTGATGGTTAAGAGCCTCTAATAGTGAACTCCTATCTTCCAATAAAATTACTAATATGAGAAGCATAGGAGGTTATTTTTCATTAGAACTCCCTTGTCAGACTTGGGGAGAAAAATATCCAAATGGTATTAAACTCAATGCTGGTCGTTATGCACTTGAGTATATACTTAAAGCAAAAGGTTATAAGAAGTTGTGGATACCGTATTATTGTTGTGATACTGTACTACAACCAGTTCAATCCCTTGGCATCGATTACGAATTTTATCATATCAATAAGAACCTTGAAATTGCAGAAAAGGTAAGTGTTGGAAAGGATGAGGCTTTACTCTATGTCGACTATTTCGGTCTGAAGGGAACTTATGCTGATTATGGTGTCGCTTACGACTATGGATCAAACGTAATTATCGATAAGACACAGGCTTTCTATGATATACCCAAGGAGGGGGTTGATACTTTCTACAGTTGCCGAAAGTTTTTCGGTGTATCTGATGGTGCTTATCTTTTCACCGACAAGCCACTCGATGAGGACCTTCCTTTTGATCATAGTTCAGAACGCCTTAGAGCCCAGCTTGACCGTATAGACCTTTCCCCAGAGGAGGCCTTCAATGAATATCATAAGTCAGAAGAAAATTTAGATTGTGTAGGCATTCATAGAATGTCAAAACTTACTCAGGCTATGATGAACACTATTGATTACTGGAAGGTGGCCTGTCAAAGAATGAGAAATTATCAATATCTTAACCGGTATCTTGAAGAAAGCAATGGTATTCACCTCAACTTTACTTGTGATACTGTACCTATGGTCTATCCATATTATTGTACAAAGGCAGGCTTACGTAATCATCTCATCAAGAATCATATCTACGTTGCCAAATATTGGCCGAATGTAGAAGAATGGACAGGCAAAGACAAAGACAGTGTAGAGGCTGATCTTGCGGAACATTTGATACCTTTGCCTATAGACCAGAGATATGGAGAAGAAGAGATGAAATTCATAATTGAAACTATAAGGAATTATGGAAAATAAGCAGTTGGTATATTTACGCGCCTTAGAGCCAGATGACTATAAAACATCGATAGCCTGGAGAAAAGATGATAAGATATGGTCACTGCTAGGTGGTCCTAAATATTTTGTGTCGGAAGAATATGAACGTCAATGGGTGATTGATACTATACACCAAACAAAAGACATTAAATTGGCAATATGTACTGTTGGCGAAAACAAATATATAGGCAACGCCTACTTGACCAATATAGACTGGATAAATCGTAAGGCAGAATCACATATTCTTATTGGCGACCACGACTATTGGGGGCACGGTTATGGTACCGATGCTTATTCACAACTCCTTGATTTTGCGTTTAACCAGCGTAATTTGCATCGTGTACAAGCACTTGTCCTTGAGGATAACATTGCATCCCAGAAACTTCATGAAAAATTAGGATTTGTGAAGGAAGGAATATTGCGAGACTCCGTTTTTAAGGATGGGAGATATAAAAGTCAAATCGTATACGGACTCGTAAAAAATCAGTAGATGGTTAACCCTATGTTCATAGGCATAAGAAATCACTTTTTTCAAAAGATAAAAGCGGATCGACAAAGATAAACAAAGTAAATGAATCATGGATAAAAACTCAATAAAAGTAACATCTCCTCTGATGCCTGATTTAGGTGAGTTCGAGGAGTATCTTAAGAAAATATATGATAGTCAGTGGCTGACGAACAATGGACAGTTTCATCAGCAGTTGGAGAAGGAACTCGCGGAGTATCTGCAAGTACCTTATCTAAGTCTCTTTACCAATGGCACATTACCGCTGATCACTGCTCTCCAGGCGCTCCGTATCACGGGTGAGGTTATCACGACACCCTACAGTTTTGTGGCAACAACACATGCTTTGTGGTGGAACGGTATCAAGCCTGTGTTTGTAGATGTTGACCCGAAGACTGGATGCATGGATCCAAATAAGATAGAGGCGGCCATCACACCAAAGACTACTGCTATCCTTCCTGTTCATGTCTATGGTAATCCTTGCGATGTGGATGCTATTCAGGATATTGCTGATAAATACGGATTAAAGGTTATCTATGATGCTGCCCATGCGTTCAAAGTAGAAGTAAAAGGAAACGGTTATCAGTCGGTGACTGGTGGCAAGGATGATTTCGTTTCTATTTTGAATGCCGGTGACATCTCTACCCTGAGTTTCCATGCTACAAAGGTTTACAATACTGTTGAGGGTGGCGCCATGGTGATGCATGATGCGAAGATGAAGAAGCGCATCGACTATCTCAAGAACTTCGGTTTTGCTGACGAGGTAACGGTTGTAGGTCCTGGCATCAACAGCAAGATGGATGAGCTCCGGGCTGCGTGGGGCCTTGTCAATCTTAAGCAAGTGGATAAGGCTATTGCAGCCCGCAAGCATGTGGCAGAGGAGTATCGCAAGGCGCTCAGAGAAGTGGAGGGTATAACCTTCTTCGATGATATGCCGAACGTAAATCACAACTATAGTTATTTCCCGGTCTTCGTGGATGCTGAGCGCTATGGCATGACCCGTGATGAGCTCTATTTTAAGATGCGTGCACAGAATGTCTGGGGCCGTCGCTACTTCTATCCGCTCATCAGTGAGTTCTCACCCTATCGTGGACTCGAAAGCGCCACCCGTGAGAACTTGCCCGAGGCATATAAGATGGCAGATTCAGTCATCTGCCTGCCCATGCATCACGAGCTTAAGGATGAGGATATTCAAAGAGTTATTGATTGCATCATAAAATAATGAACAATAAGGAAATATCTCTTTTGGGTGTTGGTCATGGCACTCCCATCTTTATAGAGCTAGCAGAAACTTGTGGGTACACTATAGCAGGACTTTAACTATAACGATGAGCGAACAGTAGAAATACAGATATTGAACTTATAATGACAAATAACTTCACCCCCCCCCACCATCAAACGGGAGAGGGACTCAAATATCGAACTGTACCGCATCATTGCCATGCTGCTCATCGTGGCACATCATTTCGTAGTCAATAGCGGGGTAATGGGTCAGATGGATGGTAACCCATCGTCTTGGCGGTCTATAGCCCTCTACCTCGAGGGTGCATGGGGTAAGACGGGTATTAACTGCTTCGTGCTCATCACAGGTTGGTTTATGTGTAAGAGCCACATCACGCTGAGGAAGTTCCTCAAGTTGTTCTTACAGGTGGAGTTTTATAACATTATTTGTACAGCGTCGTTCTGGCTGACGGGTTACCACGACTATACCTTTCGTGAGTTGGTGTTCGTCCTGTGGCCGATAGGGAGCATAAGCCATGACTTCGTAAGCTGTTATCTCATCTTCTTCCTCTTCATACCATTTCTAAATATTCTGGTGCAACACATGACCCGACATCAGCATCTTTTGCTGATGATGCTGTGTCTTGGCGCATATACTGTATTAGGCTCTGTACCTATAATTGGACTGGAGTACAACTACGTTACGTGGTTCTGCATACTCTACATCATCTCCAGTTGGTTGAGACTCTATGATTTCCCTCACAAGAACGATGTTCGGTTCTGGGCATGGGCAATGGTCGTATCAGTCTTCTTCGCAGTGTGTAGCATCCTTGCCATAGCTCTTTTCATAGACAATGATGACTATAAACTAACGCCAATGGGACTGCTGAATGACTCTCACAAGTTCTTCGCTGTTCTGGCAGGTGTGACGTCATTCATGCTCTTCGTAAATATTCGAATGCCACGGTCAAGGTTCATCAACAGCGTAGCAGCCTCCACCTTTGGTGTACTGCTCATCCATGCCAATTCCGATGTGATGCGCCAGTGGCTGTGGCAGAATGTCTGTGATGTCGCAGGACACTATAACTCAGAGAATCTATTATTCTATATGCTCCTTGTGCCGATAACAGTCTTTACTGCATGTATACTCATCGACCATATAAGACGGAGGTTTCTCGAAGAGCCGGTGCTGGACTGGATAGAAGGTAAAATAAGAAACTACAAATAAAAATATTATGGAAACTCCAAAAATATCAGTGTGTATACCGGTATACAATGCTGAGAAGTTCTTACCAAGTACACTGGACAGTGTCTTGAATCAGACGTTTAAGGATTTTGAATTGATACTTGTTGATGATGGCAGCACCGATAGTTGTGGTGCTATCTGCGATGCATATGCCAAGAAAGATCCACGAATACGTGTCATACATAAGCAGAATGAAGGTATTGTCAAAACAGGCATTCGACTTTGTCATGAAGCAAGGTCTGAATGGGTATGTTTTATGGATGACGATGATACTCTCGAACCAGAGGCTCTCGAGAGTATGTATAAATTGACAGACGGTACGGATTTGGTAGCCTGGACATCAAAACCAGAAGGATCATTGCTACCTAAGAATGCAACGATAGAGGACTACAGAGTGGGACAGCTAACAGGTAAGATCAGAACATCAGGGTCTGGCAGACTCGTGAGGAAATCTATATACACAGATGATCTCTTTGATTTTCCTCGTGAGCTTCAGGGAGAAACCGACATGATCTCAAATACTCGACTTTCGTTCAAACTTACTCGTCTCCCACATATTCTTTACAAGCCTATCTACAACCATCGTCGCAATCCAACGAGTATTTCACATTTCAAAGAGGTCTCCCTACAACATGAGAGATTATTCTATAAGTACTTCATCGGATCGATACCAGAGTCAGAGCGACCAAAATATATGCAGCATATAGTGATGCTGAAGCTCAATGGTCTGTTCCCTGTGGCATACAGGGACCCTGCATCGCTGTTGACAGCAGAAGGCGAAGAATATCTTGCAGAGATCAGAGAGAACGTGAGGTCATCAGGCTATAAACTGCATCTTAAGGAACGCATGATTTTGGGTTGTAGGGTCGCCCCGCTATTGAAACTGACAGGATTTCTGGAGCTTGCCCATCGTTCTCTGGGTTTCAAATTGTGGCGAATCAAGCAGAAGTTCAGAACATCACATCAATAGCAGGGTAGGATTCTGTGACCTACCGTAAACGTCTTATTTTCACCTTGTCGCCGGCTCTTAAATATTACTTTTGCGGCATCAACTTTAAAACAGAAAAGTTATTTTGCTTAGCCCATATAACCGGCTGAGAAACAACAGAGTGATATGGTAAGCGGAAAATAAGACGTTTACGTTACCAAAGATGTCCCGCCATATAGTCTTGCAGTTGGTGTACCTGCAAAAGTGGTAAAGACGCTTCAAGAACATCCTTAATGTGAACTGTGGATTGTGAATATTTAAAAATAATGAGAAAATTAATAATAGATAAGTTTGGTCCAGTCGAACATGCAGAGATTGAGATAAGAAAATATAATCTCTTCATAGGACAACAGTCGATAGGTAAAAGTACTATCGCCAAGTTAATCACGATCCTTACGGATCATATTAATCTTGCTGCTTTGCTAAGGGGTGGACACGATGCTTGGATGGGACTATTAGACGAATTCAATCTAAGTTTGTTTGCTGCCGATCAGAACTATCATATTGATTTTCTGATGGAGGAAGGATCAATTAATAGCCATATTACAATTGATAATACTGAGCTAAAAAGTTCATTTGCAATTGGGGATGAGAAAGTGAATGATGTTGATACTATCACGAAAGAATTGTTTAAGAACAAGCCCATTTTTCACGCGGAAGAGTTCTTGAAAAAATTGCAGATTGCCAGTAACAAGAGTAAAAGCAAAGAGGTACTGGATCTTATCAGGGACTCACTTTATGTACCGGCAGAAAGAAATATAATTTCTTTAGTGAGTAAGTTGCCAGCATTGATGATGCTTTCAGGTTCAATAATCCCGAAGACATTACTTCGTTTTATTGTTGAAATGACCAAGGCGCGAGAGTTTCAGCATGAGTGGCATATACCGCTGATGAGTATATCTTATGTCTTTGACAATGATGAAGACTATTTCGAGATGGATGGTCTTAAGAAGAAATATCCATTGCGTGTTGCCTCTTCTGGTATACAATCATTACTTCCTTTATACATAGTTATTGATTATGCTCGTCATAATGCTGAATACTCTTCCTATGTAGTGGAAGAACCGGAATGTAACCTTTTCCCAGACAAACAGATAGAATTGTTGCAATATCTTTTGAAGACTGTTAGTGGAGAAGATATGACGCTTACAATAACCACACATAGTCCATATATTCTTTCTGCTATGAATAATTATCTTTTAGCAGGAAATACTGTCAAGGAAAAAACATCGGTTACAGAAGAAACAATAAGAGAAAAGGTGGGTGATATTCCAATTCTTGATACGGATGAATGTTCTGTCTATTCTTTGGGCTCTGAGATAAATAACGGTGTTTATTGTCAGTCTCTCATCGATCCGGAGATTGGAATGATAAATGCTAATACATTGGATGGCATTTCTCTTAGCCTTGGGGACGAGTTCGACAAGATTGATGCATTGAACTTCAAATCGTAGAAGATGGCGGATTTTACAGCTATAGCTCAACTTCGCTTTCGTCAGCTATATGGGGATGATAATAAGTTTTCCCTGTGCTCTAATTTTAACGATCTTTTTGATGAGCTTTTCGAAACGACAAATAGAGGGCTGGTCTTCGTTTGGGATGATAAAAGTCAAAGTCATTCTGTTTTCATAGATAACTCTCGAGGAATAGGCGCAGACAGAATTTTGAAGGTAAATAATCCCAGGCATGAAGATTTGTTCTTATGGCATATTGACGGAGTAATGTATCAACGAGGTACAAAGTGTGATTGTGCCTTGCTTAATACATCAAGTCTCTGTTTTGTAGAGTTTAAGTCGGAGGCGCAGAATAATACTCCGATGCAAGCTCAAAATGAATATTTGAAGGCGAGTAGTCAAATAGAAGTCGTGTTGAACGATTTCATTCATCGAGCAGAGCATGAAGCCATTGACCTTCATAATATCAATATCAGAGCTATCGCAGTTTTCAACAAGACAGTGCCGCGTAACAATGCTTCGCAAAAGTTTATTAAACGCAAATTCCAGAAGGAGTTCGAAAAGTATGGGATACGCTTCGACTTTTTGAATGAAATAGATATGTGATTTAGAATAATGGAAGAGAATATGAATAAATCCTTGATGATATCAGACATGCAAATATCAACATATAGGTTAAACTTGGAAAATTATTCTATTGCTTAGTCCACATAACTGGCTGGAAAACAACTGGGTGATGTGGCATGACGGAAAAATAAAAAGTTAACAAAAATGGCTCAAGTAACCATTATCGTTCCGATTTATCGTGTAGAACAATACATCGAGCAGTGCGCGCGGTCTCTTATGGAGCAGACGCTGCAAGACGTAGAGTATATCTTTGTCGACGACTGTACGCCTGACAACAGTATAGAGATTCTTCAGCGAGTGCTCAATGACTATCCAGACAGGAAGGCACAAGTGAAGGTGTTACATAATGAGAAGAATAAAGGACTTCCTCGGACACGAAGAGTTGGACTAAAAGCTTGCACGGGTGAATATATTATCCAGGTAGACTCTGATGACTACGTCTCGCCGGACTATTGTGAGACACTCTATACCAAAACAATAGAAGAGAAGGCTGACATCGTATGGTGCGACTTCTATAAGCAGCAAGGTAACACATGGAATGTAATCAAGCAGACACCTACCAGTGATTTGTCTGTCGAAGCAGAGATCAAGAGTCTGCTTCTTGGTCGTCGTCAGGGAGCCTTGTGGAATCATCTGATCCGTCGAGACTTGTATGATGCTATCACATATTTCCCAACGCATAACATGGCAGAGGACTTGACAGTACTCTTGCAGATGTATACAGCGGCCCACCGTTTGGCTTACGTTGCTGCACCGCTCTATTATTACCGTTACAACGAGGCTAGCCTTTCGCAAGCGGATGGTGCTGAACGAGACAGGCGACTGATCCATCAGATGAAAGATATGGAGGCGAATGTCCTTCTTTTGGAACGTTTCTTCCGAGATGGTGGGGTACTGCAACGCTTCGATAACGAGTTCTTCTTCCGTAAGTTCTTCGACAAGCGTTGGGTATTACCGGCACTGAATACGTCGCATGATTGCAAGCTATGGCGTCACTGTCACGCTGATATCAATATCCGGCTTTACAGCAACCCATATATCACGATGAAGAAAAAATTCACTGCCCTCCTTGTGCAGTTAGGACTGTATCCAGGTGTAAATAAACTCATTAAGTACAGAAATAAAAGGCGCCTTTGTTAGGGAAGACGGTATCCTAATAAATTAATTAGGTAATCAATATGATAGCAAAAATCAATCTCCAAAATGTTGGGCCAATCCATAATCTGAAATTGGATCAGTTGGGTAGCATTAACATAGCAATTGGCCCTAATGGTAGTGGCAAGACCTTTTTGTTGAAGACTCTTTATGCTTCATTAAAAGCAATAGAGAGCTATCGGAGAGGCAAGGAACTAAAAAACTTAGGTGACTTGCTTACTGACAAGATTCATTGGACTTTTCAGCCATGGAAGATAGGTGATTTGGTTGAGAAAGGAGAGAAGGATTTATCGGTATCCATTGAGTCTACAGACAATGAACGACTCTCATATTCTTTTGGTCCTTCAACGGCAAAATCAATTACTAAGATTGAGTCGTCTTTTCATCCCAGAAAAGAAAACTCAGTGTTCCTTCCAGCCAAAGAGATCCTCTCTTTGCGTGATTTGATTATCAAGTCTAACACATTGGATCGCGATTTCGGCTTTGATGATACCTATAGTGATTTAGCGAAAGCATTGTACCCGACAGGCAAAGGGCGTAATCTTAAAGGTTTTGCTGATGCTCGTACGAAATTAGATAATGCTTTGCAGGGCAAGATCGAGTATGATGAGGAACGGCAGGAATGGGTCTTTAAAGATCACAAAAATCAGGTCCACGCTATTTCTGTTACCTCTGAAGGAATTAAAAAACTCTCTATTATAGATGTGCTATTGGGTAATCATTATCTGTCTCGGGACTCTGTTATTTTTATTGATGAACCCGAGTCTGCTTTACATCCAGCATTGATATCCAATTTCATGGAAATAATTAATGACCTGAGCGACATGGGTATCCAATTTTTTATGGCAACCCATTCATACTTCGTTATAAAGAAGCTGTATCTAATTGCGCAAAAATACAACAAGCATATACCCGTCTTGTCTTTTGAAACTGAAGGAGGTGTTACTTATGGGGATTTATCGACAGTCATGCCAGATAATTCTATCATCGATGAATCGATAAAATTATATAAAGAGGAAGTAAACCTTTGAAAAATGGTCATAGAAGAGTCTCAGATGAAATTCCTTGTCGATGACGATAACCTTTTTCATATTGAAAAAGATGATATGGTTACTTCTATGACAGGGGTTAAAACAGTTGAATATATAGAATGCAGAAAAGATACCTGCTTTACTTTTATTGAAGCAAAGTCTTCTTGTCCTCAACCAATGAACAAACAAAATTTTGATTCTTACATGAAGGACATTTCTGAAAAGATGATAAATTCTATGAGTATCTTACATGCTATACTTCTGGAAAGACATGGGAAAGAGAAGTTTCAAGCCATGTTGGTGAATTTCCGTAAGACTTCTCTAAAGCGTGCAGACATAAACTTTCGTTTCTTCTTAGTCATTCATGGGGCTCAGAAAGCTTGGTTGCCCGATTTGCAGAATGGTTTACAAAAGCAGCTGAAGGTCTTTTTGCAGTGCTGGAACATCAAAGGAAGCAATGTAAAAGTAATTAATGACGTTCAGGCACACGATATGGGAATGATAGAGTAGCGTCCGCAATAATTATGCTTCTTATACACTCCCGAGTGCCACAGATTATAAAATTAAACTTACATTAGGAACCTATGATAGGTGTCAATTACTACCCTGTTATATCAAAATATAGGTTAAACTTGAAAAATCATTTTTTTGCTTAGTCCACATAACTGGCTGGAAAACAGCCGGGTGATGTGGTATGGCGGAAAATAAGACGGTAACCCACCAATCCAACGTAAGGTAGCCTAACGGAGATTACCTACCTTTGCTTTCGAATTCAAATTCTATTATTATGGAAAGCAAAGAGTATTTCGAGAAAGTCATGCAGGACTTTAACCAGAACCGAAAGGGACGGAGCCTGCTCAAGTATTGTAAAGACGAAGCAATAGATTATGACTGGGTAATGGAGTTCAAGAAAAACTACCCGTCTAAGAGAAGCAAGGCTTCTGATGCTGAAGCTGCTAACAGCAGAGCCAACACAGGCTTCATCCCTCTCATGGTCAAGGAAGAGGAAAAGACTCAAGGTAAATGGTCAGTCGAGAAGGTTCTTCTCAAGACCCCCATGGGAGATACCCTGGAGATAAAGAGCAACAACATGCTCGCCGTTGCCGAGCTCCTTCATAAAATGTTCTAAGCCATGATCAA
This sequence comes from Prevotella sp. UBA2725, assembly GCA_002353825.1. Taxonomy (GTDB): domain Bacteria; phylum Bacteroidota; class Bacteroidia; order Bacteroidales; family Bacteroidaceae; genus Prevotella. The sequence continues at coordinate 5,757 of DEKJ01000064.1, read as the reverse complement.
CTTCACCAACAGGACACACTACTTCATCAGTTCGACTCCGACTGACATGCGCAAGGGATGCGAGGGGCTGGCCAATATCGTTCGTGAGTTCATGGAGCGCAATCCGCTTGACTACAATGAGGCGTTCATATTCTACTCAAAGGATTACCGCAAGGTAAAGATACTGCACTATGACATCAACGGATGGGTCCTCTACTCAAAGAGGTTCACTGAGGGCAAATTTCTCAAGCCGGAGTTTATGGAGAGCAAGAAGTCACATGAGATCTCACGTGAGACGTTGATCCTTCTCCTGTCAACTTCAGTACAGACCAAAATAGCGATTTGATATGGAAGAGACTAAGAAAGACATAGTGTCGCGTATAGACACAATTCAGCTGCTGATGAAGGAAGCCGAGGCTAAATACGAGTCGAGTCCCAAGTCCGCGGATGACATGAGGGAGAATACGGCAGTCATCAAATTCCTTAACGGTGAGTTGGCCAAATGGACTACCCGCTTGAAGGAGTATACGGACGGATTGCTGCGTCAGGCTGCAGAGAAACAGAAGATGATCATGGATCTGAACACAAGAATCGCTGTTCTCAAGGCAATGAAAGACAGTATGAACAAGGGCAAATAAATGGCTAAAAATCAACAGAATATGTTTGTTTTTTAACGTAAAATATTTGCATATCTCGCTGATTTTCAGTACCTTTGTACATATGAAAAAGGAAGATAATATACTCGTTTTGAACAGACACCTTCTGTCGGAACTGACACGCATGAGCAATCTGCTTGCCAGCAAGGATGAGTATATACGCTTCCTTGAGAATGAAAACAGGGCCATCGAGAATGAGACCCGTGTGGAGTGTCTCCAAAGCCTGGCGCTCATAAAAGCTGATCGTGACAACGCATACCGTTGCAAGGCGGAAGAGGCCAGGAGGGCTGATGCTGAGAAAGCGCGTGCCGACAGAGCCGAGACAATCATAGCAGAGCTAAAGGCAACTATCGGCAATCTTAATGCCAGGGTCAGTGAGCTTAACGCCAAGGTGGACGAACTTCGGAGTGCCAATAAGGAGATAAGTGACATCTCCGAAAAGTCCGGTATGGACTACAAAGATATTGTCAACGTCCTTCGCAGACGCATATACCAGCGTAACAGCGATGCCACGAGACTGCTTGACGGTGAGATAGATCCCAATGATCCTTATCTTGAGGAAATGGGGCTTCAGGATGTTGTCAAGCGTGTCATGGAGATGACATCTGACGAGAAGGAGGATAAAAGAAAGAATGCTGCTAAGGAAAGCGTGAAGACGAATTTGCCTTCAGCCAAGTCCAAGAAGAGACAACACAGGGAAATCAGCGTGTTCTCTCCCCGAAAGAGAATATACAGCGCGACGGACCTGAAACGGATAGGCCTCGATACGAGCAACCTGCCCAAGGACGCGAAGATTATCAGACGCAAGAGCAAGGATACCGGTGTGGATGTTTGGTATCTCAGGCTCATCTATTATATCAAGGGCAAGACCGTCAGTCGCGAGTATGCCATTGGCCGCTTCAATGTACCAAATGCAGATCCGATGAGCAGTTGCCATCCTTGCACTATAGTGGGCAACAATCCCATAATGCCGAGTTTTGCGAGGTTCTACCTTGACTCAAAGTTTAACCTCTGTCTGAGCGAGGGACGCATCATCAGCGTATTGAAATCTCTCAGAACCAAGATCCCACAGGCATCATTGAACCTTTGGATGCACCAGATAATGTCAGTTCTCAGGGAAAGACTCGAGCCGCTTATGCTTGAAGCAATACGCCTGTCGAAGTTCACGAACAACGACGGTACGAGAATACTCGTGCGCAGCCGTGAGGCAGACGACAAGCCGTTCAAGTATAAGATAGAGTACATACAAGCTGCACTGTCACTGGAGAAGAAACTTTGTGTAATGCTCTATGACGAAGGTACGAGAGGCCATGAGCTTCAGGAGGAGAAGATCTTCAAGGACTCAACCATCGAATGCTTCGTGGCGGACCGTGCGCCTCAGTACGTAGAGATTGTCACAGATCTTGAGAAGCAAAAGAAACTGAAACGCCAGGCATGCTGGTTCCACGGCAGACATTATCTGTGCGACGCCTATATAGTTGATAAAAGGGTCAGACCGATAATACAGCTAATCAACACGCTCTTCTATATCGAGCGGATGTTCAAGTTGGAGGAAGACCAAAGTCCTGAGGCCAGGTACCGGTTCCGAATGAAATGGAGCCTGACAATAGTCAACAAAATTATGAAGATGCTCAAAGCCATACGTGCTGCTGGTGACGAGTACGGTCAAATGGTGCAGAGAGCAGTCAATTACATATTAGACGATGAAGAAGCCTTCCGAAAGTTCCTTTCGGACGGACGTGTTGACATGCACAATAATGCCATAGAGCGCTGCTTCAGACACATCGCTCTCGGCAGGCGCAACTGGCTGCAGAGTGGAAGCCATGACGCAGCTAAGAACATTGCCTTCATGTTCGGGCTGTTGGAAAGCTGCAAGCTGAACGATGTTAACTTCGGCGAGTATATAGAGGATGTACTCACCAGAATAATGTATGGCGAGCAGGTTGACGCATCCTTCCTGCCATGCGACTATGTCCGCAAGTATGAGGACGGGCAGGACGACAAGGATGCAGAGGAGAGATACATGAATCTCGAAATCAAGGAAGAGAATGTCGCTTAAGGCATCAAAAATACAATCAGGTCACTTTTTCAAAAAACTTATTCTCGCAACTGCTTGAAAAATAGTGGTTACGTTAGATTGGTGGTTTACTTGAATGCCTGCACAACCGACAAATAATCGTACTATAGCAAAGAACACGCTCATGCTTTACGGACGTGCTCTTTTGATGATGCTCATTGGTCTCTATACCTCACGTGTGATACTTCATACGCTTGGAGTCATGGATTTTGGAGTCTATAATGCCGTAGGGGGGATTATAGGATTGTTTGGGTTTGTTACTAGTTCATTGGGAAATGCAACTTCAAGGTTTATTACTGTTGCAATAGGTCAGGGTGACCAAAATCTTATTAATAAAACCTTTGGTAACATAAAGGTCATTTATTATTTTCTATGTATAATGATAGTCCTTGTTTCCGAGACCATTGGCGTTTGGTTTCTTTACAACAAGATGACGATTCCTGCAGATCGAATGATCGCTGCTTTCTGGGTATTTCAGTTTACAATTGTTTCAGCCGTCCTTGACTTCGTATGTGTGCCCTACAACTCAGCTATCATTGCACACGAGAAAATGTCAGCATTTGCTTACATATCTCTTCTAGATGCTGTCTTTAAGTTGTTGATTTGTTATGTTCTTCTCATTACACCATTTGACCGGCTTATTACCTATGCTTCTCTTATCTTTTTAGTGGGAGTTGTTGATCGAATTATATATGCTGTCTACTGTAATTCTCGTTTTGAGGAAGTTCATGCGAAGGCAAGAATTTATACAGAGCAGTTTCGTGAGATCATGGTTTTTTCCGGATGGACATTAAGTGGTAATATCGCATGGGTATTGAATACACAAGGTGCTAATTTATTACTTAATGTATTTTTTGGACCGGTAGTCAATGCGGCTCGCGGCATTGCATTGCAAGTACAAGGGGTGATGCAACAGTTTGTAACTAATTTTCAGACGGCAATTAATCCACAAATAACGAAGAATTATGCAAGCCATAATTATCCCCGTATGCATGAACTGGTTACCTTAAGCACAAAGTATTCTTATCAGTTGATGCTATTGATGAGCATACCAGTAATCATAGAAGCCCCTGAGATTTTGAAGCTATGGCTGAAAATTGTACCAGATCATACTATACCTTTTTTGAGATGGACCCTTATTGCGGCTGTGCTTACGACAGTTTCTAATCCTTTATGGGTTTCTGTGTTAGCAACAGGAAAATTGAAGAAATATATGGCTTATGACAATACCATCCAATTGATAGGTATTCCTCTTTGTTATGTCTTGTTCAAATTCTTCCATGCAGAGTCGGAGTGGCTTTTCATTGTTATGGTTCTGATAGAAGTTATAGATATATATATTAGAGCATGGATTGTATTGCCTCTTATTGATTTCCCTTACCGAAAATATCTTAAGGAGGTAGTCTTACCATTATTTCTAGTGACTATTGCTTCTTGTATAGTCCCAATTATCGTTTACAAAGAGGTCGATCAATCCATTAGTGGATCCTTATTTGTCGGTATGTCTTCTATTTTATGGTCTTCTTTGATTATATGGTTGATAGGAATGAAAAAGAAAGAAAGGCAATTTATTATTAGTAAGGTAAAGTTGTTAGTTGTTAAGAAATAAATGAGATTGAGAGCTTCTTCCAAGCCTCCAAACTGCGACTTCAAGGATGTTGGGAGTAGCATATTAATGTCAAAAAAAAAGATGGATTGTTTTAAGAGAATCTATACGTGGGGGGGGTATGTAATAATACCCATTTTAAGGGAATACCCTTTCTTCATCTGCTTCTTCTTATTGATAGGATATGAGGCATTAGGTAATCTTCACGGCCAGATAATAGCTTCACAACCAATAGAGCCATGGTCTTCCTGTATAGGCCGGATTCTATTGATAATTCTATGGGATTATCTTTTTACAGCAGTTATTTATGTGCTCAAGAAGAGATGGATAAAGATCTTGCTATATGTTTTTACGTTTTCTTTGTTTTTCTTGCAGCTATTCCTTAATAAGATTTTTGGATTAAATATTTGTCCCTATGTTCTTGTGTTGCTTAATGAGACAACATCTTCCGAATCTTCGGATTTTATTAGGACTTTTGTGTTAACAAGAAAAACTCTTCTTATTTTTTTTATAATCATACTATGTATTGTCTTTTCATTTCTTGTGGAAAGATTTAGAATAGATATGTATGGGTTTATAAAGAAGTGTCATTTATTAAACGTGTTATCTCTATCATTTGTTATAATTTTCTTTTCTGGAGCCTATTTTAGTAAGACCTATGCCCAGCTTCTGAGATGTCAAACAAGTGATGATATAGCAACATGGGTAATTAATGATTTTTGTCAGCCTCATGATGCTTTGAGTTATCTTATTTATGCTTTTAAAGGATATAGTGTCTCGTCAGATGATTCAAAACATGCTGTTCAGGCTGTAGAGAAGATGGACAGAAATAATACCATAACCAATACAGATAGTTTAAATGTTGTTCTTGTGATTGGAGAAAGCTATATTAAGTCTCATGCCCATATTTATGGTTACTCTTTACCCACAACTCCCACCCTTGATGAAGAGAAAGAAAAAGGAAGATTAGTGCCTTTTAGTAACGTCGTTTCTCCTTATGCTTATACTAACAGAAGTCTACATAATATGCTTTGCTGTAATTGTATATGTGATGGAGAACATTGGTATGATGCCCCATATTTCCCAGCTGTTTTCAAAAGTGCGGGGTATAATGTGTATTTTTGGGATAATCAGAAGAATGATAGTAAAATGCATGCAGTAGGTGTCGCATTGAATAGTCTTTTGTATTCGCCTGAAATAATAAAATTGTCATATACGAGTACTAATGATCATGCCACTAAGTATGATATGGATCTCATCAGAGACTTTAGTAAGAAAATACGATTAAAAAATAAACGTAACCTAATTATTTTCCATCTTATGGGACAGCATTTCGATCAAGCAGAACGCTTTCCACATACATCCGGATTTATGAGATTTAAATCATCGGATATACATATCAATGGTCGAAAGTTTTTAGTAACATTTAAAAATTAACT
>DEKJ01000042.1:11536-25936 GCA_002353825.1 Prevotella sp. UBA2725 | reverse complement strand
GAGTTTGAGGTGACGCGAAGAGTGGCCATCCGCGTGAACTTGGTAACGATGGCCATCCTGGTCGTAGTGGCAGCCGTGGAGACGGCTCCCATGGCAGCGCTCGCCGCAGCCGTGAGTGCCGCTTGGCTGATGTACAGATCACTTATGAAGAAAGGAGGCGAGGCATGAACGAGGGAATGGAAGAGAGCCTGAAAAAGGTTATAAACGCGGAACTTAAAAAGGGAACTTCGCTCCACGTGGAGGTTGCCGAAGTTCTCGGCACAGACATCGTAGGCATGGAAGTACACACGGAAGGAAACGGACTTGCCGTGCTGAAGATGCTGATCTCAGCGATGGCCACCAATCAGCAGCTAAACAAACTCATAAATGCCGCCGTGTTAGCCGACAATTTTCTCCATGTAGAGGCTGTAAAGCTCAACATGAAGAATTCAGAGGAGAAAGGAGGCCAGGCATGAAAGCTAAATATAAGCTATTGGTAGAGACAAGCGATGGAAAAGAGTTTGTCATCGTCATCCGCGAGTACAGTGCATCCACTAAGCCTGCAAGGATGTTCAAGGAACAGGTGAGTGCTTTTGATGGCTCTAAGATGAACATCTCCAAATTGGCCATGATGAAAGTCTATCTGAGAGAGCTTGCTGAGTCCATCAATGCCGAAAGCCGTGGCAAGGGCGCTATTCAAATTGACTTCCATGATGAATGGGGCGACTTGAACGGCCACAGATGCATGGGGTTCGAGGTGTATTCATACGACGGCAAAGGTGGTCGTCCTATCTGCAGTATATACTTGATTAGAATAGATGCCAGTGTAAGCTTCTACGATTTGCTGGCCGCGAAAGGAGGCACCCATGAGTAAGTGGAATCTGCAAGAGCATGTGTCTCAGGACATGAACGCCATAGAGTTGATGGTGGTAGACAGCTACTATCCATCATATCTCGTGGTGCTGGTAGACGAAGAGGGCAACGAGCACGTGATCCGCAAGATCGACGATGCCCAGCTGCGTGAAGTGTTGAACAGAGCAAAAGGAAAGGAGGTGGAGCATGGCTAAGCGAATCGGATTTGTCCACTACGACAAGGAGAAGCCGACAAAGGATGCACCCATTGCTGAGGACTCGCAGGTGGAAATGGCGCTCGATGCCTACTTCTGCAATGAGAGCGACAGCGGGCGGTTCACGTCGGAGGAGATCGCTGCCAACGTGCGTGAGACGCTCAAAGTCACGAAGGCACAGGTCTTTGACTACATGAGCTCACACGGCTACCGACTCGAAAGGGTCGATGACCGCCTGGTGTGGGTAATAGATTAGAGAAGTTTTAAAAAACAAATAGCACATTTTTTTTGAGGGCGCATGCGTCGTGAGACGTGTGCGCCTTTTTGCGTATTTTCATTTAATGTGTACGTGCGTTATCTTTGCCGATGAAACATCTAAAAAGAAGACTTATGTATAAAGCTTATTACGAAACCCGCCGCACGATGCTACAGTATGACAACGGGCACATCATCGGATATCTAAATGAGACAGTGGTCGATGACTACGTCCCCGAACACTATGAGGGCGACAAAGCCCCGGAACCACGCAAGGCATACTGCTATGAAGGCACGGAGAAGGACGGCGGCACCATCATGCCGTGCGAGGACATGACCAACTATCACGATGTGGCCAATGCCATCATCCGATCGAAGTACAGCGAGAGTGAGGAACTGAGCATCGTCCGCCATAAGATCAATGGCGACGACGGCAGCGACAGCGCCAATAACACCGAATTCACCGAGTTCAACGCCTGGTGCGAGCAAGCCAAGGTGATCGCAAAGGACTGGTGCGGTATCAATGAGTAGCCTATGTCGACGGTCATCAGTAAACCCGGTCCGCTGAGCTTTACGGGCACGATGGAGAACCTCGTGCTCAAAAGCCCGTCCGCGCAAGTGCGTGTGGCCATCAAAGTGAACTCGGCCTATGGCACACATGAGGTGCTCAACGAAGTGTATTACCCCGATGAGAGCAGCTCTGTGACCATCTACCATCCCGGAGATCTCTGCGAGCCCTACGCGCGCCAGTATGGTTCCGTGACAGCCACTGCATCCGTCTATGACATCACGGACTCTGGTGTGCAGTCCGCTGCCCTGGACGTGGATCTTGGCACCGTGCTCTTCGGCAATGTCGACCCTCAGATAGACGCCGCCACGTTCTGCCAGCGGCACTTCCTTAACATCCTCATGGGCACGAAAGTGACCGCCATAGGGCGCAAAGAGAGCCTGAGTGCCTACGATGCGGGCGATCTGACTGTATCAGCCTGCTTTGTGACCGCTGATGGCTCGCTCAAAGAGATGTCCGGCACTTTGTCACCTGTCAACACGACGGGCAAGGTGCAGGATTATGATGTGTCGCCATCGAAGATCCTGGCAGCCGTCAATGCCGATGATGGAGCAAGCCTCGTGGGCTACGTCTGCAAGTCAGGAGAGCGGAAACAGCCCTATGAACTGGTGGTGGATAAAGTTCCACCAGCCCCGTCCCTGGCCTTCCTCAACTCCTTTGGCTGTTGGGAATATATCCACTGTACCGGCACGCACAAGAAGTCGAGCAAGTTCACCTATTCCACGGCTGTGGTGGGTGATAAGACCCGCAACTATGCCATCCAGGAGCAACGCCAGCTCACGGCCAACACCGGATCGCTCTCCTATGCGATGGCCGAGTGGGCCGATGAGCTCTTCCGCTCTCAGCAGGTTTACCTCTATACCGGCGGCAAGATGGGCAAGGAGGTCGTCGTCTCGGATGTCAAGGATGAGGTGACCAACGAGGACGACAATATGCCGTCGTATGAATTCACATGGATGTATGCACAGAAGCTGCACAATGTCATTGACACCGAGACCAGGCGTCTGCGTGTCTTTGATGGAACTTTTGACTACACATTTGAGTAAAGGAGGCAGAAATATGGAAAAAGTTCTCAAACCCATCAGCCTGCAGGAGGTCAAGGCCTATCTCGACGAATGCGCCGAAAAGCATGAGACGGTGAACATCATGGCACTGGCCCACGACGGGCATAAGATCGTGATGAAGGGCTGGACGGTGACCTCCGGCAACTCGGTAGGCCGTACGCATAACTACCGCAACAACGAGAACGGCGAGGTAAGGAAAATCATCGACGTGCTGCTGTTCTACGTGAACGGGCACCCAGTATATATATAGAGACATGGAAAAAATTACATTAGCACCCGATGTACTCGACATTCCGGTGAACCGTGTGAGCCCGGTCGAATCGAAGGATATCTACACGCAAAAGGAGAAGCAGTACACCACGGCCATATCGGTCGGCAACCGAAATTATCAGATTGTCCTTTATGGGGCGTCGAACCAGATCCCCTACCGGCTCACAGAGCTTGTGGAGAAGAATTCGGTGATGTTGCAAAACAAGTACTTCAACCTGCTGACGTGCTACTGCCGCGGGGTGGAGTACATGGACGCGTCCACACGTCAGGACAAAGAGCCCAAGCCGACCATGGATCCGGCGATAAGGCGCTGGATGATCCGCAACAATGTCAAGAAGTTCTTTGCGGAGCAGATCGTCGACATGAAGTATTTTGCCTTTGCCGTGACTGTGGTCATCCTCGACCGCGACCGGAAGAAGATCGTGCGGCTGGTGCACAAGGACGCTTGCAACGTGCGCTTTGAGCTGCCGGACGAGGACGGGAAGGTCAACAACATCTTCTTTGCCGACTGGGAAGACAACGCACAGCCAAAGGACATCGAGGTGATACCGCTGCTCGACGAGGACGATCCCGTCGGCGACCTGCTCGCCCGCACGGGTAAGGAGCGCGATGAATTGGGCGTTTTCCGCACTGATTCACCTAAAAATCACAAGTATGCCATCGTTACGCGTATGCCGACGCCGAACTGCCGTCTGTACCCGACGCCATACTGGACGGGCGTGCTCCGTGACGACTGGTACAACATCTACGGTCAGCTCACGGCCGCGAAACTGGCCAAGCTGAAGAACGGCCAAAACATCCGCTATCATGTAGAGGTGTCACAGGAGTTTTGGGCGAGCCGGGCACATGCCATGGGCATCAGCGAGGGCACTCAGGAATATCAGGAGATGAAGAAAGCATTCCTTGAGAACATCAAAAAATGTCTTTCAGGCTCAGAGAACAGCGACAAAATGGTGTGGAGTGACTTCACCACGTCCGTTGACGGGAAGGAAAGACACAATCTGAAGATCAACCTTGTGGACACGTCGAAGGCCGGCAACGAGTACAACGATGACATTGCGGAAGTGAGCAACATGCTCTGCTATGACGACAATGTGCACCCGAATTTGGCCGGTGCCAATCCGGGAAAGAGTCAGATGAACAACAGTGGCTCGGACAAACGGGAGCTCTTCACGATGAAGGAGGCCCTGGAGACGATGACGCACGACCTGCTGCTCCTGCCCCATCAGGTGGCCATCCTCTTCAACGGATGGGAGCAGAAGGTCTATCCCGACGTGCCGATGATACTCCTTACCACACTCGATAAAAACACCGACGCCAAGCAGACAACAATGAATGGCGGAGGCAACAACCCTAACGAAGAAAAGTAACCATGGACGTAACGAAAGAAATTACCAAAGAGATTTTTGAGCAGTATGTGCCTGCGGCCAAAATGCCGGAGCGCAATACGAGCGTCTTCAACCGCATGGTTCCGTATTTCAGCCGCTCTTATCAGCATCTTCAGAATCTGCTCTTCAAGGGCACCACCACTCTGATGGATGCTGAGGACATGAAAGGCGGTATCCTGCAGTTTGTGTGCATCCATGCCTTTTTTCGGGCCATTCCATCGTTGGATTTGGTGTTGACGGGCACGGGCTTTGGCGTCGTCTCGACAAACGATACGGCACCGGCCTCGCAGACACGCGTCAAGACGCTGCGTGACGAAATGGAGTGGCAGTCACTTATGAGCATCTCGGCGCTGCTGGCAGTGCTTGTGGAAACCGACAAATGGGGAGACTCTGTGGCGGGTAAGAATGCGATCCGGTGTCTATACTACGATCCGTGCCAAATAAACGAGTACGGGCCAATCGACAGGAACCTGTCCATGGCCGAGAACTGGCGGCGGGTGTGCCAGTACCGCGCCACGGCCGAGCAGATGGTCAGACGGGAAATCTCACAGGAGTACTACGACGCGCTGCTTTGCCGACTGCGTACCGGCAAGATGACAAATGCAGACATCGGCATCTACCAAAGTGCGCTGGACTATATCGCCCGCAGCATTGGTGATATGGAATCCGGGAAACCTTGCATGGTGCCAGCGCAATGGGAACTGCGTGACTACATGGAAAGGTATGCCGATATGCTGCCGGAATACAAACAATCCAAACTATATGCTTCAATCCATGGAGACAGATACGAAAACCAGCCGGAAGACCCGACGTTCTTCTTTGTTAACTAAGCAGATGGAGTTCCGCATACCGAAAGGATGGCAGGAGCTCTCGCAAGGACAGCTTCGCTATGTGATCAGCCTGTACAATATCTATGACGGGCGTGAAGACATGATGCAGATGATTACCATGGCGGCACTGTTCCATTTCATGGGGTGCCGAGTGGACAGCGAGACAAAAGACGGAATTCTCTGCTACCGAGTTGCTACAGGCGAGACGTTTCTGCTCAATCCCGAGTTCCTGCCAATGATGGCCGACACGGTGGAATGGGTGAAAAAGCCCAATGAGATGCGCTGCCGTCTAGCCGTGCTCCACCACTGCGAGGCGGTGAGCTTCGATTTGCGCGACCTGATGTTTGGCAACTATCTCGTGTGCGAGAACTATTACCAGGCTTGGATGCTTTCGCACGACTGGGTAAAGCTCAGCCCGATGCTGGACATCCTCTACCATGTTCCCGACGGCGGGAAAATGGTCAAGACGCAGTTCGACTATGTTTCCGTGGCTATGTGGTGGACGGCCGTCAAGGACTATTTCGGGCAGCTGTTCCCCCACTTCTACCGCCGGACGGGCGAGGGAGAGGAGATCACACAAGACGTGCTCAGGGAATATACCGACGCGCAAATTCGACTGCTGACCAAGGGCGATGTCACCAAGGAGGAATATATACTCAACAAGACCACAACGCTGCGTGCGCTTACGGAGCTGGACGCTCAGGCACGTGAGAGCGAGGAACTGAAACGTATCATGCAAAAAAACAAGTAGACCATGTTCGACGCTATCAAATACTTTACCAGGATGACAGAGATGAATAAGCTCTGCCAGCAGGAGAAATTCAAGCCGGTGGTGATCAGCAACACTGACAACCTGGAGGGTTTGCTGGAGGAATACCGCGAAAATGACCGTTTCATCGCGATTGCGGACACCAACACGGAGAATCTCTCATCCGATGACGGCACGTATGCCTTCACGAAAAGGCGCGCTTTCACCGTGATGATCCTCTCGGCCTACAACTATCCCGATATGGAGGACCGGCAAAGGCAGCTCGACCTCTGCCGTGAGGTCTTCAAGCAGTTCGTCACCAGAATCATACGTGACAAATACACCTATGATGAACAGATGGTGCAGTTCGAGACTCAGTCCATTCCCAACTCTGAGCTGGGACGTTACTACCTTTCCGGCATGACAGGACTGTATTTCACGCTCTACACCCGTGAGCCGATCGATTTGGAGTACAACAAGGAGGAGTGGAATGGCTGAGCGTAAGATACAACGTCCGGTGACGGAGGACGATATCCGGAAGTGGGAGCAGGAATGGATGGAGATGATGATTACCATCTGGCGTGATCAGATCATGCGCCTCGGCATCGTCGACACCCAGAAACTGTACAACGACATCACGGGCAGCCTGAGCATGGGTGAGCAGGTGACCATCGCACATGAGTTCATGAAGTATGGCATCTATGTGGCCGCCGGCGTGGGCAATGGCTATAACAAGGGCAATGGCGGTGACCTCGACATCCTCGACCCGGCGCTGCGCAAGGCGGCACGCCTTGACAAGCCACGTAGCCGCGGCCCGAGATGGAGCACCAAGCACATGACGACGGGCAAGCCGCGAGAGAAACGTGACTGGTTCGTGAGGAAGTACCTCCGTTCCATCTATGTGCTCGGTGACGTGGAGCGGAGCCTTTACGGGGAGGCTTACATGGGCACGCTGTCCAACGTGGTGAGCAGGCTCTTCACTACCATCAAGGAAAAGACGAACGCGCTGCGAAACCTGTAGCCCGTATTTTCAAAGTAGGAGGATAGAGCGTAAATTTGCGATATGAGTTTAGAGGCGAAAGACATAGAGAAGCACATCGAGCAGATACGTGATGAGCGTCGTGAGGCTGCCAACACCGCAAAGCGGGTGGGCAGCACAATGATGGAGATCTTCAAGTATGTGGCCGCGAGCGTGGAGACTGCGCTGGCAGATATCTCGAATGGGTATCTCTCGAAGGAGAAAGATGACGTGTCCAAGGGCCTTATCACCTTCCTGAAAGGTATCAAGATCGATGATATCTTTCAGTTCGATAAGGACGGCAACATCATAGCTTATACCATTGCTTCGCCAGAATTCAGCGAGAAGATTAAGACTGGTTTTGCCATTGCCGTAGTTGACACACAGACGGGGAAGTACAAGCTCTGCGTCGACCAGATTGTAGCCTGGGCCAAAGCCACGGTAGGCTCGTTGCTCGTAGAGGGCAACAGCGTATTTGGCGGGGATCTGTCCTCTCCTAAGTATCAGTCGGGCTTTCTCGATGGATTCGGCTGGAGACTGTGGGGAGAGGCCGTGCCAAATGCCGCTGGGAAGACAGAACAGCGCTACACGGCCGAGCTAGACAATCTGATCGTGCGCGGAACCATGCGCGTCTATGAGATGATTATTTCGCAGCTGCTCGGAGAGAATGACAACCGCATCTTCACAGGAATGCTGGAGGTCGACCATTATGACGCGGAGAGTGGCAAGGTGTATCTCGACACCAAGGAAGGCCGGATGTACAACCCCTTCCGCAAGGATGATATCATCATGGTGCAGCAATACAACGGCTCTCCATCGGCTGCCAATGACCACTACGTCACCAAGCACTATGAGCTCATCGTGACGGAGGTAGGTTCTGAGGGGACAGGTGAGAACATGCTGGCCTGGGTGAAGTTTCGCAACTTCACTTCATCCATGGAAGGCGCCACTCCGGAGAATCTCATCAAAAAGAAGGATACCTTCGTACGTGTCGACAACCTTACGGATGAAGACCGCAAGGGCATCGTCAGCATCACAACAGTTGGCCCCAGAACGCCCTACATGGATATCATCTATGGGCTGAAGACCGATCCGGATAATGCATTAAAGGGGCGACTCGGCAACCTGCAAGGTATCACCCATCCCAGCTTTGGCCAGCTGAAAGGATTCGGTGAGCTGCTGCAGAACCTCTATGCCGTCGGTGACCTGGTACTCCGCCGGACGGGTGAGAACATCGACACAAAATTTCAAGTACTGACAGATCTCTTTTCTTCCAACTTCACCAAGACACAATATGAACTGACAGACGATACCAACTATCTCCACAATGGTCAGTTCCTTACTGCAGTAGGGGAGGAGACGTTCATTGACGGGTGGACTATCGACGACTCGGACGATACATCCTTCTGGATGGACCCTGTGACCAATATGCCGGTAATGGTCAATGGGCATGCCACGGCCGGCGGCAATCACCGTGTAGAGATAGAAAGATCGGAGGGGCGTCAGGTTCTGAGGGTACTCAACTGTGGGCTGACCCAGAAGAATGCACTCATCGACCCGCCCAAGACACACAAGGAATACAGTAAGCCCACTGGCCAAACATCTACGAAGACAGACGCCAAGGGCAATAATGCTGTCGAGCTGCGCAAGGCTACGGACGGAGCCATGGAGGATGTCCAGGACACACTCTATGTGTCTCTGCGAATATATGCGCTCACAGCCGGGCAGCTGACCATCGGCTTCACTGACTGCACCGATGTGGAAGGTAAGACCAATGACTTGTCTGTGCGAACCATAGACGTACCCTATACGGGCGAGTGGACAACAATCAACTTCAACGGTAAATGGAATGGCACCGGCAACTTCGTCATCCGTTACACGGGTGAGTGTCGTATTGCCTTTGTGGCCATCACGGACACTGCGCTGAGCAATCTGGCACGCACTGTCAGCACTTCTAACGAGCAGACAGCAGAGGCTATAAAACTGCTTGGCCAGAACGATGATGCCATAGCGGGAAAGTTCACGTCCTTGGGATTGGTTGTCGACGCGCTGAACACACAGGTGGATTTGTTCGTCAACACAACTTATCCTGCAGATAAGTCGGCTATCGACAACAGGATCAAGGTGAACACAGACGGGATTTCGGCATTGAGCACAAAAATTGATACTGCCAACAACAGTATCCAACAGCTGGGCGTGAATATCGATGCTGTGAACAATCGGGTTGATACTTTTGTCAATCAGACGTATCCTAATGATCAAAAAGAGATACGCCGTCTCATATCGGTCAACGCAGACGGTATCAGCATCAATGCAAAGAATATCGACTCGCTCAACGGGAAGGTGAGTGAACTTGGTACGAATTATGACATGCTGAACAACAGCGTGACAACATATGTGAATGACTACACAAATGGATACAATAAACTGAATTCTCGTCTCACTACGGCCGAAGGCCAAATCAGTGCGCATAACACGAAAATCGGCAGCTTGGAGACCGAATATTCAACCCTGTATACAGATTTTACGAAAGTACAGTCACGTGTCACGCAGATTGGAGTATACTATGACGATAATGGCAATCCCATCGGTGCCAAATGGACGGAAGCGGGAATCCTCACAACTGCCGACGGCAATGTACTCTATGCCGGCAAGGGCGAGGCGTCGGACAACCTGCTCGTAGGCACCGGATCAGGGCAGCTCTGGACGTTGGAACAGGACCGGGAGACCGCAACGCTTGACTTTACGGTCGATGAAAGAGAGTTCGTAGTGCGCAATGCCTTTCCGATAGGTGACGTGAGCTTCTCGAACAGCAGCTCATCAAGCCTCGCAGCTTTGTGCTCGCCAGTGTCCAAGACAGAAAAGGGGAAATATTATATATTGTCATTCAGCACACTCGTATCAGATGAAAGCGTATCTGACTTCTATGTGCTGATCGGGTCTGCATCGTCGAAGGATGGGGCCTATACCTACTCTGAGGGGATCAACTACAGCAGCAGGGACGATGATGAGACTGCGCATACAACCATGAGAATGTTGCGGTACCGCAAGCTGGATGATGGAATCGAAAAACGCTATTACATCATCTTCCAGGCCACGGGGAAATATACGCGCTTCAAATTCGTCAATCGCAGCTATCGCTCACAGGTGACGTCGTCGACCGTAACGAACTACTCAACGCAGTCTGGCATACCCGCCAACACCACCATCTCGCAGGATAGCGGGAGAGTGCGTGTAACACGCAACTGCACCGGGGCAAAGCGGTCAGACGGGCAATACGACATAACCGAGACCGTGACAACCATAACGGCAACAAAGGGTTACTTCTATGCGAAGAAAATACAGCTGGAGCCAGCCGTGAACGCAGACCTTGCCAATATTGTGCCATCGTCCTATAAGGAAGGGCAGAATACCATCGAGAGCTTTATTAAGGAGACGGTGGATTCTGTCATCATCAAGGCGAAACAGATTCGACTCGAAGGATATACTACCATCAACGGTAACTTCTCCATTGATGAGAAAGGTAACATGACGGCAAACAATGGTACGTTCAACGGAACCATAAACGCCATGAGCGGGAAGATAGGTGGATTTACAATCTCCAACGGCATATTATTGTGGAAGCAATCAGATTACTTCAGCAATGACTCGCGCTCACTGAAATTAGGTGTCTCATCAGACGAGAATACGGGAGTCGTTGATGTCTCATTCAACGCAGCCACGTCCGGAAGGTATGGCGTTAAATCCTGTGGATCTAACATAGGAGGCGCAGCTATATTCGGAAGTATATATTCTTCGACTAGCTCAAGTTTCGTCTCTCCATACGGAGCAGGCACTTATGCCGGATTCTTCAATGGCGGACTCTACTGCTCTGATGACATCTATTGCACAAGAATATCGGCCAAGACATTCCGTGCAGTAAGCAGTTATAATCATACAGGTTCCGGAGCCAACAGCGGATGGGATGGTATCGATTTCGATTACGACAAAGACCTTGATAATTACCGATTGCAAGTACGCGGAGGTATCATCGTAGGTATAAAGCATGAATAACATGGATAAAAAGTTAGATTTTACAAACATCAAAGTGCAGGTCTCGTTTGACGGGACAATGCAGACTTTCAATGTAGCGAAAGTCCTGGGCAATTCAATGAAGTACACAGGGTCGGTAGTCGGTGATATCGGATTTGACAAACTTGCCGAAGAAATCTACTATTCTCAGGGTGAAGTGAGTATTCCGATACAATATCTGTCATCGATGATACACGTCATCAATGACATGCCACTAGTGGCAGCTGTCAAACGATACCTTCTTGACGAACTCAAAAAATAAAGGAAATACGAATTATGATTGGAGTCAACAGTATTACGAATGAGGAGGAGCTGAAAGCCTTTGTTACTGCCGTAGCTCCTTACTTTTACAAATATCTAGCCTCGCAGTCCAAAAACATCTTTGACTGCGAAGTGGCCACCAGCATCGAGAATATCAAGACGATGCCGGCACTCTACGATGACGGCAACGGCGTGCGTAAGCAGGTCGTGGCACCGCTACAGCTGCTTACCAAGGACGTCGATGCGCAGATCGCTGCTGTCGAGGATGCCGCCTCGAAGGCTAACGCATCATCGCAGAACGCCGACACGGCTGCCAACAGCGCCAATGCCGCCGCCAAGAAGGTGACGGACGCCATCACGGACATCACACAGGAGAAACAAGCCGCGCTTGATGCCGCTGCCTCTGCCAACAGTGAAGCCTCGAAAGCCAAGACAGCCACTATAAATGCCACTTCCGCCACAGCATCCGCCAACAATGCCGCTACCGCTGCCAATACGCTGGCTGCATCGGCACAGACGGCAGCCAAGGCAGCCAATGATGCCGCTGCAACGTCCCAAACTCAGACGGCCGCCTGCAAGGTGCAAACGGATCGCAGCAAGGAACTCAACGACCACCCGACAATTCAGGGCGATAACGGCAACTGGTGGAAATGGGATGAAGCGACGAAGGCGTATGTCGACACGCACAAGATAGCCAAAGGCGGAATGATGTACCCGAGCTTCATCTTCAAACGCAACAGACTGTATGTGCGTGACAACAGTTCGCTGATTGCAAGCCGGGTAAGGCTTAAGAGAAATAAACTATATATAAAGATATAAGCATATGGCAGAACAGACAGATATCTATGTCGGAACAACCGTGTTTACCGACAAAGGCGACTGGGTGGACGGGTACAAGTTCACTTATACCGACCCGGACACGCAGGCAACGGAAGAGATCACCGGCTATGATGAGCATGACATCGCCCATACGGCCAAAGGCGTACACCTGTCACTCAAAGACGGCAACACATCGAATCCAGACACAGACAAAAAGAACTGGCGTACATGGGTGGATCTTACCGCACTCGTGGCAGCCATTGCTGCTGAGGAGATAAGAAAAAAGAGTGAGGCGGAACGCATAGCCAACGAGACTGCACGGAAGAAAAGTTTCTCGGATATGGTGGACACGGCTAAGGCCGCTACAGACTCGGCCACAGCTGCTGCTACCTCTGCAACATCAGCTGCTGCCTTGGCAACAACGAGAATAGCGGAGATGGAAGCCCTTGCCAAGAAAATTGCGGCAAAGGAGGTGCTCAAGCCGGAGGAAATGTATGTCGACTATCCGACAGATATTTCCATCCGCAACAAAGTCCCGCAAAGAATCAATGCGAGGTTGGTACCAGCCTACTACCCGCAGAACGTGATTTTCCAAAGGGCAAGTGGCGACGCTATGGATGTGGACCCGGGAGGAAGACTGACCATCAACGGTACCGGAGATACCTGGTTCTATGTTATCCCGACAAACAACACCGCACTCTATGTGGAAATCAAGATTACAGTCAGACAACCTTATATACGTTTGTCGGGCAACGGCACCATCAGAATGACTAATAGTGGTTTCAGAATCGTATAACTCATAAATCAATAAATTATGGCATTAACAACAGACGAAGAAGCAAAAGTGAAGCTGATCATACAAGCTTTTGATAACGCGAAACAGATCGGAGACCTCGACCTGGCGAGTATGGACACGGCAGGGCAGTATGTGGAACTCTACGACTCTCTGACAGGTAAGGCAAGCCGTATGCTGCTGAGCGACGCCGTCAGCCAGGCTGGCGCAGAATGGTGCGGCATCCGGTATAAGGATGCGAAAACTGAGACGGAAGTCGTCGGCTCCCTGTCGATGCTCAGACAACTGCCTACCCTGCTCAATCTCGGTGGATACCTGGTGCAGAACGATCACTCACGTCGTAAGCTATCGCCCAAGACGCACCTGCTGCTGGAGACCGGAGAGGAAGCGGTCCTTGACGGCAGTATGGGACATTATCAGTGGGGATGGGACAAACCGTTCTATTATCAGAACTTCAAGCTTGCAGGTTATACCTACGAGACGATGTCTTTCAGCAAACGTAAGGGATTTTGGAACTACTATATCCCTGTAGGCTCGCGCTCAGCTTCCGGTTACGCCGCATACGACAGTGCTACACAGTCGTTGAAGAGTGTAGGCACGGCAACGGTTCCAGTTTTCAACAAGTCAATATTAACTTTGCAGACTGCCGCCCACAAAAATGGTGACCTGTGGTTTGCAAATGAGCGCGTGATGAACTTCGTGACCGGTATGCTCAAGCGGTTGATCTTCCATAACAGAAATGTACAGGCCGACTTCAATGCTAATCTGACCACGGACGGACTGCACCAGGGTGGAACTGGCTTTGGATGCTCAGAATCTTATCCGTGGGATAATGGCTATCTGCCTCTTAATGCGCTTGTGGAGGATGGTGATGCACTGGAAGTAGGATCGTTCAAAGGTAGTACGACGAATAAAGATGGTACGGCCAAGGACATAGAGTATAGCGCCATTCCGAACTTCTATGGATTGAAGAACGACTATAAAGCGCTCTGGTGCATGAGCGAGAACATGCTCATCAATTGTAACGAAGATGGCAGTCAGAGCCTATATATCGATGATAGCGTTGGCAAGACTCTCTTCAATCTGAATTCGTTAGATGGGCATGTATTGCATAGCAGGGCACCATATAATACCGAAGGATGGAAATACCCGAAGGCATACAATATGTCACATCTTGCATTTTGGCCGTCTGAAGATGGCGGAAGCCAGTCAACGTACTTTGGAGACGGATATTATAATCCGGGATCTAAGAGCGGCCTCCGTGGTGTC
>DEKJ01000042.1:0-11472 GCA_002353825.1 Prevotella sp. UBA2725 | reverse complement strand
CTGGTCCGCGTTCCTCTGCGAGTGGGCAGAGGCATTCAGCACGAATCCAGTACTGGCGGAGTAAACAAGAACACTAGAGCACGAGAGGGCAAGGAGGCGCAGGAAACGGGGATCAAGAGAACAAGGGACCCCGGCGCGAAGCGCCCCGCCCTGCAAGGGCGTATAGTACCGCGCAGCGGTCGATTTTTTTTGATTCCTGAGGAATTTTGATTATTTTGCTCAAAATTCCGCAGGAATCATTTTGAATTCTGATATTTATGCTGTACCTTTGCACCCACTTCTGCATTTCTGCGGAAGAGGTGGACTCTCCTGGAGCGGCCTCCGTGGTGTCAAATTGTTGGGCAACGGTAACAATGGTGACAATGCCGGCTCGATGTACGCCAATGGCAACAATGGTGTCGGTGATGCCAATGTGAACTGGTCCGCGTTCCTCAACAAATTATTAAAAGGAGACGAGCCTTCCCCATTGGGAAAACATATCGAAAGATGACACTGAGACAAGTAGCCGGAAGCGCGAACCTCATACGTGCCGGAAGGAATTTGCAGACTTCCAATCAAACCATCGAGACCCCGCCGAAATTTCGGAACAATAAAGACCCCGCAAGATCCCGTCCATTAAAGTAAATATGAAAAGAATCAAAGATAAAGTCAGCGAGGTCGAGAACATGGAGAATGCGCGTGCTGCTTATGATACATATTCGTATCAAAAGCATCACCGAGACTATGTGGAAAGATTTGATAAGAATCTTGAAAAGAATCTGCAGACAATTCTTGAATCTTTATCATCCGAGGAATGGACTCCAAAGGGCTACAAGCGCAAAATCATTTTTGAGAAGAAAAAGCGTGTCCTGGCCAAGGCACCCATCGAGGACCATGTGGCAGAAGCCATTGCCATCAGACCCTACGAGAAGGAACTGTATGATTACTCTACATACAGAGCTCCGGCCGTAAAGCCAGGCCTCGGTACGCACGCATTCATGAGGATACTTCGGAATGAGCTATTCAAGGAAGACCAGGAAGATAATATGTATTATGTACCGCTCGATGCTCATCATTATTTCCCAAGAATGGACCATGGAATTCTCAAAAAAGAGATAGAGCGGAAAGTGAAGCCTGGAAAGCTCAGGAGAAATCTTTTCAAGGTTATCGACAGTTATCCTCAAGGAACACCACTTGGCATTAAGGTGAGCCAAATTCTTGGTCAGATTTATCTCGCACGCTTTGATCGGCTGGCCATGAGATTCTTTGACATCGGAGAGAATAAGGAAAAACTCGATTTCTGGACATCAAAATATATCGAAGGCAGAGTAGCGACTGCAACAGCGGATGACTATACGGATCTCTGCAAAGGCCCCCAATACTTGTCACATGTATTCCGAGGCTATGTCGATGAGGGCATACCGCATTATTTAAGATTTGTGGACAATATCATTATCCGGCACAAAGATAAGACTGCGCTGCATATTATCACACAATTATGTATCATGCACTTGTCACGTGATTGGCATATAGAAGTCAATAAAGACTATAATATCCGTCCGACATGGATGGGGATAAGGGTATGCGGATATGTATTCTATCATGACAGAGTGCTGGTAGCCAAGCGCAACAAACAGAAACTTGCAAGGAAAGTGAATCAACTTCAAAAGAAAGGATACGATGAAGAAAGCATCAGGCGGAAATGCGCATCACAATTAGGCTATATCAAACATGTAAACTCAATACATCTCATCAAATCGTTAGGAATGGAAAAGACATTAGGTAAGATCATCCGCCGGCGGCGGGTGAAGGCTCCCTTTGAGGGATTAACAGCTGAAGACAAGGTTAAATTCTCCTCAATCTGTAATTACACAAGTGAAAAATCGGGGGGGGTAATTCCGGCAACAAGATTTTGTTAATTGATTATAAGGTAGTCAAAAGTAAAATCGAGAAGGAAAAGGTAACGACTAAAATTAAGGATGGTGAAGGGAATATGCAGGACGTAGTAAAGGAGGAAGCCAAAGACGCACTCACCATCCGATTCAAGAAGATCTTAAAGACATACACAGACCAGGATACAGGAGAAGAGGTCTATGTGTGCGTTAAGAAGAAAGACGCTGAAGGACGTGACACAGCAGTTGATGCAGAGTACTACGCCTTCACCGGGTCAAAGATCCTTATCGACCAGGCCATCAATGACTTCACGAAAGAGGATCTACCATGTCCGACCGTCATACAACAGTTTGCGACGTCCAAAGGACAGACTTTTTTTTAAATTCACATAAACAAATCCCCGGCACGAATCCGTGTCGGGGATTTTTATCTATCAAACGAGGACTTATTCAGGACTAATTGCGTATTTTCAATAACTTGAAGTCGTCATTATCTTTGCGATAAAAAACAAGATGATGACCGGTTCCATGTACGATATAGCAAAAAACGCCGCTGTAAGCATAGCGCTTGCAGTACTGGCATATCTCAGACCGCTACAAGGCGAGCTGAGCTCTCTGTTTTTAATATTCTTCGCTAACTTCATCTTTGGTTATCTCTCCGGGATGATCGCCAACAAGGAGGACTTCGAGTTGAAGAAGGCGGCACGCTGTGTAGGTGAGGCAACGGTGTTTTTTGTGTTCTGTACCTGTATCTATGCTATAGGAAAATTCAAGAGACAGGAAGAAGGCGCACTGCAGTGCGTGAGCTATGTGACCTATGTGGTGATATACTTCTATGGGCTGAATATCATCAAGAACTGCAAGAAGATCTTCAAGAAGGGCTCTACGCCCTGGATGATTTTCGCATTCCTCTATTACGTACTGAGGTTTGAGTTCATCGAGAGAATTCCATATCTAAAATCTTATCTGAATACACAAGGCAATGAAGAAAGCATCAAAACAGCTGCTGGAGCATGTCAGACAGGCCGAGGGCCTGAGTCTGACAGCGTACAAAAAAAGTGATGACACGTGGACAATAGGTTATGGCCACACCAAAGGCGTGAGGCAATATGACCGAATCAGCCAGAGCGAGGCTGAGCGCTACCTGCTGAGCGACCTCGCCCCCATCGAGAAATACTTGTCATCGATACCGCAAATCAAGACGCAGGGACAGTTCGACGCGCTCGCTGACTTCGCCTTTAACCTCGGTCTCGGTAGGTTGAAGGGCTCTACGCTCTTCAAATACGTCAAGGCGGGGCGTCCGGTGGCAGAGGTACAGACTCAGTTCCGGCGATGGATATATTGTAACAACAAAGTCCTCGACGGGCTTGTGAAACGTAGAGAGTGGGAGGCCCGGAGATATGCGCAGTAGATTTCACTTTGATATATGGGAGGCTTATGACCAAGTGGTCATCAGCCTGTTTCTCATAGGACTGATAGCGCTGCTCTTCTCCTCATGCGCCTCGAAGAAGGTCCTCGTTCCGGAGGTGCACGAGCGCATCGTTCATCAGCGCGACACCATATATCGTGTTGACAGCGTCTTGACGAGTACCACGACCATCATCCGGCAGGCTGACTCGACGATGATGGCCGACTATGGCATCCGTATCGGGAAGCAGGAGAAAGCATGGCTCGTGAAACAGGATCAGGACACACGCAGCGCTTCAACGGTTCGTTTCATCATGCGGATAGACAGCATCGTACATGATTCCATTCCGAAGTTTGTGCCAAAGAATGTCTATGTCGAGAAGGGGGAGCCTTGGTACGAGAAGGTGCTGGTTTTCCTTGGAATATGCGACGTGGCGGTTGCGCTGATTTGGGCTTATTGTAAATTATCTGAAAGAGCAAGAAAAATAAAATAAATTATGCCTGGTAATACTGAGAAATTCCGTGCGGAGATTGAGCTGAACTCACGTCAGGCTCAATCTGAGTTGAAAAAGCTGGAGGAGCAGCAGAAGCGATTGAAGGAGCAGCAGAAGGCTCTTTATGCATCGTCCTCTGCTAAGAACCATCAGCTGGCCGCTGACATGCAGAAGGACATTGATAGTGTTTCCTCGAAGATTAGGGAGCAGAAGAAGTATATCAATGGGCTTTCGACGTCAGTCAAAGACCTCTCGCAGGCAAGCTATAAAGAGCTCGCCCAAACGGTGCGTGCGCTCAACAAAGAGCTGCGCTCTGGCAACGTGGCACGGAACTCAAAGGAATACAAGGCACTTGCCGACCGTGTCAGGGCCTGCCGCACCGAGATGCAGAGAATGAACGAGGCAACAAGGGAGCAGCCAAGTGCCTTCGGCAAGATCGCTGATAAGCTCAACCGCTACCAGACGGCACTCGCGGGTGTGGCGGCAAGTATCGCTGGCATCACTATGACCATCCGAAACTCGGTGCAGGACTATGCAGAGATGGACGAACAAATGGTGGACGTGCAGAAATACACGGGTATGACGAAAGAGCAGGTCGTGGCCCTCAATGAAGAGTTCAAGAAGATGAACACGCGCACTGGGCGGGACCAGCTGAACCAGCTGGCTGGCGCAGCCGGACGTCTGGGTATCAGCTCACAGAAAGGGGCAAAAGACTTTGTCGACGCAGCCGACAAGATCAATGTAGCCCTCGGCGATGACCTCGGTGATGATGCCGTGGCACAAATCGGTAAGATGGCCATGGCCTTTGGAGAGGATGACAAGCATGGATTGAACAAGGCTATGCTGATGACAGGCTCGTGCATCAACGAGCTGTCACAGTCGTCGTCAGCCAGTGGCGGTTATCTCGTGGAGTTCGCAGCCCGTATGGCGGGCGTGGCCAAACAGGCAGGGATGACAATACCACAGATTATGAGCTTCGGTTCCGTCCTCGACCAGAACATGCAGGAGGTGGAGGTGTCGGCCACTTCGCTCAACCAGCTGATTACAGCCATGTTCAAGGAGCCGGCAAAATTCGCACAGCTCGCAGGCGTGGACGTGAAGAAGTTCACGACCATGCTGAAGACCGATGCCAACCAAGCCCTGCTCCAGTTCTTTGCCACGATGAAGGGGAAGGGCGGATTTGATAAGCTCGCTCCTATGTTCGACCAGATGGGATTGTCAGGCAGCCGTGCCGTGCAGGTACTCTCCGTGCTGGCTAATAAACTCGGAGATGTGGTAAAGGCAGAAAACACGGCCAATGCCGCATACGCAACTGGGCAGTCTGTTTTGGATGAGTTCAACCGTGCCAACGAGAGTGCGCAGGCAGAGCTTGACAAGGCCAAGAAGCACTTCAAGGACCTGAGCATAGAGCTCGGCGAGCAGCTCATGCCGGTGGTGAAATATACCATCACGGGGGCATCGGCACTTGTGCACGCCCTCGCTGTAATTGTGCCATGGTTGAAAAATAACATCGGACTGATTACCAAACTGGCCATCGTCATAGGCTCATATTCCGTGGCCACGAAGATTGCGGCCAACTGGACAAAGATCATGACCGTATGGCAGGCACGCAAGACCATCCTCGACAAGGCGGAGGTGGCATGGAACAAGGCAAAGACCGTGGCCATCGCACTCTATACGCTGGCCGTAGGCGCCCTGCAGAAGGACACTGTGGCACTGACCGTGGCGCAGACGGAGCTTAATGCAGTGACCAAGGCCAATCCATGGGGATTGTTGGCGTCTGTGCTTGCAACAGTAGCTGTTGGCGTCGTCAGCCTGATAGGGTATTTCAGCGACCTGAGCAAGGAACAGAAAGAGGCGGCTAAGACCGCTAATCTGTATTCACAGAAGCAGCAGGTAATGGCTGAGATCAATAAGCAGGCAAACGAAAACACGGCTGAGGAGATCACCAAAATGAAAACACTTGAGAGAGTGGTCGAGGACAACAATCTCAAGCTGGAGGACCGCCAACGCGCACTTGCACAACTGAAAAAGATGGTGCCGGCGTACCATGGCACACTCACAAGCGAGGGCAAGCTCATCAACAACAATGTGTCCGCGCTCCAGGCATATTGCAACAACCTCATAGCAGCGGCAAGGGCTCAGGCGGCATTCAACAAGATGGTGGCATTGCAGAGCAATACGATGAACCATCAGACTTTATTGAAGGCCCGCCAGGGTAACATGCAGTTCTATCAGCAGCAGATGGCTGCCAACGGTTTCAATGATGAGACCGACCAGATCATGGGTTCTACATTCCGAGGACAATATTGGATCAGACGTAGGAACAAGAATGGTACTATATCAGATATCGACATCACCAAGAAACAATATGAGCAAATTAAAAACGCTCAGGAGATGGTGGCATGGAATAAGACCCGCATCAGTCAGGAGCAGGCCATCATCACAAACAACACTACCATATCCAACGAACTGCAAAAGCAGGTGAAGGCGAACTCGAAGCTGTTGGATGTACCGGGAGGAACGACGGTTAAGGAGCCAAAAGGCAGAACATCAACGTATGTAGACCCTAAGGTAACCAAGGCACATCAGACGGCCGCTGCCAAGGCGGAGCGGGAGCGGAAGCAGAAACAGCGGGAAGCCGAGAAGGCACGCAAGGAAGCTTTGAAGAAGGAGGTCGACGAGGTGAAGGCAAGCTATTCCGAGCAGCTCGCCATCGCCATGGCTGCCTACTCAAAAGGAGACATTGCTTACTCTGACTATATCAAGACAAGGCATGATGCAGCGGTCAAGTACTATGACAAGTTGGGAGTCATATATGGGAAGGACTCCGACGAATACAAGAAACTGCTCGACGACCGCGCTAAGGCTGACCAGGATTATCAAGACCAGCTGAACGATATCAAGCGTCAGGACATGGAACTCGACCATTTGCGCCGTGAAGAGTCATTCCGTAAGCAATATTACGATAAGACGAATGCCATGGCCTATCAGAACGAACGGCTTTTGGACGAGAACCTCTTCCAGGAAAAGATAAGGTATATCAAACAGCAGCAGGCCCTCTATAATGTCAGCTCAAAGGAATGGCACAGTCTGGAGCTGCAGCGGGCCAAGGAAGAGACTGACCATCAGATGCAGCTGCAGGAGGACTACGAGAAGCAGCTGCTTGAGTACCGCAAGGAGATGGGCAAAATGACGCTGGCAGAGCAGGAAATACTCGAGAAGGAAGGTGTCACGCGCATGTTCGAGACGCTGAAAGCAAGCGGTCAGATGACACAAGAGGCGTACGATGCCATCATAGAGCACATCAAGGAGAAGTACAAGGACTTGCGAGCCGAGCAGAACTCCCCCGCTGCCATACGTCAGCAGGGGACTGATGCATTGAACAAGGCCAAGAACCGCGCGGGTGTTGATGAAAGTAATGCTGGATATAACAGCGATAATCCTGCTATTTCTTCCTTCTCTGCTTTTGACGCCGTAAAGCAACAGAAGGCCGTCAATGAGAAGTTGACGGAGCTGTACAATAATGATGAAATCGCATTCGCACAATATCAGGAGGCCAAGAAGCAGCTCAGCCAGGAGACAACGGACAAAATCATTGTCGCTGCTCAAGCCGCCTTCAGCGGAATCAGCAACCTCATGGGCACGGCTTCCTCATATGCGCAGGCCTGCAGCGACCTGGAGACGGCAAGAATTAGTGCCAACTATCAGAAGCAGATAGACGCCGCCGGGAACAACTCGAAGAAGAAGGAACGCCTCGAAAAGAAGCGGGATAAGGAGCTGGCCAAGGTCAAGACGAAAGCCAACAAAAAAGCCATGAAGATCGAGATCGCCCAGGCGCTCGCCTCCACGGCTCTCGCTGCCATCAATGCCTATGCGTCAGGTTCTAAGATCAACGTGTGGCTCGGGCCCGTAGCAGCTGCCATGGCCACCGCTGCCGGCATGATGCAGATCGCCACCATCAAGAAGCAGCACCAGGCAGAGGAAGCCGGATATTATGTCGGCGGATTCACAGGCGGCAAGGACTACCATAAGAAGGCCGGCGTCGTGCATGAAGGAGAGTTCGTGGCTAACCACGAGGCGGTGAACAACAGCAAACTCCGTCCTGTCTTCTCGCTCATCGACGAAGCGCAGAAAAATAATCGCGTGGCATCGCTCACCGCTGATGACGTGACACGGACGCTGGGGAATGGTGGCAGCGCTGCCATCGCATATGCTCCGCAGGTCAACGTCACGACTGATAACAGCGACATCGCAGGGACGCTCCAAAAGACCAATGAGACGCTCAGTAAGCTCGGACAGGCCATTGACGACGGTATCGACGTGTCGATGGAGAAGTTCAAGAGAGCTGAGAGACATTGGAACCATCTGCAAAACAATAAATAAGATACGCTATGATAGTATGTACACTCAATGGCAAGAAGGCCTATCCCCTTACCACGCAGAATATAAAGATTACCATGGAGAACGAATACGTGAAGTCGTCAGGGTCCTACACCTACGACATCACGTTTCCCCTGGCCATTGCCGCGAACCGGGAGGTATTCGGCAACGTGCAGCGCCTCGACGTGCGCAAGAAGATCGCGGATTTCGAGGAGTGCCGCCTGTATGCTGCCAACAGACTCGTGATGAGCGGCAAGGGTATCGTCACCGCCATCAATAAGGAAGAGGTGAAATTGCAGATCAGCGCGGGGAAAAGCAGGGTAAAATACAACTCAAAATTCGAGAAGCAATATATCGATGAGATTGACTATCCCGAGATTGTATTGGACTCCGGACTTGACACAGCCATGCTCCAACGCTTTGGATTCAAGCCACCTTATAAACTCTCGAAGTTGAAAAACTATGCTCTTCACATTGATTTAAGCAGTTCCAATATTGTCGGGCAGAAAGGTGTGGCCGTCTTTTCTACTATACATGATGAGAGTAATTCCATTCTGGCCAACAGAGTAGGAACATTTAAAGGCGATATGAAGGTAAACGGACACAAGGAGAAAGGCACTTTCTATTTTATGTACAATCTTGCGCCCATGCCATATTTGTTCTACATTCTCCGGAAGGTGATGGAATATGAGGGGTACAAAATCGCAGAGAATGCGCTTGACAAGGATCCGTGGAACCGCCTCGTAATCGTTTCTGCTTGCAGGACCGGCAAGATCAAGGATGCCCTGCCCCACTGGACGGTGTATAAGTTCCTGGATGAGTTCCGCAAGCTCTTCAACGCATCGTTCATATTTGATGAAACATCGAGGACAGTAAGGATTAAAGCTACTAACGAATTGCTGGCCAACGGACTCGCCACATACGAGGCCGAAGATGACTTCACTGTAGAGCATGATGAAGAAGGAAGCCTTGAGAACCTGGTAACATCAAACGTCGCTTATGCCTTCGATGATGCCTCGGATAGAGATTTCAGAGAATGTATTTCGCAAGAAGTATTGGAAGAATACAAGACGATTGAATTTGGAACGCGCAAGGAGATGCTCGACGCCATCGCTAACATGACGATAAAAGAGCAACGTACGACGATCTTCAAAACCGGAGACAACTATTATATCTATGCTGAGTTGCCGGCCGACGGCAATCCTGAGAATGAGAACCTGACATGGCAACTGACACAATGTGGATTCTTCAATCCTGTTATCCGTGATATCAACAGCGACAACAAAGAGGAAATAGCTATCTGTCCGGCGGCTATGATTCAACATAAGAATCTTAATGACGATGAGAAGAAAGCACCATGGGCAGGACTTTTCACGGGACAGATAGCATGGATGGTCATGCCGTCGGTCACGAACGAGAAGCAGGCGTCACTGGAAAACATGCAGGAAGATGACAACGGTGAATACTACTATACAGTACAGGATGCCATGGAAGGCTCAGCGACTACCAAAGATGAGGAGAGTACAGATGAGTCAAGTATGGCAGTGGCTTTCCAAGCAAATTGTGTAGTCAATATCAAAGCACATAAGGCTGTGGCTGCGACAAACAGACTTGAAAATGAAGATTTGAACTATCGTGTTCCTGTTGTGTACACGGATTTCCGTTGTTATCCTTCTTATACGATTGCGTCCGAAAAGGGTAGTCTGGCCTTGGAGAGCACACCGGCCACGATAGGCAGAACATTCGGAAACGGCAGAAGTGAAAAGACTCAAAGCAGATTTCAGTCCATGAACATAGATCCAAAGAATCTGGTGAACATCAAGTTCGTGACTGACGAAATCCCGGATCCGACCAATCTGTATATGTTCCATAACAAGAAGTACATCTGCAGCAAGATAGAGATGAACGTCAGGGACGACGGCGTTGAGAAAGAGAAGACGGGGTACTTCTACGAGATTTAGATTCTACGTACTACTTTATATTGGTTATATGTAATTTCGTCGGGGAGCGGTGAGTGATCATAGCTCCCCTTTAAAGTGCTTGGTCTCGTCATGTGCATAACGGGTATTCTTCAGATATTTATTGGTGACGCTGACATCGGTATGCCGTGCCTGGTCTCTGGCCATAACAATCCCTTCGGCATTGGCAAGGTCCCGTATTCCGGAGTCTTTAAGACTGTAGAACTGATAGGACATAGGCCAGCCCAAAGCTTTGCGAACTTTCGACCACTCATATCTATATTGGTTGATGTAGGACTGCTCAGGTCCGGGAGTGAGGTCGCGGGATATCAGATAGTGGTGGGAAGGATGGTCAAAGACACGCTGGTCAAGCATGATCTTTATCACCTGGTCATTGAGGGCGACATACTGCCCCTTGCGGTTCTTGGCGAACTCTGGGTGGACGTAGACCGTCTGGTCCTTGATGCTAATATCCCCGATCTTCACATAGCGCAACTCATCCGGGCGGATGAAACAGTAATACTCCATCATGCAGGCGAGATAGAAAGCCGGCTTATTCTGCAGCCCGTAGATCTTCAACCGGTGCAGTTCCTTCTGCGGGATAGGATCACGTTTTTTATCGCCTTCCTTCAGCAAATGAATCTCCTCCATGAAATTGTTCTCGATGAACTGCCGATCTTTAAGCCATGTGGCGAATGTAGACAACCAAGTCCTGTAGTTATTGCGGGTCTTGGCCGACACATCTTTATCGAGAATAAGATAATCGAGAAAGTCTATAACGAAAGCTTTGTCGAACTGATAGACGGACTGAATTTTCACATTCGCCTCTTTGAGATAGATCCGAAGCTGCTTGAGCCGGCTACGATAATCCACAGCCGTTTTATGCTTAAGGATATTTTTCTCCTCAGCAGAGAAGGTATAATCCTCATATTTTTGTAAGACATCAGAAAACGAAGCCTGTGGCCGAGTAATGATAGTGGAGGCAAAAGGATTCCAGCCTTTTTTAAGCTTTTCAACAAGATTACTGATTAGAATAGCAGCCATCGTGTCACGTTCACGCTTGGACGAAAACCTTCCAAGCATGTACTTTTTTCTACGCATAGTATCGCTGAGAGAATCGTAGAAAAAGAAGTCTACATAAGATACCTTCCCCTTATGCAGCTTCGGATAGGTAAAACCGAGAATCTTGTTATTAGATAAAAGTTCTTTTTTTATGGAGCACATTTTTTTAACATTGTCTGCACAGATGCAGCCAATGCCATCCATATTACTGTCCCATTTTTGTCCCGCTACTAACGGCAATGCCCGTAAGTCCTTTGATTATAAGACTTTACGGGCATTTTAGTTGCGGAGGCAGGA
>DEKJ01000028.1:169687-223067 GCA_002353825.1 Prevotella sp. UBA2725 | reverse complement strand
GCGCCCATGGGGGGCGCGACAGATGACAATGAAATAAAAGAAAAAGCTATTAAAGTTTCAATCCACGCGCCCATGGGGGGCGCGACGGATGCCCGCATCAGCGAGCAGAGCCCCTATCACAGTTTCAATCCACGCGCCCATGGGGGGCGCGACAACAACAACTAAAACTTACGACTATGAAGACAACGTTTCAATCCACGCGCCCATGGGGGGCGCGACTATTCCTATTGATTTAGAATTTGATTGGCATGTTGTTTCAATCCACGCGCCCATGGGGGGCGCGACCGTTGTCCAATATCGCGTGAAGATACACCCAGTAGTTTCAATCCACGCGCCCATGGGGGGCGCGACTGTCGCCGGTTCGTCGGTCTTGCTCGGCAATGGCTTGTTTCAATCCACGCGCCCATGGGGGGCGCGACCTTTCTCGTCAAGGCTCCTTTCGATGTCAGCGATGTTTCAATCCACGCGCCCATGGGGGGCGCGACTCCTTGCTGATGAGCGGAAAGCCGCGCGTCTCGAGTTTCAATCCACGCGCCCATGGGGGGCGCGACTTCTTTGAGATCGTCAATAGTCATACTTTATAGTTGTTTCAATCCACGCGCCCATGGGGGGCGCGACCAAGATAATTATAATAAGCGGATTGATTTTGAAGTTTCAATCCACGCGCCCATGGGGGGCGCGACTGGGATATGCCTGGCCGTAGACATCCTGAAGCTGTTTCAATCCACGCGCCCATGGGGGGCGCGACTCTTGCTTTTAGCGACAAAATTAGGAAATCTTTTTGTTTCAATCCACGCGCCCATGGGGGGCGCGACTTCTGCGCTTAAGGGCTTGGTCGACCATTCGTTTGTTTCAATCCACGCGCCCATGGGGGGCGCGACGTTCTTTTCATTCTCAAAAAGTCGCTAAAGGTAAGTTTCAATCCACGCGCCCATGGGGGGCGCGACGTACGAGAATTGATCTTTAGGGTAGATCATTCGTGTTTCAATCCACGCGCCCATGGGGGGCGCGACCGTACTAATCAACCTTTCCTCATTTACAAGTCATTAGCTACCTATTATGCGAACATCAAAGGAAAAAGAAGCAGAAGGCCCATAAATGCGAAAGAATGTATAGAAATACCTGATTATCAATAACCGCGAACAATTGCGCTTTTATGCAACACTGGAGGTTCGCAATCATATCAACAGGACACCATCTACATCATAAGACGTTTTCTTACCAATAATTATTGTGTGTATCTTAGGATTTTTTCCAAGACGATAGAAACGGATACTGTCCAACTGAAGATCTATGATATCTGTCAAAGTAGCCTTCAACAGTACAAATTGGGATTCTGTCACTTCGCATTCAAATACTGAGTTCTGAACACGTTGCCCATAGTTCTCACATGCCTTTGCCACATTGCGAAGTCTCTTCTGCCCTGCTGGGCTGACAGTATCTACATCGTAGGTTACTAGAATCGTCATATCTACTTGATTAAGAATATAGGATAATCATCAATATCACCACGAATATATCGTGCGAGCAGCAAAGCCTGGGCATAAGGCAGCAGTCCAATGTTCACCTTTTCGTTAAGATATGGATGCATGACCTCGTCCTTCTTTCTGATCTGCCAGGCGGTAAGAAACTTTCTTCTGCCTTCATCGGTCAACAACACCCCTTGATCTCCTTGATACAGGAAATCTTTCGATATCAATTGGCGTCTGTTGATTAGCGATAAGACGAACCTGTCACCCATATATGCTCTCAGTTCCTCTATAATATCAAGCGCAAGCGAAGCTCGTCCCGGACGCATCACATGCAGGAAGCCCATATATGGATCAAGCCCAACCGTCTCCAATGCTGATTGCATATCATTAGTCAAGAGCGTATATGCCAGGGAGAGAAGTGCATTGACAGCATCCTTAGGCGGTCGCCGGTTCCTTCCATTGAAAGGAAAGTCTGACTTGTTCTGAATGATAAGATGATGGAAGACAGAGAAATACTTGTTAGCTGCAATACCCTCTATGCCTCTTACAGAATCTATATTCTGGGCGTTGAGCGCATCACGGTGGTTCATGTCCAGAAAATCAGCAGCCTTAAGCACCTCTTCGTTTTCGCCATTGTCACGGATAAATCTGCGGAGGATATTTCGATAATTCAATATCTTCCCCGCAACGATTATTTTGGAAAGATGCAAGGTCTTTGCCTCATTATCAATCCAATGTACCTGTTCCCGCCGAAGAAGAACATTGCCATGCATACCTCCTTGAATTCTGCTCACGAACCTCCCATGAGGAGAGAGGAAAGTAAGCGACACACCATTGTCGCAACATAGTTTCATCACTCCCGGACTGGCTCCCATATAGCCAAATGTCACAATGCTCTCAATGTTGATAATTGGAATGCGGAACACCTCTTCCTGTTTCACCGACACTACCACATTCATTCCATCTTTCGAAAGATAGGATTCCGGTGTTGTAACGTACAGCGTATTAAGTAGTTTCCTCATATAGATTCTTTCTTAGATAGTAGGAAGCCTTGGTCACTTCCTTTCTTGTTGGCATACACACGTTAAGCAAAGAGCATCTATCGCAATGACACGTATATTCCCCTTGCGGAATGATGGCGTTGGCATAAATGCGATGCATCTCGGAAGAGCACTGCCTGACGATGTTTCGCAGCTCCGATGTAATCTCGACTTCCACTCTCCTTTTTATTTCAGCATAGTACAGTACGCCGAGGGACAGCGAGATATGATATTGCTCTTCCAGGCACATCACCTGGGCTGCCAACTGCACCTCGTCTATCTGGTGGTGCTTGGGACGCCCATGCTTATACTCCACAGGCACGGGCATCCACTTCCCTGGATACTTCGGATGAGTAATAAAGTTGCTGGAATCATCGGTCGGCCTCAGTTCTATGATGTCGGAGATGCCATAGAGTCCCAGTTCATGGGAAGCGATGCTCACGGCGCGGAGAGAGACATAGTCGCCGCACTTCTGCCGATAAAAAGGGTCATCGACATGCTTATGCAGGATGTCTCCCTCCGTCGTTAGTCTATTCTCTTCCCACAACTGTTCAATATGTATCAGTGCCCATTGCCGGGGACAGAACCTATAGTGCTGTATCCCCGACAACATGAGCATATCATCGTCTGTGTACATACAGAGCCTATCAGATTAGTTCTTTGACTGTTACGCCTGTAGGAACATTTTCGGTATCGACGGTCACACGATAGTCGCTGAACTTGCGGGGCACACCTGTAGAAACCTTCTCGACCTTCACGAGATTGAAGAGCTTATTGGCAGGGGCGTTGCCGAGGACAGAGTCGTGCTTGAAGACAATGAGCTTCTGAGCGCTCATCAGTCCGCGAGCTGCAGAGCGGTCGACATCGAACATGTTCTTCAGCGCATCCCAGAAGAGCTGAAGGTCATCCTCGTCAAAGCCAGTCTGACGGGCAAGGTTGGCAGAAATGAAGCCATGGCAGACATAGAGACCGTAAGGAACGGTGGACTTGCGTCCCATTGTGCGCTCCTTGTCGATGTCAGCCTCCTTAGTCACTGCCATACGGGTGATGGAGTGCTCTTCTGCGTTGATAGGATCGGCAGAACGGGCAAAAGTCAGTTGGATAGGGCCTCTCACCTGTCCCTGCTTGTCGGTCGTCGCTATGACGGCTCCGAAGGTGCGGATGTCGAAATACTTGTCGCAAAGCGCTTTCTTGGCAGCATCCTTCTGCTCGGCCTTCGATTTGTGAGTCTTCACTTCTTCGGTATCGTAGATTGCTTCTACGAGATTGTCAAGCACTGCTTTCTCCTTGATGAAGATGTCGTAGCCCTCAACGCCTGCCTTGGCTACCTCAACATAGTTGCGCACCTTGCGCTTCAGGCATACATCGGTTACAAGACCCATACCTATCTCAGCATCGGCACGCGGCAGATTGCCGGCATCGGGATCACCATTTGGGTTTCCGTCTTGTACATCGAAGACGTAGACGAAATCAATTCTGTTCTTTAATTCTGACATAATATCTGTATTATAAGTTGTTCCACTTTTCTGTCTCCTCCTTGTCCTCCTTGCTCGTGAAGAAGTCCTGACGCTGATGATAGTAACCAACGAAGAAGCGGCCCTGATCATTCAAGTCGAGGTGTGACGGGAAACCGTCGGCAGGTAATTTGCCGATAATCTCTTGTTCAGTCTTCTGGAAGAAAATCTGTCGGTTCTGAGAGAGCTTCTCCAAATGATGTTGTGAGAGGTTGAGCAATGTTGCGAATACTGTTGACGGAGCGGAACTGGCAGCATTCAGATAACGGTCGCGGACGTTATGTATATTGTTTGCTTCCTCCTGAATCTTCTCTATGGTAGCGAACAGGCGGCCACAGAGATATCCTACGTTGTCATTTTGTTTGTCTAACATAACTTCTATCTTTTTGTTGTTATCGTTTATTCTGTTCAGATAAGCCTTCAGAATAGCCACTCTACATGGCGAGCCGTAAGGAGAAATATCCTGTTCAGCTCTGACACGGCGGATGCAAGCCTGCACGAGCGATACGGGATAAGGCAAGCCCTGCAGGATGCTCTTGATGGTGGCATCAGGAAGATTTGGCTGCACATCGGACGACTTGCCGCTAAGTGTTACGGCCCCCATCATCTGGTGCAATCCCTGATAAGGACGCTTCTTGTCATCGGAACGCGTATCTATGATCTCCATATCATCAAAATGTCGGAGGATAATCCGAGCAAAGTCCTTCAGCTTGCATTCGTTCCAGTAGACCACAGCGATGCGAGCCGGATTCGGAGCTGTAATACCTAGAAAATAGAATTTATCTTCATCAGACACGGGTCTCTTCCCTGAAAATATGTCCTTGAAGACTTGACATGCTAACTCTATTCTTTTATTCGGATCATCATCTTCAGTAGCTCCAAACATCGTATACAATGCTTCCTCCGCATTCCTTGATGTCGCATCTTTTGAAGAAGCCCAAAAGAGATAGATACGTGAACCAATCTCAAACTTATTCCTTGAGCCTTTCGCTGTAAGAGCTTTCAAAGCAGACGAGAATGCAAAGTCAGCCTCCTTTGATATAGTTGCATTTTCTCCCTGCTCTTTGCCATAAGAGCAATAGCTCTCATCATTATACGATACTAATTTTGCTGATGATTGAGAACCTCTGATGGGAGTCGGGGTACATATTCTAACTATTTCCTGCCTCTTACCTGTTACAAGGCATCTTCCTTCAGTAGGATTATCATCGTCATTGAAGTCAAGTAGGAATGATTTTGATACGACTAATTCAGCATGACCGTCTATTCTAAAAGTCAGCCATACATGAGGATTTTTGGTAATATCATTCCACAACGGATCCTCGCTCACTTTGCATAATTCACCATTCTCGTAAAATTTGCATACAGCCATAAGATCACCATCTTGAGATTTATCAGCAACCTTCTTACATCTTTCAACGAACGACAAATGCTTTCTGTGAGCTGTAGTCCTCTTTTTAGTATCCTCTTGATCAGAGTAATCGAGAAGATATTGAGGATTATCATAAAATAGCATTGGGGTCAAACCGTTTTTATGATCTCCATTAGGAACAAGGCATTCTTTGCCTTTCCCATTTTCATCACGATAGTCCTCAATTCCCAATAACTTGCCATCTTTGCTGATAACCAGAACAAATGACATCTGAACATACTTATATCCGAAAGGAACAGAATCATCACTTCTGTTGTAATAGTCATATAATGCTTTCAGTATCATCTCAGTATCTCCTCACTATCTAAAGGTGGAACAATGATGACGCCATCGACCATATTGGCACGATAGAACATAGCATCAGGCTTCTCGGGATTGTCCTTGAAGTCCATGTCGTAAAGCATGATGCCAAGGTCGCGTGACTCATGGATGGACGCAGCCAACTGCTCTTCCTCCGGATTGACGAGACGGAAAGCGCACGAGCACTCACGAGTGCCGAGATAAGGCTGATTGAAGCACTGCCCCTTGCCTGCCCTGCGTTCGAACATAGCGTTGTACTTTCCGGGGTTCTCATCTTTATGGAGCATAGCATCCTCCTCACGGTCGATAAGCGGATTCTTGGTCTCTGCTCTCTTCCATTTGGGAATGAACACGAGTTTCGCCCAAAGGCGATAGCGCACGTCCTTCAGTAGCAGACTGTTCTTCTGCTGACGCTTATCCTCGATAAATATGCCTGTAGAATTCTTACCGCCTACTGCTCCCACCTCATTACGCCTCACTGATGTCCAGCGGATGGGATTGAGAACTTCGATCTTCGTCACCTGCCAGCGGATGGCAGGCTTCCAGAATATCGCTTCGAAGATGGCTCGTGCTGCCGACGGCGTAATGACATCGTAGCTGACACGCTCCACTTTCAGTTCCGGCCGGGTAAAGCAAGCCATCGCCCCCCATACCTCCAAACAAAATTCTTTGTCATGATATTCCATATATCTTGTTTAATGAATTAATATTTCTTCCATCCAGTGATTATCTAATTTCAAGCCTGACTTAACATCATACTGTGCACGGTCGGGGATGACATAGATACCTTCATAAGGCTCCTCCACCAGCCCTCCCTGCATCAGCCGCTTGAAGTCACGCTCATAGATATTGACGGTATACTGGCTAAGCTCCTTCATGAGGCTGTAAGTAGGACCGGCTGCCTTCAACTTTTCTACTAAAGCCATGGAGTCGCCCCAGTTGACGATGACACTGATGGCTGAATCATCGATCAGTCGGAAGGCCTTGGCCGCAGAGGAGAACATCAGCTCTCGTGGCTTTGCAAGTAGAGGCTTGCAATTGACTTTATCTTTATTAAATATCAATGCTTTATCGAATGTAGAGACTCGTGCATACTTCTGCCGGAAGTATACCTTCATTGCCGCTGGACTCAGCCAGTCAAACTCATGCGAGAGCATGTTCTTGCGGGCTTCATTGGTGTAGGTGAGATATCCCTTGGGTAACGGCTTGCCCAAAGAGAAGACATAGGCGTTGCCGATCGACATCTTTCCCTCACGGTTGCATCTGCCTGCAGCCTGAATAACAGAATCCAAACCCGCCTCTTGACGATAGACTACAGGGAAATCGATATCCACGCCTGCCTCGATAAGCTGAGTGGCAACAACACGGATGACCGGGCACTCATCCGACTTCAACGCTTCCTTCACCTTGTTTATCTCCTGACTCACATGTCTCGGGCACATCATTCTTGACAAATGGACAGTTAGTCCCTCATCAGGCAAACGGCTGAAGATCTCTTGGGCATCGCGCCGCGTGTTGACGATACACAGCACTCGCTGATGTTTGAGGAGTTCTGATGCCAGGGCCTCGACTGTTGTTGGCCCTTGTTCCATGTGGATATCCACTCTGCGAAGCTTGTCGTAGAGCTTGCTGTCCTCCGGCATGAGCTCTGTTATATTGTCTATACCGTCGAGTTTAACGCTAGGATTGTTAGGATTGGTATAGTCGGAAAGTTCCGGCTGACTGGCAGTGGTGAAGAGCACCGACATACCGAACATGCGCTGATAAGTCTTCAGCGCATTGAGGATGGGCTGAAGAAACTCTGTGGGAAGCGTCTGTACTTCATCGAGGATAAGAACAGAATTGCAAAGGTTGTGAAGCTTGCGGCAATGGGAAGGCTTGTTGGAATACATCGATTCAAAGAGCTGCACATTAGTCGTTACGATGATAGGATAGTCCCAGTTTTCCGTTGCCAGTTTCATTTTCTCCGCCAAGTCATCATCACCATCAGCTCGGTCGGAAAACGATACATTGGAATGATGCTCCAATACGTTCTCGTTCCCAAAGATGTTCCTTAGTGTCTGAGCTGTCTGTACAATGATACTCGTAAAAGGTATGGCGATGATGATGCGCTGCTTATGATGAGTGATGGCATGGTTGAATGCCCAGACAAGCGAGGAGAGTGTTTTCCCGCCACCTGTCGGAACTGTCAGACTGTAGAAGCCGGGATCACAGTTTGCTTTCTCACGACAGACATCCTGTATCTTCCCGCGGATGATGTTGAGGGGTGATGCAAGAGCACCAGCTTTCAGTGTTGCGAGGTACCGGTCAAGACAAGGCTTTAGTTCAGCCAATGTCTTCTTTCCTCCACGAAGTTTTGATTCCTCAGGATTCATATAACGCTCCGTGTCAAGGAAATCGGCATCCACAAGGCAGGAGAACAGCATACGGATAATATTGCTAAAATCGTATGGCTTCGGAATAGTAGACCAGTGAGGTAGTGAAGGAGTTATTCCGCAATCAGCAACAGTGACGTCTTTAGGGATTGGCAACTTCAGTTTTGCTTCATAGTCAGGATAATCATATAGTCCCGCATGGTGACACATAATGGGGTAAGCCAGTAGTGGCAATACGGGCTTATAGTATTTTTGAGCGATCAGTGCACCAACATAGGCATGGTTGGGATGATTACTTACTTTAAGATCAGGACACATGCCAGATGCCCTCCTAATATAGGTCTGGAAGTCTTTCTGCTCTTTACCCTTGTCATGAAGAAGACCGAGAATCCTGCCGAATTGTCCCATACCAAATTGAGCGGCGAACTGTGATGCCAGTTCGGCCACACCCTGTTGATGTTCTTCATTGGATTGAGGAGGTGTATCCTTGTCTCTGTAATGCGATATAATCATAGCGTTAATGGCTTCTAGTTTCTTGATGCTGCAAATATAATAAAAAATATGTATTTCTCATGCACTGATGTGCTCTTTTTTCAGGACAAAAAACAAAAAATGCATATTTACCCTCGAGTATCTACTTTTTGAGAGGCAATAAACTATTTCGGGAATATGACATATCAAGGAAACTAAGTGCCTTTTTGCAGATCTCATTCAATCGGACACAATTGAGGCGGAAACGCGTCACAATTGAGGCGGAAATGCGTCACATATGAGGCGGAAATGCGTCACATATGAGGCGCGATGACTATGTGGTTAAATCGATGAGTTTTATAATTGTTGCGATTCTCCAAAGAAAGCTAAATCGATGGTTATGGATTAAACTTCTTGCCCTTTTCTTCTTCAAACTATTAGTCGCGACAAAAACGATAATAACGAATATAAGAGAATTATTAATCAACAAGAACAATTATGAAGAAGATTATGATGACAATGGCTGTGGCTCTGATGATGTCAGCCGCAGCTTTCGCACAGAGTGACAACCAGCAGAGTGGAAACAAGCAGGGTCAGCGGCCTACACAGGAGCAGATGGCTCAGCGCATGACCGAGCAGATGGTGAGCACCTATGGCCTCACGGATGCTCAGAAGACCAAGGTCTTAGCTCTGAATAAGAAGTATGCCGGCAAGATTCCAATGGGTGGACCACGTGGTGGCAAAGGCCATGGACCAGGTATGGGGCAGAAATCAGGTGCCAAGGTCGATGGTCAGACGGGAGCTACTCAGCAGGTTCCGTCTTCAGAGGAGATGACGAAGCGCCGCCAGGAGATGAAGACGAACCGTGAGGCTTACAACAAAGAGCTGAAGGCTATCTTCACTGATTCTCAGTATAAGAAATATACGGAGAACGAGCAAAGCCGTGAGCAGCGCCATCAGACACGCGCTCAGAGCAAGGAGTGATAATGTTTGATTGCAGTGGCCGCCCATAGTGGCGGCCACCCACAGCAGGGTAACTGAAATATTGATTACCTTTTCGTTTGGCGGACGGCCACGAGGGCCGCCCCTGCAATAGTACAAAAAAGCCGCTGAATGTTTCGTTCAGTGGCTTTTTTGTGATTATAGGGGATATGTTTTATCCAAAGTTATCGTACATGATGCTCTCAGGCTCCACGCCGAGGCTGTCGAGGTAGTCGGTGACGGTCTTGATCAGCATAGGAGGACCGCAGAGGTAGTACTCACAGTCTTCCGGAGCGTCGTGGTCCTTGAGGTAGGTGTCGCGCACGCAGTTGACCGCGAAGCCGGCATAGTATTTCACGCCAGCTTCATCAGCCTTCGGGTCCGGACGGTCGAGGGAGAGATGCATGTGGAAGTTGGGGAACTCCTTCTCCAGCTCCCAGAAGTCCTCGAGGAAGAAAGCCTCGGAGAGTGAGCGGGCGCCATAGAAGAAGTGCATCTCACGGTCGGTGCAATGAATCTGACGCGTCATATACATGATCTGTGAGCGCAGCGGAGCCATACCGGCACCACCACCGATCCAGATCATCTCTTTCTTCGAGTTGAAGCGCGGATGGAAGTCACCGTAAGGGCCACTCATGCGTACCTTGTCGCCCGGCTTGAGCGAGAAGATGTAACTGGAGCCGATACCTGTCGGCACATCCTGGAAACCGACCTGTGGGCGCGGCTTGAACGGAGTGGTAGCGATACGTACCGTCAGCGTGATGATGTCACCCTCGGCAGGATAGTTAGCCATAGAGTAGGCACGGATGGTTGGCTCGGGGTTGTGGGCCTTGAGGGAGAAGATGTTGAACTTCTTCCATGCACCGATATACTCATCACCGATGAGCGACTTGTCGATATCCTTGTCGTAGTCGATGGTGTCGTAGGCAGGGATATAGATCTGTGCGTAGGAGCCTGGGATGAAGTCCATGTGCTCACCCGGTGGCAGTGCCACCTTGAACTCCTTGATGAAGCTCGATACGTTGTTGTTGGAGATGACGGTGCACTCCCATTCCTTGACGTTGAGGATAGCGTCGGAGACCTTGATGCTAAGGTCACCATGCACCTTCGTCTGGCATCCGAGACGCCAGTGGTCTTTGATCTCTTTACGTGTGAAGTGGCCCTTCTCCGTGTCGAGAATCTCACCGCCACCTTCGAGCACCTGCAGACGGCACTGTCCGCAGCTGCCTTTACCGCCGCAAGCAGAGGAGAGGTGCACGCCGTTCTCGTTGAGGGTAGAGAGCAGTGAGCCGCCCTGTTCGACCTCGATCTTCTTGTCACCGTTGATGGTAATCGTCACCTTTCCGCTAGGGCTGAGATATTTCTTAGCGATAAGCAGCACCACCACCAAGATGAGGATGGTGATGAGAAACACTGCTATGCTTACGCCTATAAATTGTCCCATGTTATTGTTGTTTTACTTTGTTTTCTTTTGTGCGGTCTTCCTGCGACCTTTTGTTCAGTCTCATTCAACCGTCTCTGTCTTCTTTATTCTTTCTTCTTTATTCTTTAGCGAAGCGTCAGAACTGCAGTCCGCTGAAGCACATCATAGCCATAGCCATGAGGCCGACGGTGATGAAGGC
This sequence comes from Prevotella sp. UBA2725, assembly GCA_002353825.1. GTDB lineage: Bacteria > Bacteroidota > Bacteroidia > Bacteroidales > Bacteroidaceae > Prevotella. The sequence continues at coordinate 211,860 of DEKJ01000028.1, read as the reverse complement.
GATGCCCATGCCCTGAAGCGGCTTGGGAACGTCGCAGTACTCCATCTTCTCACGGATAGCACCGAACATGACGATGGCGAGCGTCCAGCCCAGACCACTGCCCAATGCGTAGGCGATGCTGTCACCGAAGTCGGAGATAGCCTGTGCGTTGGTGATGGGGAGCTTGATGCGCTGCTGCATGAAAAGAGAGGCACCCATGATGGCACAGTTCACAGCGATCAGCGGGAGGAAGATACCCAGGGCTGCATAGAGCGACGGTGAGAACTTCTCAACGGCCATCTCCACGAGCTGTGTGATACCGGCGATGATAGCGATGAAAAGGATAAAACTCAGATAGCTCAGGTCAACGCCCTGGACGAGGCAGTCGGGGCCGAGCACATAAACCTGAAGAAGATAGTTGATAGGCTCGGTGATGACGAGCACGAAGGTCACAGCGAGACCAAGACCAAGTGAGGTCTTGACGTTCTTGCTTACTGCTAAGTATGAACACATACCGAGGAAGTAAGCGAAGATCATGTTGTCTACGAAGATAGACCGGAAGAATAATGCTATAGCGTGTTCCATTTCCTATTATTTCCTTCGTTTATTTTTTGTCCTCTTTTACAAAGAAAGCGCGGTTGATCCAGATGACGCAGCCGATGAGGATCAGTGCGGTGCACGACATTGTCATCATGCCGTTGTTGATATAGCCGCAGTCGTAGGCGCCCTGTGGAATGATCTGGAAGCCGAGGAGCGAGCCTCTGCCAAAGAACTCACGGAAAGCACCGACGATGACAAGGATCATGGCGTAGCCTAATCCGTTGCCCAGTCCGTCGAGGAACGAGGGCCAGGGTTTGTTCATCATGGCGAAAGCCTCGAGACGGCCCATGAGGATACAGTTGGTGATGATCAGACCGACGTAGACGCTGAGCTGTACACTGACGTCATAGGCAAAGGCACCGAGGATCTGGTTGACGATAGTCACCAAGGCTGCCACCACAACGAGCTGCACGATGATACGGATACGCATCGGGATAGTGTTGCGGATGAGCGAGATGATGACGTTGGAGAAAGCCGTGATGACCGTCACGGCCAGTCCCATGACGATGGCAGGCTTGAGCTGTGAGGTCACGGCAAGGGCACTACAGATACCGAGCACCTGAACCATGATAGGGTTGTTCAGATGCAGAGGCTCTATGAATGCCGCTCTATTCTGTTTTGAAAATAAACTCATAATGATATATTATATGTGTTATATAATATTGTAATTACTTACTGTTGAGGAACTTCAAGAACTTCCCAAGGCCGTTGTGCAGCATATTGGCCACACCGTTGGAGGTCAGCGTGGCACCCGTGACGGCGTCCACCTGTGTTGATGGGTCTGTCACCTTCTTCTGCACCGAGAGCGCAATAGAACTGCGGTCGTTGCCTTTGAAGAGTTTCTTGCCCTGGAACTTCTCCTGCCATTTCTGGTTGTCCTTGATCTCAGCACCGAGGCCGGCTGTCTCACTCTCATGGTTGAAGTAAGCTCCGTAGACCGTCGACTTGTCATCGTTGACTGACACAAAACCGCTGATGCCGCCCCACAGACCCATACCGGTCATCGAGAAGACATACTTGGTCTTGCCGTCGACGTTGCAGATGAACATCTCACTGCCGTCCACGGTCTTCTCCTGCTTCACAACACTATTGTATTTAGCTTCTGCAGCCTTGTCGTCCAAGTTGCGGATGTTGAGGCTGTAGAGAATCTGTTTCTTCTTTGCCAGAGCTTCATTGGCAGTCTGCATGGGCTTGAGCGCCTGGTAGACAAAGGCAAGGAGAAACGCCACTATCACGACGATAACCGCCGAATAGATAATGGTATATGAATTACTGTTCGTTTTCATGACTGTTCGTTTTTCTTGTCCTAATTATTCTGAAACCTTGCTGCGCTTTGCCCGCTTGGAGATGTTGCACTCAACGACACAGTAGTCGATGAGCGGAGCAATCATGTTACCGAAGAAGATGGCGAGCATCATACCCTCAGGGTAGCCCTGGTTCTTCACGCGGACGATGATAGCCATGGCGCCGACGATGAATCCGTAGATCCACTTACCGGTCTCTGTGCGTGCGGAGGTCACCGGGTCGGTAGCCATGAACACGGCACCGAAGCAGAAACCACCGAGGATGAGCTGCTCCCACCATGCGATAGGAGAAGCACCCGTAGCATGGAAGATAGCGCCCATGACGCTGCCGCCGATGAAGACACTCAGCATGGTCTTCCAACTGGCGATGCCCGTCCACAAGAGAATGACGGCACCGATAGCGATGGCGATGACGGAAGTCTCACCGATAGAGCCCGGCATGAGGCCCGTGATCATGTTGCACACGCTGGTGTCCATCGGTGTGCCCTGTGCGAGGTGAGCAAGGGGCGTAGCCATGGTGAAGGTGTCGGGGAGCGTGTTGCCTAAGCCGAAGATGCTGTCCTTTGCCACCCATACGGCGTCACCGGTCATCTTCGACGGATAAGAGAAGAAGAGGAACATACGTGCGCCGATAGCGACGTTGAAGATGTTCATACCCGTGCCGCCGAAGATCTCCTTACAGAAGATGACGGAGAAGGCACAAGCCAGAGCTAAGATCCACAACGGGGTCGTGACAGGGATGATGAGTGGGATGATGATACCCGAGACGAGGTACCCCTCCTGGATCTCCTCACCTTTCCACTGAGCCCAGGCAAACTCGATGCCCAGACCGACGATGTAGCTCACGAGAATCTTCGGGAGCACGGCGAGGAAGCCGTAGCCGAAGATGCTCCAGAACGATGCCGAGGCAAGGGTGCCGGCGGCGAGATAGTTCTGATAGCCCACATTGTACATGCCGAAGAGCATGGCGGGCAGCAGGGCGATGACCACGAAGCTCATGATACGCTTCGAGTCGATGGCGTCGTGGATTGACACGCCGCTCGCCGAGGTGGTGTTGGGCACGAAGAGGAACGACTCGAAACCCTCGTACACGCTCCGGAAAGCATGCAGCTTGCCGCCGTCCTCAAAGTTCGGCCGTATCTTATCGAAATATTTCTTTAATGCGTTCATTCCAAATATTGGATATTATTATTGGAAAATTCTATTGAGACTTTAACAAAACGCTGTAAGGGATTACGCGTTCTCCTTTCTCAGGATGTCAAGACCTTCGCGGACAATCTTCTGCAAAGGAAGCTTCGAACTGTCCACAAACTCGGCGAGGGCAAAGTCTTCGGGAGCCACTTCGTAGATGCCGAGCTGCTCCTGCTTGTCGATGTCGCCGGCGATGATAGCCTTGATGAGATATTCGGCATAGATGTCCATGGGCAGCACCTTGTCGTATTCGCCGCTCATGATCATGTGTCGCTCGCCGCCTTTGATACGTGCGTCGAGGTCGTAAGTCTTCTTCTTGCCGAAGAGCCAAGAGAAGTAACTATGGCTGACGGAGAATTCCTTTGTGCGTGGCATGATCCAGCCGAGGGTCTCATTGACATCGTCGCCCTCAGGAATGACCGTCACTTCGGAAGTGTGTGCTCCGAGGAACCCGTCGAGCGTGTCGTGCAAACCTGTCAGAGGGTTGCCGTTGATGATGCGGATATGCTCCGTCTGGGCGAGGCGTCCGTTGAGGATATCTTTCAGGGGCGTGCCCACCTTCACGTCGGTGTAAGCCGGTGACTTTACGCGGCTGCCGGCCACGGCGATGGTGCGTGTGAGGTCCACCTTACCTGTGAGGAACAGACGACCGATGAAGATGACGGCTGTGGGGTCAACGGTCCACACCGTCTTGTCCTTGCTCATCGGACTGATGTGGTTGATCTGTACGTCGACGTTGCCTGCAGGGCAGGGACCGTCGAAGACATTGAGATCCACACCTTCCACACTTGTCAGTGTAGGAACGGTCTGCTCAGCACCTGTGCCGAGATGCACGGGCGCGATGCGTGCGAGTGCTTTCAGGCCCGTCTTGAAAGCCTCTTCGTTACCCTGGAGTTCAAACTCAAAGTCGCATGCTAACGGCATGTCACGAAGGGCAGAAACGAAAATACCGTCGGGCTGGGTCTGAGCACTGGCCACGACGGCATAAGGCATCTGGTTGATGTAGCCAAAGAGCCCTGCTTCCAAAAGCTTGTTTTTCACAGCTTCGCTGTCGAGCGAAGCAACATCAGCCTTCCCATAGTCGTGGGCCTGCTGTTCGGCGTCGGCTTCTACCGTCACCATGAGCACCTTACGGCGTGCACCTCTCACCACGGCCTTGACAGTACCGCTGACAGGTGAGGCAAAGCCCATCTCCGGACAAGCTTTGTTTACGAACAAAGGCTCACCGGCAAGCACATGATCGCCTTCCTTCACGGCCACCTTGGGTGTGATGCCCGGAAACGACGAAGGGGAGAGACCGTATACGGAGGATGCAGCTGTCGCCACCTTCTCCTTCGCAGCCTTCCCTGCCAGGTTAATGTCTAAGCCTTTACGCAACTTAATTACATTTGCCATAAAACAGATAAAAGATATTTTGGTGTACTGCGTGCAAATTTAATCATTTTTTGTACCAATTGACAGAAATCTGCGCGTTTTTTCTTCTCTAAAGGCAATTTTTTGTCTAATTTTGCACAGGGAGAAGTGCAAGCTGCCCACATTGTAACGTTTATATTATAATATCCACTTTATAAATTCTGCTTGAAGAGACTCAGACGCATCATAAATATCATCTTATGGGTGACGGTAGGCCTTTATCTCGCCGTCATTGCCCTTGTGCATGTCCCTGCCGTACAGTCGGCATTGGGCCGGGCTGTGGCGTCTGCCATCTCGAAGAAACTCGGCACAGCGGTGTCCGTAGGACGCGTCGATGTGGGCTTGTTCAACCGTATCATTATCGATGACGTGGCGATGCTCGATCAGCGGGGCAAGCACATGCTGTGGACTTCCCGCCTGTCGGCAAAGTTCAGTTATACCGACCTGGTGCAAGGGCGTGTGACAATCACCTCGGCTCAGATCTTCACGCCGAAGTTTAATCTCTATCAGGAGAACGCTTCGACAAAGCCTAACTTCCAGTTCGTGCTCGATTCCCTGGCTTCTAAGAACAAGTCACAGAAGTCGCATCTCAACCTCGCTATCAACAGTTTGATTATCCGCCATGGACAGATGTCATGGAACCGTCTCGACAAGCCGGAAATCAAGACTTTTGATGTCAATCACTTGAATGTATCGAATATCAGTTCGCACATTATCTTCAGTATCACGGACGGCGACAATTACAATGTTTATCTGAAGCGTCTGTCTCTTCGTGAAGCATCGGGTCTCGACCTCCGCGCGTTATCTTTCAAGGCGAAGGCTACGAAGCAGTCGGCAAGTCTTGACAACTTCTATCTGGAACTGCCGCGTTCGGAGATTAATATCCCGCACGCTGAGACCGTCATGAAGAACGGGAAGCGGACCTTTAATGCCGCGCTGGCTTTGTCGCGTGTCAACCTCGCCGACCTGCGGGCCTTCGTTCCCGACTTTGCCGCCATCGCCCGTCCGTTGCTTGTCCGTGCTTCTGTCAGTGGGGTGGGGAAGCGTATTTCCATCTCCCAGTTAGACCTCTCCATGCCACAGTATGCGGGTTATAACAGTTTCGTGAAACCATCCGACCTGCGCCTCTCTGCCGTGGGTGGCCTTGTGCTGGGCAAGCCCTTGCGCTGGCATGCCGTAGTGCGGCAGTTCCATGCCAATGCCAATGTCGTGAAATATTTTGCAGGGAAAGTGCCGGAGCCGGTGATGCGCCTTGGCAACATTGCTTTCCGAGGTTCGGCATCGGGTCGTGGTGGCGATCTTATGGCGAAAGGCGAGCTGCATACCGGAGCGGGCAATGCGGTGCTGGATGTACGGAAGGCGGGTAGCCGCATTGGTGGTCACATTGCTACAAAAGGATTCTCGCTCGGAACGATGCTTGCCAATCCTCATTTCGGCATGTTAGTGGCTGACCTGGATGGCAGTGGCGACATCAAGGCAAAGCAGTTCAGTGCCAAGGGTCTCGTGTCTCGTTTCGACTATAACAACTATATCTATCGCAACATCTCGCTCGACGGCTCCTATGTCGGTGGGATGGCAGAGGGACGCGTGAGCATCGACGATCCGAACATCAGTCTCACGGCTGAAGGCGGCGCCAGTCTGCTCGGTGCTGAGAAAACTGTTCACCTCAAGGCGACGGTTGCTCATTTCCTGCCGTCTGCATTGAACATGCTCAAGGGCAGACTCGCCAATGCTACTTATGGCGGCACGGTGGATGCCAATTTCCGTGGGCGTGACATCAACACAACTGACGGCTATCTTCGTGTCGACAACTTCTCGATGAAGCAGGGCGACGACACTTATAGCCTCGATTCTCTCAACTTCCGTGCCGGGCACTCCTCTCGTGGCCATTACTTGTTGATGCACAGTGGCTTTGGCTCGGCAGCCGTGTATGGCAAGTTCGATTATGCTGCTCTGCCTCAGGCCATCGAGAACGTCATCGTAAAGAAACTACCGGGTATCACGAATCTCGCGCCGTTCCGTTACCGTCCTATCCATGCCGGGGAGGTGAGCTTCGCTGCCCGTCTGACGGACAGCAAGTGGGCACGGCCTTTCCTCAACGTGCCACTCGATATCCTTGATACGGTCAACGTGCGGGCTACTTTCGGGCGCGACGGATCCTCGCTCGATGCTGATCTCTCTGCACCAGATATCGTCTATGGTGATAGGCATCTGAAGAATATCCGGACGACCGTTCGAACAATAGACGGCATCCTCTCCGTTGAGGCGGCGCTTACGAATATGCGAACAGAGACGCTCGGCACTGACCTCGGGTTACAAGCGTCGGCAGGCAACGACCATATCACGGCAAATGTCTCGCTCGACAATCATGCTGCCTTTCAGCGGTTGCGCGGCACGCTGAGCTCTGAGGTCGCTTTCCGGAAAGACATGGAAGGTAAGACGCTGGCACTGCTCAACTTTAATCAGTCGCAGGTGCATATCGGCGACTCGCTCTATACGGTCCATCCCTCTACCATCCTCTACAGTAAGAACCACTTGGAGGTGCACGACTTTCTCATCTCCGGGGGCAAACAAAGTATCCTCATATCGGGAATAGGCTCTAACAATGACCGTGACTCGCTGACAGCAACGCTCAAGAATGTCAACGTGAACTATATCCTCAATCTTGTTAATTTCCACTCTGTGGAGTTTGGTGGTGCAGCATCGGGTACGGCGAGCGTGAAAGGTCTTTTCAGTAGTCCGGATATCAATGGCAGCCTGCGTGTCGACAACTTCAAACTGATTCAAGGACGTCTTGGCACACTCTATGCCAATGTGGGATGGAAGCTCAGCGAAGGACAAATCAATATTGATGGCATTGCGAAAGATACCATTCGGGAAGGCAAGACCATCATTCCTTCGCACACCATTGTCAGTGGCTATGTCTCCACGAAGCACCATTATATTGACCTCGGCATGAAGCTCGACAACTCACGGGCTGAGTTCTTGGGTACGCTTGCCTCCAGTTTCCTAAGTGATGTGGATCTTCGGGGCAATGGCGACCTGCGGTTGTGGGGTGATCTGAGCAAACTGAACCTCACGGGCGACATCACGACCGACGGTGCGATGACGATCAAACCGACGGGCGTGCGCTATTATGTCAACGGCGGCAAGGTCCACTTCATTGAGAATGAGATACAGCTCGTCGACGACCCGATCCGTGATGCCTATGGCAATCAAGGCATTGTCAGTGGTGCCATCCATCATCAGCATATCAGCCATATCACGGCCGACATCAGTGCACGGGCCAACCATCTGTTAGCTTATAACCTCGACGGTTCCGACGGCAGCAGTTTCTATGGAAAAGTCTTCGGCACGGGCGATGTGACGGTCAAGAGCCGTCCGGGTACACTCGATGTCAACGTCAATGTCACGCCGACGAAAGGCTCGGAAGTAGTTTACGACATCACAAGCACCACGGCGCCGGATGCCCAGGACTTTGTCCACTGGCATGACCGCAACGCTTCAGCTTCACGCCCCGACAGTATTAACAGGCTACCGGCCGACAGCATCCCTGATATCCCCACGGACATTCATCTCAGTCTGCTCATCAATGCCAATCCGAGTGCTACCCTCCGTCTCATCACCGACAAGGCAACGGGCGACTATATCACGCTCAATGGCGCAGGAACGCTGCGTGCGACCTATTTTAATAAAGGCGGGCTCGACATCTTCGGTACTTATACCGTAGAACGGGGCATCTACAGCCTGACGATACAAAACATCATCAAGAAGATCTTTACTTTCTCGCAAGGAGGTACCATCACCTTCGGCGGAGATCCTTACGCGGCGATCCTCAAGTTGAGGGCCCTGTATTCCATCGCCTCAGTCAGCCTCTCCGACCTTCAGATGGGCAAGAGCTTCTCGTCGAACAACGTGAAGGTGAACTGTATCATGGACATCACCGGCACACCGGCGAACCCACAGGTGAGTTTCGACCTCGACTTCCCTACGATGAGCTCCGACACCAAGCAGATGATCTCGAGCATCATCAATGGCCAGGAGGAGATGAACCAGCAGGTGCTTTACCTTCTTGCTGTGGGACGATTCTATTCGCGCGGTACCAATAACGCCAGCACGCAGACTAACCAAACGTCGCTTGCCATGCAGAGCATCCTCAGTGGACAGCTCAGTCAGCAGATCAACAATGTTATTGGCGGCCTGATGAAAAACAGTAACTGGAACTTTGGTGCTAATATCTCGACGGGCGACGAGGGATTCAACAATGCTGAGTATGAAGGACTGTTCAGTGGTAACCTGCTCAACAATCGTCTCGTCTTCAATGGACAGATAGGCTACCGCGATAATGCCAATGCTACAACCTCGTTCATTGGCGACTTCGACCTGCGTTACCTCATCTTCCCCAATGGCAACTTCAGCGTGCATGTCTATAATCAGGCCAACGACCGTTACTTTACGCGTAACTCGCTCAACACGCAGGGCGTCGGCTTCATTCTTAAGAAAGACTTTGGCAGTCTGCGTGACCTGTTCTCGTTCGAAAGAAAAAAGAAGAAAAAGGCAGGGAAGTAAAGTCTCTTCCGCTTTTCGGGTTAATGGGTCCACACAACCTCGAAGAGGTTGTACATGGTTAGCCCCACGTGAGGCGCAGCCGAAACGTGGGGTTGTGAATGGAGCAAATTACCTGACAACCGGCCTCGAAGAGGGCGAACATGGTTTATTACACCCATAGCTATAACCAGCTTCTCTCCCATGTTCGCCCTCTTCGAGGCCGGATAGCAACAGAACCACAACGAACCTAAACCCCATGTTGCGTCGCTCCGCTCCTTGCATGGGGCTAACCATGTGGCACCTCTTCGAGGTGCTTACTCAATGTGGACATGGTGTTCAACCGAGCAGGTTGAAACTTTTCCACAGATTGTCGTCAGGCAACGGCGAGACGACATGGATCTTTTCTTTCGATACGGGATGGATAAACTCTACCTCATGGGAGAGAAGCGAGATGCTTCCATCGGGATTGGAGCGGCGTGCTCCGTATTTGAGGTCGCCCTTGATCGGGCAGCCCATGGCGGCAAGCTGACAGCGGATCTGATGGTGGCGTCCCGTGAGGAGGTGAACCTCCAACAAATGATAGTTGTCACTGTTGGCTATTACCTTATATTTGAGGATGGCTTTCTTTGCTCCCGGCACCTCATGGTCGTAAGCGTAGCTCTTGTTCTGTTTCTCGTTGCGTGTGAGCCAGTGGGTCAGTGTGCCCTCGGGCTGCGGTGGCATCTCGTGCGTGATGGCCCAATAGGTCTTGTGCACTTCTCCTTTGCGGAACATGTCGTTCAGTCGTGACAACGCTTTCGATGTACGGGCAAAGACGACAAGGCCCGCCACAGGACGGTCAAGGCGATGCACCACGCCGAGGAACACGTTGCCCGGTTTGTGGTACTTCGCCTTGATATATTCCTTCACCGTCTCCGAGAGCGGGCGGTCGCCGGTCTTGTCGCCCTGCACGATCTCACCACTCTCCTTATAGACGATGATGATATGATTATCTTCGTAAAGAGGTCTCATTACATATTCATGCCGCCGTCGACCTGGATGACCTGACCGGAGATGTAGCTCGAGAGGTCAGAGGCGAGGTAGAGGGCTGTGTTGGCGATATCGTCGACCGTTCCGGCACGACGAAGTGGAATATTCTTGATCCATGCCTTGCGGATGTCCTCCGGCAGAGCCTGTGTCATGGCTGTATCGATGAAGCCCGGAGCGATGGCGTTGGCGCGGATACCCTTGGAACCCATCTCCTGACCAATACTCTTAGCCAGAGCGATGAGGCCGGCCTTAGAAGCTGCGTAGTTGCACTGTCCGGCATTGCCGTGAACACCGACGACACTCGACATGTTGATGATTGAACCATTGCGCTGGCGCATCATCACGGGTACGCAAGCGTGGATGAAGTTGAAGGCCGACTTCAGGTTGACGTTGATGACAGCGTCCCACTGCTGCTCAGTCATGCGGAGCATCAGACCGTCCTTCGTGATACCGGCGTTGTTGACGAGAATATCGATAGAGCCGAACTCCTCTTTCACCTTTGCCACGACGTCAGCTGTCTGAGCGAAGTCAGCAGCGTTGCTGGCATAACCCTTGGCCTTGACACCAAGAGCCTGGATGTCACGCTCGGTCTGCAGACCGCCGTGCTCCTCGTCGATGAACAAATCGGTGAAGGCGATGTTGGCACCTTCCTTAGCAAACTTCAGGGCAATGGCCTTGCCAATGCCGCGTGCAGCACCCGTGATGAGCGCTGTCTTTCCTGTTAAAAGTCCCATAAAAGTCTTTTATGATATATGTTTATATTTATAAGTCAGCAAAGGGGTGTAATATAGCTCCATAATCTATTATTTATAGATTATCAACCCATTTATTCCCACTCTTCGTGTGTAACCAGATGTAAAAAGCTACTGTTATAATAAGCAGCCCACCGAAGAATATCGCAACATTTTCCATACGTTTAACGTTTTAAAATGAAGTTCCCAACACTAGCAAGAATAAAGGTAATAATAACTCCAGCCACGAGCATAAAAATGACATACTTCTTGTCTTGTCCTGGAGAAAACAATGAAATGATCGCTCCAATGACCATAGCCTTAGCCAAATCATAGAAGAACTTGCCCATTGTCTCACGACTGACTTTTAGCTTTTCCCTATCTTCCTTCTGTGTCATCTATTACGTATTATTTTGCAAAAATACATCATTTCAGCGAGAACGGCAAGAAAATAAAGGAAATATTGCGTTATTTTGCCTCCACTGCCTCAGCCACAGCAGCCTCAACAATCTTCATGTCGTCGGTAGGCTCGAAGCGGGCAAGGACCTCACCCTTGCGGTTGATGAGGAACTTTGTGAAGTTCCACTGGATGTCATCTTTCGCACGTGGCTCCGTGTTCACCTTATTATATAGCTTCTCCATGATCTTGGCCATACCAGCTTTATAGGTCCCCGTGACACCTTTCTTGGTCTTCAGCCAGGTATAGAGCGGCAGGGCGTTGGTACCATTGACCTCGCTCTTCTTGAACTGTGGGAAGTCGGTGTGATACTTCTTTGTGCAGAACTTTGTGATCTCCTCATCGGTGCCCGGAGCCTGATGACCAAACTGGTCGCAGGGAATGTCGAGGATCTCGAATCCCTGGTCTTTGTACTTGGTGTAGATGGCCTCAAGTTGCTTATACTGTGGTGTGAAGCCGCATCCCGTGGCCGTATTGACGATGAGCAGTACCTTACCCTTGTAGGTGGACAGGCTAACCTCTTTGCCATTCTTGTCAGGCAGGCTGAAGCCGTAGACATTGTCTTTAGCGTTGTCCTGTGCGAACACAGTGAATGTCATGCAAAGCAGCATGGCAAGAAACATGATTCTTTTCATAGGCATAAAGTATTTTTATATAGTTAAGTTTTGTACAATGAGCATATACGTGAGGGTGCCGCCAAGGATCGAGACCATCATCTGCCGCTTCCAGAGATGGAGCAAGGCGGTGACGAGCACACCGATGGCCTCGGGGATTCCGAAGGGTGCTGTCATGACGTGGACATTGCGCAGACAGTAGACCACGAGCATGCCGAACACAGCGGCAGGCAATACCTGAGAGAGATACTGGATGTAACGCGGTGTCGTCTTGCCGCGAAAGATGAGAAACGGGACAAAGCGGGTAGAGGCTGTGGCCAAGACGAGGATGGCTACCGTGAGGATTTGTTGAGTGAATGTCATGCGTGCACCTCCTCTTTATTAATGGTTGTCTCTTTTATTTCTAACTTACTGCGCAGACTCATGAAGCAGACGAGCATCAAGGTCATGGCCGGTACCACGAAACTGTCGGGACCGAAGATGAGCAGGCTTGCGACGGAGATGAGGATACCGATGATAGAGGCGCGATGGTCGTGCTCCTTCATCCAGTTCTCAATGAAAATCGTGACGAACATGGCCGTCATGACAAAGTCGAGGCCGCGACTGTTGAAGTGGAGAAAGTCGCCGAAGACGGCACCCATCGTCGCTCCCGTGACCCAGTAGCTATAGTCGAGCACGGTGACCCAGTGCATGAACCAGCCTTTATCGATGCCTTCCGGGATCTTAGCCGTATAGTTGATGGAGAACGTCTCGTCGCACATGCCGTAGATGAGCGGGAACTTCTTCCAGCCCATGCCTTTGAAGCGGTCGAGCATGGAGATGCCGTAGAAGAGATGGCGGGCGCAGATGAGCAGGGCGATAACGAACGACTGCAGGGGATGGAACGCACCTTTGAGCATGCTCACGGCAACAAACTCCACTGAACCGCTGAAGATCGTCATGGCCATGATCATCGGCCACCAGAACGAGAAGCCCGACTTGTTCATCAGTAGGCCGTAAGCCAAACCGAGGAACCAGAAAACCAGCGAAGATAGGGATGGTGTAAGGAAAGGCAGCTCTCAACGCCGCCATTCGTTTGCCGAGATGTGGTTTATGGGTTGAATATTTATCCATTATTAGTTCGAAAGAATAATTGAAGCGAAAAGCAATGCCTCCGGTGAGAGCGACTTGCGCAGGAGGTCGAGCAATCGGCGCTTCTTTTTCTTTACGCCGCTCTCAGTCATATTGAGTTGTTGTGCAATCTCCGCCATCTTCATTCCTTCCCGGAAGATCATCTCACAGAGCTGCCGCATGTCCTCGGGCAGGCGGTCTACGGCTCCCATGAGCTCATCAATAGTTTCTTGCCGGATGAGTTCCACGGAGAAGTCATCCTCGAAGTTGTCGGTATCCTGATTGATGAAATGCTGCCGACTGTTGTCTTTACGAATATATGAGACGACGGTATTATGGATGCAGACATAAAGGAACGACCTGGCACGTTCAGGCGACGCCATCTCGCTACGCTGGCTGTAAAGCTTGAAGATAGCATCTTGTACACAGTCTTCTGCAAGATAAGTGAGGGTATCAGGGAGCAATCGACGCGTGAAGACAAGGAGAGATGGATAGACATCTTTATAAAAAAGGCCTATCTCGCCTTGCAGAAACTGCTCGTATGCGTCTTGATATCTATTTCCCTTGTTCATGCCGAAGCGTCGTGCTGTGTGCTCAACACATCATATTTTGTTGCAAAATTAGCATTTTCTTTTCAGATTGAAACTTTTTTTGAATAAAATCGTATTTTCTTGTCTACCTTTTAGGGAATATTGCGTTAAAGAGAATATAAAGAAGAAAGATTATGACCAAGGAAACAAGAATATCGCAGCTCATCGTTCGCTACCTCTGTGGCGAGTTGAGTGACAAAGAGCGTGAGGAGCTCCATGCCTGGATTGAGGCACGGGAGAGCCATCGTCGTCTCTTTCAGGAACTGTGTTCTTTGGAAGCCGTGAAGGAAGATGTTCGTGCGCGTGAGGCTGTCGATTCGAAGACGGCTGTCGAAGCGATGCGTCGCCGGATCCAAGAAAGTGAGGCCTTGGAAGAAGACGTTCGCCCCACTGTCGGTTCGAAGTTCCGGTCATTGCGTGTTTGGGTGTCTGCAGCCGTGATAACCCTCTTCGTTTCATTGGTTGGGCTTGGCGGCTGGGAATATTATTCCCATGTGTCGAAATGGAAGGGTGAGGCGCTTGCCAAGGCAGAGCAAGCCCGTCAGTCACAGATCAAGGCGGGTACCACGAAGGCCATGCTCATGCTCAGCGATGGCCGCATGATACGCTTGGGCAGTAATATAAAAATGAACAAGGCCGCTGTTCGTCGTGCCTTGGGCAACAGCTATAAAGGCACTATCGTCTTAGAGACGCCGCGGGGTGGTGAGTATAGCATCACGATGACCGACGGCACGGAGGTCTGCCTCAATGCCGGCTCGCGCATCGAGTATCCTGCAGTTTTCGACGGCAAGGAGCGGCGCGTCAAGACCACTGGCGAGGCTTACTTTAAGGTTGCTCACGATGCCGACCATCCGTTCATCGTCGAGACGGAAGGTCAGGAGGTGAAGGTCCTCGGCACCGAGTTTAACATCAATGCCTATTCCGAAGACAAAGTGGTGACGACGCTCATCCGTGGCAGTATCGCCCTGAAACCGATGGGTAGCAAGGGCGGTGAGCTGACGCTCAAGCCCGGTGACCAGGCAGAATACGACAAGCACAACGGTACGGCAACACTCCACTCCGCCAACACCGAGGTGGTGAGCAGCTGGACACGGGGTAAGTTTGTCTTCGAAGACCAGACGCTCGGACAGATCATGGAGTCGTTGAGCCGTTGGTACGACTTCCGTTACCATTTCAGCAATCCACAGCTCGCCTCTACCGTGTTCATGGGCAGTGTGCCGCGATACGGCAACTTCCAGAACGTCCTTCATATTCTTGAGATGAGTGGAGGCATCAAGTTCCGTGTAAGAGGAAAGAATGTTGAAGTTTTAAAAGAATAATAACCAGATAAAGTGTTGATCAATTCATGAGAGAGAGAAAACGAATTAGAGATTTTCTTTTGCTTGTCGTTGCGCTCTTAGCCATGCCCTTGGCAGCAGCTGCGCAACGCTACAGTGTAGCCTATCATGCTGAACCCGTGAAGCAGGTCATTGAGGACCTTCAGCAGCGTACGGGCTACGACTTTGTGTATCAGAAGCAGGTCCTCGAGGGTGTCCCCGACGTGTCGTGTCAGTGCACGAACCTGTCGCTCAGCGCGCTCTTCGACTGTGTGCTTCGCGACCATTGTGGTCTTTACTATGAGATCAGCGGCAAGACCGTCGTCCTCAAGCAAGGCAACGGTGTGCGGAAGGCGACACCCCAGCGGCGTATCGTCAGTGGTACGGTCGTTGACACCAATGGAGAGCCATTGCAGTGGGCGACCATCAAGATAAAAGGAACCGGAACGGGTACCACCACCGATGCCAATGGCCATTTTCAGATCTTCACCGAGAACCCGCGTCTCACGGTGGAGGTCAGCTACCTCGGCTTCAATGATGTCACGCGCACGATTCTTGCCGGGCATCCCGCCAAGATTATCCTTCACGATGACAGGACGCAGCTCGATGAGGTCGTCGTCACCGGTTACCAGGTTCTCAACAAGCGCTCGCTGACATCGGCCGTCACCACGGCAAAGATGAAAGACCTGGAGCGTACTGACATGAGCTCCCTCGACCAGATGCTCGAAGGCAAGATACCGGATCTCGTTGTGAGCAACAACTCCTTCGAGGTCGGTGTGGCACCGAAGATCCGTATCCGCGGTACCTCCACGCTGATCGGTAACCGTGAACCGTTATGGGTTGTCGATGGTATTGTCGTCAAAGACCCGGTGGAGATCTCACCGGAGGAACTCAACGATCCCGACTATGTCAACCGTATCGGTAACGCCATTGCAGGTATCAACCCACAGGATATCGAGCGCATTGATGTGCTGAAGGATGCTGCTGCCACGGCTATCTACGGTACGAAGGCTGCCAATGGTGTCATCGTCGTCACGACGAAGCGAGGCTATGAGGGCAAACCCGTTGTGAGCTATAACTTCTCGATGAACTACAAGCTCCGTCCGCGTTATACCGACCACTCCGTCGATGTCATGAACTCGAAGGAGCGCGTGGAGTTCTCGCGTGAGCTCATGCAGGACCACTACCAGTTCCCTTACCGCATGACGACGGTAGGCTACGAGAAAGACGTGCAGGACCTTTACAACGGCTCTATCACCTACGATGAGTTCCAGCAGCGTGTGGCTGCCGACGAGACCCGCAACACCGACTGGTTCAAACTGCTCTGCCACGATGCGCTGAGCACGCAGCACACCGCCAGTGTCAGTGGTGGATCGGCGAAGTCTCGTTACTATGCTTCTATGGGTTACGACAATGAGGAGGACGTCATCAAGTCGAATGCCAACGAGCGTTATACCTGGTCCTTGAACCTCGACAACACCTTCTCGAAGCTCCTCACGGCCTCGTTCACGTTCAATGGCTATCATCAGCGCCGTAGCTATTACCAGGACGAGATAGCTCCGCTCAACTACGCATATACGACGACGCGCACGCTGCCTGTTTTTCAGGACGACGGTGAATATTACTACTATGAGCGCAAGCTGAGCGACGGCAGCCAGTATAACTACAATATCCTCAACGAGCTTGCCAACAGTTACAACCATCAGAAGGTCAACTCCATGACGTTCACCACGAACCTCCGCTTCACGTTCACCGACTGGCTTTCTGCCAATGCCATCCTCTCGGTGACTAACTCTAACACGGAACTTGAGAACTGGTGGGGTGAGCGCACCTGGCATATCGCAGCCCTGCGTAAGTCGGAATATGGGTCTACCATCGATTATCCGGATGAGTCGACCTGTCCTACGGGTGGCGAGCTGAACCATACATCTGTGACCAACCGTAGCTACACGGCTCGTTTCCAACTCGATGCCAACAAGTTCTTCGGCGATGATGACCAGCATAACATCGATGCT
The DNA here is from genome assembly GCA_002353825.1 of Prevotella sp. UBA2725. Classification (GTDB taxonomy): domain Bacteria; phylum Bacteroidota; class Bacteroidia; order Bacteroidales; family Bacteroidaceae; genus Prevotella. The sequence goes on along the minus strand of DEKJ01000028.1, from coordinate 194,963 downwards.
ACATTCGGTGTCGAGGCCAACAGCACCAAATACCGTAGCTATGCTACAACACAGCGCGGTTATTTCCGTGACCGTGGTGAGACCTTCGTGAGCGATATCGATCCGACGATCTATACCTCTTATGCCTCTTGGGCTATGGGCAACGTGCCGACAATCTCCGACGACCTGAGCAACACGCTCTCGGCTTACCTCTCCGTGACTTATGCCTACAAGCAGTTGTGGCGCGTGAACCTCAACGGGCGTGTCGATGGCAGTAACAAGTTCGGTGACCGTTCCAACGACCGCTTCTTGCCTATCTGGTCCGTCTCCGGCAGTTACGATGTCGGTCACTGGATTGATGCCAAATGGATCGATTATATCACCGCCAAGGCCAGCTATGGTTTCCAGGGAAACATGCTCGACTCGGAGAGCCCGGTGATGACCATCAAGAAAGGCACACTCAACACCTATTATAATGAGAACACGTCAACCGTGAACTCGCATCCTAACCCCGACCTGAAGTGGGAGAAGACCAACTCTATCAACCTTGGTCTTGACATGAGTTTCTTCGACCATCGCTTGGAGATGGAGTTGAGCGCTTACTATAAGAAGACCACCGACGCCTTTATGACGAAGCGCGTGAGCACCGTCAACGGCGTGGGCAGCTATGTCATTAACGGTGGCGACGTGACGAACAAAGGCTACAGTTTCGACATCACCGCAACCCCGCTGCGTACCAAGGACTTCCGTTGGAGCATCAGCACCTCTTTCTCTAAGGTGATCAACTCCCTCGACTCCCGTCCGGCCTCTCAGACCTATGACCTCTACGACTTCCTCAATGGTACCGCCCTCGTCAAAGGCCAGGCTGTCAACACCTTCTACAGCTACCACTTCCTCGGACTCAGCCCTGTCGACGGAGGCCCACTCATCGACGACTATTACAACAATCGGGAGGCGCTGCGCGGACTGTCGAAGTATGACACCTACACCACCGTGCTCTCTGCTTCCGGCAAGCGTGATGCCGACATCCAGGGCAGCCTGACCAACACGTTCCGTTATCGTCAGTGGCATGCCTCTGTCGTCTTCGGGTACAGCCTTGGCGCCAAGACCCGTCTCTTCGCCATGTATGGCTCACAGGCTACGGGTGGCTACGGCTCGGATATCTATTCGGAGAAGAACTACAGTCGCGACTATATGAACCGTTGGCGCAAGCCCGGTGACGAGACGGTGACAAACCTCCCGTCAATCCTCAGTTCAAGCTCTTCGGCTTACTATAAATACAGCAATGTGTGGACAAGTATGTCGGGCAATGGAGAGATCAACAACATCGGTGATAACTACTATGAGATGTACGATTACTCTGACGCCCGCGTGGTGAGTGCCGACTATCTCAAGCTCCAGAGCCTCTCGCTGACCTATGAGCTGCCTGACAAGCTCCTCGACCGCATCCGCCTGCAGCGCCTCGCCTTCACGCTCTCGGCTTACAACCTCTTCACCATCTGTGACAGTGCGCTGAAAGGTCAGACCCCGACGCAGGGTGGCTTCACGACCATCCAGCTCTCCGACCGTCCGAGCTTCTCATTCGGTATGAACATTCAATTCTAACAATAGCAAAGTCATGCATATTAAACATATATATACTTTTTTTGTCGCCGCACTGCTCCTTACGGCAACGTCCTGCTCCTCCGATTTCCTCAAGGAGTATTCTCAGGACCTGAGCCGTGTGAAGACGGCGACGGACCTCAATGAACTGCTCATGGGCGACTGTCTCATGCCCTTGGGTGAGGCCGGGGTGAAGTACAGTACTTATTATATCCACAATACCAACTATGCCGTGCTGCATTTCATGGGCGACGAGCTGCAGGAGAATATCTCTACCTCCGGCAAGCCCGATATCATGAGAGAAGCAGAGACTTATTTTCCTTATTTCTGCTGGCAGCGGGATACATGGGTCGACTTCAAAGGCGCAAGCTCCCTGTCCTCTAATGAAGCCAATTACTGGGATCTTGCCTATGAGAAGATTGACCGCTGCAATATGGTCATCGACGCAGAGAACGATGTGACCTGTGACAACGACGACGACCGTGCACTGCTGCGCCACGTCATGGGCGAGTGCCACTATCTCCGTGCCACTTATTACTTCACGCTTGTCAACCTCTACGGCAAACCTTATGCACCGTCGACGGCAGAGAGCACACCGGGTGTGCCTATCAAGACCTCTTCAAAAGTTGAGGACAAGGAATATACCCGTGCCAGTGTGGCTGAGGTCTACAACCAGATCCTCGCCGACCTTGATGCGGCAGAGACCGATCTTAAGGATGTCAAGAGTCCGTCTACGATCTATCATGTAGGTATCGAGGCCGTGTACATCTTCCGCAGCCGTGTGGAGATGTTCATGCAGGAATGGCAGAAAGCAGCCGACTATGCGAAGCTCGCCCTTGATGAGGACAGCTACTTGCAGAACCTTGTGGGGTGGAGCGATGGCTATCCTATCAGCTCCGATAACAAGGAGGTGGTCTATTCCAATGGTTCCTCATGCTTCGGTAACCTCGTTTTCATGTCACCGGGTAAAAACAACAGCTATGGTACCGTCAACAGTCCGGCCTTTGAGGTCAGCGACCATCTCGTGTCTCTCTTTGCCAAGGACGACGGCCGCCGCTCGGCTTACATCACGAACCAGGACGATGTGAACTATCATCGTTGGTCCTATCACAAGATCAACAACTCTACGAAGCATTTCAATATCTACAACACGGCAAGCGACGTCTTCTGTATCCGTACGGCTGAGGCTTACCTGAACCTCGCTGAGGCTGATGCTGAGCTCGGCAAGGATGCCGAGGCCTGCCAGTATCTGACAAGGCTGCGCGAGGCACGCGTGGCTTCCAACGCTGCCGTCAGCCTCTCGGGTGAAGCATTGGTGAAGTTCATCCGTGAGGAGCGTGAGCGCGAGCTCTGCTTTGAGGGGCACCGATGGTTTGACCTCCGCCGGTATATGGTCGACACCAAGTATCCGCAGACCACAACCATCGTCCATACCATGAGTGCTTACCACACGGTGAACTATTATGACGTGCGACAGTATACCAACTACTATCGTCTTGAACCTAACGACGACGCTTACACGCTCAATATCCCGAAGGATGTACGCGACTTCCAGCCGTCTATCGGCAGCAACACTCGTCCCGACCGTCCTTACTTCAAGCAGGTGGTCGCCTCGGATGATGATAGTGGTGATGATAGTGGTGACGACAGTGGTGACGACGAATAGTGCAGTGGCCGGCCTTGTACCGGCCACCACAGGTAATAAACGACAAAAAACAAGATAATATGTCCTTAAGAATCAAATTATATTCATGTTTAGCTATTGCCGGTATGTTGACATTCTCCGCCTGTGGCAGTGAGGATGACCTCACGCCGAGCAATGCCGAAGTCAATGGTTTCGCACCGACGGCCGATGACAATAGTGCTACGGCTCAGCTCCGCAACACGTTCTACAAAGAGACGGGCTCGTATCTGCTTTTCAACGATACGCTCAACACCACTGATACCAAGGGTAATCCGGAGCTCTTCGATGCGTCCTATGCCATGACTGGTACGGGTAGCGTTGATAGTTACAATTACAAGTATAGTTACATCACGGACGTGACGGAGCAGCAGAAGTTTGCAGAGGATGTCAAGACCTATCTGCTGAACAAACTCGGCAAGGCAAAGCCTTACTCTTTCTTGCTCGTCAACGACATCAGTTATGTCGACAGCTATGGTCGGACAAAACATGTCAAATACTTGCTTGCTACCCGTGGCTATGTGCTTAGCACGAACAACGGAGCAATGTACGACGATCCGGAGAGCTATTTCTCCGGCATGCTTGCCAACATCATCATCGATAAGTTCGGCCGTCAGTCAAGTACTGTCACCGATCCGTTCTATGCTTACAGCAAGACGCTCTATAGTGAAAAACTTGGAGATCATGACATCGATGCCACAGAGGAGAACATCGAGTGGCAGTATGGCTTCTTGGAGAAGTTTGCAGATTTTTGGGGTGGTGACGACTACTATTTCCCCTTCAAAGAGCGTGACTTGCAAGACTGGGTCAACGTTGTGCTCACCATGACGCGTGATGAGTTCGTAGCCAAGTACGGCAGCCAGCAGGTGATGGTCAACAAGTTCGATACCATCAAGGGTATCATCGAACAAATGGGATTCAACATCTAACGATAATTACATTTAATCATTTTCTCACATGGATTATTTTTCACACGGATCTTAAAGATCTTAAAGATTGTTACGCCGCTTCGCGGCTTCTGCGAACATTAATTGCCATTAATTAGCCATTAATATTTTCATTTATTATCGGTAATTGGAAATTATCATTGTCGTCAATTAACGGGGATTGACGGAAATTAATGTTTAGAACTTTACCGCGTAGCGAATAGCGTAGCCATCTTTAAAATCTTTAAGATCCGTGTGAGAAAGATGATCATTGGATAATTATACAAAGAATAATATTAATCATATGAATAAATTTAAGATATTGTTGTTTGCTACTCTTTCCCTCGTCTTGGGCTTGGGCCTGACCGCATGCAGCGACGACGACAGCGACCCGACGGTAACACCATCTGCTACGGGTACCTTCGAAGATGCCGACGGTACCGTCTATCACTGGGTGCGCATCGGCAACCTCGACTGGATGGTAGAGAACTACAAGGGCGGCGACGCTTGGTACACGCAGAGCTTCATAGCCAATGGCATCGAGAATAACTTTGCGGTGAACGATGAGGCTGCGGAAGACTCACTGATTGCCAAGCAAGGCAACTATTTCACATGGCAGCAGGCGAAAGACGATGCACCCGAAGGCTGGCGCCTGCCGACAGATGCCGACTACCAGAATCTTGAGGTGGCACTCGGCATGTCGTCCTCTGACGCGCAGAAAGAAGGCTGGCGCAAGGGTGCCGGCACGCTCATGATGCAGCAGGGCACGGGCACACAGCTCGCCTTCCTTCTTGCCGGTGAGCTCGGTGCTTACGCCACGGCCTATCCCGATAAGTATCATGTCGGCGACTATGGCTGTTACTGGACAGCTACGCAGGACACGACAAAGACCAACGAGTGTGCTTACATCCGCGTGCTTGTCGCCAATGGAAATATGGTGCAGCGTGTGCCGTGCCCGACCGACCTCCGCTGGATGAGCGTGAGATATGTCAGAGACGCTAAATAGGTGATGGGTGTTGGGTGATGGGTGTTAATGGTATATTTATCCACCATAGGGGCGGCCCTAACCCACAAAATCATTTTACTGACATATCTTAAGGATGCTAGTGCCTCGGAGAGGCACAATTATTCATAACCCCAGACTAAGGGAGCAAAGCGACTGCAGTCTGGGGTTGAGGATAGGAACTGATTAACTGACCTCCAGCCTCGGAGAGGCTGAATGCGCCCTTGGCGCGCTATGTTAGCGTATAATGACATTGCGCACTGTCGTGCAGTCTGCCTCTCCGAGGCAGGAAGTCAATCAAACGACCCTTCACAATAAACCCCAGTCTGCGTCGCTGCGCTCCTTAGACTGGGGTTATGGAGAATTCAGCCTCTCCGAGGCTATTAAACATAATATCTCCGAGGCTGTTAAATATTATTTCTCATAATTTGGTAAACCATTCTCAACCGATCAATTAGAAATCAATAAGACAACAAAATGATAAAACAAACAATCTCTCTCTTCGCTTTGCTGCTCCTTCTGTCCCTGTCGGCACAGGCGCAGCATAAGTTCTCTGGACAGATCAACGGCTTGGGACAAGATGTGACAGTCTTCCTCTCCAATGTCGACAACCTGAACAAGGCAGAGACGTTGGACAGTGCCAAGGTCGCTGCCGACGGCTCCTTCTCGCTCGCTATGCCTCTGCAGAAGCCACGGATGTGCAACGTAACGTTCTGGAAGGCTGGCAAGACCAGAAGTTATAAGATCTCATCGCTCTCGCTGCTCCTCGACGGCAGTGAGGACGTCTCGTTGAAAGGAGATACGGCGCAGCTCTTTAGCACTGATCGCGAGACGATATTGGGCATCAATGGCGGCGGAAAGACGCTCGCCGACTGGCTCGACTATAAACGCTATATTCAGAAACAACAGGATGTTGCCGATGACGCTTCCTATCGTGAGGCATATGCTTATATTGCCAATAGTGGTGACAAGAGTAAGTATCGTGATCTTATCGTTGCCAAGGAGCGTGAGGCTGCCCGCCTCGATTCCATGCAAACGGTATGGATGGAAGGTCACTCTACGACGGCGACAGCAGCCTATCTCTTAGGTAAGCGTTACTATCAGTCGTTCACCTATCCGAAGGATGTCATGGCGAAATGGATCGACGAGGTGACAGCCAATAATGTTGACACGGCGCGTGTCAGTTTTCTCAAGCGTAACCGTGACATCGTGATGGGATTGTCACTCGATATTCCTTTCATCGATTTTTCTGCAACGACAAAAGCTGGAAAAGTGGTGAAGTTCTCTTCGCTCGTTCCAAAAGGCAAATACACGCTCATCGACTTCTGGGCATCGTGGTGCGGTCCTTGCCGTGCGGCTATACCTCACGTGAAGCAGATGTATACGGCGCAGAAAGGCCGTCTCAATGTCGTCAGCATCTCCGTGGATCAGCGGGAAGCCGACTGGCGCAAGGCAGAGAAGCAGGAGGCTATGCCTTGGACGCAACTGTGGCTGAACAAAGAACAGCTCAACAAGGCTGCCTTGGCTTACGACATCCAGTCTATCCCTCGCCTCGTGCTTATCAACCCCGAGGGTAAGATCCAGCTTGTATCCTTTGACCCCGACAAGATCGAGGCTGCGCTGAAGAAATAGTGATAATATCTGAACCACAGATTTCTCAGATTTCACAGAAAAAATCTGTGATAATCCTTAAATCTGTGGTTTAATTATTTCTCATATATCTTTCACACGGATTATAAAGATCTTAAAGATGGTTACGCTATTCGCTACGCGGTAAGAGGGCGCCATCAGGGGTGCTCCTACGGGGTATGTGTAGCCGCGAAGCGGCGTAACAATCTTTATAATCTTTAAGATCCGTGTGAAAAAATAAATCTTAGGAGAGATATCTCTCCATTAATATCGAATAATCTCAATGAATAAATATCTTCTTTCATTCATCTCAATACTCCCCCTTGCCGCTTTCGCCGGCAATACCTTCACGATCCATTCTGCCATCCCCGGCATGACCGAGGGTGCAGAGGTGCGGCTGAGGGCTGCGGACAGTCATGACAGCATCGCTTATGGCAAGGTGACGAACGGTCAGTTCGTCCTCACCGGCAGCGTCGCAGCACCTGTTCTCTGCACCTTGGAGATTGACAACCGTGTGCGGCCACTGCCCGAGCAGGAGTTCATGCACAACCGTGTGGTAAAACTCTATCTCGACAATGACGACTATACCGTCTCTGCCGCCGCTTACGACAGTATTCCACTGAGTTACGAGTTGGACTTCCCCATCTTGGGCGAGTGTCGTTATACGGTCAGAGGCGGTGATGCCCAGCAGCAGTATCAGGCGTGGCACGATGCCGTGTGGGCATCCCTGAAAGCCGCAGAGGAAGCCAGTGTGAAGGCGTGGCGCTACCGCTATGGCGGAGAGGAGTTTGGAGGCCCCGAACATCCCGATGAAGCTGTGGGAGAGCGGCTGTCGCTCACCGCTGACTCGCTGAAGGCTGTATGGCAGCAGCAGAGTGACGATTATGCCTGGACACATCCCACGGAACCTTACAGTCTGTACCTGCAAGGAAAAGGTCTCGACCGGCATTTCTATTATACTGCTGCTCAGCTTGACGAGATGACGGCCCATTATCGTGACAACAGGGATGCTGTGGGGTATGCTGCTTTTGTGAAGCAGGTGGCAGAGGCTCGTAAGACCGCGAAGGGCATGGCTTATCCCGATGTCACCCTGCGCACGGTCGACGGCAAGGCCGTGAAGCTCTCTGCGCTCGTGAAGGTGGGGCAGTACACCCTGCTCGACTTCTGGGCATCGTGGTGTGGCCCTTGCCGGGCATCCATCCCGCTTATCAAGGAGATGCATGCCCGGCATCCGGAACTCAATATCGTCAGCATCTCCTGCGACAGAAGTCTGAAGGATTGGGATGAGGCGATGAGAGAAGAGAAGATGTCATGGCAGCAAGCTGCCCTGCCGCAGGACAAGCAGCTCTACCGTGCCGCTGCCACTGCTTATCAGGTTCAGTACATCCCTTACCTCATCGTTATCAGTCCCGACGGCAAGGTCGTCAAGGCGAGCAACGACGCCAAGGAGATCGTGAGGATGTGGTAATTTACCCGTATCGTCATTGCGCCTCATATGTGTCGCGTTTCCGTCACATATGAGGCGATAATGCGTCACATATGAGGCGGAAACGCGTCACGGACGAGGCGCGATGGTCTTGCTTTGTTGCCATGATCGTATTATACTGATTATCAATAGGGAACAAATACTGTTAGATATGTCATCAAAAGGGTAATATTCCTTTTGATGATAGACGTTCTTTCATACTTAATAAGTACTTTTGCAATGTGATATAGATTTTTGTCTGATGACAATCTCATTGCAAAAGAGATATGACATTATAGTCTGGCTGATAGTCATTGTCGCCTTCATTCCCATCCTTACGCTTCGGGACCTCACGCCCGACAATGAGTTACGTTATGTGAACATTGCTGAGGAATGCACCCGTAAAGAAATGAATATTGCGGAGGATCAGTCTTTGCCCGCAGAAAGCACGGCCTGGGCATGGTTCACGGAAAAGTATCCAGCTATTGCCGAATGGCTGGCTCCTTTCGCTGATAAGGCGAGGGAAAGGTCCGATAAGGGTGATTATTGGTGGGAACTGAGAGCGTGTGCATATTATGACAAGTTTGCGGAGCCGAAGATTATGTATCAGGCCTTTCAAGTTAAGCCCTGTTTTATCTATCAGCAAACTCCTATGTTCTGCAATAATTCCCTATTCTTTTTATCAGTGAAGGATAGTGCATTATTAGCCCTATTGAACTCATCTGTTGGCTGGTGTCTTATCTCTGAATATTGTCCTCGTATACAGAACGGCTATCAGTTAATATGGGACAACTTTAGTCAGATTCCAGTACCACGCATCCTACCGAAAGATCTTGGCGAGCTTGCTTCCAAGATGGAGCAGGCTGTGGCAGAGGATGACAATCAGAAGGAGACGGAAACGCAACAAGAGATAGATGAACGATTAGAAGAATTGTATAAGGCGTGAAGATCTGGAAAGAAAGATAACATGCTGACATATAGGTGTTAAGCCTTGGTTCTTTCCATTTTACTTCTTTCCATTATGGATTTGGAAAACAGTTTGGGAATTGCTTGTGAAGCATCTCCAACCTGTCATGGGACATTGGACAGATACCGTTACATCACTAATATTCCTTGCATCGGCTCTTCACGACATTACACGGCAGTCGGCTTCGCCGATGACGCTCGGATGCTATGTTGTTAAAGTTGTGTGTGTTGTCAATGTTGTTGGGAGAAAAACACGATTTGTCTTTCCAACAACTCGGACAACCTTTACAACTCGGACAACTTTCGCATCGTCTTTTGTCCGCTGAAGAAGTAATTCTTAATACCGCATCTGCACTTTTTTCCCCTTTTGCCTTACCTCTAATTGGAATATTCTTTGTATTTTTGCAAGAAATTGAAAATGTATATGACAGAAAACAATTTGCTCAACGAAAATACTACCAGCAGCTATCCTACGGGCGTGCCCGATATCATGCACTATGAGAGTAAGATATGGTCGGTAGCCGACCTGCTCCTCGCCGCTGCCATCAAGCAGAGCGACTTCCCAAACTATATGATGCCGTTCTTCGCTCTCGTCATGCTCGAAGGACGCATGCGCAACTATGCCCGGAAGGTGTCGGAGGAGGAAGGGCTGACGCCCGCCGACGGTGAGGTCTTCAAGGAAGCGTTTCTCGACCACGACTGCGGATACAACGACTTCATCGTCATGCAGGGCAAGACCTTGCAGAAGATATGCTCCAACGACAAGACCTTTGAGCAGGATTTTGCCGACTATCTCCATGGCTTCGATGCCGACTCGAAGCGCCTCCTCGGCATCGACCGCGGACGGGAGGAAGAGAAATACCTCAACATGGACACGATGGTCGCCAACCTCCGGTCCAAGAAGATCCTCTTCCCCGTCGTCTCTATCTGGGCAGGGATCGATCTCGCACCCTATAACAACTCGGACATCACCACGCTCGAGGAGCATATCAAGCGTAAGTGGGCGGACATCTCTGCCTCCACAGCCGGAGAGCAATACACCCCTGCCGACATCATCGCCCTGATCTCGGAGATCGTAGGCGCTAAGATCAACGTGCCGAAAGACCGTTTTCTCCATATCTACGACCCCACCTGCGGCGGTGCCAACCTGCTCTTCGGTGTCTCCGACCGTCTGAGCCGCGAGAACGGTTACAAGCTTATCCATACCTGTGGATCCGAATACAACGACACCCTCTATGCCCTGGCAGCTATCGAGAGCCATTTCCGCGACAAGGCGGAGATCCACTACGGCAACACCCTCACGACGATGCCTTTCCCCGACACGCGTTTCAACGTCATCGTTGCCAACCCGCCCTACGGCACGAAGTGGAGCGGCTACGAGCGGGAGATCCGTAAGGACCAGACGGGGCAGTTTGCCGGAGGCATACCCTCGGTGAGCGACGGCCAGCTGCTCTTCATGCAGCACAACCTCTTCAAGCTTGCCGACGACGGACTGGCGGTAGAGGTGCACAACGGCGCCTCGCTCTTCAGCGGTGACGCGGGGAGCGGAGAGAGCAACATCCGCATGTATGTGCTCGACCACGACTGGCTCGAAGCCATCATCCAGATGCCGCAGCAGGAGTTTTTCAACACCGGCATCTACACCTACCTCTGGGTCATCAACAAGAACAAACCCGCGGAGCACCGCAACAAGATAGCGCTCATCGACGGCAGCAACGGCTGGCAGCTGCTGAAGAAGAGCAAGGGCAGCAAGCGCCGCGAGATGGACGACAAGAGTCGCGAGGCTATCGTCCAGGCGCTGCTCAGTTTTAGGACAGAAGGCATCTGCAAGGTCTACGACCGCGAGCATTTCTATTACAACAAGCAGCAGCTCATCCTTACGGAGCTCGACGATGACGGGCAAGCCCTCGCGAAAGCGGAGACGCTGAAGGATGTCGTCAGGGTGGCGTTGGGCGACAAGACCTTCACGGACCTCACGGACCTTGAGCCCGACGCTGCCGCTGCTCTGTTGGCTGAGCTCAAGACGTGGGACGATGCCGACGAGCCCATCCGCGTCTCCCTCGCCGACGGCACGACCTACAGCTACGACCGCGATGCTTCCTCGCTCACGGTAGAGGCTGACGGCACGACGACGCGTTTAGGCAATGGCATCTTCAAGTTCTCGCTCGGCACAAGCAAGAAACTGAAGAACCTCAAGGTAGCCATTGAGCCCCGCAAGACGACCGACTATGAGATCATCCCTTACCACTTCGACGAAGAGGCGAACCGCAAGGAGATAGCTGCCTTCATGAAGAAGTATGTCTTCAAACCCTTCACCTTGGAGAAAGATGTCGTGGGTGTGGAGATCAACTTCAACAAGGAGTTCTATGTTCCTGAGACCGTGGAGCCTGTCGAGGATATCCTCAAAGAGATAAAAGAATTGGATAAAGAGCTGGAGGGGATTGAGATATGAGACTAAAAGACTTTTCAAAACTCAATCCTTTATATTCAGGAAAAGCTATTCATGGGGATATATCATTTGTTCCTATGGAAAGTCTGCGTAATGATAGTATTGATCTGCAAACCATTCCGTACGATCAAGGTATTGGAAAGTACAATTATTTTGCTAATGGAGATTTGCTTATAGCAAAAGTTACACCTTGCTTTGAAAATGGGAATATTGCGATAGCAGATAATTTGTTAAATGGAATAGGTGTAGGTAGCTCTGAAATCTTTGTTTTGAGATTTAATCAGAGGAAAGCGCTTAATAGATACATGTTCTATGTGAGCGAAACTAACGACTTTCAGGGTAAGGGTTGTGCTACGATGCATGGAGTTGGTGGTTTAAGGAGAATAGATCCTCTTTTTATGAGGACGTATGAGGTTGATATTCCTTCTCTTCCGGTCCAGCGCCGCATCGTATCTTATCTTGATTCAAAGACGTCAGAGATAGATTATGCGATATCGCTGTTGGAGCAGAAGCGGGAGGCATACACACGATTGAAGGCATCCGTCATCAACCGTGCCGTGACACGTGGGCTTAACCCTAACGTAAAACTCAAAGACTCAGGGGTAGAGTGGATAGGAATGATTCCGGAAGGGTGGAAGAGCTATCGGATGAAAGACATAGGTTATATGTACAGTGGGTTAGCGGGAAAGTCGGGAGAAGATTTTCGAAGTGAGGACGCTTCTTTGACTCAGCCTTATATTCCTTTTACAAATGTCTTAAATCATATAGAGATAGATCCTCTTCAGATGAATTATGTTGTGATGTCACCTGGCGAGGTACAGAATAAGGTGCGAAAGAATGATCTGATTTTCCTTATGAGTTCAGAGGATTATGAAAGTATAGCAAAAAGTGCAGTCGTGTTGTCAGATCTTCATCAGGTGTACTTGAACAGCTTTTGTAGAGGGTTTAGAACGACATGCAAAGATGTAGAGGCAAAGTTTCTCAATTATGAGTTAAATTCTGAAGTATATAGAAATAAAATTCGTCTTGAGGCTAGAGGATTCACACGAATAAATATTAAGGTTGACAGAATAGAAACTATGTATGTTGTTCTTCCCCCTCTCTCGGAGCAGCGTTCCATTGCTTCTTACCTCGATGCGGAGTGTTCGAAGATTGACCGTGCGGCATCCATTGTGGAGAAGCAGATTGATGCATACAAACGGTTGAAGCGCAGCCTTATCAACGAGGTGGTGACGGGGAAGCGGAAGGTTGATTAAACGAAAACGATTATGACAGCAGGCGAAACAAAGATACAGCAGGACTATGTGATGAAGTTCATTTGTCGGGCAGAGAGCGAAGGCGGATTGGGTTATCGCGACACACCACCCAACATCGTCAGTCCCGATCTCTTCATCCCCTCGCAGCTCATAGAGTTTATCCAGGAGGCAAACCGGTTCTCGTGGAAGGCGCTGATGAGCCGGTACAAGAACGACGAGGAGCGGCTCACTGGTGACATCAAGGAGGAGGTGAAGCGCCGTATGCTGACGAGCAGCAATGTAGCGACGTTTCTGAACAAGAACCAGAAGATCACCTTCCAAGGCGAGTCGCTTCAGCTCTTCTTCGTCTCCGGCACGGAGCTGCGTGGCGATGCCGACTTCAAGAAGAACATCTTCAGTGCTGTCAAGGAACTGCCGCACACCGTAGCCTGCGACGGTGTGGACATCGAGCATATCCGCCCCGACGTCACGTTCTTCGTCAACGGCATCTACCTCGGTTATATGGAGCTCAAGACGAACATCATGGGGCAGAGTGCTGAGAGCGACGGCCGCGGAAAGATTATCGGCGACTATCTGAGGGCTATCCAACTCATGGACTCGCGGAAGCGCAACCGCCCCGACGACAACACTGTCGACGAGGACCGGCGCGAGGCGTTGATGATCTTTGAGAAGGCTATCCATCTCACGGCATGTGACATCAACGAGACCTATGTCTGGCGCAATGTGCAGAGCTATACCGATGCCGCCATGAAAGCCTTTGAGAATGAGGAGCAGACCATCGAGCAGTATCGCAACGAGCGTATCGTGAAGGACTTCAAGGCATGGCCGCTGTCGAGCCCCTCGCTGTCGCAGGACCAGGCGTTCAAAGAGACGATGCGCGCCCTCTACGCGAAAAAGATGATAGAGAAAGAGATCCTCATCTACAACTTCATCAAGTATAAATATGAGAAGGTGGATGGCAGAAAATCGCGCACGAGCAACACCGGTACCCTCATCACGCCACGACCCAAGCAGAAGTTCGGCTGCGACAAGATCATGAAGCGCGTAAGCGAGATGCTCGACAAGGAGAAAGATCCCGACTATTATATCCGGCAGTTGCGTGAGGAGCTCACCCATCTCTCCGTGGCTCCGGACAAGATAGAGGACATCATCCGCAGGCGCGAGGCATGCTGCAACAACAAGTATGTCTACAGCCTTCTGCTGCAATATGCTGCGGGCTTCGGAAAGAGTAACATCATCGGCTGGACAGCCCTTCAGCTCAAGGACCTGCGCTACGAGGGTCAGTGGGCTTACGACAAGATCCTCATCGTCGTCGACCGCCTGCAGCTCCGCGACCAGCTCGACACGATGATGATGGATATGAACATCGACAAGAGCATGTTTGTGGAGGTCCGCAACCAGAGCACCTTCGTCAGAGCCTTGTCGGGGGAGAAGCGCATCATCGTGGTCAATATCCAGAAGTTTCTCGAGCTCCGCAATGCCATCCTCGCCTCGGACGAGAAGCTGAGGAAGATGCGCGTGGTGTTCCTCATCGATGAGATCCACCGCTCCACGACGGGTGAGACGGGCGATGAGATGATCGATATCTTCAGCCAGCTTGCCGACGTCATCGACGGGGAGGTAGAGGCTGACGGCTCTGAGGCGAAGAAAAAGAACCTCATCATCGGTTTCACCGCCACGCCCACGGAGAAGGTGCTGGCGCGCTTCGGTGAGTTCAAGAGCTCTGCAAAGGAGGTGCCTCTGTGGGTGCCTTTCGACAGCTACAGCATGAAAGAGGCTATCCGCGACGGTTATATCCTTGACCCGACAAAGCATATCATCCCCGTGAAGCTCTCGATGAAGTTTTATCCGCCCGAGGACTTCGACCCGGCGACGGACAACGACAAGAAGGTGCACGACCCCTCAAGGAGCGTGTATGAGAACGAGACGCGCATGGATGAGTTTGCCCGCTTTGTCGTGGACCGCTGCCTCTCGCTCGTCTATGGCAAGATACGCGGCACGGGCAAGGCGATGCTCGCTGTGAGCAGTATCCCTATCGCCATCCGCTATTTCAAGAAGATCAAGAAGTACATGCGCGAGCAGTGTGAGCCTGAAGACTCTCGTTATCATCAGTATGCCAAGGCGCCTGTGTATATCATCTACAGTGACCGTCAGGGCGTGGAGACGTGTGAGAGCCTGAACAGCGACAAGGACGGCGACAAGAGTGAGGCAAAGGTGATAGAGGACTTCAAGAACTCCAAGAACGGCATCATCATCGTCGTCGACAAGCTTCAGACGGGTTTTGATGAGCCTCATCTCCATACCCTCTTCCTTGACAAGGAGATCAATGATATCAATGCTGTCCAGACCGTATCGCGTGTGGACCGTATCTGCAAGTACAAGAAGGAGTGTCACGTTGTTGATATGTCATGGAAGAATGTCAACGTGGAGAATATCCGGAAAGCCTTCAAGAAATATTGTCACACCGTCATCTCCGATTTCAACCCGGGCGAGGTCGTGAAGGAGATAGAGCTGAGCTATAAGTACCTCTTGCAGAGTTATCCTTATACCCGCTGGTTCCTTTCCTACAAGAAGAATCCGGAGGACGGCAACACCCTGGAGCTGATGGAGGCCGACTGGCGGGAGTGGATCACCAGGGAGTTTCAGTTGGAGCAGGAATCGAAAGAAGAGATAAAGGCTCAGAAGGCGCAGGGCGTGACGGGCAGCGATCTGCCCGACCTTTATATAAACAAGGCACGGCTCGTACGCCAGGCTTACGGCACCTTCTACAATGATATCATGGATCTGAAAGACGTCATAGAGATTGATAAGAGGTACTACGACGGGATCTTCCAGTCGTTCTGGCTTCGTTATTGCAACCTCTATGGGTTTATCAAGAGCCAGTTTGCTCGCAGCGAGTTCATCGACGTGGAGGTAGACACAGACGATGAGCTCCCCGGCATCACCGTAGAGGAGGACCCGGATGATGATGACACGGAGAGAGGCAACGGAGGGCCGCATCGGGGTGGAGGCAGCTCCACGGAAGAGGATGTCCTGACCGTGATCAGACTGTGGAACGAAGGCGAGAAAGTCACCGCCGACGAGATCAAGAAATGGGGCGAGGAGATCATGCACCTCTTCGATGGCATGAAGGCGGACACCGGTCTGATGGCTGTGGTCAATGACGATGAGTTCTCATCCGACTTGAAGGAGGCTGAATGCCGGAAGTATATGCGTAAGTTCCAGCGTCGTCTGCGTCTCCGTAGCGATATCGAGAAGGCTATGCAGCTGAGTCAGCTCATCGGTGACAGTGAGGAGCAGCTCATTGCCGTCTTCATGCAGAGCATATCCCGCCGTGAAGGGTCGATCTAAAATAAACAGTTAATATCTTGCAGAGTTGAGAAATATGTCGTATATTTGCAAGTGAAATCAGTAAATAGGAGGACATAGACATGGATATGGAAAATAAAAAAGAAAAGAGCGCGGCAGAAAAAAAGACAAACAAGACCTGGGCAGCCATCTTGGCTCATCAGGGAGATATTCAGGTTGTTCAGAAGGGATTATTCCTATGATGAATCGTTACCTTCTGGATACGAATATCTTTGTTTATGCTGTGCAAGACAGAGATAGTCTTAATAATGATGTTCTCGCAATCTTAGAGGATTATGAGAGCGTCTTTTATATGAGTGCAGAATCGGTAAAGGAACTTATTGTTGCCTATAGGAACAAGCGGCTTCTTAATAAGCAATGGAAAACGGCTTATGACATGGTTCGTTCCATTACAGATGACTATTACATTACGATTCTGCCGGTAGACAATGAGGTAATGAAGACTTACTCTACCTTAGATATTAACGAAGCTGAGGATCATAAAGATCCTTCTGATCATATTATCATTTGTCAAGCAATAACAAATCGAATGCCCTTGATATCCAGTGATCATAAATTCCTTTTTTATAAGAATCAAGGGCTCGATTTAATCTATAATGATAGGTAAACCCGACTCGAATAAGTCGAGTCATGTTTGATTCCATGCAGGGAAAGTCCTCCCCTGCATAGACACCGTTACATCACTAATATTCCTTGCATCGGCTATTCACGACTTCTCACGACTGTCGGCTTCGCCGATGACGCTCGGATGCTATGTTGTTAAAGTTGTGTGTGTTGTCCATGTTGTTGGGAGAAAAGGAGCGAAGCAACAAAAGTCGTGGATGGTCGTGGAAAGTCGATGCTTTTGAGAGTTTGGGGTTAGGAGTTGTCGCTACAGCCCTCTCCGATAGGAGAGGGCTTGTTTGAGGCTCTATTACATCAGGAAGAAATAGGAGAAGAGGGGCACGACAACGACCGATACCACGTTGAGCACGGCACCGGCTTTGAGCATCTCACTGCTCTTGATCTCACCCGTGCCAAAGACGATGGCGTTGGGTGGTGTGGCAACAGGCAGCATGAAAGCACAGCTGGCACCAATACCTATGATGACGACCAATGTCTCCTTCGGCAGTCCGAGCTCGGTGGCTATTGTAGCAAACACGGGGACAAGCAGGGCTGCAGAGGCCGTGTTGCTGGTGAACTCGGTGAGGAAGATGATGAAGAAGGCCACAGCGGCGATGATGATGATCGGCGGCATTGAACCCACGATGTTTTTCACCTCAAGAGCCAGAATATAGCTGGCGCCGGAGAATTGGAGCAGAGACGACAGAGCCAGACCTCCACCGAAGAGAAGAAGCACGCCCCAGTCTGTATGCTCATCGAGCTCTTTCCAACTGGCCAATTGGAAAGCTTCAACGAGTACGACGGCAAAGAGCCCGACCATACCGTCGTCGATCTTCACGCCAATCCATTTGCTGATGGTTGAGCCAAAGACCCACACCAGTGCGGTGAAGATGAAGACAGCCATGGTGATGATACGTTTCTTAGTCCAAGGAATCTCCTCAAACTCATTGCCTTTCTGCACCTCGAAGTCGAGATTCGGACGGAAGATGAACCAGAGCACACCGAGCATCACGGGCAGCAGGATGATCATCACGGGTAGACCTATCTTCAGCCAGTCGTAGAAGGTGTAGTTCAACTCAGCTGAGGCGATAGCGTTAGGTGGTGAACCGACAAGTGTACCGATACCGCCGATAGAGCAACAGTAAGCCACCGCGAGCAGTACGAATGTCTTTGTCTTGTGATTGTCGCGTCCTTGCGGCAGTTCGTTCAGCAAGCCAAGTGAAAGAGGAAGCATCATAGCAGCTGTAGCCGTGTTGCTGATCCACATTGATAATACTGTGCATACGGCCAAGATGCCGAAGATGCCACGCTTGAAGTTGTTACCGGTGAGACTGATGATGCCATGCGCAATCTTCCGGTCAAGCTTTTGCACGTTAAGTGCAGTTGCCAGACCGAAGCCACCGAAGAAGAGGAAGATGGTGGGGTTGGCGAAGTTTTTCAATGCGGCACCGAATGAGATCGGTTTGATGTCAGCCCAGTTAGGCAGCAACTGGTTGGTCACCTCGTCGCGCACTGCTTCGCTTGGAAAGGCAAACAGTGCACCTAAGATCGGTACCAATAGCGCAGAGATAGTGATGGGGAGTGCTTCTGTGAGCCACAGCAACGCCATGAAGACGAGGAGTGCCAAACCTTTGTTGGCATTCACGTCATAGGGCAGGAACTTGTAGAGCATGAAACTCACGACAGCAGCCAGACAGATGAGTATCCACCTTCGGGCCTGGCTTTTCTTGTTGAAGTTCATAGGCCTGTCTTGATTAAATTGTTAATGATGTGGTTTTGATTCTATTTCTTAGATAGGATATTGGCTTTGTGCGGTTTTGCTAAGTCCACATTGCAAAGGTAGTATATTTATGGTTAGCTTCCAACTTTTTTGCCTATTATTTTTAGCATTCATTCCATTTTTTCTATAAAGATAAAAAGAATTCCATACTCTTCTAGGGAATAATTCGGGAATTTTGTGTAAGTTTGCAATTGAAATAACTTATTAGGAGGAAATTATGATTACCTACAAGAAGAAAACGAAAGAGGAACTTATTGCTGGATTCAAAAAAGCAATAGAGAAGAAAAGGCAATGGGAAGAAGATTCCTTGAAGGAATTTGCTGACATGCGCTGAGGGAGTAGATAACTTCTCAGCTATTATTGTGCAAAAAAGTAATCCGAGAATAAACCAAATCATTTCTGAGTTCAATGAGGTTGTGGACGAGCTCAGGAAACCTGACGAGTGATTTTGTTGATGTCGTGATCTGTCATGGCGCATACGCAGCTGTCGGACCATACATTCTCTGCCGTCTCTATCATGTCGATGATAGTATAGATGGGGAGGATGATACCCATGATGCCGATGGGCGCACCCTGACCGGTCATCAGCGAGAGGGTGAGAAAATAACAACCCATGGGCACACCGGCATTGCCGATGGCAGAGATGACGGCGATGACGAGCCAGAGAAGCATCGTGGGGAGCGTGAGGACGGTTCCGCCGTTCTGCATGACGAACAAGCTCGTGACGAGGATGAAGGCGGCACAGCCGTTCATGTTGATCGTCGTGCAGATAGGCAGCACGAAGCGTGACACTTTTTGCGACACACCAAGCCGGTTCTCTGCCGTTGCCATTGTCACGGGGAGCGTGGCGGCACTGCTCTTCGTGAAGAGTGCCATGAGCACTGCCGGCATCATACGGCCGAGGGTGTGGATGGGATTGAGACCACGCGCCAGGAGAAAGAGCGGAAGGATGATAAAGAACTGGATGATGTTGCCACCGAGGATGACAGCGACATAGCGACCGAGCGAGGCAGCTGCCACACCCGCCGTGACCTGCGCCGACAACTGTGCCGAGAAAGCGACGATACCTACGGGGAGCGTCCAGATGAGGCCGCGGATGAGCGTGAACAACAGTTCTTGAAGACCGAAGAGGCCCTTTACCACCACCTTCTTGTTCTCCGTCTCTGGCATCTTCGATAAGGCGAAACCTACGGCAAAGGCGATGAGGAGCAGCGAGAGAACGTTGCCTTCTAATAAGGGCTTCACGACATTGTTGGGGATGACAGAGAGGATATGATCGTAATAAGTCTCCTTGCCTAAATCTTGAGGGATGGCGCTATTGCCCGAATGGATCATTTCCGCAGGCAGGTTGCCCGGGCGGATGAGGTTATAGAGCAACAGCCCTACGGCTGCTGCAACGAAGGTCGTGAGCAGCGTGTAGGTGACGGCGTGGCGGAAAATGCGGCCCGTATCTTTCTGCTGGCCGAACATTGTCAGGGTGGTGATGACGGCAAGGAGAATGGTGGGGACAGCGACGAACTGGAACAGCCGTGTGTAGACCGTTGCCACAAAGTTCATCAGATCATTGAGCCATACGAGGCCCAATGTGCCAAGAATGGCGCCCACGACGAGGGCGCCAATCCATATCAGCATTTGTTTCCGCGATGTGCGGATCGTTGTCTTCTGTTCTGTATCTTTCTGCATATTATTCGTAAACCTCATCTATGCCATTGGCACCACCTGTCTCGTCGTCTTTGCCGCACGGGTTAAAGTTGGCCGGCACGTTAAAGGTCGCATTGGGCTTATACGGCAAGGTCGGGTCTCGGTAGACCTTCTTCATGAAGTAAGCCCAGATAGGCAGAGCCATCGTGGCACCTTGACCCATCTGCATCGAGTCGAAGTGGATGTCACGGTCCTCACCGCCTACCCACACACCACTGACGAGCTGGGGTGTGAAGCCCATGAACCAAGCATCGGAGTTGTTGTTTGTCGTACCGGTCTTGCCGCCGATCTCACCCGGCATGTCATACTTGTAGCGCAGTCGTCCGGCTGTACCTTCATCGACGACGGCTCTCAGCTCCACAATCATCTTATATGCACTCTCCGACGAGATAACCTCATCCATACGTGGTTCGAATTTTGCCACGGTATTGCCTTCAGCGTCTTCGATACGTGTGACGAAGAGTGGGGCGAGGCGCACACCGTTGTTGGCGAACGTCGTGTAAGCACTCACCATCTCGCCTACCGACACCTCGCACGGACCGAGTGCCAGCGCCATGGAGGGATAGATGTCGGGGTTGTTGATGCCGAACTTATGCAGCATGTCGACAAACTGCCGTGGGTTGAGTTTCGACATCAGGTAAGCCGAGATCCAGTTGTTCGACTGTGCCAGTCCCCATTTGAGCGTCACCATCTGTCCGTAGCACCGTCGGTTGCTGTTGCGTGGTGTCCAAGGGCGTCCAGCGACCATATAGGTACGCTGCACGTTCGCCACCTTGTCGCAGGGCGATGCTCCGTTCTCCATGGCGAGGGAGTAGAGGAATGGCTTGATCGTTGAACCGACCTGACGTCGTCCGCCCATGACCATGTCGTATTGGAAATGGGCGAAGTCGATGCCGCCGACATAAGCCTTCACCTGACCTGTATGGGCATCCATGCTCATAAAGCCGGCACGAAGGAACTGCTTGTAATATCGGATCGAATCAATGGGCGTCATCACCGTATCTACATCGCCGTTGTAGGTGAACACCGACATGTCGGTAGGCGTATGGAAGGCACGATGGATTTCTTCCCAGGATGCTCCGTTCTCCTTCATCGTGATATAGCGCTCACTCTGGCGCACGGCACGTTCCATGATGGCGTTGACCTGTTGCGTCGTGAGATTCCCGCTGAACGGTGCGTTGGCACCCTTCTCGGCGTTCTCCTTATCGAAAGCCGGCTGCAGGAACTTCGCCACGTGACCGTAGACTGACTCCTCGGCATAGCGCTGCATGCGTGAGTCGATGGTCGTGTGGATGCGCAGTCCGTCGGTGTAGATATTATAGTAGGTGCCGTCTTTCTTCGTGTTCTTCTTACACCATCCGCAGAGTGGGTCGGTGGCCCAAGCGATGGAGTCGATGACATACTGCTTCTTGTTCCACGACGGATAGTTCTTCGGGTCGGGTCGGTCCATCATCATGTACTGACGAAGGAACTCACGGAAATAAACTGCCGTGCCGTCCTTGTGGTCTATGCGGTGGAAGTGGAGCGTAACGGGTTCTGCACAGTCCTCTTCATAGTCTGCCTGTGAGATATAACCCGCCTTGAGCATCTGTCCGAGCACGACATTGCGACGGTCGCGGGCACGGTCGGGGTAGCGCACGGGGTTGAAGAGCGACGGGTTCTTGCAGAGGCCCACGAGGAGTGCTGCCTCATCGATGTTGAGTTGAGCGGGCTCCTTACCGAAATAGGTCTCGGCTGCGTTCTTGATGCCTACGGCGCCATGGAGGAAGTCGAAATAGTTAAGATACAAGGCGATGATCTCTTCCTTGGTGTACATGCGTTCGAGCTTGATGGCCGTCACCCATTCGATAGGCTTCTGTAACAGACGTTCTGAGGCGGAGTGCACGGGAGCCGAATAGAGCTGCTTGGCAAGTTGCTGCGTGATGGTACTGCCGCCACCGGCCGAGGCCTGCCCGAGCAGACCACGCTTGACGATGGCACGCGTCAGGGCAATGAAGTCGATGCCCGAATGGTCATAGAAACGTACATCCTCTGTAGCCACGAGCGCTTTCACGAGGTAAGGTGACAGCTTCTTGTAAGGCACGGGGATACGGTTGGAACGGTCGAGATTATAAGTGCCAAGGATATGGCCGTCGGCTGAGAATACCTGGGAAGCCGACTTAGAGATAGGGTTCTGGAGGTTGTCGATGTCGGGCGAATAGCCGATGATGCCAAACCATATCAGGAAAAAGAGCAGGGCGGTGATGCCCACTCCACAGGAGAGCAGCAGCCACAGCGTCTTGATGAATTTCTTTCTCACGTTAATATTCGTGTTATTTGTTATGCATACCTATTATTTTGCAAAAATACTGCTTTTCTACGACTTAACGTGTGTTTGACGGGAGAAATGTTTCCGGTGCTGCCGTTATTTGGTTCAACTCCTATCAGCAGGACATGTGCTGATGTCGTGATCCGTCATGGCGCACACGCAACTGTCGGACCACACGTTCTCTGCCGTCTCTATCATGTCGATGACGGTATAGATTGGGAGGATGATGCCCATGATGCCGATGGGCGCGCCCTGTCCCGTCATCAGCGAGAGGGTGAGGAAATAGCAGCCCATGGGCACACCGGCATTGCCGATGGCTGAGATGACGGCGATGACCAGCCACAGGAGCATCGTGGGAAGGGTGAGGACGGCGCCCCCGTTCTGCATGACGAAAAGACTCGTGACAAGGATGAAGGCGGCACAGCCGTTCATGTTGATCGTGGTGCAGATAGGCAGCACGAAGCGCGACACCTTCTGTGACACTCCGAGGCGGTTCTCTGCCGTGGCCATCGTCACGGGGAGCGTGGCGGCGCTGCTCTTCGTGAAGAGCGCCATGAGCACCGCCGGCATCATCCGGCCTAAGGTGCGGACGGGGTTGAGACCGCGCGCCAGGAGGAAGAGCGGGAGGACGATGAAAAACTGGATGAGGTTGCCCCCGAGGATGACAGCCACATAACGGCCGAGTGAGGCGGCGGCGACACCTGCCGTGACCTGCGCCGACAACTGGGCGGCAAAGGCAACGATACCCACGGGCAACGTCCAGATGAGACCGCGGATGAGCGTGAACAGCAGTTCCTGAAGGCCGAAGAGGCCTTTGACGACCACCTTCTTGTTCTCCGTCTCCGGCATCTTCGACAAGGCGAAGCCCACGGCGAAGGCGATGAGAAGCAACGAGAGTACATTGCCTTCAAGAAGCGGCCTGACCACGTTGTCGGGGATGACGGAGAGGATGTGGTCGTAGTAGGTCTCTTTGCCTAAGTCCTGCGGAATGGCGCTGTTGCCCGAATGAATGAGCTCCGCGGGCAGGTTCCCCGGGCGTATGAGATTATAGAGCACGAGGCCGACGGCTGCCGCGACGATGGTCGTGAGCACCGTGTAGGTGACGGCGTGGCGGAAGATACGTCCCGTATCTTTCTGCCGGCCGAACATCGTCAGTGTGGTGATGACGGCGAGAAGAATGGTGGGAACGGCGACAAACTGGAACAGCCGCGTGTAGACCGTCGCCACAAAGTTCATCAAATCGTTCAGCCATGTCAGGCTCAGTGTGCCCAGGATGGCACCCACGACAAGGGCGCCCATCCACAGGAGCATCTGTTTCCGCGAGGTGCGGATCGTTGTTTTCTGTTCAGAGTTGTTTTGCATACTGCAAAATTACTGCAATTCTCTCTTAATCGGAAAGCGTGGAGGAAGAAAAAACTTCTTCCTCTCTGCCCTCCATTAATATCCCGGGTTCTGTTCTATTCCCAAATCTTCACCATTGAGGCCCGTCGGGATAGGCTGCCGGTAGTGCTTTCCCTGCACATTATTATATTTGGCCACAAGATGATTGTGTATCTTCTGGAAGAAAGCCTTCTCATCAGAGGTGTATGTCTCCAGGCTGTCCCAATTGTCAGCGAAGTGTTTGTAATGGCTCACTTCCCGTACCGAGCTGATGAGGTTCTTCCAGCGATAGCTGTTGAGCAGGGAGAACTGTTCATAGGTGAACTCATAGTCCCATTCTCGCTTGATCTGGTCGAAGGTCGGCGCTGCCACCGTGGCTATACCTGCCCGTTTACGGAGCTCGTTGAAGGGTTCAGCGGCTTCACTGTTGCGCCCGAGCTGCACGAGAGCCTCAGCCTTGGTGAGCAGCACCTCGGCATAGCGAATCTCGATGCGGTCTACCGAGTTGTGCTTGATCTCCAGGTTCTCGGCATCCTCATAGCTCTGGTCTACGGCCTTTCCGTTGA
Source organism: Prevotella sp. UBA2725 (assembly GCA_002353825.1). GTDB lineage: Bacteria > Bacteroidota > Bacteroidia > Bacteroidales > Bacteroidaceae > Prevotella. The sequence continues at coordinate 170,300 of DEKJ01000028.1, read as the reverse complement.
TCGGGGTATAGACAGGCGAATAGTAATCGTACGTCTTCTTGTCTTCCGGGTTGACGATGCTGGTGAAATAAGTCTTGGCAAGTCGTTTGTCATTGGGCTGCTCTTTCTTCCAGTCGTCAACGAGGTCATCGTCAGCCACTTCAAGGTGGTTCTGTGTGTATCCCTGTCCGTTCTGCCCGTTCTGGAAGGGGAAGGTCCATCCGCAGTGGGTCTGGTGGTTTCCCTGGGCATCATATTCATCGCCGTCGTGGGCGATGGTAAAGAGATGCTCGTTGGTTCTCCGCTTGTTGCTCTCATAGTCGCGTCCGAAGAGCTTGCTGTAGTCGGGGTCGAGAGCGAGGAGGCCGCTGTTGATCACCTTGTCGGCATATTCGACGGCTTTCTCCAATCGGCTCGGCGTGGTCGTGAAAGCCGGATCCTGCTGCTTGCCCACGAGCTCGTTCACCTGGTCGTAGCTCAGCGGATTGTCGCCCCAGACGAGATAGGTGCGGGCCAGGAGCGCCTGGGCAGCCTGCTTGGAAGGCACGCGCGGGTCACCGTTATAGTTGCTGAGCAGCGCCTCGGCATCGGTGAAGTCGTCCACGATCTGGTTGAACACCTCATCGATCGACTT
>DEKJ01000028.1:6775-169635 GCA_002353825.1 Prevotella sp. UBA2725 | reverse complement strand
CGCAGAAACTTCGCCTTTCCCACGGCGGCATTGTAGCCGGCCTGTGTCACGGTGCCGTTCTTGAAAGAATTGGTGATGGTAGAGATGGCCTGGTTGTCCTGTGCGATACCGAGAAAGAGATGGTTGAAGATCTTTACCTGGTACCAGGTGTCAGCGGCTTGCTCGAAGCGGCTGTTCAGCGGCCCCGCCTCGTTCTCCTCTCCCTCGAAGGAGACGAGCTTGTTGGAGTTTGTCTCAATGATGAACGAGAACGAGGAGCTCAGTGGCTGCCAGTGGGCATAGACACCGTTGACGAGTGCCAGTGCGCTGGCGTCATCCTTAACGACGTTGGTCGTGTCGATGAGTGAGCCGCCGGAAGTGTTGTCGGCTGTATTGTCAGAGCAGGCGGCCAGACCGGACAGAAGGGTTGTGGCAACAAGCGCGATGCTAAGGAAAGATGCTTTTTTCATGCGTTAATGGGATTAAAGTTGATAACTGTTGGTGAAAAGGATGAGAAATATTAATGAGCCGTATTATAACGAGACGTTGACACCTACGGTGAAGGTTCTTGCCGAGGGGTAAGCTCCGTTGTCGGTACCGCTGCTCACCTCAGGGTCGTACCCCTTGTAGGGCGTGACGGTGAAGAGGTTGGAGGCCGTGGCGTAGAGTCGGATGCCTACGGGCACGCTCTTGGGCAGGCTCAGGCGGTAGCCGATGGTGACGTTGCGCAGCTTCAGATAGGATGCGCTCTGCACATATCGGCTGTCGATATAGGAGAAGGCGCGCGTGTAGCTGGCGATGGGGAGCGTGTTGCTCGCGTTGGCCGTGGTCCACGAACCCTTGATGGTGGCGAGGGTGTTGTAGGAGTCGCCGGTCTGCTCGAGGCGGCGGCCCAGGGCGTTGTAGAGCTTGTTGCCGTAGCTCCCCGCGAAGCTCGCGGAGAAGTCGAGCCCGCGCCATTGGAGATTGGTGTAGAAGCCATAGGTGAGCTTAGGCTGGATGCTCCCCAGGACGACACGGTCCTTGCCGTCGATACGCTTGTCGCCGTTCACGTCTTTATATTTCACGTCGCCGGCTTTCGGGGTGATGCCGTTGACGGTCGGCAGCTGGCTCACATCCTCACCGGCCTGCACGATGCCGTCGAACTGCAGTCCATAGAAAGAGCCTAAGGCCTGCCCTGTCTCGAGGATCTGCTGTTTGTCTGCCCCGATGATGATGTTGTTGGCCGTTCCCATGCTCGTTATCTCGTTGTGGTTGTGGGCGATGTTGGCACTTGCGGTCCAAGTGAGGCTGCGGCGGCGGATGAGCGTGCCGTCAACAGAGAACTCCACACCTTTGTTGACCACGTTGCCTACGTTCTGCAGTTGGGTCGACGTGCCGGAGGCGAAACCGGTGGGCACGGTGAGCAGCAGGTCGCTCGTCTTCTTGTAATAAGCGTCGAGCACGACATCTAACCGTCCGCCGAAGAAGCCGGCATCGAGACCGGCATTGTAGCTTGCCGTGGTCTCCCATTTAAGATCAGCGTTGGCGGTGTTGCTCTTCGAGTAGCTCGACGAGCCGCCATAGGATCCGGTGCTGTAGGATGTGGTGAAAGCATAGTCGGGAATCTCCTGGTTGCCTACCGTTCCGGCGGAGAGTCGCAGCTTGAGGTAGTCGAGCTGTCGTACGTCTTTGAGGAACGCCTCCTTCTCTATGTTCCATGACAAGCCGAGCGAGGGGAAATAGCCCCACCGGTGGCCGGTGGCGAAGCGCGTGGAGTGGTCGGTGCGGAATGTGGCCGTAGCGTTGTAGCGGTCGAGGAGCGTGTAGTTGGCCCGGGCTATGATGGAGTGGAGCTTGGAGTTGCTGATGCCTGTCTGCGGTGTATAGATCGACGACCCGTCGCCGAGGTTATACTGCTTGAGCGTCTCGTTGGTGAAATGGCTCGTTCGGATGCTGCTGTAGGTATATTTCTCGCGCAGCTCCGTGTAGCCCACGAGGGCATCGACGTGGTGAGCCTTGCCGAAGTCGTGGACATAGTTGACCGTATATTCCTGTTGCCAGACGTCGGTCTGACGGTTGCCTGTGCCTCCTATGCCCGAGGTCGCGAGCCCGAGGGCACTGTAGGCTCCGGCAAAGAAGTTCTGCGTGAGCTTCTCCGAGTTCAGTCCTAAAGCGGCCTTGAACGTGAAGTCGCCCAGACGGTAACTGGTCCATACGTTGCTCAGCAGGTAGTTGTTGATGTTCTCTGCCACGCTCTCTTTCAGGTCATAGACCGGGTTGGCGGCGTGGTCGCCGATGGCGAAATAAGCATACTCGTAAGGGTTCGTGAAGTTGTAAGACCCGTCACTGTTGTAGACGCTGATGACCGGCGGCATGAGCAGCGCGTAGACGAAGCTGTTGGTGATGCCGGCTGAGTAGGGCGAGGAGTTGAAGGCGGTCTGCTCGGTTGTTGTCAAGCCTTTCTGTTTGCTTCGTCCGTAGGTGATGAAGGTGCCGAGCTTCCAGTTCTTCTGCAGTTCCCAGTCGGCATTGAGATGGAAGTTGTATCGTTGGAACCCGGTGTTGATGACGATGCCCTGCTGGTCGGTGTAGTTGGCTGAGAAGGCGTAACGTCCCTTGTCGGTGCTTCCATTGATGCTGAGCTCATGGTTCTGCTGCAGGCCTGTCTGCAGGACGGCGTCCTGCCAGTCGGTGCCGCTGCCCAACGCGGCGATGTCGGTATCCGTCCATCCGCCTTTGTTGCCCCAGTAGGTTTTCTGATACTGGGCCCATTCGGAAGCATTGAGGAGGTGGAGCTTTTTGGCAACCTTGCTCCATCCTATGCTGTAGCCGTAGTTGACATTGGCTTTCTTCGCCCCGGCGGTTCCTTTCTTGGTCGTGATGAGGATGACGCCGTTGGCTCCCCTGCTGCCGTAGATAGCCGTGGCACTGACATCCTTGAGCACTTCGATGCGCTCGATATCGGAGGGGTTGATGGTGGAGAGCGGATTGAGGCTGCTCTCGATGGCACCTATGCCCGTTCCGCTGTTCTCCGAGTCTTTATAATAGATGAACCCATCGACGACATAGAGCGGTTCGTTGGAGGCTGTGACAGAGTTGCCTCCGCGGATGCGGATGCTGCTGGCCGCGCCGGGCTGTCCGCTGGCCGCGGTGACATTGAGGCCGGCCACCTGCCCCTGGAGGGCCGCGTCAAGGGTCGGCGCCACCGACTTCTCAAAGATATCCGCCTTCACCGTCGTCACGGCTCCGGTGAGCTGAGTCCGGCTCTGTGAGCCGTAACCTACCACGACAACCTCGTTGAGGAAGTCGCTCACGGGGCGAAGGCTCACGGTGAGCGGTTCTTCGTCGTCGTAGACATCGATTTCCTGACTTCGGTAGCCGGCATAGCTGACGACAAGGGTGAGCGGAGTGCCGGCCTGGGCCGACAGCCGGAACCGCCCGTCGCCGTCGGTCACCGCGCCTGTGCCATGACCGTTCTTCACCGTGATGGTAGCGCCGATAAGCGCCTCCTTGTTCTGGGCATCGGTGACGGTGCCGGTCAGTACGGCTTGCGCAAAGAGCATACCGGGGGCTGTCGCGAGCACTGCGCCCGCAAGAATATTTCTAATGATCATCCTGAATGAACTGTATTAAAACTGACTGAACTGTATGAAAAAAAGGATACTGACTGGTTATTTCACGGGAAGGAAACCGAAACGCTGGGTGTAGCGGCTGCCGTTGGTGGCAACCCAGTTGACAAAGTCGGACAGGTCTTTATTATCCTGATAGCCGAAGCCTATCTTCTCTATATCCACGTCTTTGTTGTTACTGCCGCTCTGCAGCGCAGTGAGGAGCTTGTCGAGATTGGAGACAGCCTCCTGTCCGTCCTTGTCCACGGCCACGACACTGATGCCGTTGACAGGTTGACGGCTGTCGATGTCGAAGAGATTGGAGACGGCGTTGACGGTGATGCCCTTCGTGTCTTTGGCCAGGGCCTGATTGAGGAAGGCATCGTCGCCGGCAATCTTCTTGCCACGGTAGCTGCCGGCATCCTCGGAATAGAAACGGGCGAAAGCGGCCGTGATGCTGTTCGCGCTCATAGCGCTGTAGACGGTGAGCTGCCTGGCGGCCTTGTCGGTTCCGTCGGGCTCCGGCTCGTTCTCCGAGATGTCGTCTTTCAGAAAGAAAAGGGCTTTGATGCGTTTGCTGTTGAGATTATGTTTCCTTACGATCTGCTCAGCTACCGATCCTTTGGCTACGGCGGGAAGGATGGCGTAGCGTGCAACAAAAGTCTTGTGGCTTCGCGAAGTGGGCTCGCTTTCAGAAGTAAGGATGTCGAGCGCGCTGTTCTGACGGGTCTCTGCCGTTTTGGCAATGGCAAAACGGACACCGCCATGACTCTGCTCATAGTCACTGATCCACTGGCTCAGAATGGGACGCACGAAGCGCGGCGCGTTGATATAATAGGTGGTGGTATTGTTGGCGGAGGCGTTGTTGTCGGCCCCACGGTTGTTGTCAGCCCAAACGGTGGCGGTAGCTAAGCTCAGGGCTAAGGCTGAAAGAATATGTGTTAAATGTCTGTTCATAAAAACGTCTGTTTATTAAAGAGGTTACGTTATACAATCGGTGTACTGTTCTCTTCATGCCCATACAGGCACACATTCGACAGGCTGTCGAACAGACCATGTTCATCATCTGTTTCATAATCTTTCTTACTATTAATTGTGTGTGATTAATATCTTTATTAATTTGTTTGCAAAGTTAATAGGTTTTCACATACCCCACAATACCCCATGAAGGGTATATTTTATACCGCAAACAGGTGAGGCACCTACCACAAATATGGTAGGCACCCAGGCTCGTGGAGCTAACGCAAAATAAAATCTTTATTTTGTTGCGTATAATAGAAACATTTGTTATCTTTGCATTATTAATTAAGGAAAATGGAAGAGGGTAGTCTGTTTGAAGTGGTGTTCTTAGAGGATGCGTCAGAGTTTCTCAGAACTCTTCAGCCTCAAGCTCGTAAAAAGATATACTATAACATCAGAAAAGTTGCGGGAGGAGTTAGGGATAGCGATTTGTTCAAGAAGCTGGATGGCAGTTCAGACTTGTGGGAATTTCGCACGCTCTACAACGGAATACAATACCGTCTTCTCTCTTTTTGGGATGTGACGAATAAACGCATGGTTGTCGCTACCCATGGCTTTGTTAAGAAAACATGGAAGGTGCCGTCGAAAGACATAGCTAAGGCCGAATCCATACGAGATAAATATTACAAGGAGAAACAAGGAGGTAAGAAATGAAAGTATATACCATGAATGAGTTGCTTGACAGAGACCTGGGTCCTGTCGGAACTACAGAGCGAGACGACTTTGAGAAGAAAGTCTCAGATGACATACATGCCTACCATGTTGGTGAAGCCATCAGAAAGGCTCGCCTGTCACGTCATCTTACACAAGAGCAACTTGGTGAGAAGGTGGGAGTGCAACGTTCCCAGATTTCAAGATTGGAGAAGGGAAGTAGTATCACTTTCTCTACATTGATACGCATACTACGCGCATTGGGCATCTCTGCCTCTTTAGACATGAAAGGTATAGGACAATTCTCTATTTGTTAGAAGACTCAAGGGTCTAAGTTTGGAGCATCGACAAGACGCACCTCTCCAAAGCAGAGATTGAGAAGGGCGACGCATACTAATACTTTCGTTAAAGCAACTCCATAGAAGACTCAGTGTTTCTTGAAACGCTGAGTCTTCTGTGTTTTTATGTATTTGAAACACACCCAAACGTTAAACTACATCGTGTCACGTATGAGGCAAGATCGTGACGAGGCGCAATGTGCTGATTAAATATGGGTGGCGCATTGACGAAGTCAGGATAAGTGTTGTCCGCTGAGGACAGCGGACCTTCCGGTAGTAAGCCGTAGGATAAGATTAATAATGAAATAAAAACTGCTTTGCTGTTGCCTGGTAACAGATAAATCCTTATCTTTGCAATAAGATACAGGAATAGAAGACTATGCCAAAGAATACAAGACTAAACCAAGCGGCCAAGAACAAGAAAGATGAGTTTTACACACAGCTCATCGACATCGAGAACGAGCTGCGGCACTATAAAGAACATTTCCGTGGCAAGACGGTGCTGTGCAACTGCGACGACCCACGGGTAAGCAATTTCTTTCACTATTTCGCCTACAATTTCAAGGAGTTGGGACTGAAGAGTGATAAATAATTAGAATGTTTATGGCAGAGAACAAAGATGTGCGCTGGCTGCAGCGTTATGATAGTTTCAAGAAGGCACTAAAGAAATTAGAGAGCGTCACGCTTTCGGGACGTTGCCCGTCCGACTTGTCAGAACTGGAGCAAAGCGGACTGGTACAGTGGTTTGAGTTCACCTACGAGTTGGCTTGGAAGGTTATGCAAGACTTATTGGAGTATAAGGGTTATGAGTTTATGCGTGGTCCTAACGGCACCTTGCGCGAAGCTTTCACGGATGGACTGATAGACGACCACGATGCCTGGCGACAGATGGCTAAAGACCGGACGCTGATGTCGCATACCTATGACGAGCAGGATGCGCAGCGCGTGGTGGAGCTTATCTTCAATACCTACACGCCGTTGCTGCAAAAACTCAGCGAGACGCTGGCTTCGCAGCAACAACAGTTTGGTGAGTAATATGTTGTTATCAATGTTTCTATGACCACACTGAATGAATTCGGACTGAGCGACTGGACGATGAACGACCTGCGCTCGGTGTTCCGGCGGCATCCCAAAGTGCGCAAGGTGATACTCTTCGGGTCGCGTGCGAAAGGCAACTTCCGCACGGGCTCTGACATCGACCTGGCATTGGTGGGCGAGGACATCGACCACGAGGAGCTGCTGCGTATTTATAACGACATCGACGACCTCGGACTGCTCTACAAGGTGGATCTGTTGCACTATGAGGAGAAGCGGGGAACGCCCATAGGCGAGCATATCGACAGGGCTGGAAAGGTGTTTTACAATAAGTGAGGAGTTAGGAGATAGGAATTAGGAGTTAGGAGTTAGGAGATAGGAGTTCGGGGTGAGGAATGAGGAGTGAGACGCAAGGCTTTGGTTACCGTTGCCGCCTCCTATGGCTGTACGGGGAATACATAGAACCGGCGGTCGGCATCGCGGTCGATCATCCACTCGTCGAAGACGACATGGTCGGAGAGCGCCTTGATCGTGAGGGTGTGAGCGCCTGCCTCAAGAGACACGGGGAGCGTGACGAGGGCCTGGCCACACAGAACGTCATCGGCCCATTGCTCGCCTTGCTCACCATTAGTGATGATAACTATTCGTGGTGTGTTGTTATCGATGCGTACGCTGCACTGCAGACTGCCACCATCGAGGGCATGGGTGGGAACAAAAGATAGGCGAAGAACACCGCCGACTGTACCTGACGTGAACCGATAAGTCAGCGAGTCACCTTGGTTGAGTTCCACGGCTTTCAGAGACCGGCCGAGAAGGTCGATGGTCCTCGTGTCCTGACTGGCAATGGCGTAACGGGCTGCCGTGCCGACGATATTGTTATCGTTGTCGAGCGCAGCGTCACTGTGCGTGTAGTTGCCATACTGTTGCAGTTCTGCCTCACTCAGTGTGTCGGTGAGTTGTGGAGCGCCAAAGACAGCAAGGTCCTGAGGAGCCGCATCCATTGTGCTCTGTCGCCGCATGCGTGCCATGGCGTTATTATATAAAGAGGTGAGTTCCTGTATCTTCCGATAGGCCTTGATGCTTCGAGCAGCCGATTCCAAGGCTTCACTGTCATGGTGGAAACTGACGGGACGGGCGATGAGGCGCGACTCCTGCGACTCAAGCATCTTCACTGCCATCTGCGCCGAGGCACAGACAGGATATTCGACGAGCGTGAAGAACTTGTCGCTGTCTTCATCGGCGACATAATGACGTGCTTCTCGTACCTGCTTACATACATGATAATAATTGTTCAGATAACGGTCGAGTTCATTGTCAAACTCTTCTGCGTTGAAGTCGGTGTTGGCAATGCCTCCGTCCCCATTCTTGTTGTGTCTCGATGGCGCTTTCTGCTGGGTGAAATCCATGAACTCCGGCTTACGGATGTCTGTGAGGCGGAAATACTGGCTGAGCGGTTCTACGAGCGCATTGGCAACTCTGGAGTTGAACTGCTTTGTGAGCCAGCCGCGCAGATGCTGCCGGGTGTTGGATAGATTGACCGACTTGATATTCCACGCCAAGTCCATCATCAGGTCGAGCTGATAAATGGCGACATCGGGGTTGTAGACCACAGCCATCCACAGGCGGTCGGCACCTTTGCGGTAGGCTGTCTGCAGTTCGTTGGCGATGAGCCCGGGCTGCGTGGTGCAGAGCCAGAGATAACTGTGCGGCTTACCGGCATAGGCGAGATGATAGACGACACCGTTGTCGCTGCCATCATCGACGGGCGCGATATATCCATAGTTGTCGTCAGCCCAACCAATATTGACGTTCATGCTCTTTTTTAGACTTTGCAGGCGCAAACCATGGGAGCCGTGAGGGGTGGCAAGGAGAATGCCGAAAGAGTCAGCCTTCTGGCGCAGACTGTGGACAAAATGGTCGGGCACGTCGCCGCTGTCCCAGCCTTCGCAGAGGAAGTTGATGCGCCGGCGAAGCATGTTCTCAAAGAGCTGGTGGTAATTGGTCTTATGTGACCCTTCGAGTGATATGCCACGATATTCCACCGACGGAATCTCTGTGAGGCCTTTCACTTTGTTTTGTGGGTTGCCAGCTTTGGCAAACTGCAGGATGCCATAGGCCGTGCCACGCCCGTTGCTGCCGACGATGACCGTCTTCGTGCCACGCACGCCAATCCAGAAAGCGTCTTTCTTGGCGATGATGTCCATCACGGGTACCTGCATCTCTCCGAGCGTCTTCATGTCTTTGTTCGATGCCATGTCGAGCTGGAAGATGAGCAGGTCGGCTTTGATATTCCTCTTCGTGTCAGTTTTCAGGTCGCTTGCCATCAGTTGCAGTGACTTGTCCACGACGGGTCGATGTTTCTTCTGCACCGTGTAGCTCACACTGCTGCCCGGATAAAGAGCGGCAGGACGGGCTTGAGCACAAAGTGCGGCGAAGGTAAAGACGAATGTATATAGTATATTTCGGAATTTCATGGGTAAATATGTTTATCGCTTGCACACAAAGGTACTAATTATTCTTACCACATCTAAAATATTTAGTTTTTATTTGGATTTATACGAGATAATGCTTACTTTTGTCTACCCTAATTAATAATACATAACACGTAAGTAATACAAAACAGATTATGACATTATACCCGAAACTGATACGTGACATCCTTGCCACGGTCATCTATCCCGGCACGAAGAAGAACCTTGTGGAGAGTGACATGGTGGCTGACAATATGCGCATCAATGGCAACAAGGTGAGTTTCTCGCTCATCTTCCCCCGTGAGACCGATCCGTTCATCAAGTCGACCGTGAAGTCGGCTGAAGCAACGTTGAAATACAAGCTTGGCGACGAGGTCGAGGTGACTATCGGCACTGAGTTTAAGAGTGCTCCGCGCCCGGAGGTAGGCAAACTTCTGCCGAACGTGAAGAACATCATTGCCGTCAGCTCCGGCAAGGGTGGTGTAGGTAAGAGCACGGTCTCCGCCAACCTCGCCATCGCCCTGGCACGATTAGGTTACAAGGTTGGTCTGCTCGATACCGATATCTTCGGTCCTTCGATGCCGAAGATGTTCGGCGTGGAGGAAGAGCGTCCTTATGGCGTGGAGAAAGACGGACGTCAGCTCATTGAGCCGATAGAGAAATATGGTGTGAAGCTTCTCTCCATCGGTTTCTTCGTCAATCCCGATACGGCAACTTTGTGGCGAGGCGGCATGGCGACAGCAGCTCTGAAACAGCTCATTGCTGATGCCGACTGGGGTGATCTCGACTATTTCATTCTCGACACGCCTCCTGGGACGAGTGATATCCACCTCACACTCCTGCAGACACTCTCCATCACGGGCGCCGTCATCGTATCGACACCGCAGAAGGTGGCGCTTGCCGATGCGCGCAAGGGTATCGACATGTATACTAACGACAAGGTCAATGTTCCTATCCTCGGACTCGTGGAGAACATGGCATGGTTCACGCCTAAGGAACTGCCCGACCACAAATATTATATCTTCGGCAAGGACGGCTGCAAGAATCTCGCCAAGGAGATGAATGTACCATTGCTTGCTCAGATCCCGCTTGTCCAGGGTATCTGTGATAGTGGTGATGCCGGCAAGCCTGCTGCACTCGATGCTGACAGCATGACCGGCCAGGCATTCATCAACCTCGCCCAGGCTGTTGTCACGCGTGTCAATATCCGTAACAAGGAGTTGCCGAAGACAAAGATCATCAAGGTCAATAACCAATAATCTATGTCTTTTCCACGGCACATAATTCTCTTTTTTGTCGCTCTTCTGCTGCTGACTTCTTGTGGCGCCGACAAATACCTGAAGCAGGGTGAAAAGAACCTTGCCTTGGGGGAGTATTATGATGCCGCGGACAACTTTAAGCAGGCTTATCAGAAGACGGAGCCGAAGGAACGCAAGACACGGGGCACAATAGCACGCAAGATGGCCTACTGCTACGACAAGAGCTTGCAGACAGCCAAGGCTATTGTGGCTTACCGCAACGCTATCCGTTATCATGAGGATAGCATCACGGATCACATCGAACTTGCCCGTCTGTTGATGAAGAACGGTGACTACAAAGGTGCCGTGAAGGAATACCTAAATGTGCTCGACTCTCTGCCTACCAACGCTCAGGCGAAGGAGGGCTTGGAAGCCGCACGGAAAGCTCCGGAGATCAAACAGCTCGGCAGTCGCTATACCGTAAAGCGCGTGGATGTTCTCAACGGGCGCCGGGCAGACTATTCGCCGGCGCTCTTGGGCGACAATGCAGATGAGATCTACTTCACGTCGACACGTAAGGAGGCGGAAGGAGAGGACCTCAGTGGCATCACGGGTATGAAGCCGGGTGACATCTTCCATTCGTCCAAGGACGACAAGGGAAAGTGGAGCAAGCCGGAGGCAGTGACGGGTGTCAACACAGCCTACGACGAGGGCGCCTGCTGCTTCACGCCCGACGGGCACGAGATGTATCTCACGCAGTGTGTCACAGATCCATCGTCACCCCGATACGCTAAGATCGTGAAGTCATCGCGGGCCGATGCTTCTTGGAGCAAACCAACGGCGGTGGAGATTTCAAAAGACACGCTTTCGAGTTTTGCCCATCCAGCCATCTCGCCCGATGGCGAATGGCTCTATTTCACGAGCGACATGCCGGGTGGCAAAGGAGGCCTTGACATCTGGCGCGTGCGCATCACGGCGCATGGCCTGGGCGGTGTGGAGAATCTCGGCAGTCCCATCAACACAGAGGGTGACGAGGCATTCCCGACGTTCCGACCCAATGGCGATCTTTATTTCTCCAGTACGGGCCATCCGGGTCTTGGCGGTTACGACATCTTCATTGCGCATGCCGACAAGAACGGGAAGGTAACACTGTCGCATCCCGGCTATCCGCTCAACTCGCAGGGTGATGACTTTGGCATGACGTTCGAAGGCGTCCACAACCGTGGGTTCTTCTCCAGTAACCGTGGTGACATGCGAGGTTGGGATCATCTTTATTCATTTGTCAATCCGGAGATCGAACAGACGGTCAAAGGTTGGGTCTATGAGATGGACGGCTATGAATTGCCGCAGGCGCAGGTCTATTGTGTCGGCGATGACGGTACGAATGAGAAGATCACGGTGCGCAGCGACGGCTCGTTCACGAAGGCACTGAACCCCGGCGTGAGCTACCTCTTCCTCGCGTCCTGCAAGGGTTATCTCAACCATAAGGAAGAGGTGAAGGCGCTGAAGGCACCGAAGGAGTCGCGCGACACGACCTTGCAGTTTGCCCTTGCCAATATCTCGGCACCGGTGCTCATCGATAATATCTTCTACGACTTTGATAAGGCGACGTTGCGTGACAGTTCGAAGACAGCACTTAACCAGCTCATCGGTATCCTCAACGACAATCCCAATGTGACCATTGAGCTCGCTGCACACACCGATTATGTCGGTTCAGCCGCATACAACAAAGGCTTGTCGCAACGACGTGCTGAGTCGGTTATCAAATACCTCATTGCTCATGGCATTGCTGCCGACCGCCTCACGCCCGTTGGCTATGGTAAGGAACGGCCGCGTAAGGTGAACAAAAAACTCGCCGCACGTCTGCCGTGGCTGAAAGAAGGCGAGGTGTTGACGGAGCAGTTCATCAAGGCTTTGAAGGATCCGAAGAAGCAGGAGGTCTGCAACCAGCTTAACCGCCGCACTGAGTTCAGTGTGCTCCGTACGACCTACGGTCTCTTCGATAAGAACGGTAAGCTTAAGCAACTGCCCAAGCCGAAGAAGCCGGCAAGCACGAATAGCAACGACGACGGGTATATCATCGTGGAATAGCGCAACGACTTTTCCTGCATCGACTCTTCACGACTTAGCACGACATGGTAGAGATCTGCAACGACTCTTCACGACTTAGCACGACATTTCGGCAGGCAGAGAAGCCCCCAACAACTTTAACAACTGGCACAACTTTGACAACTTCATCTATACATCCTTTGTTGTTTTGGTTGTTTATGTTGTTACAGTTGTTGGAAGGATGAATTAATAGTTTAGGCCGAATGCCCATAAAGGTACAATGATGCCGTGCCCCGTCTCAATATCGTCCTTGACGATGATACCATTTTCAACATTTTCTATCTGCCGTTTGCCTTTGTCCTTCCCTCCTACTTCGAAGGTGTAGGGAGCAATGAAGAAGTCTGATTCTTTTGATGCCATGACGTTGTTCCGTAGTCGTGTCTGGTTATAGAAGAATGTCTCGCGCAGATTGCCGACGTTAGGTGTTCCTCCGGAGAGAACCGTCATCAGGCTCGGGTTGTCGACGTATACTTTCTCAATCTTGCCAAGGGAACGCATGCCGGACGTATTGTCGCGAAGCAACCCTAACAGTCCTGCTTTCTCAAGGTAGGTTAGATAGTCCGGTACATTATTCTTGCTTATTCCAACTTCTTTTGAGAGATTATCGAAGTTAGGCTTGTACGGAGCAAGGGATGATACAACGCTCAGTAGTTGTTTCAACTTTCTTGCCGTAGCAGGCTTGAGGTCAGCATATTGTGAGATATCCGACTCTATTGTCTGTTGCACCATCTGGTTGACACGTATCTCAAAGCCAGGCTCATTGCTAAAAGGATAATAACCTTTGGCAAGATATTCGCGGAAGAGAGGAAGCGGATGAGACACGTCGGGGATGACAGCTTTATTGTCAACAATATCTTTCAGTGTAAGCACCGGTGCTTCGATCTCGTGCTGAATAAGCAGAAACTCACGGAACGACAGTCCTTGTAGATGGTAAAGCAATACGCGGCGACTGAGATCTGACAATCCTTCATAGATATCGAGAATGGACGAACCTGTAAACACAACATGAAGATCCGGATGGACGTCATAGATCTGCTTCAGTTCCTGGCTCCAGTTCTTGTATTTATGTACCTCATCGATAAAGAGGTAATTTCCCCCATCTTTCACCAACTCATCAGCAAGATCGACAAGTGTGTGCGTGTTAAAATATATGATGTCGGCTGAGACATACAACATTTTATTCCTATTGGGATGGTTTTTGATATGCTGCAGCAACATGGTTGACTTTCCGACACCACGCGGTCCCACGATGCCAATCATCCTTGCTGACCACTCAATCTCTTGATAGAGGTATCTGAAATGCTTCTCTGTAGTCTGACGAAGCATCTCGTCCATATACTGATAAAGAATTAGATCTACCATAACACTCCTTTTTCGTGCAAAGATACGAAAAATCCCTGTAAGAGGGACAANNTTGTCCCTCTTACAGGGATTTTTTGGGTTCTTCAGCTTTTCGGATTGATAAGTGCCTCGGAGAGGCACACTCTGCATAACCCCAGGCAAGGAGCGCAGCGACGCAGCCTGGGGTTTAGGTCGCATACGGAATACCTGAATGCCAGCCTCGGAGAGGCTGACTGCGCCTTGGCGCGCAATGCACTATGATTTAAACGGCTAAAAACATAGCGCACTATCGTGCAGTCAGCCTCTTCGAGGCTGGAGATCAGTCAGACAAACAGTCACAATAATCCCCAGACTGCAGTCGCTATCGCTCCCTTAGTCTGGGGTTATGTAAAAGTCAGCCTCTCCGAGGCTGTCTGCTGATATCAATCCGAAAACCGAAGAACCATTTTTGTGTCGTGCTAAGTCGTGAAAAGCCGATGCGGGTGAGAAGCCGATGTTACAGGCCAAAGAGCGTGCGGAGGCCGTTCTCCAGTCCGCTAAAGCCCATGAAGCTTAGGGCGAGGAGGCCGGCAGTGATGAGCACGATGCTCATGCCTTGCATGCCTTTAGGGATCTTCACCAGCGACTGCTGCTCGCGGATGCCGGCGAAGAGCATGAGGGCAAGGGCAAAGCCGAGGGCCGTCGAGAAGGCGTAGGTGACACTCTCTAAGAGGTTATAGTCTTTCTGGATGACGAGGATGGCGACACCGAGCACGGCGCAGTTGGTCGTGATGAGTGGGAGGAAAATGCCGAGGGCCTGATAGAGTGCCGGTGACACTTTCTTCAGGATGATCTCCACCATCTGCACCAGAGCAGCGATGACAAGGATGAACGCCAGCGTCTGCAGGTATTGCAGCCCGAAGGGGTTGAGGATATAAGTCTGAACGAGCCATGTCACGATGGTCGAGAGCGTCAGCACAAAGGTCACGGCGCCACCCATTCCCATGGCCGTGTCCAACTTCTTCGACACGCCGAGGAACGGACAGATGCCGAGGAACTGCGACAGGACCACGTTGTTGACAAAGATGGCGGATATAAATATTAAGAGGTATTCCATTGTCTATTTTTTCAATGTTTCCTATAATTCAATGAATATTAATCCTTTGCTTTCTTGAGCTTGTTCATGATTGCTACGAGGTAGCCCAATGTCAGGAAGGCACCCGGTGGCAGGATGAAGAGCAGGATGTTGAGGCTCTCCGGCAACAGATGGAAGCCGAAGACGCTTCCTGCACCTAAGATCTCACGCACGATGCCGAGGAGCGTCAGAGCGCAGGTGAAGCCCAGTCCGATTCCCAGTCCGTCGAAGATGCTTTCTACCGGCGTGTGTTTGCAGGCAAAGCTCTCGGCACGACCGAGGATGATACAGTTGACCACGATAAGCGGGATATAGATACCCAATGCCTGGTTGATGCTGTCGGGTGCATATGCACTCATGAACATCTGAAGGATCGTCACGAAGGCTGCGATGACCACGATGAACACCGGGATGCGCACCATGTCAGGCGTGATGTTCTTGATCGCCGAGATGACGAAGTTGGTGCAGATGAGCACCGCCATCGTCGCCAGTCCCATGGAGAGACCGTTGATGGCACTCGTCGTTGTGGCAAGGGTGGGGCACATACCGAGGAAGAGCACGAAGGTAGGGTTCTCCTTGATAAGGCCATTGAGAAAAACTTTCATATTTTGCATCGTTCTTACCCTTTCTTTTTATAGGCTGCATAAGCCTGGTTGATAGCTTTGAGGAAGGCACGGCTCGTGATGGTACTTGCCGTGATGGCGTCGACGGCGTTGCCCGACTTGTCATCCTTGCTCACGTGCAGGTCGCCCTGCCCGGGATTCTTGCCGATGACATTGCCTTTACCGTCTTTCTGGAACCACTGTTGCGCCTTGGCGCCGAGTCCCGGTGTTTCCGACGACTGCAGGATGGTGTATCCGAGGATCGTTCCGTCGGGTGCGAATCCCACCAAGACTCTCAGGTCACCGCCGAAGCCGCCTGTTGTACTCTCCACGGCAGCACCGAGATCCTTGCCTGAAGCGTCCGTAGCACGATGCACGACGAATGTGAATGGTTTGCCGTCGATGGTCTCCGTCACATTCTCCGGAGCTGCCACCTTGATGTTGTCGTTACCCATGACGGTCTTAATGCCTTGGGCGAGCGTCTTCTCTGCTTTCTCAGCGATAGGCTTCGCTGTGACGTGGTTGACCCACGCCAGCAGACCACCGATGACGAGGGAGAAGCCCACGAGGACGACGACCATATTCTTTAATGATGATTGTAGTTTCTGCATGGCTTATTCTCCTTTCTGTTTTACGACACCGAACCTGCGGGGTTTGATGTAATGGTTGATGAGCGGTGTGAAGCCGTTCATAATAAGGATGGCGAACGACATGCCCTCAGGGTAAGAGCCCCAGTTGCGGATGACCACCGTGAGGAAGCCGATGGCAATGCCGTAGATGAGTTGTCCCTTATGGGTCATCGGGCTTGTCACGTAGTCGGTAGCCATGAAGATGGCACCGAGCATCAGACCGCCGCTCAGCAGTTCCTGTACGGGACTGGCATAGACGGGGTTAGCGAGATGAAGCAGGCCGGAGAACACAAAGACCGTGGCAAGGATGGAGATGGGGATATGCCAGGTGATGATTTTCCGCCAGAGCATGAAACACAGGCCGGCGATGAGTGCCAGGGCACAGACCTCACCCATGGTGCCGGCACCGAGTTCTCCACCTGTGTTGCCGAGAAGCAGCGTGAGACTGTCCGGCAGTTTGTCGAGCACACTTGGATTTCCCGATTTGATAGCGGTCTTCATCAGAGCTAAGGGTGTGGCGCCGGTCTGAGCATCGAGATAGCTCGTGAGCTGTCCGATCTTCGGCCAAGAGGTCATCTGAGCCGGGAAACTG
The DNA here is from genome assembly GCA_002353825.1 of Prevotella sp. UBA2725. Lineage (GTDB taxonomy): Bacteria > Bacteroidota > Bacteroidia > Bacteroidales > Bacteroidaceae > Prevotella. The sequence continues at coordinate 152,926 of DEKJ01000028.1, read as the reverse complement.
ACGAGGAGGAAGCAACGGCCTACGAGAGCGGGGTTGAACGGGTTGTTGCCCAGTCCGCCAAAGGTCATCTTACCGATGCCGATGGCGACAAGCGCACCTATAATAATAATGTATACCGGCAGGTTACTCGGCAGGTTGAGGCCGAGGAGCAGACCTGTCACCATGGCGGAGCCGTCGAGCAGATGTGGTGTCTCTTTCAGGATATAACGCGTGATGGCCCATTCGAAGAAGACACAACTGGCGATGCTCGTGAGCAGGACGACCAGTGAGCCGAGTCCGAAATAGCACAGCGTCACGATGACCGTGGGGATGAGGGCTATCAGCACGCCGTACATGTTGCGATCTACACTGTCGGAGCCATGCGCGTGGGGAGACAGCGAGACGATTAATTTTCCCATATATTTATATGATTTTATTGTTCTGTTATTTCTTCTTTGCCCGTGCCTTGATACGCCCCATGACGACAGCCTTGCCTTGCGAAATATTGTCGAGGATAGGACGATGGGAAGGACAGGTGAACTGGCAGCAGCCACAACTGATGCAGTAAGTGACGCACTCCTGTTCCAGCTCGTCATACCGCTTGTTGGCAGCGAGGGTAGCGAGGAGATAAGGCTCCAGTCCCATGGGGCAGGCTTCAACGCATTTGCCGCAGCGGATACAGTTCTGTACAGGTTTACGGTGGGCATCGTTGCCGGAGAGCACAGTCACGGAGTTGGTACCTTTGCAGACGGGCACGTCGAGACTGACGACGGCTTTACCCATCATGGGTCCACCGGCCAGCACTTTATTGTCGCCCTCGGGCAGTCCGCCGCAGGCATCGATGAGCTGGCGGAACGGTGTGCCGATGCGCACGAGGAAGTTGCCGGGGTTTTTGACGAGTTTGCCCGTCACGGTTGTGTAACGCTCGAGGAGCGGCTTGTGCTTCATCACAGCCTGGTAGACGGCAAAGGCGGTACCGACGTTCTGCACGATGGCGCCGACATTGACGGGGATGGCGGGTGGTGGCGGTACCTCACGGCCTGTGACAGCGTTGACGAGCTGCTTCTCACCGCCTTGCGGATATTTCTGTTTCAGAGGTACTACGGTGACGCGGTCGTTGCCCTCGGTGAGGTTCTGGAAGAGCGCGATAGCTTCGGGCTTGTTCTCTTCGATGCCGATGAAACCCTTTTCAACCTTGGCTGCTTTCATCAGCAGGTCGAGACCTACGAGAATCTCCTTGGCATGCTCCATCATCAGACGGTAGTCGGAGGTGATATAAGGCTCACACTCCACACCATTGAGGATGACACACTCTGCTTTGGCACCTGGGGGAGGACAGAGCTTGATGAATGTCGGGAATCCGGCACCACCCATACCCGTCACGCCAGCAGTCTTGATGCGGTTGACGATCTCTTCGGGCGTAAGCTCCGGGTGCTTGTCCAATGTCTCGAGCGTGTCGCTGCGGTCGATGCTCTCTTCCCACTCGTCGCCTTCGACATTGACAATGATGGCGGGCTTGAGATACCCCGTAGCGTCGATGACATTATCCAACTTTGCTACGGTACCCGACACACTGCTGTAGACAGGTGCCGAGACGAAACCGCCGGCTTCAGCGAGAAGCGTGCCGACCTTGACCTTGTCGCCACGTTTCACGACAGCCTTGGCGGGTGCACCGATATGCTGGGAGAGCATGAACACGGCCTGCGTAGGTAGGGCTGCTGGTTGTGTGGGGATGTCAGCGGTGAGCTTGTTCTCTTCGGGATGGACGCCACCTTTCTTAAATGTGAACCATTTCATGCTTGTGCCTCCTTTCTTACAGCCTCTTTTTCAGCTGTATCTTTTGCAACAGTACGTTTCCTTCCGCCGACCTGGATGATGGCGCCTGTGGGGCACTCACTCACGCACTTTGTGCAGAGACGGCATTTGTTGTAGTCGATATAACTCAGATTATTCTCAATGGTGATAGCGTCGAACTGACAGGCACGCTGGCACTTGCCACAACCGATACAAGCCACCTCGCAGCCTTTGCGAGCCACGGCACCCTTGTCTTTGTTGACACACTGCACGTAGATACGCATGCCGCGCGGGCCTTTCTTCCGCAGTTCGATGATGTGTCGCGGGCAAGCCTTCGCACATGCTCCGCAGGCCGTGCATTTCTCCTCATCGACCTCGGGCAGTCCGGTCTCGGGGTTCATGTGGATGGCATCAAACTGGCAGGCCCGCACGCAGTCGCCACAGCCTAAGCAGCCGTAGCCGCATGCAGTCTCGCCTCTGCCGGAGGCGTTGACAGCGGCGCAGGTCTGAAGACCGTCGTACTCGACGATGTGTGGGCGGTGCTCACATGTTCCGTTGCAACGCACCACGGCGACCATCGGCTCACTCTTCGTGGCCTCCATGCCGAGGTGCTGGGCAACCTGTGTCATGACAGCATCACCGCCGACGGGGCATCGCAGTCCTTCAATCGTTCCTTTGTCGGCTCCCTTGACGAGCGCCTCTGCCATGTTGGCACAGCCTGCAAAGCCGCACCCTCCACAGTTGGCTCCCGGAAGGAGCGAGGTGACTTCACCGACGCGCGGATCGGTCTTCACGGCAAACTTCTTGGACACTGCGTAGAGCAGAACAGCCGCCAGAAGGGCTATCAGGCCAAGAACCAATACCGCACTGAGAATATAATTCATAATGTATTTTGTAATTAATATTTCGTAAGTTTAACTCCTAACTCCTAACTCCTAACTATATTAAACTTTACCTTCTGTGCGATTCGGGCGCGGAAGAGGTAAAGCAGGATATAGTAAGGAATGAGGATAGCGATGGCGGAGAGGGCTGCAGCGCCATCGCTGCCCGAGAGAAGACGCACAAGGAAGAGCGTGACGACCATGAGCACTAAAGGAATGCCGTAGCCTAACCATACGGCGCGATGTCCGGTGTGCGCGTCGGTGCTTACCTTGACGCTCTCGCCGACATGATAGTGCTGCGCGTCGTCGGTGTAGACCTCAATCGTCTTCTCCTGCTGTTCAGAGGCGTTGCAGTGACCGGCTATCTTGCAGGTAGCGCAAGCGGCAGCTTGTGTGATGCGCACGCTGACCTTCCCGTTACCCGCCGAAGTCACGATTCCTTCGTGGTTGATGGTGTTATGGGTGATTGTATTCAATAGTCGTTTTCGTTAATGTTTTCCTTTTGCAAAGATACTTACATATTTCCATTTATGGTAGAAATAGGTATTAAAAGTTGCAGTTTGTGAGACTTTATCCCCTTTTTATGAACGAATTTAAAAGAAAAACATTATACTGCTGCCGCTCTCATCCTTTGCATGCCGCGACAGACAAGGTTGCGCACGGAAGGGTAGTTCATGTGTAGCTCATGGCAAACGGTGTTGTAGTCTTTCTCCTGCATATAATAGAGTTCAAAGGCTTTGCGCTGTTGGGGTGTGAGACATCGGAGAAGCTCATCTATGCGCTTGACATTCCTGCGTTCTGTCTCTTGTTCAATCATCGATTGTTCAGCATTGTCGTGATCATACACATTCATGGCATAGTCCAATGACGTGTCGTTGCGGTAGCTCGCGCGTCGAAATTCATCAATGATGCGGTTGCGGAGAGACGAATAAAGAAAAGATGGGATCGATCCAATGGGGATGACATTGCACCGTTGCAGATATTTCAAGAAGACATCTTGCAGGCAGTCCTTCACCATCTCTCTGTCAGAGGTAAAACGAAGGCCGTAATCCATCAAGCGTTGTTGATAATTCTCATAGATGCTGGTTGGCTGTTCCATATCTTTAGATTAACTTTTGTTCTTAATGGCAAAGTTAATCTTTACATCCTCATTATGATACATAAAAACTGACGGAAAGGGGTAATAATGTATTTTTCCACCTTTCCCGAAGAAAATTCCTCCTTTCACACGAATCCTTCGGTTAGTCAGTGCATCGCTTTATGAATAGTATTTGATAAACTTAAAGGTTCATTTCATGGCCGTCAAGTCGATACAGTCAATGTCAGGAGACCAACTCGCGTTGTTCCCGATGCGGATAATATTTTGTCCTTTATGAAGTGTTATCTTCATGGTTGACTTCTTACAACCTTCACCGTAGGGGCAGTCGACTCTTCCGGCCACTTTCCCGTTGACCCAGACAACCATCGTTCGTGTTTCCTTTGCTTTGTTGTACTGGTTGACACGATTGTTGGCATAGGTTACTTCGAGACGATAATCACCACCATTCACGCTGTAGATATCATCCCACTGCAGGTAGTTCCCTTTCTGACCTCCTGCAGGTGGTAGTTGCATGGTTTCACCATGTAGTCGTCGGCACCGACCTTGTATCCTTTGATCTGGTGATCTTCATCATCGAGGGCTGTGAGCATGATGACGGGAATCTCTTTCAGAGCATCCTCCCCACGCAATTTCTTAACGATCTCATAGCCATTGGTGTCGGGGAGCATGATGTCGCAGAGGATGAGGCTTGGCGGGTTGGCGGTGATACCCTCAATGGCATCCTTGCCGTTGCCGTAGACGGTAGTCTGGAAGAAAGCTCCCACCTCCGTCTTTAGTTGTTCCTGCATATCAACATCGTCCTCAATGATGGCAACCCGTTGGCTGTTGATGGCCTCGGGAGCCATCTCACGGATGATCTCTTCGTAATGCTTGTTATCGTTGGTGGCTGACGTCTGTTTTGGGGTACCATATTCCTCTGGCTGATAGTCCCACTCTTTCGGAATGGAGAGCGTGAAGCGGGCTCCATGCGGCGAGACGTTGGAGTAACTGAGCATGCCATGGTGGAGCAGTGCCATCTGGTAAGAGGTATAAAGGCCGATACCCATTCCGCCCCTCGACACATTGCCTTCCATGAAGGGATGGAACAGGTCTTTAAGTTGTTCACCCTCGATCCCGGGTCCATTGTCTTCTACAATAAAGTCGAGCATCTTGTCATGGTTCTTTATATAGAAGTTGACAATGCTGTTCTCTGGTGCATATTTGACAGCATTGGAGAGCAGGTTGTAGAGGATAGACTCTACAAGGCGATGGTCGAACAATATCTCAGCATTCTTATCGAACGGGGTGAATTTCATCGTGATATGCTTCTGTTCGGCGATGACGCGGAAGTCGAGGAAGACATCCTGTGCAAAGGAGATGACATCGTTTTTCTCCACTTGAAGTCGTAATTTTCCTGTCTCTATTCTTCGATATTCGAGGAACTGGTTGACGAGGCGAAGCAAGCGTCGAACACCTCGCTGGGCTGTCTGTATGTCTTTCCTTGACGGGTTGCCAGGTCGTGAGACGCGCTCGATAGCAGTCTGAACGATGGCCAGCGGGGTGCGGAACTCATGGGTGATATGGGTGAAGAACTCTGTGCGGAAGTTGGCAATCTGTTTTTCCAGTTTCACCTGTTGATGCATGCGGAGACGCTCTTTAGCATTGCGGTAGAAGAGGAGCGAGATGGATGCAAGAACGATCAGGTAGAACATCCATGCCCAAATGGTATTGTACCATGGTTCTGAGATATGCACGATGAGTGTGCGCTCTTTACCCGGCCCTGTCTGGTCGACAAGACGAAGGTGGAACGTATAGGTGCCGGGCGAGAGGTTCGAATACTCTGCGTGGTTCTCTACTGTGACGGGACGCCAACTGTGGTCGACGCCTTCGAGGTAGTACTGATAAGCCTGGGAGGTGATGTTATGGTAGTCGCAACTGGAGAAGAAGAATGTGAGCGAGTTCTGGTTATGGTTTAGGGTTATCTTCTGTGTCTGCGGAAGCGCTTTGTCGGTGATGGCAGAGTCGAGACCTTCATAGATGGAGATACCGTTGACATAGAGGTCCGAGACAAAAGGTACGATGCTCGCAGCTGTCTTCGTGATCTTGTCGTTGGCTGGATTGACGATCGCCATGCCGTTTACTGTACCGAAGGCGAGTTGTCCATTGCTGAGTCGGATGGCGCAATCTTTGTTGAATGTGTTGCTCAGGACATCGTTTGTGAGCAGGTAACGTCGGACGTAACGCCCGTCGGGAGTGACACGTGAGATGCCGGCATCGGTTCCGACCCATAGGTTGCCCTTGGCATCGGCAATGATAGAACGTATGTCGTTGTTGCTCAGACCATCTTTCGTCGTCAACATTTTGTACGTCATATTTCTGGCACCATGGGAGAAGTCACAGCGCACGAGTCCACTGCCTACTGTTCCGACCCATACGATGTCATGGGCTGTGGGATAAATACACACGACCTCATCAGCTGGGAAGTTCTTGGCTGCTGTGTGATAAAGTTTGAAGTCGTTGGGTCGGAAATTCCGCTTGAGGTCAGCTGCATAAAGCCCGTTGTACGATGACACATAAATCTTGTCGTGGGCGATGGCAATATCATTGACGCGGCTCTCGTTGTATTGGCTTGAAATGGCCTGAATGGCATAGACCATACTTCCCTTGACGGCTTTCACCAAGAGCAAGCCGTAGCCCCAGGTACCGAGCCAGATGCGTCCATATCTGTCCTTGACAATAGAAGTATAATCATCCGCATCGACGTGTTTGCCGCCCGCATTGACTGTCATCTGTTTGCCGTCGACCAGGATGCCATTGTCGTGTGAGGCCTGCCAGAGCCGGCCCTGACGGTCTACAGTATATCTGGAAATACCCGTTCCTACTGCCCCTTTCTGAGAGAACAAGCCAGTGTGAATATCGTATGAATACAATTTTCGAGCTTTTGTCTCTACATTCAGATTGCCGTCGGTATCTATGCTTAATCGAAGAATACAGTTGGTCCAGTCACCAAGGATGGTATTGTTTATGTATCGGTATTCAGCAATGTTTTCTCCGGGAGAGAGACAAGTCACGCCACCATTCTCTGTTGCAACCCATATACAGCCACTTCGGTCGGTGGTAACATAAAGAATATAGTTGGTAAGGATGATGCGGTTGGGGTCGCTGGCTGTGAACTGTGTCACCTTTCCTGTCGAACGGTTGTAGACGAACAAGCCGCCGCCATAGGAGCCAATATAATAGAGTCCGTCCTTGCCTCGTGTGATGGAGAACATGCTGTTGTGCTCCCGTGACTGGTCGTAGTTCTGGAACAGTCTCAGTACCTGAATTTTCCCATGCTTGGGGAAAATCCAGAGATTACCCGTCCTGTTGCCGACGAATTGCAGATCGCCAATGGTAGAGTAGAGTGAGCCATTGGGAATCTGATAGTCAGCGGGTTTGGAGAACTGACCGGTTTTAGCATCTAAGGCGAAGGTCGTATTACTGGTGAATATCACCCATTTGCCTTGCCAGTTGATGACACCACGGATAGCACTGACGTGTCCTAATGGAGTGGGTAGATGAGTTTCTTTGAGCAGTCGACCATCAGAATTGAAGATATAGGCTGTCTGCCATACCTTTTTATAAGCCATGATCTTGTCACCATAGGCAAAACACCCCAGCAAGTCACGGTTAGGGAGGCAGATCCGTGTATGACCTTGCCGGTCGATTCGGACAAGCCCTTTCTTTGTCGCTGCCCAAATGTTGCCTTTGCTGTCTTCGGCGATGGTGCTTACATGGTTATCAGGAAGACGGTGGTTATTGACGGTGAAGTCTGTTGTGATATATTTACCGTTGATTTTGGTAACATGTCGGAGTCCAAAGGTGTTACTGACGAGCCAGATGCCATTGGTGGTAGGCACAAGCTTACGGTAAGGCCGGTCCTGGTCGCCTCGCCCGGTGTAGTCGATGAAACGGCCACGCTGCAAGTCAAAGCAGAACTGGTTATATGTAGCTGTGGACAACCATAGCTGGTCACGGGAGGGCGTGAGGTACAGTCGGCCGATATGGCGTGGGCTGCCAAGGGTAGACGGACCGCCGAAGTGGTTAAAGCTGACAAAGCGGTAGCCATCATAACAGGCCAAGCCGCCTGTGCCTGCCATCCAGAGCAGACCGTTGTTGTCTTGCTGGATGTCGCGGATGGTATTGCCGGGTAATCCGTCTGCCACGGAGAGCTGTCGCACATCGTAATGCCCGACGAAGTCATCGGCATGGGATGAGAAAGAGATGGCCAGACCTAAAAGGATCAGACTTATAATAGAAAAAATCTATTGTGCATGGTGCTGTTTGTTTCTTATAGAAATAGGTGTCACGTACACGACGTACCCTTGCAAAGGTAGTGATTTTTGACTTATAAAAAGAATAATAATGCAAGTTTATGAGCAAAAAGTGTCTTGATGTGGCGATGATTCCACGCTTTGGTACGGATGATTCCGCACTTTGGTACGGACAGTACCACGCTTTGGTACGGACAGTACCACACAATGGTACAGACAGTACCACACAATGGTACAGACGTGGCAAAAGAGGGAGGATCTGTCCTGCTGAGCCCGATTGATGTCTGAAATTGTGAACAAATCACCATCTATGCGTACGAAAATACCATAAAATAGCACAATTTTAACTATTTGCTTCTACTTATTAGGTATACCTTTGCATCAAAGTTTAATGCCTAAAAAAGCATAAAAGCCAATGATTCAACAAAAATTATTCCGCGGCTCGGTATTACCTATGGCTGTGCTTGCCACTGCTTTAGTCTTCCCACCCGCAATAGGTCTACAACGGGTGCAGGCCGTCACCCAGCAATCCAAACAGAATGTTCTGCGCGGATCTATCGTTGATGAGAAAGGAGAACCTATCATCGGTGCTACGGTTATGGTTGTCGGTGCCCCGGCCTCTCAAGGGACAATCACGGACCTCGATGGCAACTTCTCCGTCAATGCCCGTCCGGGAGCTAAACTGAAGATCTCTTATGTCGGTTATGTTCCTCAGACTGTTGCTGCCAGCAATGGGATGAAGGTGACGCTTAAGGAAGAGAGTACAACCCTGCAAGGTGTTGAAGTCGTCGCTTATGGTGTACAGAAGAAAGTGACCGTCACCGGTGCCTTGTCATCGGTCAAGGGTGAGGATCTGGCGCGCGTGCCTGTGTCCTCTGTCAACAATGTCCTGGCCGGTGCGCTCTCCGGTGTCACCACTGTCCAGTATTCCGGTGAGCCGGGTTCCGATGCCGCTACCGTCTTCGTCCGTGGTAAAGGAACGTGGGTCAACTCGTCCCCGCTCGTTCAGATCGATGGTGTCGAGCGTTCCATGAACGATATCGATCCGAACGAGATTGAGAGTATCACCGTGCTGAAGGATGCTTCCGCCACCGCCGTCTTCGGTGTACGTGGCGCCAATGGTGTTATCCTTATCACGACCAAACGAGGCAAGGAGGGTAAGGCGCGGATTACGGCATCCACCAATTTCTCAGTCCTTGTGCCGAACCGTATGGTCAAACAGGCCAGCAGTTACGACTATGCCAACTTCTATAATGAGATGTGCGACAATGACGTTACGGGCCACCTCTTCTCTGATGCCGTCATCCAGCGATTCAAGGATGGCAGCGATCCTATCCGTTTCCCGAACACACAGTGGACCGACTATGTCATGAAGAAGTCGACGATGCAGACCCAGTCTAACGTCAGCATCAGTGGGGGTACAAAGAATGTGCGCTATTTTATCAGTGCAGGTATGTACACTACCGGTGGCTTGTTCAAGCAGTTTGACCAGGATTATGTCAACGACTACCGTTATCATCGTTTCAACTACCGTGCCAACATCGACCTCGATGTGACGAAGACCACAACGATCAGTGCTAACCTCTCCGGTGTCGTCGATGAGGCTAAGAAACCTTATACCGGTCAGGGCTCCAGCGGTCTTATTAAATATATGTACTATGCCACTCCGTTCTCCTCTCCTGGTATTGTGGACGGGCGGTTCATTGACAACTCAGACAAGGATCAGTACAATGCTGATGGCAACAAGTTGCCGTTTGTCGGGGGCAATGGTATGGGCTATTATGGCATTGGCTTCATGAACACCAATATCAACAAGCTCAGCATGGACCTGCAATTGAAGCAGAAGCTCGACTTTATCACGAAAGGCTTGGTATGGCACATCAAGGGTTCCTACAACAGTAGTTATAATGTCTATAAGCAGGGTGCCGCTACAAAAGCCTCTTATACGCCGATATGGAAAGGCACTGACGAAAACGGCAATCCTGTCTACGGCTATCTGAAGAGCGGCGATACCACAGAGCCCACTTATTCAGAGAGCCGGGCCAAAGGACGTAACTGGTATTTCGAGACCGCTTTCAACTATAATCGTTCGTTCGGTCTGAATACGATCACAGCCCTGGCACTGTACAACCAGAGTGAGAACTATTACCCAAGTTCTTATTCTGATATCCGCCATGGTCTCGTGGGTTTTGTGGGTCGTGTCACTTACGATTGGAACAATCGTTACATGGCAGAGTTCAACATCGGCTATAACGGTTCCGAGAACTTTGCTCCGAGTAAGCGCTTCGGTACGTTCCCGGCAGGATCTGTAGGATGGGTTGTCAGTGATGAGCCGTTCTTCAAACCGCTGCGTAAGGCCATCAGCTTCTTCAAGCTCCGTGCTTCTTGGGGTCTTGTCGGTAACGACCAGATCGGTGGCAGCCGCTTCATGTATCTCCCTGATGCTTACAATGTTAACCAGGCAGCACTCTTCAACCGTAACGGAAAGGAATCGGGTGCTTATGGTTACAACTTCGGTGTAGAAAACGGTACAACGAAGCTCGGTGCCTTGGAGGCCCAGAAGAACAACCCCGACGTGACGTGGGAGAAAGCCTTCAAGCAGGACTACGGTTTCGATGTCCGCTTCCTCGGCGACCGCCTCGAAGGTAACTTCGACTACTATCGTGAGCATCGTACCGATATTCTGTTGAACGATATGACTGCTCCTACCATTCTTGGCTTCACATTGCCTGCCGCTAACCTCGGTGAGGCTAAGTCGTGGGGTTATGAGATCTCGCTGAACTGGAACGACAAGATCGGTCAGCATTTCCGCTATTGGTTGAAGGGTAACCTCTCTTACAACCAGAATAAGATCATCGAGCGTAAGGAAGCTCCGCAAACCAATGACTATCAGTACAGCAAGGGCTACCGTATCGGTTCCCGCAGCCAGTATAAGTTCTGGAAATATTATTATACGGGCTGTGAGCAGGATTATATGAAAGAGTTTGGCGTTGACAAGTTCCCGACTCAGATGGTTGCTACCCTCAAGCCCGGTGATGCCGTGTATGTCGACCTCGACGGCAACGGTAAGATCGATACCGATGATATGAGTCACGGCTTCGGCTACACCGATGACCCGCAGTATATCGCCGGTCTGAACATGGGCTTCCAGTGGGACAACTTCTCTTTCTATGCACAGTTGACAGGCGCCTGGAACGTCAGCCGTATGCTGAGCGGTATCTTCCGCCAGCCGTTCTATAGCTCCAACTCCACGACACAAGGCGGACTGCTCCAGTATCATGTCGATAACACCTGGACGGTGGAGAACCCGTCGCAGAGCGCCGAGTATCCGCGTGCTACCTGGGAGAACGCTTCGCAGAACTATGCTACAAGCACCCTCTATGAGAAAGACGCCAAGTATCTGCGTCTGAAGACGATACAGGTGGCTTACGACTTCCATTTCCCCTTCATGAAGACCTTAGGTCTGACACAGCTTCAGCTCTCGCTGAGCGCTTACAACCTATTCACGCTGACCCCGTTCAAGTGGGGTGATCCTGAGACACGTGCCACTGACGCACCGTCTTATCCGCTGAACCGTACCTATACCTTGGGTCTGAAAGTCGCATTCTAAACATTAACTGATATCATTAAACAGATATGAAACTCTATAAGATAATTACCGGGATGTTGATGGCTGCGGCAGCCGTTCCTTTCCTCGCCGGATGTACCGACGAGCTCAAGTTGGGCAATGCTGCGCTTGATAAGCCCTCCGGCTCTACCGTGACGAAGGACACGGTCTTCAATAGTCCTATCTACACGGAGCAGTTCCTCAACTCCATCTACGCCCTCCAGTATTATGGACTACCGTATAATAACAACTGTGGTACATCCGCCAGTCCTTGGTCGGGTAAGTTTGACCAGCTCACCGATTGCTGGGTGATGCACTGGGATAACAATACGATCTACAAGGCCTATTATTCTGGTACACTGGACTCCAACCAGGATCCTCTGTTCTCTTACAGTAATGATAATGTATGGAAGGCCGTGCGTGCTGCCTGGCTGCTCATTGAGAATGTCGACAACGTGCCGGGTCTGTCCGATGAGAAGAAAGCCAGTTTCAAGGCGCAGGCTCACTGTCTGATTGCTGCCCGTTACTTCGACCTCTTCTCTGTCTATGGCGGTCTGCCTCTCGTTGACCATTCTTACACTGGCACGGAAGGTTCTTACGAGGTGCCGCGTGCAACCCTCGACTCCACCGTCACGTTCATGGTCAATCAACTCGATGAGGCCATCAACTCCGGTGCGCTGCCATGGGCTTACAATGGCAACACGACAGAGACTGATGCCACGAACAACACGGGCCGTTGGACGAAAGCCGGTGCCATGGCACTGAAAGCCAAGATCCTGACCTTTGCCGCTTCACCGCTTTATAATGCTACGCAGGGTTACTATGGTGGTACGTCTGAGGCTGAGCAGAAGCACATGGTTTGGTATGGTGACTTCCAGCAGAGTCGGTGGGAGAAAGCCCTCAAAGCTTGTCAGGACTTCTTTGATGAGCTGAACAAAGACGGCTATTATGAGTTGACGCAGGCCACGTCGAAGACGCCCGACGGTTATCGTCAGGCTTACCGTATGGGCTATGCCTATCAGGGTAGTAAGGAGATCCTTCATTCCGTCCGTGTCGGCGGTATAGATGCTTATAAGTCAGGTACTTACACATGGCACCAGTGGCTCGACAATCCTGCCCGTCAGAACTGTCTGCCGACAGAGGAATATGTTGAGATGTTCCCCTGGTCCGATGGTACACCGTTCAATTGGAAGAGCGACAGCTTGAAAGGTAAGGTATCAGGTGCCAACGGTCAGTTGTTCTATAAATATCAGAAGGTACGTGGCGGTTTCAAGAAGACTGCCAGCCGTGACCCCCGTCTCTATGAGGAGTGCATCGTCAACGGACAGATGACGTCTCTCGACTGGACTACGGGAAAGTCGAACGGTGATGTATATGAGCTCTGGGTCGGTGGTGCTGACGAGGGTACCAATGTAGCGCGCTACGATGCAGAAACCAAGACGGTCGTCAAGACTGAGGCACTGGCTGCCCGTTATGCCACGGGTTATGACATGAACAAATACTACATGAACCAGGACTATCTGCGCAAGTACACGCAGTGGGTATATCTCAGTCTTGATGAGATGTACCTCATGTATGCCGAGTGCCTGGCACAGTGCAACCAGCTCGATGAGGCCTTGAAGCAGGTCGATCTCGTTCGTGCCCGTGTCGGTCTGAAAGGCTTGGCACTGAAGAACCCAGACCTGGATTTGCATAACAATAAGGAGAACCTCATCAACGAGATCCTGCGTGAGCGTGCCTGCGAGCTTGGTCTGAGCAACAACCACTATTGGGACATGATCCGCTACAAACGCGGCGACTGGATGACAAAGCCGTTGCATGGTATCATCACTTACCGTATGGACCAGGGACCGACCGGTGCTTATATCCGTCAGTATATCCCTTGGAGAGGCGACAACAAGAACGGCGGTGCTGCCGAGCCTTCCCGCTTCGAGTATCAGAAGTTCGAGATTCAGAACCGTAAGCATGTGCTCTGGGGCGCTGATCCCAACTCTCAGGAGGTGGCTAAGTGGTATCTCTGGCCTTTCCCGAAGACAGAAATTAACAAAGGCTACGGCCTCGTACAGAACCCGGGATGGTGATTCTTCTCCATTAGGAATTCATAAGTTGTAAAAGCAAAAGACAAGAACCAAAAAGACAAAATGATGAAAAGATCTATCATATATCCCGTTCTCTCCCTCGGCCTCCTTGTGCCGACGGGGGTGTGGGCTCAGACAGATTCTACGTCGGTCCCCGTCGATGCCTTTGTCCAACAGGTCATCGAGGTCGGCGCCAATAAAGACTTCAACCGCGATCAGTCCACGGCGGCTGTCACGGTCATCGAGAACAAGAATGTCAACCAGCGCTCTGCCAAGAACATCAGCAACTCTATCATCGGACAGGGTGGCAACGGCTTGGTGTCGCTGCGGAATGGTGGCACTTACTTCAGCTCCAATCCCACATTTTATATCCGTGGCTTGCAGAGCCTGAGCACGAGCTCACCACTCGTCCTCGTCGACGGTATTGAGCGGGACCTCAATATAATCGACCCGACAGAGGTCGACCATGTCTCCATCCTCAAGGATGCAGCAGCCGTGGCCCTCTATGGCAACCGTGGTGCCAACGGCGTCATCCTCGTGACGACAAAGCGCGGTAAGTATAACAGCCGGGAGGTGAAGTTCACCTACGACCATCTCTTCAACTATCAGATTAACCGTCCGAAGTTCGTGGATGCAGCTACCTATGCTTCGGCAGTAAACGAGGCACGCGGCTACGAAGGGCTGGCTGCCAAATACACGCAGGACGAGATCAACGCTTACAAGAGCGGACAGTATCCTGACCTCTACCCGAATGTCAACTGGGTCGACGAGACATTCCGTCATCACGGCATGACGGACAAGGTCGCTGCCGAGTTCAGTGGCGGTGGCGCAAAGTTCCGTTATTACACGATGCTCAACCTGCTCTACGACAACGGGTTCATCAAGAATGCCAAGGACGATAACGACAACAGTACGCAGGATAAGTACTGCCGTGCCAACATGCGTATCAACCTCGATATTGACCTCTCGCCGACAACACTGTTGAAGGTCAACACCTTAGGCCTGTTGAGTGAGATGTCACAGCCGGGCAATGCCACGAACCTGTGGAGCCTGATGTACAGTGTGCCGTCGCTCGCCTTCCCCGTGAAGTTCCAGAAAGACGGTATGTGGGGCGGCAGTGCTACATGGGCCGGTACGAACAACCCCGTAGCCAACACCGGTGCCGCAGCTTACTATAAGATCCATGAGCGTGCCCTCTATGGTGACATGTCTCTGAACCAGGATCTCGGGACGTTTGTCAAAGGTCTGAGCGCAACGCTGCGTGTCGGCTACGACACTTACTCCACGATCTACGAGAACCACAGTAAGACGTTCCAGTATGGCTTCTATGGCCCTGCAACCTGGAATAACGGCGTGCCTACTCCGGGTACTTACACCATCGGTGGTGAGAAGGGAACTCAGAGCACAGCTGCCAACACGAATGCTTACAGTCGTCTGTTCCATTTTGACGGCGGCTTCAATTATGACCGCACCTTTGCCGAAAAGCATTATCTCTACTCCATGCTCCGCTGGGAATATGAATGGCAGAACACCACAGGCGTCAACACATCCATCTACCGTCAGACAGCTTCGTGGCTGACTCATTACGCTTACAACAACCGTTACATCGCTGAGATGTCATGGGTGTTGACAGGCTCGAGCCGTCTTGCTCCCGGTACAAAGTGGGCCATCGCTCCTACGCTGAGCGCTGCCTGGGTGATGAGCCAGGAACCTTGGATGAAGAATGTTTCTTGGATTGACTTCTTCAAGTGGCGCGCTTCTGCAGGCATGGTCAATACCGACTATCTGCCGGGTGAGAACGTGTGGACCTATTACACACAGAGCTACAGCACGGATGGTGTGACCTATCCTTTCGACTCCAGTTACGACAGTTCTTGGGGCCGCACGACTCTCGGTCGTATGGCTACAGACAACCCGACTCATGAGAAGGCTTACAAGTACAACTTCGGTTTCGACGCCACGTTCTTCCATGGCCTTGACGTCCAGGTGGATGGTTATTACCAGCGCCGTTCCGACATCTGGGTCGACGGTAGTGGTTCCTATGGAACAATCATCGGTTTCGATGCACCATATATTAATGGCGGTAAGGTCGACAGTTGGGGTGTTGAGACATCGCTCGACTACAACCATCGTTTCGGTCAGGTAGATGTCAACCTCGGTGGTACGTTCTCTCTGAACAAGAATAAGATCAAGGAGCAGGCTGAGCAGCCCCGTCCTTACGAGAACCTCGTCACGACAGGCTATCCCCTCAACAGTATCTGGGGCTTGAAGGCCATCGGTTACTTCAAGGATCAAGCTGATATCGACAATAGTCCTACGCAGACCTTCTCTACCGTCCTCCCCGGCGACATCAAGTATGAGGATGTCAATGGTGACGGCAAGATTGATGCCAACGACAAGACCAAGATCGGCTACAGCACTGTCTGCCCGGAGATTTACTACACGTTCCATCTCGGTGCAGAGTGGAAGGGTATCGGTATCGATGCCATGTTCCAGGGCGTGGGCCGTTACAGTGCACTGCTGAACACCTCAGGTTACTACTGGGGTCTCGTCAGTAACACGAACCTCTCACAGTATGTCTACGACCGTCGCTGGACACCGGAGAACACCGACGCTGAGTTCCCACGTCTGAGCTCGAGCAGCAATGCCAACAACTATCAGACGTCCGACTTCTGGCTTCGCGACCGTTCGTTCTTCAAGCTCCGCAACCTCGAAGTTTATTATAACTTCCCGAAGTGCCTGCTGGCTAAGACCGGTTTCATCAACGCAGCGAAGTTCTATGTCCGTGGCACAGACCTCTTCACCCTCGACCATCTCGATGGCGTCGATGCTGAGTACTATGGCACCGGCAGTCCGCTGACTCGCAGTGTCATCTTCGGTCTGTCCGTCACATTATAATAGGTAATCTGTAGGATTAATTGATAATATCAAGGAAACCATGAAATTAAAATATTTGTTTCTCGCCTCTGTCACCGGCCTGCTCGCCTTCTCGTCTTGCTCCGACAAGATGAACTACGAGGAGTATAACACGTATGACAAGGCGTATATCGAGGAGATGTTCGGACGTGTCGGCGGCTTCATGACGACGATCTACAACGATATCGACTACGACTTCGGCAACTACAGTGGTGCCATGGCAAGCTCGGCTACGGATGAGAGCGTCTATTCTCACGCCGGCAATGCTGTGGAGGACTTCTACAACGGAGCCTGGGGACCGACCAATGCCAAGAACCGCGTGTGGAACTCAGCATGGAACGGCATCACCTACTGCAACCTCGTCCTCGACGAGTTCAGCAACTGCACCTTCCCCGACTATACCGAGGATGAGCATTACCAGCAGGAACTCTATTTCTATAAGAACTACCGCTATGAGGCTCGCTGGGCCCGTGCCTTCTTCTATTTCGAGCTCGTCAAGCGTTATGGCAATATTCCTTTGAAGACCAAGACCATGTCGGCAACGGAAGCTAATGCGTTGCCGCAGGTCCCTGCTGACACCATCTTCAAGTTCATCGACGACGAGTGCGCTGCCATCCAGGACAGCATCATCGTCAACTACGGTGACCTTGGCAGCATGGCTTACTATAAGGCTCAGACGGGACGTGCCAACAAACTGGCTGTCATGGCGCTGCGTGCCCGTGCTGCTCTCTACTATGCCAGTCCGCTCTTCAACCCGAACAACGACAAGAGCCGTTGGCTGAAGGCTGCGCAGCTTAGCAACGCTGTCATCGCTGAGGCGCGCAACGAGGGTATGGCACTGCTTCCCGACTATTCGAAACTCTTCGATAAAGACAGTTACAAGGACGGTATCAAGGAGATTATCTTCTCGCGTCGTACCGCTGCGAGCAACGCTTTCGAGAAATACAACTATCCAATTGGTCTGGAGAACGCTCAGGGTGGCAACTGCCCGACACAGAACCTCGTAGATGCCTATGAGATGACGAACGGCAAGGCTATCACCGACCCCGAGAGTGGTTACGACCCGCAGAACCCGTATAAGAACCGCGACAGTCGTCTCGCCCTCACCGTGGCTGTCAATGGTGAGCCTTGGCCGGACAAGGACACCCTGCAGACCTATGAGGGTGGTGCCAATTCTTCATCCGTTACTTACGGAACCCCGACAGGCTACTATCTGAAGAAGTATATCAATAAAGGTACGATCATTGCCAAGACCAACTCTAACAGTTTCACCCATGAGTGGGTCATCTTCCGTCTCGGTGAGTTCTACCTCGACTATGCAGAGGCAGCGCTGAACTATACGGGGAGTGGCTATGTAGCTCCCGAGGGCCTGCCGATGACGGCTGCACAGGCTATCAACTACATCCGTACTCGCGCTAAGCAGCCAGACATTGCTACCGGACTGAGCTTCGAGGCCTTCAAGAAACGTTATGAGAACGAGCGCTTCGTGGAGCTCGCCTTCGAGGGTCACCGCTTCTTCGACCTCCGTCGTTGGAAAGAGGCTCCCGAGTATCTCAAGACCATCAAGGGCATGAAGATCACGAAGAATGCCGATGGCTCTTATAGCTATCAGGAGCAGACCATCGACACCCGCACGTGGGAGGATAAGTGGTATCTCTTCCCAATCCCGCAGAAGGATGTGCTCAACTGTGGATACACACAGAACGACGGGTGGAAATAACATTGCGGCGGACGGCCACAAGGGCCGCCCCTGCATTGTGATTGAATAACGAAAACAAACAATTAACTTTAAACAATAAGCGTATGAAAAAGCTCTATTTCTTTTTAACGTTGTTGGTAGCCCTCTGCTGCTCAACAAACGTGAGTGCGAAGAAGATTATCTATTCGCAGAACTTCGAGACAGCCAAGACCGTTGCTGAGACAGGCTGGACTTCTCCAAGTGTTGCTTCCGGCCTAAGCATCGGCAGTGATGACTTTGGTAAGTTCCTGAAGTTCACGCATTCTGCCAACGACCGTTCCGCCCACATGTTCTGGGATGCAGACAAGATCAAGAATGAGCTCTCATCTGATCTCACCGCTTACACCGTGAGCTTCCAGTTCTGCTTCAATGCCTTTGGTAACAACCACATGACATCCGAGATTGCTGTGATGAGTGATAAGACGACTGCCACAAAGAAGGCTAACTCTAACTATCGCGTCAGCAACGGTGGTGCACTCTTCGACCTCACCCAGCTCGGCAACACTGGCAAGACAGCAGCTGCTACCGGTGACCAGGATTTCGCGATCAATGGCGACTCTGCCAACTATAAGACGTTGACAGCCGGTGTCTATTACAATGTCACATTGACAATTGATACACTGGCTCGTACCGTGGAGTACACCATTCAGACTCCTACTGCAGACGATCCAGTCGCTTCTGACACTTATACCGTGCCAGAAGGTGTGGATATGACCGCTACCGGTCTTTATATCCTTGCTGGTCGTTACGCTCCTGTTATCTATATGGATAACATCGAGGTGTCTGTCGACAAGACAGAGGCTAACACCCCGACCGTGACGCTGACCGGTATCAACAATGCACAGCGCGTCTATACCATCGGTATCCAGGAGGATGAGACGCTTCACCTCTCGTTCAATGGCAAAGAGACAACCGTCAACTATTCGGATACAAACGAGGGTAGCTACACATGGTCCAACAACCCCAACTATGATCCGAACAATACCGATCAGCTCGTCACCGATGCTTGTGAGGCCGGCACACTGAAGGCTTGGACTACACTCGACAACCTGAAGTCGGATGAGGTCACTGTGGATGTTACAAACAATATCATCACTCTGCCTACAGCCGCTGTTGATATTACAAACGTCACGACGGGATATGCCAAGACCTATCACGCCACATGCGACAACAGCAACACACCGCTTGCTCCGACAATCTATGGCACTTATAAGTTCACCGGTAAGGATGGTTCCGTGAAGGAGTCTTCCGAGCCTACTGCTTTCCCGTTCGACATTGCTGTTGATCAGGCTGGTTCTCTGGAGATCACCTCCCAGGCTTTCGGTTATGGCTCTGCCCAGACAACCGTTGAGAACAATGTGCAGTATGCTGTCAAGGAGACTGTCGACTTTGCTCACCTGACAGAGGCACAGATCACTGCTGCCGGTTTCGAGAAGGGCGACAATGTTACAGATAAGTTCGCTACTTACGGTCGTTTCTTCGGTTACAACGCTACAGACTCTGCAAAGATCGTCTACAACGAGATTCCGAACTTTACAAAGAAGGCTTCTGCTTTCACCGACTCTCTGCTTATTGACCATATGATTATGTGTGGCTCTGATGGTACCGCTACTGGCTCTGCTGCTATCCTGCCTGTCAATGCACATATCTATCCGGGTATCGGTCTGCTGTTGGATGGTAAGAAGGGTGATGACCAGAGTGGTTCTTGGATCAGCAACTGGTTCTTCAAGATTGCCGATGCTACAGCCGACGATATCATTACTGTAGAATCTGTCAGTAACTATGGCAGCACTTCGCTCCATCCGGTGGTTGCTTCTCTTGATGAGTATCTTGCAGCCGACAATGCTCCTGTGACAGCAGTGCTCAAAGGCGATAAGGCGTTCAGTCTGTATCGTGTCTCTGATGCTATCGCTAAGGTGACGGTCTACAGTGCTGTGACCGGTCCGACCGCTATCAAACAGGCTGTGTCTGAGGTAGTGAAGAATAACCCGAACGCTCCGGTGTACAACCTCAATGGTCAGCGCGTGAACAAGAACAACCTGCCGAAGGGTGTCTACATCCAGAACGGTAAGAAGTTCATCGTGAAGTAATTATATCTTTTTTATATATGCATGGGCGGCTTTTGTGGCCGTCCGCACTCGCTAGGTAATAGTATTTCCATTCGGGTTGCGGACAACCACAAGTGCCGCCCTTCCATTTGTACGAATCTTCTTTCTTTTGTACAATATTGAGGTTGAAAATCAAGTTTTTCCCCTACCTTTGCAAGAAAAAAGAACCTACAATGAGACCAATCCTTTTCTCAGCTTTGCTTGCCTTGTCTTTAGGCTCGTCCTTGCATGCTTCAGCAGCCGTATGGTACGATGGCGTGCATCCCGTTTCTTATTATGTTGAGAAGAATGCAGACCCTGTCGTCACGGTGGCGGCTCAGATGTTCTCTTCCGACATGAAGGCTGTAACCAGCAAAACAGCCAATCGCACGGATAAAGCATCCGGTGCCAACATTTATGTTGTAGAGCTGGACAAAGCTTCAAAGGCTGTATCGAAACGTTTGAGCGCCTGGGGCGTGCCCGTTGAAGCCTTAAAGACAAAGACCGACGGCTTTTATATCGGTGTTCATGACGGACAGATCATGGTTGTCGGTCGTAACGGCCGCGGTGCCGCCTATGGTCTCCTCGAACTGTCGCGCATGGCGGGCGTCAGTCCGTGGGTCTGGTGGGGCGATGTCGTGCCTGCCCACAAGGACAGGCTCACTATCGATGACCATTTCACGACCCTTCAGGGTGCCTCTGTCGAATACCGTGGCATCTTCCTCAATGATGAGGACTGGACGCTGCGTCCTTGGAGCTACGGCACTTTTGAAAAGTCGAAGTTCGGTACCATCGGACCGAAGACCTACAAGAAGATCTTCCAGTTGATGCTCCGGCTCCGTGCCAATGCTATCTGGCCGGCCATGCACACGGGCACGACGGCGTTCTTCAAGGTCCCCGGTAATAAAGCCATGGCCGACAGCTGTGGCATCGTCGTGGGATCCAGTCACTGTGAGCCACTCTTGCGCAATAATGTTGACGAATGGGATGTGGCCAAGCGCGGATGGTTCAATTATATCACGAACAAACAGGCCGTACAGGACTATTGGATCGAACGTCTCAAGGAGGTGAAAGGCTCCAAGGGCGGGAATATGTTTACCATTGGCATGCGTGGCATCCATGACGGGTCCATGGAAGGCGTGAAGACCATGCAGGAGAAGTTCGATGCCTTGCAGCAAGTCGTCAACGACCAGCAGGATCTGTTGCGCAAATATGTCGGTGACCCGTCGAAGCAGATGCAGGTCTTCATTCCTTATAAAGAGGTGCTGCAGATCTATGAGAAAGGACTGAAGGTGCCCGACTATGTCACGCTGATGTGGTGTGATGATAACTATGGATACATGACGCGCTTGAGTGATGCCGAGGAACAGAAACGCAGTGGGGGCGGTGGTGTCTACTATCACCTCAGCTACTGGGGCCGTCCCCACGATTATCTGTGGCTCACGACGATGCAGCCCGGACTCATCTATAACGAAATGCGGGCGGCCTATGACCACAATGTCCGGAAACTGTGGATTGCCAATGTCCACGACCCGAAGGTGGCAGGCTACGACCTTGAACTGTTCCTCGACATGGCGTGGAACATCGATTGTGTCAAGGGCAGTACCATCGCTGACCATTATAAGGCATGGCTTTGCCGACAGTTTGGTAAGGGGGCCGGTGAGCAGCTCTTCCCTGCGATGACGGAATTCTTCCGGCTCTGTGGCGAGCGCCATCCCGAGTTCATGGGTTGGAGCCAGACGGAGCTTGACAAGACGCTCTATGACCGCGGTCTGAGTCCGCAGCGCAACACTGAGTTCACGAATGCCTTTGGTGGGGAGCTCGACCGGTACCTCGACCGTTATGCCACTGTCGCTGCTAAGGTGAAAGAGGTCGGGAAGATGATCCCTGCCCGACTGAAGGATGCTTATTTCGCAGCAATTGAATATCCGGTCCTCGCATCTGACGCCCATGCCCGCAAACTGCTGTGGGCACAGAAAGCCCGGCAATGGGCCTCGGGCTCGACGCTGAAGGAGATGTTTGCGAACAATCCAAAGATCTATCATGCCTGTGCCGAGAGCCAGTCGGCCTATCAGGAGATACGCTCTTTGACCGATTACTATAACAACACGATGTCCGGAGGCAAGTGGCGGCGTTCCATGAGCATGCGCCCGCGCGATCTTCCCGTTTTCGGTGCGCCCAACCTCCCGACCTTGTTGACGGATGCAGAGGTGAAGGAATGGCTGACCAAAGGTGACGAAAATGTTAATACCCTAAAGGGGCATTCATTGAAGGCCGATGGCGTCATTGCTCACAATGCCTGCGATTATGCTCAGGCTTCAGAAGGTACAACGACCATTGAGATGCTCGGCCATAGCATGAGGGCTGTGGCGTTGCCTCAAGGCGGCTCTCTGACCTATTCGTTCACTACGGCAAAAGACAGTGACAGTGAGCTGACTGTGGCACTCATCCCCACGCAGCCCAACGACAATGGTGACCTCCGTTTCTCTGTCAGTGTAGACGGTGCTGTACCAATCGTTTTCTCCTTGAAGGAGCCGTTCCGTTCTGAGCGATGGAAAGAAAACGTGTTGCGTGGTCAGGCCCTTCGTTCGCTGCCATTGAAGGACCTGAAGGCAGGCAAGCACTCGCTTGTCATCCGTGCCCTTGATGCACATATAGTCGTCGACCAGTGGCTAGTACAGCCGTTGCCAGTCCGTAAGGCTTACCTATTCCCAATAGCAGAAAAGTGATTGTTTGTCGAACGTCAGCCAATCGTTTGTCGAACGTCGAACAATCTGTAAACAATAAACAAGAAATATGAATATAACACTTAAGAAAACCTTATCTTTCTTGGCCGTTGCCTTCTCTCTGACACCGGCTTTTGCTCAGCGTGACACGGTGAACGTCATCGACTGGCAGTTCAGTCGTTCATCGCTCACGCCCGCCTCGGCGACACAGGGCGACGGCACCTGGAAGGCCGTGCGTCTGCCGCACGACTTCCTCGTAGAACAGCCGTGGGTCGCGCCCGCCAAGGACGAGAAGGCCGATAACTCTGATGTGGCAGCGAATGTCAAGAGCCGCCTATCCGCCCGTGGCTTCAAGGAAATGGGCATCGGCTGGTACCGCCGTACCTTCACCCCCAATGCTGCGTGGAAGGGTAGGAGAGTGGACCTCGAGGTCGGCGGCATCATGCTCGTCGGCGATGTCTATCTCAATGGGCAGCGCATCGGTGGCACGGAGTACGGCTACCTCGGCTTCGGCATCGACGTCAGCAACCTATTGAAGTATGGTCAGGAGAACACGCTCGTCGTCAAGGCCGACACGCGTAACGCGAACAACTCGCGTTGGTATACCGGTGCAGGACTGTACCGTGACGTGAAGTTCATCATCACGCCGCGTACGATCTATTTTGACCGCCATCCGCTGTATATCACGACCTCCGACAACAAGACCGTCCATGTACAGGCGACCATTGCCAACTACGGCAAGGACAAGACGGGCAAGGTGAATATCCAGATCTTGGATGCGCAGGGCCGTGTCGTCGCTAATAGTGACAACGACCTGCAATATCAGCGCATGAAGAAGAGCAACGAATATAAACTCAATGACATCACGCTTGCCAGTGCCCATCTCTGGGACCTTGATGATCCTTACCTCTATACCGTTGTGGCAACGGTCTCGGACAACAACGGCAAGGTCCTCGACCGCGTCTCCGATACCTTCGGCATGCGAACCATTGAGTTTGGTCCTCAGTTCGGTTTCAAGCTCAACGGTAAGAAGGTGCTGCTCAAAGGCATCGCCAATCACCACACGCTCGGCGCTCTCGGTGCAGCAGCCTATCCCCGCGCCATCGAGAAACGCATTCAGTTGTTGAAATCGTTCGGCTTCAACCATATCCGCTGCTCGCATAACCCTTACAGCGAAGACCTGTATAAGCTCGCTGATAAATACGGCATGCTTGTCGTCGATGAGGCTTACGACAAGTGGACGACACAATACGGTGGCGGCCGTCAGCCGTGGATAGAACACTGGCAGTATGACATCCCTGAGTGGGTGCAGCGCGACCGTAACCATCCGTCGGTGGTGCTGTGGAGCCTCGGCAACGAGCTGCAGCAGATCGCTGACCTGCCGTTCGGCGACTGGGGCGTGACACCATACAAACTTCTCAGAACCCTCGTTCACCGTTACGACACGACGCGTCTGACGACCGTCGCCATGCATCCGCGCTTCCGTAACTGGCAGACCGACTCACTGCCGTGCGACCTAGCCATGAATACAGACATCCAGGCATACAACTACCGGTATATGTATTTCCCCGGTGACGGCCGCCGCTTCCCGTGGATGACATTCTACCAGAGTGAGGCGAGCATGGCTGCCATGGGACCAAACTGGTTCGGCATGGATCTGAAGAAGGTCATTGGTGCGGCCTATTGGGGCATGATTGACTATATCGGGGAGAGTCAGGGCTGGCCGAAGAAAGGTTGGGACAATGGCGCCTTCGACACATCACTGCAGCCCAAGCCTCGGGCCTGGCTCATCAAGTCGATGTTCTCCTCAGAGCCGACGGTGCATATCGGCGTCATTCTCGACAAGGCAGAAGGTGGTTTGTGGAACGGCATCAAGACCGGCTCAGACAACCTCACCGATTTCTGGAACCTCACCCCGGGTAAGAGCTATAGCCTGTATACCTTCACGAACAGCGACGAGGTGGAGCTGCGGCTCAACGGCAAGAACCTCGGCGTGAAGAAGAACAGTACCGATCCGAACAACCGCGACAAGATCAGGTGGGACAATATCCCTTATGAGCCCGGCACGTTGGAGGCTATAGCTCGAAATAACGGCAAGGTCGTGGCACGCCATGCTATCCGCACAGCGGGAGAGGTCAAGAAACTGGCGCTCACCCCCGACAAGCCGACATGGAAAGCCGCCGGCATGGATCTGATGCATATCCGCGTCCAGGCTATGGACAAGAACGGCGTGCAGTGCCCGCAGGCCTCCGACATGCTGACGTTCAGTGTTGAGGGCGATGCCGAGATTGTGGCTGTCGACAACGGCGACATCACGAGCGACGAGCCGTTCATCGGCAACAAGCGCTCGCTCTACCACGGCTCCGCCCTCGTCATCTTGCGCAGCGGCAATAAGGGAGGAAAGGTCAAGGTCACTGTCAGCGACGGCAAGCGCACGGCACGGCTGGCGCTGCAGGCCCGCTGAGGCCGGAGCGACCTCGGGCCGCCGCTCTGCGGCGACAAACACAACGCAGCGGCAGAGCTGCGCAGGGAAGGGCTGCGCCGCTCTTCGCCGTAGCTGTGCCCGGTAGGGCTGCCTTCCCTGCTTGCGTTGCGTATGTCGCCGCAGAGCGGCGGCTCTAGTGCTGGCGGCGTTAAGGAGCGGCGGCTCTAGTGCTCGGCGGGCGGGTCGCTCTCGCATATCTTCCTGGCAATGTCGTTCATGCCGAGGCAGATGCTGCGGGTGACGTGCTGCCGCTCATTGCTATGCTGCGTGGGGCCGAGAAGCAGGAGACGACCGGCGGCACAGGCATCGAAGGCACGGCCATGCGGCTTCTCAAGAGGCGCGAAGCCGTTGTCCTTGATGATGATCACCGGATAACCGGCGTCGAAGGCCGCATCGATGATCGCCTTCTCGCCCGGTGAGATCCTTGGCGAGACAAGCACCGCGCCCTTGGCACAGAGGCAGAGGAAGCGAGCTTTCTCAGCCTCGATGTCCTCAGTCGTCATGCGCCGTGAGCACTGCACCTGCAACAACTGCGGATGCCGAAGGAGAAAGAGGTTGCCAATAGCCGAGAAGGTTATTCCTTTCCATGTTATCTCCCTTATCACTCTGAAGAACTCGGGGTGCTGCTCTTTCACCATACGCCGCCGCGGGTTGTCAAGGAGATAGCGCTCCCATGTCGCCAGCTGTCCTGCGCGGATCAGTATCTTATCGTTGTAACCCAGCGCGAAGAGGATGCCGTGCTCCTTATCCTTTCTCCAGCGGCTTAGCTGTGTCTGCTGCTTTTTCTCTGTCTCATAGACCTCCGGGCACAGGTTGCGGAATGCCTTGCGGCAACCTGCCTTGAAACTGTTGAGCGCCTTGCCGAGCACAGTATCCATCTCCTTCTTCACAAAGAGAATACCATGGAAATGTTCCGGCATCATCTGTAGTATGATCACCGTGATCTCCTCATGGAACACCGCAAGGTCAAAGAAGTTGTGTGCTACTGCCTGCCCTAACTTGCTGAGCACAATATGCGGAGCGTTATCAGCGCCGAAAGGCTGGTGCACATCTCCCTCCAGTGTGCCGAAGAGCGGAAGCCAACCCTCCGTGTGCATCGTTATCATGTACATGTTGACCGAACGATAGTCGTGGCCTTGCATGCGGCGATCCATGGAAGGCTTCTTGGCACCGGCGAAGCGTATCTTTGCCTTTATTTGTTCCTCGGTATACATAGGCCATCTGCATTATTTCATATGTTTGGGGCAAAGATATGCTTTTTTGTTCATTCATGTGTACTTATTTCCTCTTTTTCGTACAATTGACAACCAACATTAACGAGATAAGTAGTAATTTTGCCGCATATATTAAAACGAAAACATAAAAACGGCTTGATGCCTAAAACAGATGAAGAAAAAATACTATTTAGTTGCCTTATTGCTGTCGACCCTTCTCGCAGCACCTGTCCATGCCCAGCGCTTCATGGACAAGCTTGACCGCGGCCTTGTAGCAGTCAAGACGACCAGTGGCGTCTATTGTTCCTGGCGTATTCTTGGCGAGGAATATTATGGTGTGAAATACAACCTCTACCGCGATGGCGTGAAGGTCAATGATCAGCCGTTGGATGTGTCCAACTATACTGATGCCGCTGGAACAACTTCGAGTACTTATACTGTGAAAGCCGTTGTGGACGGTCAGGAGGAGGAAGCGAGTAAGAGCGTCTCGGTACTTCAGAACAATTACGTGGAGATTCCGAAGCCTAAGCGTACCTCCAATGATGGCACGACGGATGTCACGGATGTCTATCAGCCTAACGATGCAACGATTGCCGATGTCGATGGCGACGGTGAGATGGAACTTATCGTTAAGGAGATCTGTACCACCGACGACCCGAAGAATAAACCTAATGGTCCTGACTTCGACCGTATCGAGGTCTATAAGCTCAACGGCAAACTGATGTGGTGGATCGACTGTGGTCCGAACCTCTGCGACTTCCAGCACAATGAGACAAACATTGCTGCTTACGACTGGGACCGCGACGGCAAGGCGGAGTGCATCATGCGTGCTGCCGACGGTACAATCATCCATACAGCCGACGGTGACACCATCGTTATCGGCGACAAAACAAAGAATTATCGTGCCGACTGCCAGAACGGTAACATGTCTGAGTTCTTCGTCCATACTGGCGCAGAATATTTGCTCTATCTCAATGGTGAGACGGGCAAACCTTACCAGATCGGCCCGACAGAGCATCCCAACTATATGGACTATCCTCTGAAACGCTTAGAGGATGGTGAGACAGACCTCGCAAAAGCCTGGGGCGACGGCTATGGACACCGTAGCAGTAAGAACTTCTTCGGTGCACCTTATCTCGATGGCCGCAAGCCGAGTATCTTCCTGGCACGTGGTATCTATACCCGCCATAAGATGATTGCGCTCGACGTTGATCCTGCAACCCATCAGCTCACGACTCGCTGGCGGTGGAACTGCAACACGCCGGGAAGCCCCTGGTACGGTCAGGGTTATCACAACTACACCATCGCTGATGTCGACTGGGACGGTCGTGACGAGATTTGCTTCGGCTCCATGGTCATTGACGACAACGGCAAAGGCTTAAGCACAACAGGTCTCGGACATGGTGATGCACAGCATGTCGGCGACTTTGATCCTTACCGCCATGGTCAGGAGATCTTCGCCTGCAATGAGGATAATCCCGCAAACAACTACCGTGATGCCACGACAAGCAAGATCTACTATCGGCTTGCCGGAGGCAGTGACGATGGGCGCTCGATGATGGGTAACTTCACCGATAAGGTTCCGGGAGCTATCGGCTCGTCCGGTCACGACACGCCAATCAGTGCTGTTACCGACAAACATATAGGGGACAGTGGCTACGACTTCGACCTTAACTTCCGTATCTATTGGGACGGTGATCTGTTGGAAGAGACGCTCAATGGTACAGAGGTGCGCAACTCCACGTTCCGAATCCACAAATATGGCAATGGGGACATCAAGTATCTCACGGGTTCGTTGACGAACAACGACACGAAGGCTACGCCTTGTTTCCAGGGTGATATCTTCGGCGATTGGCGCGAAGAGGTCGTGGCGCGCACGGCAGACAACACCATCCGTATCTATACCACAACGGATCCTACACCTTACCGCAACTATACGCTGCTTGCTGACAAGCAGTACCGAAACGCCATGGTATGGCAGATGAACGGCTACAATCAGCCGCCTCACGTGAGCTACTACCTTGGCAAGATGGAAGGTATCACCATGGCACCTCCTGCCGAGACCATGCGCGGTCGCACGGAGATTAGCAATGGTGGGACGATCTCCTCTACCTATAACGACAAGCAGATTATCATGGCTGAGACCAATGATATGACCGTCAGTGTGGCTGACGGTGCCGCTCCAAAAATCTTCTTTGATAACGCGCCGACATGGGTTCAGGGCCATGACGACAACAACAACATCACCACAACCACTTACACCCACACCCTGACGGGTGGTGCTTTCAGCGGAAAGATGCGCCTCGTCAAGCAGGGTGACGGTGTACTCACCCTGCCGAAGGTCGACGAGACCTACACAGGTAACACCGATGTGTGGGCAGGAACACTCAACTTCGACGGCACACTGAAAAACAGCCGCTTGTGGCTGAACCGTTTTGCCACATTGAACAGTAACGGCGGTGTGTTCTCCACCATCCAGGCCGACTATGGTGCCAGCGTCTGCCCCGGCGGAAAAGGCACGGTAGGCACGTTGACGACAGACAGCCTGAAACTCGGCTTCGGCAGTATCGTCGACTTTGATGTCGATGCTTCGGGCAAGGCCGACCAGATCACTGTCAACAAGGCAATGACGATTGAGACGAAAGACTGGACACAGGGCCCGGAGTATCTTGTGCCACGATTCAACATCAACTTCCCGAACGGCGTCGTTGCCGGTACCTATCAGTTGGGTACCATAGCAACTGTTGACGGTGACCTGAGCAAGATTGCCATCACAGGCCTTCAGGGTCACAAAGCTTCTCTGGCTTGCACCGATGGCAAGCTCATGCTGACCGTCGCTGACATGCGTGCTGCAACAAACGTAGAATGGTCGGGTGCCAACAGCACGACCTGGGACCTTGCCGACCAGGAGAACTTTACCAATACCAGTGAGAAGACATCGGATGTCTTCGTTACTGGCGACGCCGTGACGTTCAACGACAACGCCACCTCCGGAACGGTGGTCATCAAAGGTGAAGTGAGCCCAGGCTCCGTTACTTTCGACAACAGCAACGTTGAATATAACGTTTCGGGCGATGCCATCACGGGTACGACAACCTTGACAAAGAAAGGCACGGCGAAGGCGACATTGACGAATACCAATAGCTTCACGGGTAAGACAACCATCGAGAACGGTACGCTTGCTGTCAATAATCTCGGTCAGAAGAGTGGTGTCAACAATGGAGCACTCGGCGTCTATACCAATGAGGTCAACCTCAATGGCGGTACGCTGGAGGCTACAGAGAGTATGACTACCGAGCATCCTATCACCTTGGGCAAGAATGGCGGCACTATCTCGGTGGATGACGGTAAGACATTGAAACTTAACGGTTTTGTCAAGGGCAGTGGCTATACGCTGACAAAGGAAGGATCAGGTGCGCTGACCCTCGCACCGACGGTAAACTTCAGTAAGCTTATCGTCAATGGCGGTACGGTCAACAGTCAGGAGAGCAGCAATGTCCATGGCTATCCGAAGACCATCGTCCTCAACAACGGAGCAACACTCAGTGATGCAGACAATATCTACACTTACTCTTCTACGGGTGTCAATGTGGAGGTCCCTGAGGGGGCTACAGCTTCCTGGTATCTCGACAGCCGTTGCAACTATACCGGCAGTCTTACAGGTGCAGGCACGCTGAATCTCTATTCTCGGAGTACAAGAGCTTACATCAATGGCTACTGGGGCGACTTCGCAGGAACGTTGAAGATTGCCGGAAGTAAGTCGGGTTCTTACACGCCGATGCTCTATATCACTGGCAGTTTGAAGAACGCTACCGTCTCTGCATCCATTAATTTGAACAACAACGGAAAGAATGTCACTGTAGGAAGTGTCACGGGTTCAGCCCAGCTCGATGGCTCAGGTACGTGGACTTTAGGTGGCAACGACAAGGACTTCACGTTCAATGGCAGTGTCAACAAAGGTAAGCTGGCAAAGACAGGAAGCGGCATCATGACGCTGAGCAAGGTACAGAGCAGTATCGGTGGCACGGTAAGTGTCAATGAGGGTACATTGAACCTCAACAGTGCACTCGTGACACTGAAAGACGCCAACCGTCTTTTTGGAGCTTACGGAGTGAGTGTTGCTAATGGCGGCACGCTTGCCGGACGTGGTGTGCTGGCAAAGATCGATGTCAACAATGGCGGTGTGCTCGCACCGGGTAGCGCAACAAGCACGACCCGTTACAGTGCTCTCCGCACGATGAGTGGCATCTATCTTTACGACGGTGCCAAGGCCGAGTTCCTGATCAACAATGGCAAGAATGCTGATAACAGTCGTACCTATCTTGTCACAAATGGCACATTGTCATTGGCTTCAGGGTCAACGATTACAGTGACCCTCAAGTCGACCTACACACCGGCTGCAGGTGATAGTTGCACGCTTTGGACGGCTGCTGACTTCTCGGGCAGTGCCGACAATGTCACGCTGAATCTCCCGACACTTCCTACAGGTCTTTCTTGGGATACGTCGGAGCTCTTCCAGGCAACGGGTAAGCTGAAAGTGATAAGCAGTACGGGTATCCGTAACCTGACAGCTGACGAGATCTTCACGGGTCAGCTCTATGACATGTCAGGTAAGAGCTACGGTATCATCAAGACCTCAAAGGCTGCTGCCGCACAGGATCTGCGCAAGCAAGGGCTGACACAGGGTGTGTATATCATCCGTGTCGGTGGTGACAGTATGAAGGTCATTGTAAAATAACAGGATAATGAAAAAAGACATAATAATGTTTCTGGTCCTGTGTGCCACATCTTTTGGTGTGGCCACAGGCCTTTCTTCTTGTTCGAGCGACAGTCAGACAGAAGATAACTGGAATAATATCTCGCAGAATTTCGAGAACATGAAGGGGGCGTATGAGGGTACGGCCATCATGAACGACAACAGTAATCATCAGACGCTCAACTTCACGATTGACCAACAGGCCAATGTCACAGTGAAGAACTTCCCCATTGAACTCGTGTTGCAGAAAGTCTATCCTTCTGACTACCAGAGTATCCAGGGAGAGATGGAAGGTTATAGCTATACTGCTGCTATCGACAGTGTCGGTGTTCCCAGTGTGTCGGCTCTGAACTGGAAGGCGAAGGATCTGGATGTAACGTTCAATTACAAGAAGGACGGCACGTCCCATGCAATGACGCTCACGCTTGCCACGACAGGTTATTATGATGTGACGCGCAGTCTGCTCTCTTTGCGGATTGATGTCATCGATCTCATCGTGGACAAACAAGATATGACCCGTTTCCTCCCCATCACCTTTATGGTCGATGCAGCAGGGAAGAAATAGCTCTTACAGCTTTTTATATTTGCTTGGTACGATGCCGAAGTGCGCTTTGAAACACCTGTTGAAATAGATCGGGTCAGAGAATCCTACTCGGTAGCTGACTTCTGAGACGTTGTACTTTCCTTCGTCTAAGAGCTCGGCTGCGGCTTCCATGCGGCGGGCAAGGAGGTATTTGTTCGGTGACATGTCGAAGACTTCCTTAACCTTGCCGTAGAACTTCGTACGGCCCATGGACAACATCTCTGCCAATCGGTCGACGGATAGGGTCGAGTCGCCGAGATGCTGAGACACTACGGCTTCGACCTGCTGCCGGAACCGTTTGTCGGCACGGCTCGTCAACACTACAGTATTTGATGCTGTGTCTTTCTCTGCAGCATTTTCTTGCGGAACATCCATTGCGGGTTGTTCCGCTTTTCTTTTCTCATGCCATGTGATGAGTTGGATCATCCGGGCGATGAGCAGGTGATAGTTGCATGGTTTCACCATGTAGTCGTCGGCACCGACCTTGTATCCTTTGATCTGATGGTCCTCATCATCCAAGGCGGTAAGCATGATGACGGGTATGTCCTTAAACTTTCCCTCTTCGTGAAGCTTCTTGACTATCTCGTAGCCGTTGGTGTCGGGTAGCATGATGTCGCAGAGGATGAGGCTTGGCGGGTTGGCAGTGATGCCTTCAATGGCATCCTTGCCGTTGCCGTAGACGGTAGTCTGGAAGAAAGCTCCCACCTCCGTCTTTAGCTGTTCCTGCATGTCAACATCATCCTCAATGACTGCGACACGCTGACTGTTGATAGCTTCGGGTGCCATCTCACGGATGATCTCTTCGTAATGCTTGTCATCGTTGGTGACTGAAGTCTGTCTCTTGGTGCTATATTCTTCTGGCTGATAGTCCCACTCTTTCGGGATAGAGAGCGTGAAGCGGGCTCCATGCGGCGAGACGTTGGAATAGCTGAGCATGCCATGATGGAGCAGTGCCATCTGGTAAGAGGTATAAAGGCCGATACCCATGCCACCCTTGGATACGTTGCCTTCCATGAAGGGATGGAACAGGTTCTTGAGTTGTTCGTTGCCTATTCCTGGGCCGTTATCCTCTACGATAAAGTCGATCATCTTGCCATTGTTCTTGATATAGAAAGAGACAGTGCTTTTCTCTGGAGCATATTTGACCGCATTGGAGAGCAGGTTGTAGAGGATGGATTCTACGAGTCGGTGGTCGAACAATAGCTCTGCCTTTTTGTTGAAGGGCGTAAAGTTCATGTTGATATGCTTCTGTTCGGCGATGACGCGGAAGTCGAGGAAGACGTCTTGTGCGAAAGTGATGATGTCATCCTTCTCTACCTGCAGCCGTAGTTTGCCGGTCTCTATCCTTCGATATTCGAGGAACTGGTTGACGAGGCGTAGCAAGCGTCGAATACCCCGCTGCGCTGTTTGTGCATCTTTCCTGTAGGGATTACCTGGTTGTGAGACGCGCTCGATGGCGGTCTGTGCGATGGCCAGCGGGGTGCGGAACTCATGGGTGATGTGTGTGAAGAATTCTGTACGGAAGTCGGCGACCTGCTTCTCTAATTTCACCTGCTGGTGCATGCGGAGGCGCTCCTTCGTATTGCGGTAAAGGAATAGTCCGACAGCTGCGATGATAAGCAGATAACAGAGCCATGCCCATATAGTGTTGTACCATGGTTCGGAGATGTGCACGATCAATGTGCGCTCTTGACCAGGCCCGGCGGCGTTGACAAGGCGCAGATGGAACGTGTAGGTGCCGGGCGAGAGGTTCGAATATTCTGCACGGTTCTCTACGGTGACGGGACGCCAACTGTGATCAACCCCTTCGAGGTAATACTGATAAGCCTGGGAGGTGATGTTATGATAGTCACAACTGGAGAAGAAGAACGTGAGGGAGCTCTGGTTATGATCCAGTCTTACCTTCTCCGTTAATGGAAGAGCTTTGTCAGTGATGACGGGGTCGAGTCCTTCAAGTACGGAAATGCCATTGACATAGAGATCCGTGATGAAAGGCACCGTTCTGACCGGAGCTTTATCGATCTTGTCTTTCGTAGGGTCGATGAGAACCATTCCGTTGGCTGTACCAAAGGCGAGGTGCCCGTTGTTGAGCTGTACGGCACATTTCTTAGTAAAGGTATTGCTGAGTGCGTTGTTCGTGAGCAGGTAGCGGCGAATATATCGTCCGTCGGGGGTGATTCGTGAGATGCCTGCGTCTGTTCCAGCCCACAGGTTTCCTCTCTTGTCTGCAACGATAGAGCGGATATTGTTATTGCTTAGTCCATCCTTTGTCGTTAGCATTTTGTAAGTCATATTCTTCACGCCATGGGAGAAGTCGCAACGCACGAGTCCTCCTCCCACAGTGCCCACCCATACGATATTGTGTGCTGTCGGGTAGAGACAGACAACCTCGTCGGCGGGGAAATTCTTGGCAGACGTGTGATAGAGCATGAAGTCGCTGGGTCGAACACCTTGCTTCTTGAGGTCTGCGGCATAGAGCCCGTTGTAGGTCGCGACATATATCTTGTCAGCGGTAACGGCGATGTCATTGATGCGGCTCTCGTTGTACTGGCTCGTGATGGCAGGCTCGGTGCGGATGGTATTGCCTGTGACCGTCTTTACCAGCATCAGTCCAGCGCCTTTTGACCCAAGCCAGATACGGCCGTAACGGTCTTTGGCTAAGGCTGTGTAGTCGATGGTTTCCACATGCTTGCCGTTGGCCGTGACCTCTGCCTGCTTTCCATTGATCAGAACACCTTGCCCTAATGTCGTCTGCCAGAGTCGGCCTTGATGGTCTACCAGAGATTCAGTTACTGGCTGTCCGACAGTTCCTTTGGGGGAGAAAGCGCCAGTAAGAATATTATAGGTATAAAGTTCTCTGGCTTTGGTCTCTATATCCAAGAACCCGTTTGGTAAAGGGTTGAGCCGTTGTATGTAATTGGTCCAGTCGCCTAAGATGGTATTGTTTATAAACTGATATTCGGCAATGCTCTCACTGGGAACCAGACAAGTTACGCCACCATTCTCTGTCGACAGCCAGATGCATCCGCTGCGGTCGGTAGTAGCGTAGACGATATAATTGGTGAGGATCAGTGGGTTCCGGTCATTGGCTGTGTATTGGGAAATCTTTCCTGTGGCCTGATTATAGACGAACAGTCCGCCACCGTAAGAGCCGATATAATAGAGTCCATCCTTTCCTTGTGTGACGGAGAATACACGGTTATTCTCACGTGACAGGTTAACCATATCGAAGAGATGGAGCACTTGAACAGCCCCTCGCTTGGGGAAGATCCATAGATTGCCGGTTCTGTTGCCGACAAACTGCAGGTCGCCAATGGTGTCATAGAGCGTTCCATTGGGTATCTGGTAATCGGCAGGCTTGGAAAACTGGTAAGTGTGCATGTCTAAAGCGAAGGTACCCACACCGGTGAAGACTATCCATTTGCCCTGCCAGTTGATTGTGCCTCGGATGGCATTGACATGTCCCAAGGCTGGGGACAATGGTACTTTCCTGAGCATTCGCCCTTCAACATTGAAGATGAAGGCAGTTTGCATGCTTTTCACATAGGCGATTATTTTATCGCCAAAGGCGAAGCAGCCCATGATTTTCTTGCCTTTCAGTCGTGTCAGTGTGCGGTCTGACTTGTCGATTCTGACCAGCCCCTTGTCTGAGCTGACCCAGATGTTACCTTTGCAGTCTTCAGCAATGTTCATTACTTGGTTGCCGGGGAGCCGGTGGTTGTTAGCCGTGAAATCAGTGGAGGTGTATTTGCCATTGACTTTTGTGACACGGCGGAGACCATAGGTGTTACTGATGAGCCAGATACCATTAGAGGATGGCATGAGTTTACGATAGGGTCGATCCTCGTCGCCGCGGCCCGTGTAATCGATGAATCGTCCGCGCTGCAGATCGAAACAAAACTGATTGTAGGTAGCGGTAGACAACCAGAGCTGATCGTGAGAAGGTGTGATATAGAGCTTGCCGATATGACGGGGAATGGCGAGTGTTGAGGAGCCGCCAAACTGATTGAAGCTGACAAAGCGGTAACCATCATAGCAAGCCAGACCGCCTGTGCCTGCCATCCAGAGCAGGCCGTTGCTGTCCTGCCGGATGTCGCGGATGGTGTTGCCGGGCAGTCCGTCCGACACGGAGAGCTGCCGCACATCATAGTGACCGACGAAATCGTCGGCATGGGATGGTAGCGAGAAAGAGAATATCAGACCCAGTAGGATCAGACTTATAATAGAAAAACATCTATTGCGCATGTCGCTGTTTGTTTCTTTAAAATAAATAGCACGTTTTAGGCGTGTTCATGCAAAGTTACCGATATCTGCATAATAAAAAGAATAATATTGCAAGTTTATGAACAAAAAGTGTCAATAAGGCATGGTTGAAGTTGTTAAATTTGCGCATGTAATCTTGAAACTAAAGATGAGAAGAAACATTCTGACACTTTTTGTCATCATCCTGCTATGCTTGTCAGCCTTCATGCTGTCATGCCCACCGGCCCAGGCTCAGAACGAGCGGCCCGATCGTGGTCTTGTCGTTGCCCAAGGTCAGAAGGATGGACAATATTTCGCATCCTGGCGGTTGCTTAAAAGCGATCCCCATGATGCATCGTTCACGCTTCTTAAGGATGGAAAAGTGTATAAGCGCAATATAACGGGGGCGACATCGCTGGAAGTTGAAGGCACACCGACATCTCGTTGGCAGGTTGTCAGCGATGCAGATGCCTCTAAAAGTAAAGTAGTCCTTCCTTGGGCGCAGCCTTATCTCATGCTTCATGTGACGCCGCCACCTTCTGTTGACTGTGACAAGGGATCGTGGTCCTATACTGCTAACGACTGTTCCATCGGAGATGTGGACGGTGACGGTCAGTATGAACTTTTCCTCAAATGGTCGCCGACAAACGAGCGTGACAACTCTGGAGACGGTTACACGGGTAACGTTTTTATCTCGTGTTATAAGCTCGATATGGAGAATCCGCAAAACAATCCGAGGTGTCTGTGGACCATTGACCTAGGCAAGAACATCCGGGCCGGAGCACACTATACACAGTTTATGGTTGCAGACTTCGATGGTGACGGACGGGCAGAGATGATGTGCAAGACGGCGCCGGGAACGCTTGACGGTAAGGGCGCTTTCGTCTCTCAGGCAGCGACGGACTCTGCTATTTGTTCGGTGGACAACACCAAGGACTGGCGCAATGAGCGCGGACGTGTCTGTGGCGGACAGGAGTATCTCACGGTGTTCAGTGGCCTTGACGGACATGCCATCCATACTGTCTTCTACGAGCCGAACCGCGATGGTATGATTGGCGGTGCAGCTTATGGACATCTTGACTGGAACGTGCCTGCAACAGGGAAGAAATTGATAGATAATGGACAGCATGGCAACCGCGGCGAGCGTTATCTCGCTTGCGTAGCTTATCTCGACGGAGTGGACAGAAATCCCGATGCCGTCTTCTTCCGAGGATACTATACTTATGCTTTTGGCTGGGCTGTGTCCTTCGATGGCAAAGAGATACACACGAAGTGGCTGCATGAGTCGTGGAACGAGAAGACTTACAGTGTTACGGATGCTACTGGTCATAAGACAACTTATACTGCAGCACCTCCGACAAGTGGACGCGGCAGTGCTACGCTCTTCGGCAATGGCAACCACAACCTCGCCGTGGGCGATGTCGATGGCGACGGACGTGACGAGATTATCTGGGGCTCGGCAGCGCTCGACG
Source organism: Prevotella sp. UBA2725 (assembly GCA_002353825.1). Lineage (GTDB taxonomy): Bacteria > Bacteroidota > Bacteroidia > Bacteroidales > Bacteroidaceae > Prevotella. The sequence goes on along the minus strand of DEKJ01000028.1, from coordinate 114,977 downwards.
ACGACGGCCGGTTGCTTTATGCCACGGGTTATGGGCATGGCGATGCCGTGCATCTCGCTGATCTTGACCCATCGCGGCCTGGCTTGGAGGTCTTTGATATTCATGAGAATCATCATACCGACTCCTGGGATGTACACGATGCAAGGACAGGTGAGATCCTTCTCAAGGGCGCTGACAATGATGATGACAACGGACGAGGACTCACTGCACAAGTCGACTCTGCAACAAAGGCTTATTATTTTTGGAGCGCCTGTGATCCTGCTATCCGCAGTGCCGCCAATGGCAATGTCGTGTCGGAGGCACGCGCATCGATGAACTTCCGCATCTATTGGGACGGAGACCTGCAAGACGAGTTGCAGGACGGCGTGAACATACAGAAATGGACACCCGAAGGCAGACGCACCTTAGGGATATGGGGAGAGATCAAAGACGAGAGCTCTCCTTACATGTCGGGAATCACCAGGGAAGGACGGCACAGGCGCGGCAATGGAAGGGTATATGGTTTCATGCGGCCGTCAGTGTCTTTTCATGGCTATGGCAACCCGGCGTCGAACAACTGGACGAAAAGCAATCCTTGTCTGCAGTGTGACCTCTTCGGTGACTGGCGCGAGGAACTTATCTATCGCGATGCCAACGACCCGTCGGTTCTTTACATCTATATGTCGCAGATACCTACTACGCACCGAATGGTAACACTGCTGCAAGACCATATGTACCGCATGGGTATCGCCTGGCAGAATGTGGCATACAACCAGCCGCCATATAATAATTAATAATTAGTAATTTGTAATTAGTAATTGGTAATTAACATAAGATGAAGACAATAAATAAGACAGTTCTTTCATTGTTCCTCTGTTCCATGACCTGTGGAACAGTGATGGCACAGAACAATGTCCCGGCAGCCCCGGAGGATGTCAATCATGTAATTGACAATACGCCAGACAGTATCAATAAGGCGATGATGGCCCGTATCCAGCCGGGTACGAGCCGTCATGGCAACAACCCTGTACTGTTTCTCGTGGGCAATTCCACTATGCGCAATGGTACGCTCGGCAATGGCAACAATGGTCAGTGGGGATGGGGCTACTTTGAGCATCTCTACTGGGATCCGAACAAGATAACGGTGGAGAACCAGGCCCTTGGCGGCATGTCGAGCCGCACGTTCTACAATAAACTATGGCCAGCTATCCGTGAGGCATTGAAGCCGGGCGACTGGGTCATCATCTCTATCGGTCATAACGACAATGGTCCTTATGACAGTGGACGTGCCCGCGCATCGATACCCGGTGTGGGACTCGACTCGCTCAACGTGACGATCAAGGAGACGGGCGTCAAAGAGACGGTCTATACCTATGGCGAATATATGCGCAAGTATATCCGCGACTGCTGGGCCAAGGGCGCCCATCCTATCCTGATGTCGCTCACGCCGCGCGACGACTATGACCCGAAGACGGGAAAGATCGTCAGGAAGATTCACACACAGTGGCTCGAGGCTGTGGCTGCTGAGATGGGTGTGCCGTTCATCGACCTCAATGATATCAGTGGACGAAAGCTCGACTCATACAGCAAATGGAAGGAGAAATACCATTTCTATATGGATCATATCCACTCCTCGCGCTTCGGTGCGGAGATGAACGCGCGCTCGGCCGCCGAGGGTATCGCAGCCAGTGAGAACCCCGCTCTCAAGCCGCTACAGGCGATGATGACGAACCTCGAGCTGCCTACCTATCCCGTGAAACGGGAGAAAGGCAAGCCGGTGGTATGGTTCACGGGCGATTCTACCGTGAAGAATATGGACAAAGACAAGAATGGTATGTGGGGCTTGGGCTCACAGGCTTATACGGTCTTCAACCCGAAGAAGATCACTTGTTACAATGCGGCTCAGGCAGGCCGCTCTCTCAGAACCTATCTCGATGAAGGCCGCTGGGAGCGTGTGTACAACTCGTTGCAGCCCGGTGACTATGTGCTGATACAGTTTGGACACAACGACATTGGAGGTATTGATACTGACAAGGAGCGCGGTGAGATACCCGGTGCTTCCGATACGTGCCATGTCTATAAGAGCAAGTCGAAAGGTACCTATGAGCTTGTTTATAGCTTCGGCTGGTATCTGAAGAAGTTTATTGATGATGCCCGTGAGAAAGGCGCCACACCAATCATCGTCTCGCTGACACCACGCAATGAGTGGAAAGACGGGAAGATCGAGCGTCGCAACGACACTTATGGCAAGTGGTACCGCGAGGTGGCAAAAGAGACGGGCTGTGAGTTCGTCGATCTTCATAACATCACGGCCGACTGGCTCGACAAACATTGTGGCAGTAAGGAGAAGGCTTCGGCTTACTACAATCACGATCATACTCACAACTCGCTCAAAGGTGCTCAGCTCAATGCCAAGAACCTCGCTGTGGGCCTGAAAGAGATCAAGAGCCCGCTGGCAGAGTACCTAAAATAGTTAGGAGTTAGGAGATAGGAGTTAGGAGTTATCCGCCCCTACGTAGAAAATAAGGATTAGCATGAAACGTATATTATCAGGATTATTTTTCCTTGCCTGTGCCGCCACATTGTCGGCGCAGACCTTCGACATCAACATGTTGAAGAAGCAGACCGCATATAGTGACACGAATGGAGCAGGTTATGACCTGCAAACATCTTGTGACGGTAAAGCCGTGAAGCCGTTCTATTACAGTGTGAAGGTGCCGGACGGCAACTATAAGGTCACGGTGACGCTGGGCTCGAAGAAGCGGGCGGCTGCCACTGTAGTGCGGGCTGAGTCCCGCCGGTTGTTCATTGACGAGACAGTGACGAAGAAAAACAAACCCACCACGGTGTCGTTTGTCGTCAACAAGCATTCGGCAAAGATTAATGACAAAGAGTCGGTCAAACTGAAGGCGGACGAGCAGGGTAGTCTCAACTGGGACGACAAGCTCACGCTGGAGTTCACTGGTTCGGCTCCTGCTGTCGAGAAGATTCATATCGAGCCCGATACCACGGCAACGACGGTATGGCTCTGCGGCAATAGTACCGTCGTGGACCAGCCGAAGGAGCCTTACACAAGCTGGGGACAGATGGTGCCGGTATGGTTCAATGACAAGATCGCTATCGGTAATATCGCCGAGAGCGGATTGACGGCAGGTTCCTTCTTAGCTCAGAATCGTCTCGACAAGATTCTGTCGATGATGAAGAAAGGTGACTATGTCTTCTGTGAGTTTGGTCACAACGACCAGAAAGAGAAAGGGCCCGGTGCAGGCGCATGGTACAACTTCTCCTTTAATCTAAAGAAATATATCGACCTCGTGCGGGCGAAAGGCGGACACATCGTCTTTGTTACCCCGACGCAACGCCGCTTCTTTGATAAGACAAAGACGAAGATTTTAGAGACTCACGGTGATTATCCTGATGCCATGCGCGCCGTAGCCAAGCGCGAGCACGTGCCGGTGATAGAACTTCACAACATGACCCGTACGTTCTTTGAGACGTTGGGTTATGAGAACAGTACCAAAGCGCTTGTGCATTATCCTGCGGGAACATTCCCTTATCAGACGAAGGCACTGGCCGACAACACTCACTTCAACCCTTACGGCGCTTACGAAGTGGCGAAGATGGTCGTCATGGGCATGAAGCAACTCGGTCTACCTATCATCAAAGACCTGCGTGCCAACTGGAAGGATTATGATCCGGCTAAGCCCGACGACTTCAAGACCTACAAATGGTATCAGTCATCGCTGGTCGACACGCGTAAGCCGGATGGAAACTGATTGATAATAAACGTTTAAACGAACCCGTATGCGACTCAATCTTTCATTTTTTCATTCTCTCAATATTTCAATCTTTCATTTTTTCATTCTTTCAATGTTCCAATTTTCTCCTGCAATGGCGCAGGAGAATATTCTTGGGACGGCACGCCGTGTGAATGATTACTTCATGCAGAAGTACAGCGACCCGACGCAGCCGACGAATGTCAAGAAGATACGTCCGAGCTCTCTGTGGACCCGCGCTGTCTATTATGAGGGACTGATGGCGTTATACCGCCTGGACCCTCAGCAGCGCTACATCGACTATGTAGACCGTTGGGCCAACTTCCATCAGTGGACGCCACGCAATGGCGTGAAGACGACGGACGCTGACGACCAATGCTGTGCTCAGACCTATCTTGAGCGTTACGAGATGACGAAGAATGAGAGGATGATCGCTCATGTCAGGGAGAACCTCGACAGGCAGATGGCAACGGGGCGGTACGACTACTGGACGTGGATCGATGCCATTCAGATGGCGATGCCCGTTTATGTGAAGATGTATAAGATCACGGGTGAGAAGAAATATCTCGACTATGCCGTGAAGTCCTACCGCTGGTCGCGTAACACCTGTGGTGGAGGCTTGTTCAATGTCAATGGGAAAGTAAAGGATGCTGAGCGCGGACTGTGGTGGCGCGACAAGGACTATGTGCCGCCTTTTAAGGAACAGGATGGTAACAACTGTTATTGGAGCCGCGGCAACGGATGGGTCTATGCTGCCTTGGTGAGAAGCATGGAGCAGTTGGATCCGAGGTCGAAGACGTATAAGTTCTTCCTCAAGGATTTCCTACAGATGTCGAAAGCATTGCTGGCTTGTCAGCGTGTGGATGGTTTCTGGAATGTCAGTCTCGTTTCTCCGGCGACCTATGGCGGTCCGGAGATGACGGGCACAGCGCTCTTCCTCTATGGTATGAGTTGGGGTATCAATCATGGTATCCTCGATGCATCAACCTATCGTGCTGCCTGCGATAAAGCCTGGACGGCATTGAAGACCTGTGTCCACGACAATGGCTTCCTCGGCTGGAACCAGGGCACGGGCAAAGACCCGTCGGCCGGTCAACCGCTTTCTTACGACAAGGTACCCGACTTTGAAGATTATGGCACAGGCTGTTGGCTGCTCGGTGCAACGGAATATTATCGGTTGTATCAGTCGACCTATGTGCCGCAGTGGCCTACACCTAAGGCTGAGGCTAAGGCGGGTGTGCGTTGGTGGTGGTTCGGCTCAGCGGTAGACGATGCAAACCTCAAATGGAACCTCGACCAACTGCATCAGGCCGGCATTGGCGCCGTAGAGATCACACCGATCTATGGCATACAAGGGAATGAGAAGAATGAGCTGTCTTATCTCTCTCCCGAATGGATGAAGGCCTTGCGCTATACGGAAGATGTGGCGAAGGAGGACTCCATAGAGGTGGACCTCAACAATGGTACGGGCTGGCCATTCGGCGGTCCATGGGTGCCGCTCAATGAGGCCGCGTGCAAGGCTGTCTTTGTAGACACACTCGTCAACGCGCGTGCCGATATCCATAAGATAGCCTTTAACCTGCCGGCTAAAGAAAAGAAGATTGCGAAGTTCGTTGACGCCCGTAGTTTCAAGACGGCAGACAAGAACAAGAAACGTGTCATAGCACTTTTTATCAGTCGTACGCTGCAGAAGGTGAAGCGCGCTGCTCCCGGCGGTGAGGGCTGGGTCATTGATCATTTCGACTCTACCGCTGTTGCTCATTATCTCCATCATATCGATTCTGCTTTTGCAGCCACGAATACGCCTTACCCACATACGTTCTTCAACGATTCGTATGAGGTCTATGGGGCCAACTGGTCCCCCCGTCTGTTGGAGACGTTTCAGCAGCGGCGCGGCTATAACCTCATGGACAGTATCGACAAACTCGTTGATGGCGATCCGAAGGTCGTATGCGACTATCGCGAGACGCTGTCGGACATGCTCTATCATAATTTCACCCAGCAGTGGGTGGCATGGGCGCATAGTCATGGCGCTATTGTTCGTAATCAGGCCCATGGTTCACCTGCTAATCTCCTCGACCTCTACGGGGCCGTGGACATCCCGGAGATAGAAGGGTTCGGACTCAGCAACTTCGGGATCAAAGGACTGCGGCAGGACCCGGGCTTCACGCGAAAGAACTTCAGCGACCTGAGTATGCTCAAATATGCATCCTCAGCGGCCCATGTCATGGGCAAACCGTTCACCTCGAGTGAGACCTTCACATGGCTGACAGAACATTTCCGCGTCTCATTGTCACAGATGAAACCGGACCTCGACCTGATGTTCACCTGTGGCGTAAACCACATGTTCTTCCACGGCACGCCGTATAGTCCGAAGAACGTAGCGTGGCCCGGATGGCAGTTTTATGCATCCATCAATATGAGTCCGACGAACAGTATCTGGCACGACGCTCCGTTCCTGATGAAATATATCGAGCGTTGCCAGAGCTTCCTGCAATGGGGCAAGCCCGACAACGACTTCCTCGTTATCCTGCCGGTCAAGGATATGTGGCGACACAACACCAACCCGTTGCTCATGCAGTTTGACATCCATCATATCTCGGAGAAGTCGCCGCAGTTTATCAAAGCCATCAACAGGATAGACTCCTTAGGCTATGACTGCGACTACATCAGTGACCGGCAGTTGGCAAAGGTCAGAAAAGAGGGTGAGTGGTATGTCACGGAAGGTGGCACACGTTATCGGGCTATCATCGACCCTATGAAGCCTATCGTCCCGAGCGAGCTCGCCCAAAAGGCGGAGGCTGAGGAGATGCGCACCAAGCTACATCTGCGTGCTATCCGTCGAAGTAATGACCATGGTTATCATTATTTCATCGCCAACCTCACACCGAACGATGTGGATGCATGGGTCAACCTTACCGTCAAATGGCGGGATGCGATGTGGTTCAATCCGCTCAATGGTGAACGCTATGCGGCAGAACGGAAAGGTGACAAGCTACGTGTTGCTCTCAAGAGCGGAGAGTCGATGATCCTCGAGACCTTCAATAAGCCCATCAAGAACGCTGATCTGCTCCAGCCAAGACAATATGTTTTAGCGGATGCCGTTATAAAAGAAATCAACACGCCGTGGCAACTTTCTTTTGCTGCGAGTGCTCCGAAGGTGACAAAGACTTGGTCGCTTGACAAGCCCCGTACGTGGGAAGGCTTGGATGATGACAGCGTGAAGGTGACGATGGGAACGGGTGTGTATACCACGACGCTCAATCTGAGTAAAGAGGAGACACAGAAGCACTGGGCCATCGACCTCGGTGACGTGCGTGAGTCGGCCCGCGTCTATATCAATGGACAGTTCGTAGGTTGTGCATGGGCGGCACCTTTTGTCCTCAACTGTCATGACAGTCTGAAGAAAGGAAAGAACGAGATACGCATTGAGGTCACGAACCTCCCGGCAAACCGCATCGCCGACTATGACCGCCGTGGCGTGAAATGGCGTATCATGAAAGATATCAATGTCGTGGACCTCAACTATAAGCGCTCCAACTATGCATCGTGGAAGCCGGTGTTAAGTGGCTTGAATGGTGCGGTCAAACTTATTGAACTTCAATAGAATACGATATATCTTATGAATAAATTAGCATCATCTTTATTACTCTTATTTCTTTCTCTTTGTCCCTGTCTGGCTTCAGCCGACAACTGGCCTGATGGCACGAAGATGGATAAATGGTTCTCTGACACGACGAAGCTTTCGGTGGGTTCGCTCGGCAAACAGTATGTCATTACCGACTATGGTGTCAAGAACGACCCTAGCTTGTTGCAGACCGAAGCCATTCAAGCAGTTATTGACCGCTGTGCCAAGGAAGGCGGTGGAGTAGTGGTCATCCCATCGGGAACATTCCTCACAGGCTCACTTTTCTTTAAACTGGGTACTCATCTGCATCTTCAGGACGGCGCCATTCTCAGAGGCTCTGACCGCATCGCCAACTTCAAGATTGTAGAGACACGTATCGAGGGCGAGACCTGCAAGTATTTCTCTGCACTCATCAATGCTGACCATGTCGATGGCTTCTCCATCACGGGCAAGGGCACTATTGATGGCAATGGCTACAACTACTGGAACGAGTTTTGGATCCGCAGACAGTGGAACCCGCAGTGTACGAACAAGGAGGCGCAGCGACCCCGCCTCGTCTATATCAGCAACTCCAGCAACGTCACAGTTCAAGATGTAAGAGAGGTCAATAGCCCTTTCTGGAACAATCATCTTTACAACTGTGACCATGTACGTTTCCTCAGTTGTTACATCTATGCTTCGACAAAGGATGTCAAGGCGCCGAGCTCTGATGCCATCGATATCGACAAAGGTCATGACTTTCTGGTCAATGGCTGCTTCATGAATGTCAACGATGATGCCGTAGTGCTCAAAGGCGGTAAAGGAACTTATGCTGACACGATGGCTGTCAATGGGCCGGTAGAGCGCGTGCTCGTTCAGAACTGCCATTATGGTACCGTCCACTCCATGCTCACCCTCGGCTCAGAAAGTCTGCACGACCGTAACATCATCATGCGCAACTGCACGGCGGATGATGTGACACGTGTGCTTTGGCTCAAGATGCGGCCCGACACTCCGCAGCAGTATGAATATGTAACCGTTGAGAATATCACCGGGAAGACGAAGAGTGGTGTCGTCGTCAGACCTTGGACACAGTTCTTTAAGCCTATGAAGCGCGATGATATGTCACGGTCCTACTGCCGTAACATCACGCTGAAGAATATCAAGATGACGAGTGACAACTTCTTCAATATTGCGTCAAGCGACAAGTATGACCTCAGCGACTTTACCTTTGAGAACATTGAGGTCAACGACAAACAAAAAATCTTCACTCCGGAGCTTATCAAGCATGCCGTAGTGAAGAATGTCAAGATCAAATGATATGTGAACAGGATTTACCATAAGAACCGGCCTGAATTACTTCAGGTCGAGCTCTATCGGACAATGGTCGGAGCCGTAAATCTCCGTGTGGATCGATGCCTCAGCGATGCGGTCGCGCAGGCGGTTGGAGGTGAGGAAATAGTCGATACGCCAACCGGTGTTGCGCTCACGAGAATGGAAACGGTAGCTCCACCACGAATAAGTGACATCGTCGGGATGGAGCGTGCGGAACGAGTCGGTGAAACCGGCAGAGAGCAGTTCTGTCATCTTGGCGCGCTCCTCATCGGTGAAGCCGGCGCTGAGATGGTTCGTTTTGGGGTTCTTGATATCGATCTCTTCGTGAGCCACGTTCATATCACCGCAGACAATGACCGGCTTCTCCTTGTCTAATTGCAGGAGAAAGTCGCGGAACGCATCCTCCCACTGCATGCGGTAAGGCAGGCGCCGAGGCTTGCCGCCTTTCGTCTCCGCTTCTTGGGAGTTGGGGGTGTAGACGCAGACGAGGAAGAAGTCGGGCATCTCCATCGTGATGACACGGCCTTCATGGTCATGCTCCTCGATGCCTAAGCCGTAGGTGACACTCAGTGGCTCACGACGTGTATAGATAGCCGTGCCGCTATAACCTTTACGCTCGGCATAGTTCCAATATGATTTATATCCGTCAAACTGCAGGTCGAGCTGTCCTTCCTGCATCTTTGTTTCTTGCAGACAGAAGAAGTCGGCATCGAGGTCTTTGAAATAAGCCTCGAAGCCTTTGCTCTTGACGTTGCCTTCATCGTCGATCTTGGGTTTGACACAAGCACGAAGGCCGTTGACATTCCAGGAGATGAATTTTAGCATGGTGTTGGGTGTTAGGTGTTGGGTGATGGGTGTTAATGGCTACTCTGTTTTTTAGATTCGCTTCGATTCCCCGCGCAGGAGGCTCATGAACTCTTCGCGGACCTTCATCGACTCAAAGACGCCGCTGTAGGCTGACGTCGTGGTGATGCTGTTCTGTTTCTCTACACCGCGCATCTGCATGCACATGTGTTTGGCCTCGAGCACAACCATGACGCCCTGGGGCTTCAGCGTGTCGTTGATACAGTTCATGATCTGCTCTGTCAGACGTTCCTGTACCTGCAGGCGGTGCGAATAGATATCGATGACACGGGCGATCTTGCTCAGGCCCGTGATGTGACCGTTCGGGATATAAGCTACGTGTGCCTTGCCATAGAACGGCAGCATGTGATGCTCACACATGGAGAAGAAGTCGATATCTTTCACGATGACCATCTGGTCGTATTTCTCCTCGAAGAGTGCATCGGTGAGGACCTTGTGCGGATCCTGCGTGTAGCCGCGCGTGAGGATCTGCATGGCTTTCGCTACGCGCATCGGGGTCTTCTTCAGGCCCTCGCGGTCTGGATCCTCGCCGAGGATATTAAGGATGGCTTTATAGTGTGCGGCGAGCTCGTCGAGGCCGTCGCGAAATTCTGTCTCTGGATTCATATCGGGTGTTGGATGTTAAGGGTCGGTGGCGTAAACGCCACCGCACAGAACTTGGGGGGTAATTGGTGATGAGTGATTGGTGATGAGTGATGGGTGATAAGGCTATTCGAAGACGGTGATCTTGCCTTTCACGATGATAGCCGATTTATAACCCATAGCCTTGACAGCATTGAGCATTCGGCGCGCCTCACCGAGCGAACGGTAGTTGCCGACGCGGCAGATCCAACGTGGAGAATAGAAATGTACATAGATGGGCTGATCGGGGAAACGCATCTTGATGGCGTTGCCAGCCTGTTGTGCTTTGTTTTTGTCGGCACGTGTGTTGCCACCGGCGAAAGCCTGGACACGATAGCCCGTCACCTTGCGGGCTCCGCGCATCACTTTCTTGCGCATGTCGACAGTGGGGATGTTGAACTCTTCCTCAGCAGCAGCCTCTGCACGTTTCTCCGCAGCGGCTTTCTCTGCGGCACGTTTAGCTTCAGCCGCTTTCTCTGCTGCATTTTTCTCAGCTATCCGTCGTTGGAGGGCAATGGCTTCCTCAACAGCATTATCCTTCTCCTGGGCAGCCTTTTGTGCTGCAGCTTTTTCTTCCTGTTCCCGGCGCCAGCGCTCGCGGGCTTTCTCTATGCTGTCAGCCTTGGCTTCCTGAGCGGCTCTTGCAGCTTGCTCAGCCTTGTTAAGTTCAATCTTTCTTACTTGATCAGTCTTTCTTGCCTGTTCAGTCCTTTTTACTTGTCCGGCCTTTTGTATCTGCTCTGTCTTCTTGTTATTCTGAACAGTTTTCTTGGTCTGATCGACGATAATCGTTTTCTTAGGAGTATTATTGTCTTTTACAGTCTGCGTCAAAGCTACTCTTGCTTCTTGAGCATCCTTTCCATTGACAAGCATATCAATGTCATGGCTCTGCGAAATGGTTATCTTTCCATTTCCCGGCTTTTGCTGCAATAGATGCTGCGTGAAGGTCTGGGCTTGCACCGTCGCGGTGAGGCCTATGAACGACAATAAAAGAAAAACGATCCTTTTCATTGAAATGTGAAACGATGATTGAATAATGTTATTATAAGGCGGTCATTCATTTGACCGCCTATAATAGGGCGGCCGTTATGGCCGCCCCTACGTTGTGCGGTTAAACCGTAATTACTTCTTCCAAGCGTCGATGATACCCTTGAAGTCAGCAGCCTTCAGAGAAGCGCCGCCGATGAGACCACCGTCGATGTCAGGCTTAGCGAAGAGCTCAGGAGCATTGCCGGGCTTGCAGCTGCCACCATAGAGGATCGTTGTGTCTTCAGCAGCCTCTTTGCCGTACTTCTCAGCAACGATAGAACGGATGTAAGCCAGCATCTCCTCAGCCTGGTCAGCTGTAGCGGTCTTGCCGGTACCGATAGCCCAGATCGGCTCGTAAGCCAGCACGATGTTCTTCCACTCCTCAGCAGAGAGATTGAAGACGCTGCCGTCGAGCTCAGCCTTCACGACCTCGTTCTGCTTGTTAGCCTCGCGCTCCTCGAGTGTCTCACCGCAGCAGAAGATAACCTTCAGACCGTTGGCAAGAGCGAGCTGAACCTTCTCCTTCAGGATCTCAGCTGTCTCGTGATAGTACTGGCGACGCTCAGAGTGACCGAGGATGACATACTGTGCACCTGTGGACTTTACCATAGCTGCAGAAACCTCACCTGTGTAAGCACCCTTCTCCTTGTCTGCGCAGTTCTCAGCACCGAGAGCTACAACGTTCTGGTCGATGACCTGAGCAACACTTGCCAGGTGGATGAACGGTGTGCAGATGATAACACCACAGTTAGGCTTGTCAGCCTTCAGTGTCTCGTTGATCTCCTTTGCCAGGGCAACGCCCTCCTGCAGGTTCTCGTTCATTTTCCAGTTGCCTGCTACAATTTTCTTTCTCATAGTTTAATTAATTACTAGTGATTAATTACAAATTACTAATTTGTCTTTTTATAATTGTTATTTTTTATTTCAACTTAATTCCTAACTCCTAACTCTTAACTCCTATCTCCTAACTCTTAACTCCTTGATTCGTTTTGTCCACGCCCATGTGCGGTCGGCGAAGACCAAAAGGAAGAGGGGAATAAAGAACCACAGCACCACTTGCAGAAGCACGGTTCCAATGCCTTTCTTAGGCGGTGCACCGATGTCGAGCTTCGAAAGCGGCGCGTTCAGTTTCGTGCTCGTTGGCAGATCGTTGTGACTCCATTTGCGAATAATCGTACCATTCTTCAGAAGCAACAGTCCCGGATTGCTGCGGATAATGGTCTTCAGTGTCGTCTCATCGGTGAAACAGAAAGGATATTCTGCACCGGTGATGTCTTCCCAGTGTTTGATGTCTTTCTCCCCAGAGGCTGTGAGACAATAGAACGGAATCTTCTGTTCCTGACAGTACTCGTAGAGCTGGTCGATGTCGCCGAAGTTGGAGTCGTCAGCCTGCTCGAGATGGGGTGAGATGAGGAGAAATACATATCCGCGGGCTGAGAGCACACTGTCTGTGATGTCATCGCCATCGGGTTTCTGGATAGAAAAGTCGTGGATGGGGGGCACATAGCCTTCCTTTGTCTGTACTGTCTTCGAGTCGACAAACTGCCACGACGAGTCGGGATAGTTGTCGAGCGTAAACTCCTTCTTTACTCCGTTCTTCTGCAGGATGAAGGTCGTCTCAAACTGGGGCTGTGGGGCTCCTTTAGGAATCTCCATTCCTTTCTTGATGTTCATGCCGATATGATATGGACGGAAGTCGAGGAGCGGCAGATGATAAAGGCAGTGCGCACTGAGCAGAAGCACGAAGAGAATGGTGTAGTTGGCGGCAATCCATTGGGTAGAGCGCGAGAGGAAGCGGATCATGCGGAGCGGTTGCCAGGCCACGACGAGCGAGGCAGCGAGCAGCACGATATTCTTCATCAGCGTCTGGAAGTTTGTCAGATGGATGGCATCGCCGAAGCATCCACAGTCTTTTACAGGGTTGAAGAGAGCGAGCCACAGCGTGATAAGTGTCATCACAGCCATGAAGACCACGATGATCTTTGACACGAGCCGACGGCGCATGGCGAGTAAGATAAACACGCCAAGACTGAATTCCAGGGCTGAGAGCAGCACAGAGGTCGTTAATGTCACCCAGTCGGGGAACACGCCTTCCAAGCTGATAGCACCGAGATAGTCTTGTATCTTATATTGAGTGCCTATAGGATCTACAGCCTTTACAAAACCAGAGAAGACAAAAGTGGCCCCTAACAGGAACCGGCACACGTTCACCAAAATGGTCAACGCGACAGACCTGAGTTTTCCGAAGTTATGCTGTGTGCTGTCTGTTTTCATAAATAATTATGCCTGTTCTTCTTTCAATCGAATAGCGCCAAAGACTGAATAATTGATGATGTCGAGCAGATTGGCGTCGATGCCTTCCGAGATGATGGCTTTGCCGTCAAGATCCTCGAGCTCCTTGATACGGGCAATCTTTGTAAGGATAAAATCGGTGTAGCTGCTTACACGCATGTCGCGCCACGCCTCGCCATAGTCGTGGTTTTTTTTCTGCATCAGTTCAAAAGCCTCTTTGGCAAGACCATCATAGAGACTAAGCGCTTCATCCGGAGTCATATCGGGTTTGATGACAGCGGGGTGGGAGAGCTGGATGAGTCCGATGATGCCATAGTTGACCAGTCCCAGAAACTCAGGACGGATACCTTCATTGACCATTGCCTTGACTCCCGTCTCCAAGTCGCGTATGCGCTTGGCTTTGATGAAGAGCTGGTCGGTAAGTGATGTAGGACGGAGAATGCGCCACGAAGCCCCATAGTCGTGAAGCTTCTTTGCAAAGATGTCGCGGCATTCAGCCATGATATCCTTGAACTCCTGGTCTGTGTTTTCCGTCTGCTTATTTTGTTCTGCCATAAGGGTATACATCTTATTGCATGCAAAGTTACTAATTTTTTAAGAGTGTATGGCAGAAAAAGCAGGTTATTTTTCCGCCTGCTTGCGGTGAATGACGAGGACGGTGCCTACGAGCGCCTGATAACGTGTCTGCAAAGAGTCGCGTTTGACACGAAGCATATTCTTCTTATAGAGGTTCCTCTCTGCGTTGCACTGCTGAATAGTAGCCTGCAGGGCAGAGTCAGTGCGCCCGATGTCGTCTTGCGTCATCTTAAGTGAGGCCTCCTGCCAGATCTTCAGCGCCTTCTCCCGGCTCTCGATGGCTTTGGGATGCTGGGTGCGCAGCTCAGTGATGGCATTGAGGGTGGCTTGATAGTTCTTCGCCTTGTAGAGCGAGTCTATCTTGTTCATCAGTGGCGCTGCCTTCTCATCCTCTGACGGCTGGCAGGCTGTCAACAGGGCAAGTGCACCCATAATCAGAATGGTCTTTTTCATGGTTGTCGCAAATTTTGGGGTACAATTATCGGTATATTATTTTAAACAAGCAAAACAAGTCTCAAGTTTTAATTTAGTTTAACGTTGATGTGCCGTCCCTTCGGATGATCGCGCCTGTGAAGCGAATTGCGCACATTTTAATAAAATAATTGCCATTTTGTTTGGAACGTATTGATATTTGTTTTATCTTTGCAACTGAATAGTAAGAGAGACGTGCCAAGAAAGCATTATGTTTAACTTTTAAAGAAGAAGAATATATGAGGAGATTCTTTTTCGATAAATTTTCAAAGCAGGCCCTGTCAGAGCTTCATCGCTACAGGGCCGTCATGTTTAGTCCGACACTGGGTTAACCTTTTCGGGATAAGTTAGTGTGTCGTATGTGAAATACGGCATTTAGGGATAACCTTACCCGTTTCTGAACCATTATTATTAACCCTCCTAAACATGAATCATTATGGAAAAACCAACTATTAAAGAGGTGGAGACATGGCTGATGAAGCTGTATACCACCAGTCAGGCCAGTATTACCCCCGCAGAGCGTCGCGAGCAGAACATGTATGCTACGATGGTGGAGAAGCCGCGCGACAAGAAGTTTTTGGTCAAGATGCTCGATGAGAGTTCGCAGATCCGTGACAACCGCAAGCTCGCCAAGCGTATCAAGACGCTTATCGACGAGTATGGTGTGCCCGAATTTCTTTCCCCTCGCGACCGCATGTTGTTCAAGATGTACCAGTCGTTTGGTTACCATTTCTATCCTATTGCCATTCCTATCATCAAGCACCGTCTGCGTACCGATACCTCGCGTGTCATCCTCGATGCTGCCCGCCCGGCATTGACGAAGCACCTCGCTGAGCGCAACCATGAGGATATCGGTCAGAACGTCAACCTCCTCGGTGAGGTCGTGCTCGGTAATGAAGAGGCCGACCGCCGGTATCAGAACACTATTGAAGCTCTCAAACAGCCGGACATCAACTATATCTCCGTGAAAATCTCGGGTATCTACGCCCAGACGCATGCGCTGAACTATGAGGAGTCGTTCCCTGAGCTCGTGCGCCGTATGTCAGAGCTCTATCAGACGGCTATCGACTATCCTTATGTAGACGAGAAGGGTAACAAACGGCCTAAGTTCGTCAACCTCGACATGGAGGAGTATAAGGACTTCGACCTCACGATTCGCGTCTTCAAGGCTACGTTGTCCAAGCCGGAGTTCCTTCATTATTCGGCTGGAATCGTGGTGCAGGCTTACCTCTACGACGCCTGGGACTTCCAGAGTGACCTTCTCGCCTTTGCCAAGGAGCGTTGCAGTCGTGGCGGTGCACCGATCAAGATGCGTATCGTGAAAGGCTGTAACCTCGACATGGAGACTGTCACGTCGTCGCTTCACGGCTGGCCCACGCCGGTACGCCCGAGGAAGGTGGAGGTCGATGCCAACTACCTGCACATTATCGAGCGTGGTCTGCTGCCGGAGAACTCGAAGTACCTCCACATTGGCATGGCCTCCCACAACCTCTATACCATCTCTTATGCCTATCTGCTCACGCAGAAATATCAGACACCGAAAGACACGTTCTGCTTCGAGATGCTTGAGGGTATGGCCGATCATGTTTGGCGTGCTCAGTCGCAGCTTGGCAACCACGTTATCCTCTACGCTCCTGTCGTTCACGACGAGCAGTTCCTCTATGCCGTGTCTTACCTTGTGCGCCGTATGGATGAGAACACGGCGCCCGACAACTTCCTCACTCACTCGTTCAACCTCAAGCCGGGTACGGAGACGTGGGAGTTCCTGCGCAAGCAGTTTGAGGAGGCTTATGCCTTGAAAGATCATCTCTCGCATACGCCGACCCGCACGCAGGACCGCCGCAAGCCTTATATCCCTATCCCGCCGCAGGACGAGATGATCAACGAGCAAGACACCGACTTCGACCGCGTCTGCAACCAGGAGTGGCAGCGCGACATCTTCAAGAAATGGAAAAAGAGCCCGGCCGACAAGCCCGATGTGCTCCCTACGCAGATTGGTGCGGAGACCGTCGTCAACGACAGTCGCTGCAAATACTACGACCACAGTCAGGAAGAGGAGGTCGAGATCTGCGAGATGTCGCGGGCCAATGCTGCTCAGGTGGAGCAGATCGTGAAGATTGCCGCTGCTGACCCGGGTCATTGGCGTGACACCACGATAGAAGAGCGCCACAAGATCATGTACGATGCTGCCAACCGTCTCGGCAACATGCGTGGCGACCTCATCGGTTGCATGTGTGCCATCACGGGCAAGACCGTCACGGAGGGTGACGTCGAGGTGTCAGAAGGTATCGACTACTGCCGTTTCTATACTACCTCGATGAAGAAGTTCTATGCCTTGGACGATGTCGACATCAAGGCCAAAGGCACGGTGCTCGTCATCTCGCCGTGGAACTTCCCATGCGCCATCCCATGCGGTGGCGTTGTGGCTGGACTGGCTTCCGGTAATACCGTCATCCTCAAACCGGCTTCCGTGGCTGCTCCTGTGGCCTGGCTCTTTGCCAAGGCTTTCTGGGATGCCGGCGTGCCGAAAGAGGCACTGCAGGTCGTCATCACGGAACGGGACGCATTGCCCAAACTGACGCAGGCTCCGGAGATCAAGCATATCATCCTTACAGGCGGCACCGACACGGCTCAGCAGATCCTCCGTGCCAAACCTAGGACGCCGCTGTCGGCGGAGACGGGAGGTAAGAATGTCATCATCATCACGGCTTCGGCAGATATGGACCACGGCATCATGTGTGCCTGCCATTCAGCTTTCGGCAATGCCGGACAGAAGTGCTCGGCCTGCTCGCTTCTCCTCGTGGAACGCTCCGTCTACAACCGCCCCGACTTCCGCGAGAAACTGCGCGACTGTGCCACAAGTCTCAAGGTCGGTGGCGTATGGAATGCCGGCAATATCGTCGGCCCGATGATCACGAACCACAACGAGAAACTGCTCAAGGCCATTGAGAAGCTTGAACCGGGCGAGGAGTGGCTCGTAAGACCTCACTTCGTCGACAAGAACCATTATATCCTTGCTCCGACAGTGAAGCTTGGTGTGCGCCCTGAGAACTATTCGTTCCGCACCGAGCTCTTCGGCCCGATGCTCTCTGTGGCTCCATTTGACACGCTCGATGAGGCCATCGACCTCGTCAACGGACTCGACTACGGACTGACGTCCGGCATACAGACCCTCGATGAGAACGAACGGCGCAAATGGCGTGACAGCATCATGGCCGGTAACCTCTATATCAACCGTGGCATCACGGGAGCTATTGTCAACCGTCAGCCTTTCGGTGGCATGAAGCTCTCAGCCTTCGGCCCCGGCATCAAGGCCGGTGGACCCAACTACTGTCAGCAGTTCACCGTCATCACCGATAAGCCGGGCAGCACGACCAAATACGATATCAGCTATCGCCGTGCGTGGGTCACGGAGTTCAGTCGTCCGCGCGACTGGAACAAGTGTAGTGGTGAGCAGAACGTCTTCCGTTATCTGCCTCTGACGGGTGGCATGGCGCTTCGCCTCTTCAAGGGCGACACCGACGAGCAGGCCGTCATGGTGGCGACAGCCGCGCAGATCTGTGGCACGCCGCTCACGGTGAGCTTCGATGCGAGCGACAAACGGCCGAAACTCGTGGAGCGTCTTCAGCGTCTTGGCGCCAGCGTGAAGACCGAGAGCCTCGACGCCTTCATCGAGTCGATGCCGGGTTATGAGCGTATCCGTACTTGCTCGCCGGACATCCCGGAAGCTATGTATCGCAGGGCAGCGGAGACCAATAAGTTCATCGCCACGGAGGTTCCTGTGAAGGACGGTCGTGTGGAGCTCATCCATTATCTCAAGGAACAGAGCATTGCCTTCGAGTATCACCGCTATGGCAGTGGTCAGGACAAGGCACCGCGGATAGAAGAAGAGTATAAGTAATTATACGATAATGATACACAATTTAGGACGGGTGATGAGCCCGTCCTATTTTTTTGCACATTCAGTGTAAAAATTCCTAACAAAAAGAGTTTGTAATTAATAGATTTTCACTAACTTTGCAGCCATTAAAGAGTAAACGCCTTGACAAATGCTTGTTGCCTACCATATCACGACGGCCCTGCTATCTTTGTTGCTGGTATGCGTCATAATTTATGAATCCTTTTATGGAAAGGATGTTGACGATGGAGTGTTAAAACTCCGCCGCCGTTCTTTTCATGTAATATTTGGATTCTATCTTCTGGCGACGGTCGCGCGCTACTCATCAGTCTCTCCGAAGGGTGTAGAGCTCTTTCCGATGATGGCGCTCTGCTTGGACGTTATCACGTTTGTAACGTTTTCGATTCTTGCCTCAGGCTATTTCGGTCGTTGGTATTATAAAAGTATTTATAACTGGCTGTTTGGTCTTCTCTTGCCGGTCATGCTTCTTGTCTTTATCATAGTGATGCACTTTACGAGTCATTATCAGCCGGTTTATTCCTATCAGGAGTTAGCTTCACAGTTCTCTTCTCCTGAAACACGCATTTTGCATATAGGGCGCTGCACTATCGTTGTTCTTCTTTCCTTCCTTTATATTTTTTATCTTGGGGTACTTTACAATGCCCGTCAGTACGATAATAAAAAAAATAGACCCCGTCTTACATTTCTTGAAAAGAAGCAAAAACATAGCGAGCACCGCAATGTCTTCATCTACATGCTTGTGCTGTCGCTCACGATGGTTTCCAATTACACGGGATCTCTTGCCTATTACACCTTCTGCAATGTAGCGATGATTGCACTTGTCTCCAGTTCTGTTGTTGTCTTCTCTCGCTTCGTGAATCAGATGCGCATGAAGCAGAAGGGTACATTCTATCCTGTTGCTATAGAGCATGAACTTAAGAGAATAGAGTCTCAGATAAAAGACACACCGTTTTTTGACGGCAATCCTTCGCTCGAAGAAGTAGCGGAGAAGCTGAATGTTTCTAGGGATGAATTGTCCGATTATATCTATCAGACGCGTCAGATGTCGTTCAGTCAGTGGTTAAGTATTTGTAAACTTAAGTTTGTGGCTCGGTTGCTTGAAACGACCGACGACAGCATTGCCGATGTTTCTGCCAGTGCGGGTTATAAGAACATTCCTTCTATGTATCGGGCATTCAAGTCGGTATACGGTATGACGCCGACAGAATATCGGAGCAAAAAAAGAAACAACTCACAGGCAGGGTCCATGTGAGTTGCTTGTTATCAATCAATTATTATTCATTTGTCGCCCCCAGCCAGTATAAGGCAGAGCTTTCGTTGCAGGACGTGGGCATCAAGCACCGACATCTCCGAGTTGAGGAAAGCGAAGCAAAGGTCATGACCGTCGGCTCCCTTGCAGTAGCCTGCGAGCGAAGAGATACCGTAAGGGTGTGAGAGCGTTCCCGTCTTACCGTGAATCTTTCCTTTCAGGCGCGGATCGAAGAGAAGATGACGGAGTGTGCCGTCTACGCCGGAGATGGACAGGTTGCGCATGAGCTGATTATAGATAGGCTTGTGGTGGTAACCGAAGGTGAGCACGGCTACGAGGGCGCGGGGTGACAGATGGTTGTGGGTGCAGAGGCCGCAGCCGTCGTGGATGACGAGGGCGGTATCGCGCATCTTCAATGAATCGCGGAGGAAGGCACGTATATATTTCACGCCGGCATTGGCGAAGGCGTCTGCTGAACCGTTGCTGTGAGGATTGACGGCATAGCCAAGGGTATAGAGCAGACTGGTTGCCTTTGTGTTGCTTGAGTTCTTCCACATGACGCGTGTCACGCTGGATACGGGGTGCATGTAGCGGAAACGGCCTGTCCACTCCTTCGCCTCCTTGGACGATGGTGCACCAACCTCGCAGTCGCCTTTCATGCGGATGCCCGTGGCAGCGAGTGCTCTTTTCATGGCTGTGCTGATGGCATCGGGTCCTTTGAAAAGGATACCGTAGGATGAGAATGAGAGATCCCAGGGATACCAGTGCTGTTCGGCTTTCACCTTCTCTTTCAGTTTGAGATTCAGCAAGCATTTGCCGTCGATATAACGGATGCCCATCTGGTGGAGGTGACGGGTGAAGATCGTCAAGTCCTCGGTTTTGAGCATCGGGTCGAGGCCTGCCATGAGCATGATGTCTCCACGGAGCGTGTCTTTCTCCACCTTGCCACGGGTATAGAGCGTCGTTCGGTAGGTGTAGTCGGCTCCGAGCTTGTTGAGCGCTGCCACACTGGCCAGGAGCTTTGTGCAGGAAGCGATAGGCTGGGCATGGTCGATGTCAACGGCCGTCACAGGCTTGTTGGCTGTGAGGTCATAGACGTACAGACCGAAGCGGCCTTTTACACGGGGCTGTGTGCAGAACTTCTTCAGCTGTGACTGTAAGGCAGTATCGACGTTTACAGCAACAGCTTTCTTGTCGCTCTGGTTTGTAGCCTTCTTACTTTCCTTGCTTCCACAGGCTGCTGTCGTCAGCATCAGCATACAAAGCAATGCGGTGGTTATCCTTGAAAAATGCTTTTTAGAATATCTCATCCTCTTTATGTATTCTTGTTGTTATATCTGTGGATGGCCGTCACTGTGTGACGGCGTACACGACACGAAAACAGTGCTGGCACGATGTTTCACATGTTCCAGCCAATTGTTTGTCGAACGTCAGCCAATTGTTTGTCGAACGTCGAATAATTGTTTGTCGAACGTCAGCCAATTGTTTGTCGAACGCCGAACAATTGTTTGACGAACGACAAACAATAAGGTTTAAACGGTAAGTTTCGATGAACCTTTGGCTTTGAGACTCATGTCCAGGGCTTTGACGCTGTGGGTCAGTGCGCCGAAGGAGATGAAGTCGACGCCTGCCTTGGCATAAGGAATCATGGTATCGAAAGTGATGCCGCCCGACGACTCGGTCTCGATGTGTGCCGGTGTGCCATCGGCGTTTTTGGCAGCATGAACGAGCTCCACGGCTTTCACGGTGTCGGCGGGTGTGAAGTTGTCGAACATGATGCGATCGGGGAGGTCCTTGATAGCTTGTTTCAGTTCATCGAAGTCGCGCACCTCACACTCGATCTTCAGGTCGAGGCCTTTGTCCTTGCAGTACTGACGGGCGCGTGTGATGGCGTTGTGCACGCCGCCGCAGAAGTCGATATGGTTGTCTTTGAGGAGGATCATGTCGAAGAGCCCAATGCGGTGGTTCATGCCGCCGCCGATGCGTACGGCTTCCTTCTCGAGCATGCGCATACCGGGCGTGGTCTTACGGGTGTCGAGAACACGCGTTTTCGTGCCGGCATCGATGAGGGCCTGCTGGTAGCGGTGCGCCATGGTGGCGATGCCGCTCATGCGCTGGCAGATATTGAGCATGAGGCGCTCGGTAGTGAGGAGGCTCTGCTCACGACCGCTGACAGAGAGCACGATGTCGCCGGGGCGCACGTGGTCGCCGTCGTGCATGTGCATCGTGACCTTTAGGTCGGGGTCGAAACGGTGGAAGACCTCTTTGGCGGCACGCTCGCCGGCAAAGATTCCTTCTTCCTTGATCATCAGTTCGCTCTCGCCCATGGCATCCTTGGGGATGCAGCAGAGCGTGGTGTGGTCGCCGTCGCCGATATCCTCTGCAAAAGCGAGGTCGATGAGACGGTCGGTAAGTTCTTTTTCTGTTTGCTTGTAGTTCATGATGGGTTGGTGTTATGCACGGGGGAAAGGTCTCTGCCCTAAAGGGCAGAGCACAGAACTCCGGATTATGAAAGGGGTATAAAGAGACGATGGATGCGAAGCTATGAGAGGCTGAGCATCTTTTCGATAGGCTTCACGGCATCGTGGGCGATGTCGGCGGGGATAGTGACCTGCGGCTGCATCGTCTCAAGGCAGGAGATGATCTTCTCGAGGGTGTTGAGCTTCATAAACTCACACTCGTTGCAGGAGCAGGAAGCGGGAATACCGCCCTCACTCGTTGAGGTACCGATGCCGTTCTCGCCTTCCGTTACCTCAGGCGGCACGGGGATAAACTCCTGGTCGGGGCACTGCTTGCGCATCTCGAAGAGGATGCCGGCCTCGGTGGCAACAATAAACTGTTTCTGCTCAGGATGTGCCTTGGCATAGGTCAGCATGCTTGCTGTGGAGCCTTTGACGTCAGCCATGGCGAGGACGGGCGCCTTGCACTCGAGGTGGGCCATGACAATGGCGTCGGGATACTGTTTCTTCAGCGTGAGGATGGCACCGACAGAGAACTTCTCGTGGACATGGCAGCCACCGTTCCAGAGGAGCATGTGGCGGCCGGAGATGGAGTTGATATAGTTGCCGAGGTTATAGTCGGGTCCGAAGATAAGCTTCTCGTCTTTCGGCAGACTGTTGATGACCTTCACGGCATTGCCGGAAGTGACACAGCAGTCGGAGAGTGCCTTCACGGCAGCTGTCGTGTTGACATAGCTGATGACCTTATAGCCCGGATGTTCCTTCTTGTAGGCTGCGAGGTCTTTTGCGCTGCAGCTGTCAGCGAGGGAGCAACCGGCTGCGGGGTCGGGTTCAAGCACGATCTTGTCTGGTGACAGCAGTTTGCAGGTCTCTGCCATGAAATGTACGCCGCACATGACGAGCACGGGGGCATCTGTTTCTGCTGCCTTACGGGCCAGTGCCAACGAGTCGCCGATGAAATCAGCTACCTCCTGTATCTCCGGGCGGGTATAATAGTGAGCCAATATTATAGCGTGGCGTGAACGAGAAAGAGAAAAAATCTTATTCTTTAGTTCTTCTACTGTTTCCATAAAATTATCGATACAAAGTTGTTGTTTATCTCGGTAATCAACCCCTCCCCTTTGGGGGTCCTGGCCCCCGATAACGGGGGAACCGAAGGGGGTTAGATTAAGGGGAAGGGCTTTTTATATTTTCCTCGGTTTCGGTGGGTAGTCTACATTATAGTGCAGACCACGGCTCTCGTGACGCTCCATAGCCTGACGGGTGATGAGGTAGCCGACGTTGATCATGTTACGGAGCTCACAGATGTCGCGCGTAGGCTTGACACGGCGGAAGAGATCCTCCGTCTCCTCATAGAGCATGTCGAGACGGGTCCAGGCACGCTTGAGACGCAGGTTGGAACGAACAATGCCGACATAGGTGGACATGACCTGTCCTACCTCTTTCTCATCCTGCGTGATAAGCACCTTCTCTTCGTTGGTCAGTGTGCCGAAATCGTTCCACTCCGGTACGTTCTCCTGAAACTTATAGTTGTCGATGTTAGCGATAGCATGCTCGGCAGCGCTCTTGGCATAGACGACAGCCTCGATAAGTGAGTTGGAAGCCAGACGGTTACCACCGTGCAGACCGGTGCAGGAGCACTCACCGACAGCATAGAGGCGATGGATAGAACTCTCACCATTGAGGTCGACTTTGATACCGCCGCACATGTAGTGAGCCGACGGGCAGACGGGGATCATCTGCTTCGTGATGTCGATGCCGATAGACAGACATTTCTCGTAGATATGCGGGAAGTGCTTCTTGGTCTCTTCCGGGTCTTTCATCGTTACGTCGAGGCAGACGTGGTCGAGACCGTGAATCTTCATCTCGTGGTCGATGGCACGTGCGACGATGTCACGCGGAGCGAGGGAGAGACGCGGGTCGTATTTCTGCATGAACTCCGTTCCGTCGGGGAGCTTGAGGATGGCACCGTAGCCACGCATAGCCTCTGTGATGAGGAAGGCGGGATGGGTCTCTGCGGGGTTGTAGAGTACTGTAGGGTGGAACTGTACGAACTCCATGTCCTTCACTGTACCTTTGGCGCGGTAAGCCATGGCGATACCGTCACCTGTGGCGATGCTTGGGTTAGAAGTCGTGGCATAGACGGCACCGGTGCCGCCGGTAGCCATGAGTGTGACGCGGGAGAGGTAGGTATCGACCTTCTGCGTGTCGGGGTTGATGACATAGGCGCCATAGCACTCAATATCCGGTGTGCGGCGTGTCACCTCCATACCGAGGTGGTGCTGCGTGATGATTTCCACGGCGAAGTGGTTCTCAAGGACCGTGATGTCGGGATTGTTGCGCACGGCAGCCATCAGTCCGCGCTGAATCTCGAAGCCCGTGTCATCCTGATGGTGTAGGATGCGGAACTCGGAGTGGCCACCCTCACGGTGTAGATCATAGGAGCCGTCGGCTTTCTTGTCGAAGTTTACACCCCACTGCACGAGGTCTTCGATGGCAGCAGGCGCGTTGCGAACGACGTGTTCCACAGCCTTGGGGTCGGAGAGCCAGTCGCCGGCAACCATGGTGTCGTGGATATGCTTGTCGAAGTTGTCTACGGCGAGGTTCGTGACAGAGGCGATACCACCCTGCGCCTTGGCGGTGTTAGCTTCGTCGAGCGTGGTCTTACAGATGATGGCGACAGTGCCCTTGTGGGCTTTGGCTACTTTGAGAGCAAAGCTCATACCGGCAACGCCACCGCCGATGATGAGGAAATCGTAATGATATATCATTTTGTATATAGGAGTTTTTTTTATGCTTTTTGTTTTTCCGGGTTCTTTCTTAATATGATGAGGATGACGGCCGAGAGGATGAGTACGATTCCACAGAAGAGGCGCAGCGTGAAGTCCTCGCCGAAGAGGCAGCAGGAGATGGCTACGGCCGTGACGGGCTCGATAGCTCCCATGATGGCTGTGGGGGTGGCGCCGATAAGTTTGATGGCTATGTTAATGAGGAAGAGACTGCCTACTGTGGGTAGCCAGGCGAGCTGAATGCCCCAGAGCCACTGTGTGCCGTGGAGCAGTTGGAGCCGTTCTCCTTTAAAGAGCATAAAGATGATAAGGGCAAGCCAGCCGAAGAAGATAATCCAGGCGGTGAACTTCTCGCTTGACATGCCTTCGACCTTGAACTGCTTTACATAAACGATGTAAAGTGCATAGAGCAAGGAAGAGAAAAGGACGAGGATGACGCCTGTGGCTGAGAGGGTTGTGCCGCCGTTGCCACCGCCGCGATAAAGCAGGGCGATGCCGGAAACGGCGAGAAGGATGGCAAGGGTGGTGCGCCAGTTGATGCGCTCGTGATAAAACATGACCATGATAAGGGCGGTCATGATAGGATAGGAGAAAAGAATGGTGGAAGCGACACCGGCGTTCATGTAATGGAAACTCTCATATAGCGTGAGCGACGACATAGAGAACATCGCTCCGAGAATGGCGAGCTTGATGGCATGGCCCCACTTGATCTTCAGCGATTCGCCACGCAGAAGGAGCCAGATAATAAAGGTGACGACGGAAATGCCATAGCGATAGAAGAGCACGGAGCCAGAGTTGATGCCGTCGGCATAGAGTGGCAACGTACCCAACGGGTTGGTGCCATAGAAGACGGCGGCGAGGATGCCGGCAGCGAAGCCTTTCACGCGTAAGCCCGTTCGGGGCTGATGACTTGGCAATTCCATGATTCTTTTCTGCTAATTCGTGGCAAAGTTACAGATAATTACAAAAATATCCAAAATATATCGTGATTATCATTAGCCACGGCAGAATTAGAGTCCCCAGTCGCTGAGCATCTCTGCCTTTGTTGCCGACTCCACTTTGTTCTCGACGCTGTCGGGGAGGTTACAGAAGAAGTCGATGCCTGTGAGTTTCTCGAGTTCGTCGATGGACACAACATAGTTGCTCAAATTTTTGTCTGTGTTACTTTTGTGCTCGAACCAAAGTCCGATGGCTTTGTACTGTCCGTTCTTCACGGCGAGGATGGCAGCAAAGAAATATTTGGGAACGATGAGCCTATTGTAGGTGCCAGTCTCAGCATACTTGTTTTTTGTATATCCAAGGATCTGTGAGTCTTTGTCAATGGTGCCGCCCTTACAAACATAGAGAATATCGCGGTATGTGGAAGTGTTCCAGACATTACGCAGTTGGCTTTCCATGTTCCACCACACACCACCAGTTTCATTAAATACTCCTATCTGAGGCTGCATGTTGCTTAGGTAAAATGTCTGTTCGTTAGCATCCATTGAATTAAGGCGGTCGCCTGACGGGCAAATGTGTCCACGGTCATAACCCGTAAACTTATAGTCAATGAGTTTCGTGCGATAAGCCTCTGGAATGTCAGGATCTTCTTGGAACGGGTCGCCGCCCCAAGACGTGCTTCTCCACTTGTCTCTGCTCCAGGGATGGCTACTGTTGGAAGCATCCATCTCATAGCATGACCAGCGCTGTGCTTTTTTGTCGCAGTCCCATTCTACAGAATAGTTGATGCCATATTGGGATGTAGAGTGAATGATGACAAGGTTATTGCCGGATGTCTTGATATGCGGAAACTCCAAGCGTGCGTAGTTAGCGTTTGCTGTCGTTGGGTTGGCATTGGCGTTGACGGCGGTTTTGTCGTCTGTGTTTGGCTTTGGGAGGTTGTCGCTCTCACTGCATGAGAAAGTGAGGAAGGGGAGCGCTAAAAGCAGGATTAATAAAGACTTCCAGTTGCTTTTCATAAAAGAATTCTTTGTAGGGGTTTGTAGGAAAATGTTTATTGAACGCAAAAGTGCGGACGGACGCATATGCAACTACGTCCGACCGCACTCCCTTGAATCTGTATACTTGTAAAATAGAGTATTACTTCTTCAGCTTGCCGTAGCGGTTCATGAAGCGGTCCACGCGACCTGCTGTATCGACGAGCTTGCTCTTGCCGGTGTAGAACGGGTGAGAGCTGCTGGAAATTTCGACCTTAACCACTGGGTAAGTCTCGCCTTCAAACTCTACTGTATCTGTAGTCTTGCATGTAGACTTTGTAAGGAACATATCGCCGTTGGACATGTCCTTGAACACGACGGGGCGATAGTTTTCTGGATGAATACCTTTTTTCATTTTGTTCTTTATGTATATTATTAATAAATGTCTTGCTATTATGTGCTGATAATCAGCTGGTACAATAGTGGGTGCAAAGTTACGAAGATTTTTGGTGCCCACCAAAGATTTCGGGGATTATTTATTGGGAAAGTACCGGATTCTTTAGTAGGTCAATCCAAATTCCCATAAGGGAATAATGTTTCCATAGCCGGACTCGATATCATCCTTGACTACAAATCCGTTGTTGGCATCCTTTATCTGTTTCTGGCCTTTCTTCTTGCCTCCTACTTCAAATGTCTTTCCATCTATAAGGAAATCAGAGACTGGAGAAGATGTCACATCATAATTTAATCGCATTTGATTAAAGAAGAAGGTTTCTCTTACTGTGCCGATTTCTACGTTTTGGATCCCAAGAACATAAATCAGACATGTGTTGTCTAGATAGATTTTATCTACTTTTCCCAGTCCTTGTATTCCGCCAGTGCTGTCTCTGAGCTGGCTTATCAGCCCGGCTTTCTCTATCCATCCACAGAGGTCTGCAATACTGTTTCTTGACACTTCGAGTTGCCCTCCAAGTTGGGTAAAGTTTGGCTTGAAAGGTGCACTCTCCGCAATAATGGCAAGAAGGCGTTTCAATTTCCGTGTGACGGCTACAGAAAGTTCTGCGTACTGTGGTATGTCAACATCAATAGTAATGTTGACGACTTGAGAGAGATACTGCTCAAAGTCGTTGTCTCTGAATGGGTAATATCCTTTTTGTAGATAATCCTTGAAATATTGAAGAGGGAGGAATCCTGTCGGAATAGATATTTTTTGTGTCAGAATGTCATCTAATGAATAGACCGGTATGTCAATGTTGTGGTACAACTTAAGATACTCACGGAAGGATAGGCCTTGCATGTGATATGTAAGGACACGACGACTGAGGTCTGAGATTCCTTGCTCAATATCTAAAACAGATGAACCGGTAAAAAATACACGCAACTCAGAGTGATAGTCATAGATAAGCTTTAACTCTCTTGACCATCCCTTATATTTGTGTATCTCGTCAATGAACAAGTATTTTCCTCCTGTTCTTGCAAACTCATCTGCGAGATCAACGAGGGTATGGGTAGAGAAATACAGATCTTCTGCGACCACATATAGCGTTTCTTGTCGGGGTAAGTTCTCCTTTATGTATTGTAGTACCATTGTGGTCTTTCCTATGCCACGTGGCCCAAGCAAACATACCATCCGTGCATTCCAATTGATCTTGTCATACATATATCGATGAAATGTGGAAGTGGTCTCTCGAAGAAGTTTGTCGAATCGAATCTGTAGCTTTTCCATATCTTTGAACTTTTCTGGTGCAAAGATAGCAATAAATCGCAAACTGCACTAAGTTTAGTGCGGTTTTAACACAAAACTGCACTGAACTTAGTGCGATTCTGAAGAGAAATCGCACTGAGTTCGGTGCAGTTTGGATAGGATGCCTATTGGGAATAGAATTACTTCAGAGTTACTTTGATGGACTTAATATACAAAGCTCCGACTTTATCGTTAGCCAATGTAAAGTATTTGTAATCGCCACCACTTAGGTCGAACAAGTAAGTATATTCCTTGTAGTCGCCTGAAGTCTTTGTTTCAGGTGTTGCAGAGATGGCTGTAGACTTCGGGTGTGTTTCTGAACCTGCATAGAGGTCGAAGCTTGGATCGTATTTGCTTGAAGATGCCACTGATAGAACAAGTGTTATGCTCTTGATAGACTTGCTGAAAGCCGTCTTGTTGAAGAGGAAACCCTGCTTGGAAGCATCAGAAGCATTGCCCTGCATCTGCAATCCCTCGCCATTTTTGCCGTCGGAGATGCAAATCTTAGCGCCTTCATAGGTAACTCCATCAAAAGTCCAACTGTACCATGTGCTCTCGTCACTCACTGACTGAGAACCATATTTATTGGTGTCAAGAGAAACACTTCCAACCTTGTTAGCCTTGATATTGTCAATAGTCATAGCATCTCCGGTTGTCGGTGTAACAGGTGTGTCAGGTGTTGTTGTGCCACTGCCTTTGCCGTCGATAGACACGATCTGGCCTCCAGTCGTCATCTTGGGTGTCTTACCGTTGAAGTTAACGAGTGTACCCTTCACGACAACTTTTTGACCAACTTTGATCTGATCTTCTGCCGTGAATTTAGCGCCATTGAGGTAATAAGCACGATATACAAGGAACTGTGTGCCTTCCGTTGTTCCGTCGTCAGAAATATAGAATTCTGCGTTGCCGTATTGCGTGCTGACACTCTTGATGGAGCTGATAACGCCAGAGACGTACACATTCTCAATCTTTCCATCTTTGTCGAGTGCTGATGCTGCCTTGGTGGCAGCGACGGCGTTGTAAGGATCTGACACCGTGCCGGAGCCCTTAGCCTCACCGGTGGTCGGGGTATCGGGTGTAGTCGTGCCATCACCTTCAATGCTTACGATCTGACTGTTCTTGTCAATCTCATTCGTTGTCTTACCATTCTTGTCGGTATAGCTCTTGATGATACCCTTGACGATTACGGTCTGACCAACCTTGAGGTCTGACTTGGATGCGAAGTCGGCACCGTTGAGGCCCTTGCCGGAATAGACATCCAACTGCTGGGTCTTGCCATCGTCAGAGATATAGTAGCTTAGGCTCTTGTACTGAGAACTGTAGTAATCAACGGATGTGACGATACCCTTGACATAAACCTCAGTTGAAGGAGCCTTGCCGCTCGTGATAAGCTCTACGGCTTCTGTTACTGACAGCGGATTGTCCTTGGTTGAGCCCTTCTGGTCAGTAATGGTGGTGTCGTTCTTATTGTCGTTTCCCGGCTCGTCGTACGGCATGGGCACGTCGGAGCATGCGGCGAAGGAGAAGAGTGCCATGAAGGCTATGGCGAGTTTCAATATGTTTTTCATAATTGTGTATATATAATAATGTGTATTTTAGTTGTTGATCTTTATGTCGCTGGTCTTGCGGATGAGGATCTGCCAGGTGTTGTTGTAACGTGTGGCGATACCCGTGATGTCAGCGCTGAGTTTCTTCTTAGCGTTGGTGTCGTAAGGCAGAACCATGGCGGCGAAGTCGGCATAGGTGCTCGTGCGGATGACGACATTGGTACCGTAGCCGTCGAGCTGTTGGTTCACGGCATTGCCTACAGCTGAGCCCGTGGTAAAGGTAGCCTTGCCGTCGGCACTGCTGAAGGTGACACCTTTGAGCGTGACGAGCTTGCCGCAATTGTCGTTTATGTCATTCTTGATAGTACTGAAGTCGACAGCCTTGATGACTGTAGTGTCGGGCTTGCCGATCAGCTTGTAGTGCTTCTCCCAGATATCCTTCTGCATACGTCCGATGCTGTTGCCGTTGTAGGGATAGCCTATCTCCGGCATCTTACGGTAGCCGCCGATGTAGAGTCCTTTGAGGTTGACGAGGATCTCCTGTCCCTCGGCGAGGTGGCCGAAGAGACCGCCTTCGTTGACGGCGATGATGATCGCCGCGGTGTTGTCCTGGAGGATGATCTGCTTGTAGATGTTGCCACCGAGGTCGTTGCCCGTGACGCGGCCTTTGATCTGGATGTCCTCATCGATGAGCTTGTTCTGATCGGTGGATGCGAAGACGTTCGGGTACTTCTTGATAAGTTCGGCGATGGTGATGACGTTGCTCTCTGTCAAGCTGTTGTTGCCGAAGGGAGCCTGCGTGTTGTCCGGCTCATCCCAGTCGCCGTTCATGCAGGATGCGAAGAGACCGCACAGCAGGGCAAGGAGGATCAGCGAAGAGGCCTTGATGATATTTGTCTTGATGATATTCTTCTTCATGATATTCTCCTTTCATTAGAATTTATAAGTTACGATGAGCATGCCGTTGATACCGTTGACATAGAACTTCTTCGGGTTGTTGAGGAAGTTATAGGTACGAATTGTCTCACCACTGTCGTCATAGGTCTGACGGTTCTGCTCCATACCACCGGTGCAGAGTTTGCGGTTGTTGGTGATGTTCGTGAGCATAAGGTTGATAGACATCTGGTGCTTGCCGAGGTAGATGCTTTTACCTACGGATGCATCGAGCATGAATCCGCCTTTGCCCTTGGCCTGTGAAGGAACCTTGGAGAGATCGCGCATCGGGTTGCCATTCTCATCCATGACCGTGTTGCCGGAAGCATCCTTCAGCAGCGGCTGCTGCGAATAGTAACGTGTCACAGGAGAATAATAGAGGTAGATACGGTCATAGTAGTTGCCGATGAGGTCGATGAACCAGCCGTTGGAGTGATAAGACAGGTCGACAGAATAAGCTGACAGCGGCGTGCCGCCCTCGCGCATGTTCTTGTTCACGACGATGTCATCATAGTATTTGCCATCGTTGGAGAGCATGTAGCGCACGTTGGCGTTGTTGGCGTATTTGGCCTCACTGATGGTAGCGAGGGTGTTGATGCTGAACGTAGACGACAGTTTGAAGTCGAGTCCTGCCTCAACACCATAATAATGCTTGTTGATGCCAGAGAGGGAGACGTAAGAGAATGAGTTAGCGTCGTCGTAATAGAACATGCTGTATTCTGTCACATCCTGCAGACGTGTGTAGTAAGCCTGGATGTTAGCATGCAGCCAGCTGTTCTGCAGCTGATAGCCGATCTCAGAGGAGAAGATCTTCTCATTCGTGAGGTCCTTGACGAAGTCGTTGTTGATCTGCGGAGAGGAGAAAGCGACGCTTGCCGTCGGCGCTTTCCACTCATAGCCTGCACCGAGAGAGACGGTGTTGCCGCGACCGAGGTTGATGTTCATGCCAGCTTTGCCGCCACCGTCGAGGAAGCGTGCCGTGCCGCTCTTGCCGTATGAGTTGTTGGGAGCGAGACCGTTGCGCATCTTACCGTCGCGCTGCAGTGAGGTGCCACCGATGCGTCCGTTGACGAAGAAGCGCATGAAATTGAGGTTGACGTCGTAGCCTGCCCATGCCTGTGCACGGTTGACAAAGACGTTATAGTCGTAGCCGAAGCGGTCACCTTTATGCACCTCTTTCGGCGTGCTGCCGTCGTTGAGGTCGTAGAAGACCTGCGAGGCGTTCTCGGCATAGGTGCCGATGACATAATAGTTGCTGTTGTGGAAAGTGGTAGCGCCGAGCAGATCCTCCATCGTCTGATAGTGCATGCCTTTGTTCGTACTGAGGTTAAGGCCGAGGTTCAGCGTGCTGTTCTTTGTCAGGTCCGTGTGCAGAGCGGAGGACAGACTGAAGGCAAGCTGGTCGTCGTGGTAAGCCTGCTGATAATACATAGCGTCGGCACCCTGAGCCGAAGCCATCTTGTTGGAGTAGTACAGACGGTCCCAGTTGATCTGTCGGTTTGCCTTTGAAGCCATGAGATAGTCGCGGGCAGCAGTCCATGCAGCGAGGTCAGAAGCACTCTGGTTCTTAATAGTTCCATCCGTACTCTTGTCGTTCCACACATTGTAGAAGTAGCTCGGCATGAGACTGTAGTAGTCGGGTGCCGGGTTTACACCATTATTATAGTTAAGACGTGTGCTGCTGTACATGGAGTACTTGCCGAGGAGCGAGGTTGTGAGCTTCATGCCATCGTCGATCTTGAAGTCCCAGGTCAGCAAGGCAGCCGGTGCATAGTCGTTGACGACACGCGCGTTACGCTTCTTGCCGTTCTGGTAGCCCCAGTTCGGGTTATAGTTGTAGTTGTTGGCGAGCCAGTACATCTCATCCGTCGAGGCGCTCTGTGTGCCGCGCTCCGTGGGGTTACCCCAGGTGACGAGCGAGAGGGAGTGGTGGTCGTTGAATACCTTCTCTACCCCGAGGAAGTAACTCAGTGAGTTGTAGAACGTGCCTTCGACGTAGCCGCGGTCTGCCCAGCGGTAGGTGAGGCCTGCCGACCACGCCCAGCCTTTGTCGTTGAGACCTGAGTTGTAGCTGTACATGCCGCGCAGCGTGTAGTTGCGGTTGGCACCGGCAAGCGAGATGCGCTGTCCTACAGGCATGGCAGACGGCCGGAAGTTGTAGTTGTTGCTACCGCCGAGGCCCGTCATGGAGAAGTCGTTGGGCTCGAAGGGCAGTGCCGACTCCATGTTGCGCGTCTGGTTGTTCAGACCGCCGACAAAGGAGTAGCGGAAGTCGCCGCGTTCGATGTCGTTCACGGGGTTTCCGTTGATGTAGATGTCGTTATACTTAGCGTTGTAGGCCCTGTATTTGAACCGCATGGGACTCCAGCGGTAGCCCACCTCGTTGGCATAGGCGTTCGTGCCCGAAGAGATGATGGACACGCTCTGCGTGACATTCTCATCCTCGCCGAGCTGTGCCTCCGTGAAGGTGAAAGCTTGCTCGCCCACATTGACAGAGTCTTGCTGGGCGTAACCCATAGAGACTGAGCCTAAGGCGGCCAAAGCCATTAGAAGCTTCTTCTGCATAAAAATGATGTTTGGTTAATGATAATTAGAGATTGCAAAGATAACCATAATTCTGCTTTTTCTCTTGATTTTTAATAAGAAATGTGACATTGGCATTATTTTTTTAAAAAAAAGGCATCTCAAGGGCTCACATTAGAAAAAAATATCCTATTTTTGCAGCGTGAAAGAGTAGGCACAATAGGATAATAGGTTCTGAGATGCCTTATTGTTTGAGAAAATTGAAATGTTTTAATTAAATAATTGTACTATGAAACGTAAAGTACTTGGAACAATGCTCATTGCGGCTCTTGTCGCTTCGGGTGCGAGCACTCTGACATCCTGTAAGGATACAGAGAGCGATGATATCCAAGAGGTAGACAACAATGTCGCAAAGTTAAATGCTGAGCTGACTCAGAAGATTGCTGATCTTCAGACTCAAATCAGCAACATTAAGTCTTGCTCTTGCGACCAGGATGCCATGAACACGTTGAAGAACGACCTGGCTTCTCTGAAGAGCCTGTATGGCACGGATGCTACATGGACATCTCAGATTAAGGCACTGAACGATAAGCTCAATAGCCTGCCATCTGATGTGTCTACATGGAAGACTATCCTCGACGAGCTCCAGAACACGACGATCCCCGCACTGCAGAAGTCGACGGCTGACAATGCTGCTGCTATCAAGCAGCTGAGTGACCAGATCGACACGCTGAAGTCTTTCGCTGTTGACCTCACCGCTTCTCTGGTGACCAACGCTATCGTTCAGGCTACTTACTCTCCAGGTGCAGGTTCTCTGTCTCTGCCGCTCGACATCCAGTCGAATATGCTCATCACGTATTATGGTGAGAACACAGGCAACGAGTTTGAGTTCCCAACAAAGAATCCTAAATATTTCTACAATCAGACAGATGCTGATAATCTCGAGAATGAAGACTTCAGCAATGTAACAAAGACTCACATTGGTACAGCTCTTCTCGATGACGAGGGCGCTGCCGGTAATGCTGGAACATTGTATGTTACGGTCAACCCGAATACTGTGGATGCTACAGGTGTGAAGTTCACGCTGCAGAACAGCCGTGGCGAGACTTCTCCTGTTACGCTGTCTACAGCTGCAAAGTCTGATGAGCTGCTCACATGGGGTTACACGCGTGCCGCTGCTGACAACAACTTCTATGCTGTCAAGGCAACAATCGGTAGCAACGACATCAACAGCGTAAAGGTTTCTCTGAACACAGCCAATCTGAAGGCTGCTGTGAAGAAGCTCCTTACTGACCGTAACGAGACAAAGTCTTCTCTGAAGGCGCTTGCTCGTCAGACCATCAAGTTCGTATATGACAATATGGACACCGATATTCCTCGTCTGGGTCTGACGACAGAGTTCGGCCTTGCCAGCAAGACTGCTAAGAACGTGAGCGAGATGAATATCCTGGCTACTGCTATCAAGCCTCTGGGCTTCGGTGCACTCGACAACATCGAGGATGCAAGCCATATCCCTGGCATCGGCACAGCTGAGAAGCATCTTGTGAACTTCATCAACAGCGTTTCGCTGAACAATATCAAGATTGACAATGCTAATCTGAGCAAGGTCACGAAGGTGAACAGCCTGGGTAAGATCACAAAGAACGCTGACGGCACTTATTCAATCGCCATGAACGTGACGGGTGTTGACAAGAGCGGTAACATCGCTACTGCTTCTACAACAGCTACAGCTACCAAGAGCCAGCTCACTGAACTGCTGAGCGTTATGGTCGACGATCCCAGCACGGATCTGGACACCGCTATTGCTGCATACAACAACAACATGGTGTCTGTCAACAGCCTTCTCGATGAGATCAACACGAACCTCAACTACAGCATCAAGCTCGACAATGCCAAGAGTTCTGCTATCTCGAAGATGAGCAGTTATCTTGACAACATCAACGAACGTTATGCTTACTGGTTCAACCGCATCAAGCGTTCTGCTCTGAAGCCTTGCATGCTCTTCGAAGCTAGTGATGGTGCTCATCGTATGACTGCCGGTGGTGTAGCTGTTGAGGGTACAAGTATCACGCTCGTGCCTACCACTTACACTTACGAGCTCCTTGCTCCTGCTTACAAGAAGTATATCAAGGTTTACAGCGGCAGTGATGTGCTTTATTCTCAGGTTATTCCTGGTGACCAGCGCACTGTTACTGTGGACGGCCTTAAGAGTGGTGCTACTTATACCATCGTTTACGAGGCTGTTGACTACAGCGGTAAGGTTGTAGCACGCAAGTACACGATGAAGGTAAAGTAATCCGTGCATAGATAATTACAAGGTTTTTATCAACGATATTTTACTATGAAGTTATATAAAGCAATTTTGTCAGGTATGGCTTTGTGTGCCAGCCTGACGGCTTTTGCGCAGGAACCTGCAGAGGGTGACAAGACCGTTTACGATTTTGTGCCTCATTTCTATCTGCAGGGCCAGTTTGGCGCACAGTATACCCTTGGTGAGGTGTCGTTTGGCAAGCTCATTTCTCCGAACGCACAGCTTGGACTGGGTTATCAGTTCAGTCCTGTCGTTGGCTTGCGCCTGTCGGCTAACGCCTGGCAGAGCAAGGGAGGCTGGGATCTCAGTGCCAACAACACCACTTACAAGTGGAAGTATAAATATGTGGCTCCACAGCTCGATCTGACATTGAACCTGTCGAATCTTATCTGTGGCTTCAATCCTAATCGAGTCTTCAATCTGAGCCTGTTGCTCGGTGGCGGTGCTAACATCGCCTGGGACAACGATGAGGCCAAGGATGCTGATGCAGCTATCCGCAATGTCACGAAGACAACCAACTATGACGGTCAGAACCTGCAGTATCTGTGGGATGGCACGAAGGTTCGTGCTTTCGGTCATGCTGCCCTCGGAGCTGACTTCCGTCTGAGTGACCGCGTCTCTTTGGGTCTCGAGGTTGGTGCTAATGTGCTTTCCGATCATTACAACTCAAAGAAGGCAAGCAATCCTGACTGGTACTTCAACGGTCTCGCCGGTGTGAAGATCAATCTCGGCAAGACCTATAATAAGCGTGTCATCCCTGCTCCAGAACCACGTGTCGTGGAGAAGGTCGTAGAGAAGGTTGTGGAGAAACCTGTTGCTGCTAAGGCTGAGGAGATTCGCCGCGATGTCTACTTCAAGATCAACAAGACCAATGTTGATGCTTCTGAGGATGAGAAAGTGAAGGAGGTTGCAGAATACCTCAAGAACAATCCCGATGCATCTGTTGACATCACTGGTTATGCTGATGCTGGTACAGGCAATGCTAAGATCAATGCTCGTTTGGCTAAGGAGCGTGCTGAGGCTGTGAGCGCTGAGCTCCAGAACAAGTATGGCATCTCTGCCAGCCGTATCCGCACCGACAGTAAGGGCGATAAGGAGCAGCCTTATTCTGAGAATGACCGTAACCGTGTCGTCATTGCTGTAGCTAAGTAATAATTTTTACGAATAAACATCTATGAAACCTGCCCTTATCCAGTTGAACAATACTGCTTAGGGGCAGTTTCATATTTTAACGACAATGAAGAAATTTCTTTTAATGATATCAGCTGTCCTTCTCACTGTTTCGGCTTTGGCTCAGCAAGTGACGAACCTCAGTGATGTCAAGGATGGCTATTATCGTGTCTATGCCGTAAAAGGGAAGCGCTATCTGTCCCTATTGGATAACAAAGGCTGGGCAAAACGTAGTGGCGCAAATGCCGTTGCTGACCTTTATGCAATCAGAACTCTTTTGGATAATTCTGACAATCACATCGTTTCTAACCCTGCTACGGTAATCCGTATCACTCCTTCGTCCACTGAATATACTTGCAGTGCACAAGGAACAAGCATTAACAATTTCACCTCTTATAAGTTTAAGATTTCTAAGAGTGGTAATGCTTTCATCATCAGTGCTGAGGCTGCTGGTGTAGGTAAATCAATTTTGGCGGAAGGTCGCTTATATTCTGATGAAAAGGATGCCTACCTTCCTGATTCGGGTGTAGTGAGTTCTCAGGGTGCTAATTTTAGCGATGGATCAAGAGACCTGTATTTATACAAAGTCAGCAGTTCTGATGCTAATAGCTACTTTGGATTCGCTCCTGATGTAAACGTTGGAAGTAAGTACTATCAGACAACATATTTTGCTTTCCCGTTTAAGCTTGCGTCTGGTTCAAAGGCTACCGTTTACCGTGTGACGAAGGTTTTGGGCTCTTCCGCTATCATTGAGCCGTTTGGTGCTAATGATGTTGTTCCAGCAGCCACACCTTTGCTTGTAGAGAGCTCTTCCAATAATGCTGCAGATAATAAGGTCGACCTTCAGCTGACGGGTGGCAGTGCCTCCGGAACCAACCTGCTTGCAGGTGTCTATTTCCGTTATGTCTATACTGATAATGCTAAAGCTGGAGCGCCGAGCAGTTCCAATTCGAATCACAGAAATCTCACTAAGTTTGATGCTTCTTCGATGCGTGTACTTGGCTCTTCTAATGGTTCTGCAGTTTTCACGACAGCTTCTACTCCAGATTATATTATTCCCGCAAACTCTGCTTATCTGAAGGTACCTGCCGGTACAGCTACTGAACTGAAGATCCGGACTAAGGTGGAATATACGAGAGCAACGAAGGATGTCAATATGGATGCTACAGTTGACATATCAGATGTTCAGACGGTTATCAATGAGATGCCTACCAATGCTTCCTATTGCGATGTCAATAGTGATGGTATCGTTGATATTTCTGATGTTCAGTCTGTCATTAATAATATTAATATGTAAGGGCAACAGAATTGCAATTATAAAGATGAATAAATTAAAGATGATTATTGCAGTCGTCGCATTGATTACTTCTATCAACGCCATGGCTCAGAAGGTTACTTTCAACAATAGCATAACGATTAAGCCGGGCGAAACGGCTGATCTAACTTGCTCGCTGGAATCAAGTGTCACTGCAGCTTCTGCGCAGTTCTATATCCAGCTGCCGGAAGGAATCAGTCTTGCAACAGATGAAGATGACGATGTGGAGTGTCAGATTGGTGATCTTTTGACAAAGAAGTCAGTTGTAGACATTAGACCTGCTCAGAACGCTAACAAGGAGGTAATTCCAAATACGTATCTTTTCCTGATATACAATACTGGTCAAAAGGCTTTTAAGCAAGCTTCTGGTACAGTTTTGACTCTTACCTTGAAGGCTGCTTCTAATATGACCGAAGGTGCTTATAAAGGGTTGATTTCCAAGATAAAGTTCGTGAAATTGGATGCTACGCCAATTCTGAGCACTTCTGATGGTAAGGGCTATTTTCCTGATCAGACTCTGAACTTTACCGTATCTAAGAATCCAACCGCCATCAGGAACGTTACTGTTGATAAATCAGCAAAGAAGGCTGGTATTTATACGATCGCAGGTCAGAAGTTGAATAAGATTACTGAGAGCGGTGTGTATATCGTCGATGGTAAAAAAGTGGCCGTGAAGAAGTAATCTATCTTTGTAAGGTTCACATAAACAAAAAATAGCACTGTGGTTATTGTAATCGCAGTGCTTTTTTTTGTTACTGATACATCCATTCATTGATTTGATACGATAATTAACGGCGAGCGTTGTTATTTTATATAACTTTGCGTCAATGATGAGGCACTGCTCCTAAAAACAATTGTTAGCGTATGAAACATATCAATTATTTATCATGCTATTCTTGTATTGCTTGAATTGGAGGGAGCTTCGCTGTCTTCTTATGAGATATAAACTATGGATAAAATTATTCTCTTAATCGTTACTCTTTTCAGTCTCTCCACTTATGCCAACGACGGCAGCAAGCTTTGGATGGGAAAAATGAATCTGGATGTAGCACGGAAAGTGACAGTGAAACATGTCGACGGACTTGGTGAAGGGTTCAACATTGAGGCAATCTCTCCGGAGCGCATCGTCGTCCAAGCCAGTACTCCGCAGGGAGGTGCCTACGGCCGTATGGCGGTAGCGCGTCTGACAGCTTGTGGTCGGATAGGGAAGGGGATGCAACCACTCAGCGTGAAGGAGACTCCTGCATTCAAATACCGCATCCTCAACCACTGGGATAATCTCGACGGAAGCATTGAGCGCGGTTATGCCGGCCGCAGCATCTTTTGGAGCAGCAGGATGAAAGGCGAAGCTTGGAAGGCACGGATCCGTGCCTATGGCTTGGCGAATCTCTCCGTGGGGATCAATGGTTGCGTGCTCAATAATGTCAATGCCTCACCGAAGGTTCTCACACATGCCTATATCGACACCGTGCGCATGATAGCGAATATCCTGCGCCCCTATTATATTAAGGTGTACTTATCCGTCAACTTCGGTTCGCCACTGGCGTTAGGAGCCACGAAGACGGCCGACCCGCTTAACGTGGAAGTCATCAAGTGGTGGCAGCAAAAAGTGAAGGAGATCTACAAGGCAGTGCCCGACTTCGGCGGCTTCCTCGTCAAAGCTAATTCTGAAGGACAACCCGGACCGTTCGACTATGGCCGCTCGCATGCCGATGGCGCCAACATGCTCGCCGATGCCCTCAAGCCTTATGGCGGCATCGTACTGTGGCGCTCCTTCGTTTATGGTGCCAAACACAAGGGTGAGGATCGCGTGAAACAAGCCGTTTCGGAGTTTAAAGATCTCGATGGACAGTTCCGTGACAACGTCATCCTACAGTCGAAGAACGGACCGCTCGACTTCCAGCCACGCGAACCTTACTCGCCCATCTTTGACAACATGCCTAAGACCAGTCAGGCAGTAGAGTTCCAGATTGCTCAAGAATATACGGGTCAGGCGAAGCATCTCGTTTACCTCGCATCGATGTGGAAGGAATTCTTCGGCTATGTCAGTCCTAAGACGCTGAAAGGTGTCGCAGGCGTGAGCAACATCGGGGATGAGACCAACTGGACTCATCACGACTTCTCGCAAGCCAACTGGTATGCCTTCGGACGACTGGCGTGGGACCCGACACTTACCTCGGAGCAGATCGCCGACGAGTGGTTGAGGCTCACGTTCTCCTCTGACTCGACCTTCCTTGCTGCTGTCGAGCCGATGATGTTGAAGAGTCGGGAGGATTGTGTCGACTACATGATGCCGCTCGGCCTGCATCATATCTTTGCTTTCGACGGTCACTATGGCCCCGAGCCCGACGGTTATCGTGCTGATTATCCGATAGAGTGGTGCCCCGTCTATTATCACAAAGCAGACAGTCTCGGCATCGGTTTCGACCGGTCGTCAAAAGGGTCGGATGCTGTGTCGCAATACCGCGAGCCTTACCGTTCACTTTACGACAATCTGGAGACTTGTCCGGAAAAATATCTGCTTTGGTTCCACCATGTGCCTTGGGACTATGAGATGCGGAATGGCCTCACGCTTTGGGACAATATGCAGCTTCACTATGACCGTGGCGTAAAGAGTGTTGAGGATTATTCGTGTGTGTGGAAAGAGGTAAAGACTATAGAACAGCGTGACGGAGATGCTGATGGCTCACGCTGGTTGCGGGTTGATAGTTTGTTGAAGATTCAGGCTGACAATGTCCGGCTATGGCGAGACGTGTGTTTGAGATACTTTGGAAGATTTGCTAAAAAGAGCAATATTGTTTGCAAAAGTCGTCAATAAATTGTTTCTCCTGAAAAAATAATCCCCGTACAATCGGCAGACTGTACGGGGATTTATCATATCACTCTATTATTTCCACTTTGGCAACTTCGATCCCGCCCTCGCATAGGCGACGAGCTGGATGCGGAACTTCAGTACCGAATAGGCAGGGATTGATGAACTGGCCTCAGTGCCGTAGCCGAGGGTCCAGGGAATATAGACCTCCCAAATGTCACCAATATGCATGTGCTGTACGGCTGTTGCAAAGCCCGAAGTGAGGCCGCTGACCTTGAAGTCGGCAACACCTGAGATACTGTCGACCGCATTGTTATAGTTTGTCGTGTCGAAGATATAACCACTGGGATAAGAGGTTGATGGCAACAGTCGGCCTGTGTAGCGCACGCGCACCGAGTCGGTGTAGATCGGGCAGCCGGAGCCTTTGCCTGCTGTCTGCACATTCACGATGATATAATCGGTCTTGGGCGATGACTTCAGCGTGTCCTCAATGGAGAAACTCTTGATAATCTTCCACGAAGTGTCACCATTGTTCACTTTCGTTTGTGTCGCAGTGTACAGAGAGTCCCAATAAGTAGCGTTCTTGTTCTCCCAGTTGGGATATTCCTCCACGGTGTTGTCCGACTCAGAGCAAGCGCTCAATGAAAGTGCGAGGGCAGCAACGAAGAGAGGCAACAAAAACATTGCCTTTCTCGTCAACCTCTTTATCTCAGTTATCTTCAGCATTAATGTTCTATATATTAATGTATATTATTTGTAATAAGAGTAAGAGTGACTGATTCATCACTCTTCACTCTTACCTCTTCCCTTTTTACAGGTCTTTGATATCGTTGGCGAGCTTCTTCAGCAGTGAAGTGATGCTCACACGGTCCTCGATGATGGCACGGAGCTCATTGACATTCACGCGCTCCTGCTCCATCGTATCGCGGTGACGAAGCGTGACGGTGTTGTCCTCGAGCGTCTGACCATCGACGGTGACACAGTAAGGAGTGCCGATGGCATCCTCACGGCGATAACGCTTGCCGATAGAGTCCTTGGCGTCGATATGGGTGGTGAAGTGGAACTTCAGCTCGTCCTGGATCTCCTGAGCCTTCTCGGGCAGTCCGTCCTTGTTGACCAACGGCAGCACGGCGCACTTGATAGGAGCGAGGGCGGCAGGCAGAGAGAGCACGACACGTGTCGTACCATTATCAAGCTTCTGCTCCTGGTAAGCGTGGCACATCACGGAGAGGAACATACGGTCTACACCGATAGAGGTCTCCACGTCGTAAGGTACGTAGCTCTCGTTCTTGTCCGGGTCGAAATAGCGCATCTTCGTGCCGCTGAACTTCTCGTGCTGCGAGAGGTCATAGTTGGTACGGCTGTGGATACCCTCGACCTCCTTGAAGCCGAACGGCATCTTGAACTCGATATCTGTAGCTGCGTTGGCATAGAAAGCAAGCTTCTCGTGGTCGTGGAAACGATAGTTCTCATCGCCCATGCCGAGTGCCTCGTGCCAAGCCAGGCGGGCCTTCTTCCAATATTCGAACCAGTGCATCTCCGTGCCGGGCTGGCAGAAGAACTGCATCTCCATCTGCTCGAACTCGCGCATACGGAAGACAAACTGACGGGCAACGATCTCGTTGCGGAAAGCCTTACCAATCTGAGCAATACCGAACGGCAGCTTCTGACGCGTCGTGCGCTGCACATTAAGG
This sequence comes from Prevotella sp. UBA2725, assembly GCA_002353825.1. Lineage (GTDB taxonomy): Bacteria > Bacteroidota > Bacteroidia > Bacteroidales > Bacteroidaceae > Prevotella. The sequence goes on along the minus strand of DEKJ01000028.1, from coordinate 72,046 downwards.
AAGTTGACAAAGATACCCTGTGCCGTCTCCGGACGCAGATAGATCTTGTTCGTAGCGCCGGCTGTCGAACCGATCTCGGTAGAGAACATCAGGTTGAACTGACGCACGTCAGTCCAGTTCTTTGTGCCGCTAATAGGATCAACGATACCCTCGTCGAGGATGATCTGCTTCAGCTCCTCGAGATCCGGACCCTGCATAGCAGCGGTGTAACGGGCATGGAGGGCGTCGCGCTTCTTCTGGTGCTCCAGCACACGGGGGTTGGTCTCGCGGAACTTCTTCTCATCGAAGGCGTCACCAAACTTCTTGGCGGCTTTCTTCACCTCCTTATCAATTTTCTCATCGTATTTGGCAATCTGATCCTCGATGAGGTTATCAGCACGATAGCGCTTCTTCGAGTCGCGGTTGTCGATGAGAGGATCATTGAAAGCATCCACGTGACCGCTGGCCTTCCATACGGTAGGGTTCATGAAGATGGCGGCATCAATACCGACGATGTTGTTGTGGAGCAGCACCATTGAGTCCCACCAGTATTTCTTGATGTTGTTCTTCAGCTCTACACCGTTTGGTCCGTAGTCGTAGACGGCTGCGAGGCCCTCGGGATAGATTTCAGAACTGGGAAACACGAAGCCATATTCCTTACAATGGCTTACAATCTTCTTAAATACATCTTCTGCCATGATTTCTATTGCAAATTTTACTTTTAGCCGCAAAGTTACTGCTTTTTTGTTGATTAATGCCTACGAGAGCGTTAATTTTGCCTTTTTAGCAACATAAATGTAGGAAAGAATGCTTAACTTTGCAAGTAGAATCATAGAAGAAAGGAATAATGGATGGAACCGGTACTAAACGATTATCACAAGAAGATCAATGCCATCAAGCTGCAGTCAGTGGAATCCTGGAGCAAGTTGAATCTGTCGCACAAGGAGTGCTTGAATCAATTCAAGCGGTTGCGGGAACAACGGATTGCAAGGGAGTCCAAGTCGCTAAATTAAAAAAGTGGGCTGAGGGTAATGGCTATTGGATAGAAACAGACTCTTTGGGAGACTATGCGGACAGGGGCTCTGAGAATGAGGTTTATCTTTCGAAAGTAAATAAAGTTGTTTATAAGTTAAACGACTTCCGTTATTCTGATGACAATCTTTCGCCATTCTTTGATCGTATAAAAGCTCATAATGAGTACTTCCCTGATTGCGCGTATACTATGATAGGATTCGCTGAGAACAGAGATGGTAAAGTTTGCGCAGTTCTTAGTCAACCTTACATCATCGCTGCCCGTGAAGCATCAGAGAGCGAGATAGCCGAAGAGCTTAATCGACTTGGCTTCCAGTCACAAATGGATGGAGAATATTATTCTAATGGAATCCATGATATATTTGATGCTTCTCCTAATAATGTTCTTGTTGGTATTGATGGAAATCTATACTTTATTGATACCATTATTTATAAGGCTGATGATGATAATGTAGCGACCTATCACAGTCAGTCACCGAAATATTCTAAACATTCATGAACTACACAATGATCGTGCTCGACCTCGACGGCACGCTGACAAACAGTAAGAAAGAGATGACGCCGCGTACCCGCGAGGCTTTGCTGAAGGCAGAGGAGAAGGGCGTGAAAATCGTGTTGGCTTCCGGCCGGCCTACCTATGGTATCACGGCCTTGGCCGACGAACTCGACCTCAAGACCTATGGTGGTTATATCCTCGCTTTCAATGGCGGACGCATCACCGATTGCAAGACGAGCAAGGTCGTGTATGACCAGCCCCTCGTCCCTGCCGTCGTGCCCCCTCTCTATGATATGGTGAAGGCACACGGCTTTGAGATGCTGACCTATCAAGACGAGAAGATAGCGGCCACCAAGAAAGCCAATAAATACGTCCTTCACGAAGCATTTATCAATAAGATGCCGGTCGTGGAGTATAATGATTTCGTCCATCAGGTGCAATATCCTATTAATAAATGTCTTGTCGTCGGTGACACCGAGCCGCTTCATCAGTTTGAGCAGCAGGTCGTCGAGACCTTCCGCGGCAAGATGGATGCTTATCGTTCTGCCGGTTTCTTCCTTGAGTGTGTGCCGCCGGGTATCGACAAGAGCAACTCCTTACGACAGCTTATCAAACAGTTAGGTATTCCTCGCGAACAGGTCATTGCTTGTGGCGATGGTTACAACGACCAGAGCATGATTGAGTTTGCCGGACTTGGCGTGGCAATGGCTAATGCACCTAAAGATATCCAGGACAAGGCCGACTACATCACCTATTCCAATGAGGAAGATGGAGTGGCACATGTCGTGGAAAAGTTCTTAAAGCCCTAACCCTTAATCCCACTATCCTCGGTCCTTCCGTTATCGGAAGGCAGAAAATCCCAAAGGGGAAGGGTTGATTACTACCGTAGGAAATGAGCGCTTTTAATAGATGCGATGAGATGTCGTTTCTGTGATAGGCATGAATATGGATTTCAAACTTACAATAATTTTGGTAATTTGCCAATACTAAGGATAAAAACTTAGCTTGCAATGATATTAGTGATATAATTGCTGCGCCAAAGGTTGGAGAATTTTTAAGATAAATATTCTGTTGAATCCTTGTTCAATTAAGAAAAACATATTATTTTTGCAAAAAAGATAGTTTATGAGCAAGATGAATAAAGAAGAGCTCTTGAACGCCTTCAAGAAAGCCTTGAAGCACAAAGAGGAGATACGTAAACAAACGGAAGAGAACTGGGCCAGTGAAGGGATTAAAGGCAAAGTAGTCTTTCTATGATTAAGTTCTCACTTGCTAAAATTCAAGAAGCTGCTCCTTATGAGATAATACTTCTACTTATCAATTCATTATCCAAAAAATAGATACAGAGCGTTCGCCTTATGATGATAAAGTAGAGAAAACGATTCTTTCTATTATTAATGAGTTTTTTAGGGCAAACAAAGAAGTCTTGCTCTATATTTGTGATACATCTGATGGCAGAGAGGCTGCACGAAATAGATTGTTTCTTTCATGGTTCGAAAGAGAAGCTAATGAACGTTTTATTATTAGAACAGCTAAGGCAAAAATAGAAGACGAAGTTATCTATACAGCGATAATAGTTGCTAATGATCATCCTGCCCTTCAAGCCATACTTCGGGATTTTGAGGAGCAAAAGGAGATGTTGGAGAAGTAAAGAGCTATTGCCATCACGCCGCATATGCGACGCGTTACCACCTCATATGCGTCGCGTTACCGCCCCATATGCGACGCGTTACCGCCTCATATGTGACGCGTTACCGCCCCATATGCGACGCGTTACCGCCTCATGTGTGACGCGAAGTCGTTATTTTGAATTGAAGGTTTGGTGAAGCATAGTGAAGGCTCTTTATGTAATCAACATTCCCCTCTTCGGGGTTGCTCCCCTTCTTGCTAAAGGGGACCGGAGGGTTGACACTTTGGAGGGCTTTTTCTTTTCTCTTCCAAAATAATTTCTTACCTTTGCAATTAGTATAATATAATAAGGAAGAATCCAACGACTATATGGACGACGATAAGACAAAAGATAATAATAACGGACAAGACGACGAGCTCACGGTAGACCAGCACTCCGACTATCAGCCTGCCGACCGCTTCGATGCCTCGGCGGTGCATCATCTCTCGGGAATGTACAAGAACTGGTTTCTCGACTATGCCTCGTATGTCATCCTTGAGCGTGCCGTACCTCATATCGAGGACGGCTTGAAGCCTGTGCAACGCCGTATCCTCCATACGATGAAACGTATGGACGACGGACGCTACAACAAGGTGGCTAACATTGTGGGTGAGACGATGAAGTTTCACCCTCACGGCGACGCCTCCATCGGTGATGCCCTCGTGCAGCTCGGACAGAAAGACCTGCTCATCGACACGCAGGGTAACTGGGGTAATATCCTCACGGGCGACCGTGCTGCTGCTCCCCGATATATCGAGGCACGCCTGTCGAAGTTTGCGCTCGAGACGGTGTTCAACCCTAAAACTACAGAGTGGCAACTGTCCTACGATGGCCGTAACAAAGAGCCGGTGACGCTCCCCGTGAAGTTCCCGTTGCTCCTGGCACAGGGTGCCGAGGGTATCGCCGTGGGCTTGTCCTCAAAGGTCCTGCCGCATAACTTCAATGAGCTCTGCGATGCCGCCATACATTATCTGCGTGGCGAAGAGTTTCATCTCTATCCTGACTTCCCCACAGGCGGTGCCATCGATGTGTCGAAATACAATGATGGTCAGCGCGGTGGTGTCGTGCGTGTCCGTGCCAAGATTGAGAAGAAGGATGCCAAGACACTCGTCATCACCGAGGTACCGTATTCGAAGACGGCAGCTTCCTTGCAGGACTCTATCACGAAAGCTATCGAGAAAGGCAAGATTAAAGCGCGCAAGGTCGTCGACATGACGGCACGCCACGTTGAGATCCAGGTCATCCTTGCCCCAGGTGTGTCACCTGACAAGACCATCGACGCCCTCTATGCCTTCACCGACTGCGAGATAAACATCTCACCCAACTGCTGCGTCATCGAAGATGACAAACCACAGTTCCTCACTGTCTCCGAGGTTCTGCAGCACTCTACCGACCGCACAATGGGGTTGTTGCGCAAAGAGTTGGAGATCCGCAAGGGTGAACTGGAGGAGCAACTCTTCTTCGCCTCTCTGGAGCGTATCTTCATTGAGGAGCGTATGTACAAGGAGAAGGAGTTTGAGCAGGCTCCCGACCAGAAAGCGGTATTGGCGTTCCTCGACAAGAAGTTCACGCCGTGGAAGTCGAAACTCATCCGCGAAATCCGTGACGACGACTATCTCCGCCTGTTGGAGATTAAGATGCAGCGTATCCTTAAATATAATAAGGACAAGGCCGACAAGCTCATGGCGAAGATGAAGTCGGACATCAAGGGTATCGAGCACGACCTGGCTCACATGACCGATGTCACGATCGCGTGGTTTGAACACCTCAAGGAGACCTACGGCAAAGATCATCCGCGTCTGACAGAGATCCGCTCCTTCGATAACATCGAGGTGACGAAGGTAGTCGATGCCAATGAGAAACTGTATATCAACCGCCAGGACGGCTTCATCGGTACAGGCCTGAAGAAAGACGAGTTTGTATGCAACTGCTCCGACCTTGACGACATCATCATCTTCTACAAGGACGGTAAATATAAGGTCATCAAGGTCGCGGAGAAGATCTTCGTCGGCAAGAATGTGCTGTGGGCACAGGTGTTCAAGAAGAACGACAAGCGCACGATCTACAATGTCGTTTACCGAGATGGCAAGAAAGGTCCTTACTATATCAAGCGTTTCAACGTGACGTCCGTTATCCGCGACCGCGAGTACGATGTCACACAAGGCACACCGGGCTCACGTGTGGTTTACTTCACGGCGAACCCCAATGGTGAGGCAGAGGTCATCAAGGTGACGCTGGAGCCCGACCTGACAAAGCGTAATCAGCCACTGTTCCTGGAGAAAGACTTCTCTGAGATCCTCATCAAAGGCCGTAATTCGCGTGGTAACCTCCTGACGAAGAAGAACGTGAAGCGCATCACGCTCAAGAGCCACGGCCATTCGACGCTTGGCGGACGCAAGGTGTGGTTCGATGCCGATGTAAAACGTCTCAACTACGATGGTCGTGGCAAGTACCTCGGTGAGTTCAGTGACGACGACTCGGTGCTCGTTATGCTCAATGGCGGCAACTATTATATCACCGACTTCGACCTTAACAACCACTTCGAGGACAATATCTCGCTCATTGAGAAATACGATCCGCACAAAGTGTGGACGGCCGTGCTCCTCGATGCCGACAACAGTGGCTATCCTTATCTGAAGCGTTTCATGCTTGAGGCGAGGAAGACCCCGCAGAACTTTATTGGTGAGAACAGTGAGAGTAAGCTCCTGCTGCTCACAGGCACACCTTATCCGAATATCCGCGTGACGTTCGGTGGCGCTGACAGCGTGCGGCCACCGATGGAGATTGATGCCGAGCAGTTTGTCGGTGTCAAAGGCTTCAAGGCTAAGGGTAAGCGTATCGCTACGTGGCAGGTCGACAAGGTCGAAGAGCTCGAGCCGTTGCGTCAGCCGGAGAAACCGGAGGATGATGGCGATGCTTCTTCGGATGAAGGCAACAGTGACGAGGATCTCGACCCCGATGCGGGCAAGTCACGTCAGCAGATCATCGACGAGATGACGGGGCAGCTCAACCTGTTCGATGACAAGGAGTAGTCACAGTTGAGGGATTAGGCCCCCGAGGGGGGGCAACGTGGTTAGCCCCAGGTAAGGAAGCGACCTCGGAGAGGTCGAACATGCTTAGCCCCAGGTAAGGAGCGCAGCGACGTAACCTGGGGTTTCGGATCGGGTGGTTTTACCTGACCGGTCGGCCTCGAAGAGGGCGAACCTGAGATTTACCACAGATGAAAAACAATGAAAACAATGTGCCCCCCAGTGAGGTTCGCCCTCTTCGAGGCCGGAAGGCAACGTATCGTCGCCGCACCGAACCCCACGTTTCGGCTGCGCCTCACGTGGGGCTAATCATGTGGCACCTCTCCGAGGTGCGGCTACATACTAGGTACTAACAGGATTGCCTCCCTTTGAAGATAAAATCAAACTGGAAATCGGAAGGATAAATAACAATTGGCATGAAAACACTACCTTATCATATTATCCTGGCTATGGTGACGGCCTTGTTGCTTGTCGTCTCCTCTACGGCTTCTGCCCAGCTGGAGAAGGCGAGCCTGATAAGTGTTGGGCATACGGACTTGCTCGACACCTATCTCTCGCAGGAGAAAGCGACGGGCCTTGAGCTCCGCTACACATGGGAGAAATCTAATCGTAAGCTTGTGAAATCGGCTGAGGATGTTGTGTCTCATGCTAATGTGTTGCGTCATTGGTCCTACCTCTTCACGCAAGAAGCCTTCGTAACGAAAGCCGGAACACGTGGAAATTCCAACTCTTTTCTTGGGGCTATGTATAACCTTCGCTATGGTTGGCATTATAATATCGACCCGACACCAGTGAACATCCGTGTCGGACTGTTGGGTGACTTTACCCTCGGCGGGCTTTATAATACTCGGAACAGTAATAACCCTGCGCAAATGAGGCTGGCGCTGAATCTTGATCCTTCTGTTTTGGCGACATGGCGCTTTTATATCAAAGACAAGCCTTTTGCCCTTCATTATGAGGTCGCCATGCCGTGGATGGGGCTTGCTTTCTCACCCAACTATGGACAGAGCTACTATGAAATCTTTACTCGAGGCAACTATGACCACAATGTAGTCTTCGTCTCACCATTTTCGGGTGTGCAACTCCACCAGATGCTTACTTTCGACTTCCGGTTATGGCGTACAACCTTTACGGTCGGTTATCTGAGTGACATCTGGCAGATGAGAAAGAACAACCTGAAGTATCACCAGTATACACATGCGTTCACGATAGGGTGGAGGTATTAAGAAAGGAGGCATAGCGATGATGAAAACATTGAAGCTGTTTTTGCTGTTGTTCCTTTCCTTGTCTTTCACGGCATGTGTGGATGAGGATGAGTATGAAGACTCACCGTCGGGCAACTTTGAGGCGTTGTGGAAGATCATGGATGAGCATTATTGCTTTTTCAGCGAGAAGGGCGTCGACTGGGACTCCATTCATGCTGTCTATGCACCGCGTTTCAATGAGGGTGTGACTGATGACCAGGAACTTGAGGTCTTGGGCGACATGCTTGCAGAACTTAAGGACGGGCATGTCAATCTCTTTGCCGGCTTCGACTACAGTCGCTATTGGGGCTTCCATGAAAATTATCCGAAGAACTATAACGACTCGCTCATCCGCCGCTATCTTGGTACCGACTACCGTATCTCCAATGGTTTTAAATACCGTATCCTCGACGATAATATCGGCTATGTCCAGGTGCCTACCTTTGAAAACACGATCAGTGCCGGCAATCTCGATGACATCTTATTATATATGCAGCCATGCCTCGGACTCATCATAGACCTTCGCGAGAATGGCGGTGGACTGATCACTTCGGCCGAGACGCTTGCTGCACGCTTCACCGACAAGGAGATCCTTGTCGGATATATGCGGCATAAAACGGGAAAGGGACACGATGATTTCTCTGGCTTGGAGGAACAGACGCTCAAACCAGCCCAAGGGGTAAGATGGCATAAGCCCGTCGTGGTACTGACAAACCGCTCGGTGTTCTCTGCTGCCAATGAATTTGTGAAGTATATGCGTCACTGTCCCAATGTCACGATAGTGGGAGACCGCACGGGGGGCGGTGCCGGTCTGCCGTTCTCCTCGGAGCTGCCTAACGGTTGGAGCATCCGTTTCTCAGCTTGCCCGATGTACGACACAGATAAGAAGAGTACGGAGGATGGCATAGAGCCGGATATCAAGGTCGGTCTTACTACAGAGGGCTATCTTCATGGAAAAGATGACATCATAGAAGCAGCGCGGGCGGCGCTGCGCTAAAGAATAAAGAAGTCATAACGCATAAAAATAAAATAAATGAACCAATATTCAACTATAATCTCTCAAAGCCTGAATATTCGGGCAGAACAGGTGGAGGCCGTGCTCGAGCTCCTCGATGCCGGTGCCACCATTCCTTTCATCAGTCGTTATCGTAAGGAAGCCACAGGAAACCTCAATGAGGTGCAGGTGGCTACCGTCAGTGACCTTTATGAGAAACTGAAGGAACTGCAGAAGCGTAAGGAGACGATCCTCAAGACCATAGACAGTCAGGGTAAGCTCACAGACGAGTTGCGCCAACGCATCACCCAGTCGTGGGATGCCACGGAGATAGAGGATATCTATATGCCTTACAAGCCTCGTCGCCGGACACGTGCCCAGGTGGCGCGTGAGCAGGGACTGGAGCCCTTGGCGAAAGTTATCATGAATCAGAAAGAGCATTATCCCGATATGGCTGCCCAGCGTTTCGTCAAAGATGACGTGAAGGATGTGGAACAAGCGATCAAAGGAGCCCAGGACATCATCGCAGAGGACATCTCGCTCAATGAAGGCACCCGTCAGACGGTACGCCGTGATTTCCAGCGGGAGGCGACGATCGTCTCGCGTGTCATCCCGAAGATGAAGGATGAGGATAAGGCTCAGAAATACAGTGACTATTTCGCTTTCTCCGAGGAGCTGCGCCGCTGTTCTTCCCACCGGTTGCTTGCTATGCGCCGTGGCGAGGCTGAAGGTGTTCTGCGTGTGAGCATCACCGGTGATGATGAGGAAAACATTGAACGGCTCAAGCGCCATTATGTCCATGGTTTCGGCCCCTGTCAGACACTTGTCGCTGAAGCCGTGGAGGATAGTTATAAACGACTTGTCGAGCCTTCGATAGAAAATGAGTTTGCTGCCTTGAGCAAAGAGAAAGCCGACGATGAGGCTATCCATGTGTTCAAAGAGAACCTGCGGCAGTTGCTCCTCGCTGCACCCCTTGGGCAGAAGCGTGTCATGGGAGTAGACCCGGGTATCCGTACCGGTTGTAAGGTCGTCGTGCTCGATGCACAGGGCAATCTGCTCTATCACACCGTGGTCATGGCGGTAGGAGGACATGATGATGGGCAGCGGGCGACACGTGCCTTGCAACAGTTTGAGGACATTGCACGCAAATGGCGCGTGGAAGCCATCGCCTGCGGCAATGGTACGGCTTCACGCGAGACTTCTGATATCCTGCGACAAATAAAGGACATTCCCACGTACGTTGTGTCTGAGGATGGCGCAAGTATCTATTCGGCTTCAGAAGTGGCACGCGAGGAGTTCCCCGACAAGGATGTCACGGTGCGAGGTGCCGTGTCTATCGGGCGCCGACTGATGGATCCGCTGGCCGAGTTGGTGAAGATTGATCCGAAGAGTATCGGTGTGGGACAGTATCAGCACGATGTAGACCAGACAAAACTCAAACATAGTCTCGATCAGACAGTGGAGCTCTGTGTCAATGCCGTAGGTGTGGATGTCAATACCGCTTCGAAGAACTTGCTGACTTATGTCTCCGGTTTGGGACCGGTACTGGCACAGAATATCGTTGACTATCGCAAGGAGAATGGTCCGTTCACATCGCGTGCGCAGTTGAAGAAAGTGCCACGTCTCGGTCCTTCTGCCTTCCAGCAGTGCGCCGGTTTCCTTCGTATCCCGGGAGCCAAGAACCCGCTTGATGCCTCGGCCGTGCACCCGGAGAGTTATCCTATCGTAGAGAAGATGGCCCAGGACTGTGGATGCACCGTCGTGGACCTTATCAAAGATCCGGCAGAGCGGAAGAAGGTGAACATTAATAAATATGTGTCGAAGACCATAGGCTTGCCGACGCTCACCGATATCATGAAGGAACTCGAAAAGCCCGGCCGCGACCCGCGTGGTAAGGCTGAAACGTTCGAGTTTGATCCGCGTGTTCATACGCCAGAAGACCTCGTACCGATGATGGAACTGCCCGGCATCGTGACGAATATCACCAACTTCGGTGCTTTCGTCGACATTGGCGTGCATCAGGATGGCCTCGTGCATATTTCTCAGCTTGCCGACAAATATGTGCGTGACCCGAACGATGTCGTGAAACTTCATCAGCATGTGCGCGTGAAAGTGCTCGACGTGGATAAGCGCCGTCACCGTATCTCACTGACGATGAAAGGCATAAAACAGTAACAGCCTCTCCCCGGCCCTCCCCAATAGGGGAGGGAGTAATTACCCAAAGCACAAACGGCACTCTCGGTAATAAAAAACCCCTCCCTACGCGGGAGGGGATCGTGGAGAGGCTTCTCCCTCCCCTATTGGGGAGGGTCGTGGAGAGGCTGTTTATGCTTCAGTGTTGTAGGCAGCGAGCATCCAGACGGTCTTCTCCTGTGCGGAGAGATAATCGCTCATCATTGCTACGGTCACTTCGTCGTCGGCCTCAGAAGCCTTCTTGAGCAGAGCTCGCTCCTCAGCGATGAGTGCCTTGAGGGTATCGAGGACGTAGCGCAGACCTGTGGTCTCGTCCTTTACTACGGGGAGCTCTTTCACGTTGGCAGTGTTGAGATAAGCGGAGAAGCGGTGCTCGGGAGTGCCATCGAGCTGAAGGATGCGCTCTGCGACTTCGTCGACCTTGGTTGCCACGTCGTTGTACATCTCCTCATACTTCTCGTGGAGCACGTAGAAGCGGGGGCCTTTGACGTTCCAGTGGAGGTTGCGCAGGTTGGTATAGTGAACCTGGAGATCAGCAAGGAGCTGAGCAAGAGCGTTGATCACGTTGTTGACGTTGTTCTCGTTGAGTCCGGTGAATTGTAATGTCTTCATAATGTAAATGTTTTATGCGTTATTAATTGTTTGTTCTTGTTGTAGAGAAGTGTTTTCCTTTTCTCTGGTGCAAAGGTATGAAGAAGGCTTCAATGCCACAACTGATAATTTCTATCAGATGATAGATGTTTTCTATAAATGAATATAAGGGTTTAATAATCATATAGTTATGACAATTCAACAACTGGAATATATTTTAGCGCTTGCAAAATATCGGCATTTCGCAAAGGCGGCTGATGCTTGCGAAGTGACCCAGCCCACGCTGAGTTCAATGATACAAAAGTTGGAAGAGGAACTTGGTTGCAAGCTTTTCGACCGGAAGCGTCAGCCTATCACGCCTACGCCTACGGGTTTAGCCGTTATCCGTCAGGCTAAAGAGGTATTGTATCAGGCGCGTAAAGTGAAAGAGGCTGTATGGGAAGAGCAGCACTCGCTAAAAGGCTCCTTCACCATTGGTGTGCTGCCTACGGTAGCACCTTATCTTCTTCCACGTTTCTTTCCGCAGTTGCTCAATGAGTATAAGGATATGGACCTCCGGGTGATAGAGCTGAAGACGAACATGATCAAGCGGGCACTTGATGAACAAGCCATCGATGCCGCTATCCTTGCACGTGTAGGCGGACTCGATGATCTCAACCTTACCACCTTATATTATGAGCAGTTCTATGCTTATGTATCTGAGAATGACCCGCTCTTTAGCCATAAAGTAGTAAAGACGACAGATCTCACGAATGGCTTCCTCTGGTTGCTTGACGAAGGACATTGCTTCCGAGACCAACTGGTGAAGTTCTGCCAGCTTCCTGCTGCGACCCGCAGTAAGAAAGCCTATACGCTCGGTAGTATCGAGACCTTCATGCGCATGGTGGAGCATGACAAGGGTATCACGTTTATCCCAGAGCTCGCCGTGCATCAGCTCACGGACTGTCAGCGTCGCCTTGTACGTCCCTTTGCTTTGCCTATTCCGACAAGGGAAATCATCATGGCTACCCGCAAGGACTTTATCCGTAAATCGTTGCTTAACTTCTTAATCGATCGTATCCAGAAAAGCGTACCTAAAGAGATGCTAAAACCGCAGCCTACGGCACGCTTAATCTTATAAAGTGGTAACAAAGGATGGAAGTCAGACAAAACAAAACAGGCAACAGTCTCACGACCATTGCCTGTATATTGCGAATTACTATTAATTCAATTTTTGTTTGAGCTTGATTGAAGGTTTCCGCCTCGCGGCGTCAACCAACCATCTTGCATCAAATTGTTACCTGAAAACTAAAACCAATCTTTAACCTAAAAACTAATAACCTTTGAACCTAAAAAACAATCTATCAAAACCTAAAAACTAAAAACCTATATGAAAAATCTACTAACTTGTTCTACTTAATGATCTTGAGGTGTTACCCTCTTGATTACGTTTGCAAAGGTACAGTGTTTTTAGACACCTTCCAAATATTTTCATCGAAAAAAGAAAGAAAATGTGCTATTATTGATATAAATCAACAGTTTGTGCACGTGCACACTTACGTTTTTGCTTTCGTTTGCTTTTGTTTTATGTTCTTTTAGGTTTCAAGAGATAAACCCACCGGTCCCACCCTTAGTCCCTCCTTGCCCCACCCTTTATCCCTCCCCCACCCAGGGGAGGGAGAGATTACAAAGATAAACATAGGATTGCTCCAACCTCTATAAACATATCTCTCCCTCCCCTGGGTGGGGGAGGGATAAAGGGTGGGGCAAGGAGGGGCTGGAAGCGACACAAAAAAACCGTAGGCGTTTCACAACGGCTACGGAACTAAACATGTACAAAGTTACGAAAAAATTTGAATTGGGTGGGTGGTGATGGATTCGAACCACCGAAGGCAAGAGCCAGCAGATTTACAGTCTGCCCCATTTGGCCACTCTGGTAACCACCCGTGCTTCTTTTAAAGCGAGTGCAAAGGTAATGCTTTCCTTTATTAAATAATAACATTCTTACTATTTTAACTAATTCTTAACATTTCCCTTTTCTTGAGTAATCCTTAACATTTCCTTTTTCTTGAGTAATTGTGAAGATTCATTCGTATTTAGAGAAAAGACTCTATTTATTTGTGAGGAAAGCATAAAATGCCTATCTTTGCTTACGATAAAACTAACATTAATATATAGCATGCGAAAATTATTATTGACTTCGGTACTGACCTTGGCTGTTTCCTATGCACAGGCGCAGAACATCTATGACAACGCACAAGATGCGGAGAAGGCCATTAAAGTCCACGTTAACACCGACAAGGAACCTCTTATCAAAGGCAAATATCAGCCTTCGTGGGAGAGCTTGTCTGACTATCAGTGCCCCGAGTGGTTCCGTGATGCCAAGTTTGGTATCTGGGCTCACTGGGGCCCGCAGTGCGAGCCTGAGTTTGGTGACTGGTTTGGTCGTGATATGTATGTTGAGGGCAACGGGCAGTACACGTACAGTAAGATGACACGTGGTCCGCAGCGCGACTTCGGCTTCAAGGATTGGATTCATGAATGGAAAGCCCAGAACTGGAATCCGGATTCTCTCGTGGCCCTATATAAACAATGTGGGGCAAAGTATTTCTTTGCATTGGCAAATCATCACGATAACTTCGACCTGTGGGACAGTAAATTTCAGCCATGGAACTCCGTGAGCATGGGCCCTAAGAAGAATATTATTGCCGGGTGGGCTGCAGCGTGCAAGAAATACGGCCTTCCACTGGGTTTAAGTGTCCATGCTGCGCATGCTTGGACCTGGTATGAGACGTCTCGTGGCGCTGACAAAAAAGGTACATTTAAGGGCCAGACCTACGACGGACGACTCACAAAGGCTGACGGGAAAGGCAAATGGTGGGAAGGCTATGATCCGCAGGATCTCTATGAACAGCGGCATGCCTTGAGTAAGGACAATGGTGAGTGGGACTGGGATCCGGCAAAGGTCACTTTGCCCGACCAGGCTTACTGTGATAAGTTCTATAACCGTACGATGGATCTCATCAACCGCTATGATCCCGCTATCGTCTATTTCGACGACACCGTGCTGCCGCTCTATCCTTTCTGCGATGCTGGCCTTGATATTGTGTCGAGCTATTACAACAAGAGTATGGCGGAGCATAAAGGTCACAACGAGGCTGTGGTAACTGGCAAGGTGCTCAAGCCTTTCCAGAAGGATGCTATCGTCTGGGATGTGGAGCGCGGGGCCCCCGATGATATCCAGCCCAAAGCCTGGCAGACCTGTACGTGTATCGGTTCGTGGCATTACGACAAGCGCCGACTCTATGATGGCAGCTATAAAAGTGCGCAGACCGTCATACAGACCCTCGCTGATGTAGTGAGCAAGAACGGCAACCTCCTTTTGAGTGTACCAGTGAAAGCCGATGGCACCATCGACTCGCTCGAATATAAGATCGTAAAGGGGATTGGTGCCTGGCTGAAAGTCAACGGTGAGGCCATCTATGGCACGCGTCCTTGGAAGCAGTTCGGTGACGGACCAGCACTGGAAACCAAGAACCCGGTGAATGCGCAAGGTTTCAATGAGGGTAAGATTCATTATACGTCAGCTGATATCCGTTATACGCAGAAGGGTAAGTATCTTTATGCCATCACCATGTGTGCTCCACAGCCCGGCAGCACTGTTACATTGAAAGCTGTGACCAAAGGTCGCAAAGTATCGCTTCTTGGCTATCCGGGAAAGGTTGCCTACAAACAGACAAAGGCAGGCCTACAGATCACGGTGCCGCAGCAGTTGCCCAACAACATTGCGCTCGCCTTTCGGATATTGAAAAAATGAAAAAATGAAAAAATGAAATAATGAAAGATTGAAAGGAGGAAAAGACTAAAGAATGAAAGGAGGATAAACAAAGAAAGAATGAAACGATGAAAAAGCTGCGATGCGCTATTTTCATTGTTTCATTCTTTCAATTTTTCAATATTAATGGTGGAGAATATCGGATTCGAACCGATGACCTCTTGCATGCCATGCAAGCGCTCTAGCCAACTGAGCTAATCCCCCAATAAATATTCCGCATTGTAACATTTGCAAAGGTAAGAGAATAATTCCATTCCCGCAAGTTTTTCGATATTTTTTTGCGAAACTTGGTCTTTCATCTTTTCATTTTTCAATCTCTCAATCTTTCATTGTTTTAATTTTTCAATCTTAAAGGTGGAAAAAACGCAGTGATAGCTGTCTGATGCAATAAATCCAAAAGATTACGACACATTATTATATATAGTATTCAGAGGAAAAAGATAACTTTGCCGACAGATATATAGAAACTTTAAAACATACTTTTAAACATGCGGAATTATCTGTTCCTTTTTATTGTATTCTTATTTCTCTCTCTTTGCCCGAATGGTCGGTTGCACGCCGAGAATGGTCCCGTCTATCATAACCCAGTGTTATGGGCCGATGTGCCCGATATGGACTTGATACGTGTCGGCAATGATTATTACATGGTGTCGACGACGATGCATCTCATGCCCGGTGGACCAATCATGCATTCCCGTGATCTCGTGAACTGGCAGACGATAGGTTATCTCTTTGATAAGCTTACCGACTCACCGAAATATGACATGAAGAATGGTACCGTCTATGGTCGCGGTCAATGGGCCACATCTTTGAAATATCACAATGGCCAGTTCTATGCCCTCTTTGCTCCTAACGACAACCCCGGTGGCGAAACCTATATCATGACGGCTCTGAAGGCTGCCGGCCCCTGGACGCTCGTTAGTCGTCTTCCTCATTTTCATGATGCCACGCTCTTTTTCGACACTGATGGCACACCATACGTTTTCTACGCTACAGGAGAAATGGTGCAGTTGACAAAGGATCTGAAACATGTCGTGGAAGGTTCCCATCACCAGCTTTTCAAGAAAGAAGATGTGGATGAGGCTGGACTGCTCGAAGGCTCCCGTGTGGTAAAGGTCAATGGCAAGTATTATCTGCTGATGATATCCTGGACCGGTGGTCATCCGCGGCGTGAGGTCTGTTTCCGTGCAGACAGTATCACGGGTCCGTATACCAAGCGCGTTATCCTTGAGACCTCGTTCGGCGGCTTCGGTGGAGTAGGGCAGGGCACCATCGTTGACACTCCCGATGGTCGCTGGTATGCACTCATCTTCCAGGATCGTGGCGGCGTGGGACGCGTGCCGACGCTCTCACCCGTAACGTGGCGTGATGGGTGGCCCATGGCGGACAGCGTGCCGATGATCGCTCCTTGTCCCTTCCCGGAGATAACGATGAAAATGAAGAGCCATAGGACGATTGTCTCCAGTGATGATTTTTCTTCTACTCGACTTAACCTTGACTGGGAATGGAACCATAACCCTGTGGACAAAGCATGGTCGCTCACGGAGCGTAAAGGATGGTTGCGTCTGCATACTGCTTCCGTGGCGCCAAATATCTTCCTGGCACGCAACACACTTTCACAGCGTATGATGGGACCTAAGACCTCGGCGGTTATTAGGATGGATGTGAAAGGGATGAAAGACGGTGATCAAGCCGGCTTCTGTGCGTTCCAGAATAATGCGGCTCTTGTGGCTGTCGTTTGTGAGAAAGGAAAGAAATATGTCGTTGCCTCGACCGATTCAATAGAAATGGAGGCAAAGGACCATCGTGTCGTTGCCGACCATCGGCATGAGGTGTACCGCAAACCGCTTGTACAAAGCATTGTGTACCTGAAGGTCTCCGCAGATTTCTCTCCCAAGGCAGGAGGTGGAGCAGTAGACAAAGGCAGTCTTGCCTACAGTCTTGACGGCAAGCGTTGGACAACGGTCATCCGTGATTTCCCGCTTGTCTTCGACTGGCAGCGTTTCTTTATGGGAACGCGCTATGGCATCTTCAACTATGCCACAAAGAAAACAGGTGGATATGTCGACGTCGACTATTTCCAACTGCAGTAATATCCTATAATAAGATGAGGTAAGAGGTTGGCCCCTTTTACCTCGTTTTCTTTCCCAGTGCACCGTAAACAATCTTAGCGATGAGCGGTCGGGAAGTCTCTTCCGTGAGTCCGTGACCGAGTCGCCCGTAGATGAACGGAACCTCCAAGCCTTTGATACAATAATGGGTGATATCTGCTACCATGTCGATATTCTCAATATCAAACTCGCCGTCGGCCTTTCCTTCTGCATAGACCTTGCGGAAGAGTTCCATCTCGTCCTCGTCAAAGTTCTTGCGTACCTTCTCAACGGTCCAGATGTTGCGGAAGAATTCTGCACGCAGGTTACCATTGCGGACCACCGTCTCTTTGATAGAGATGAGATGGGTATAGATGAGTTCGATAATTTTGTCCTGAGGAGGTATGCGTTTTGCCGCCACTTCGTCGAGCTTATCGCTCAGCCGTTCAAGTTCCGATTCGATAACGGCATAATAGATGTCTTCTTTACG
Source organism: Prevotella sp. UBA2725 (assembly GCA_002353825.1). GTDB lineage: Bacteria > Bacteroidota > Bacteroidia > Bacteroidales > Bacteroidaceae > Prevotella. The sequence goes on along the minus strand of DEKJ01000028.1, from coordinate 54,425 downwards.
GCTGAAATAAGTATACAGCGTACGGCGACCTTTCCCCGACGCCACGGCGATGTCGTTCATCGTTGTGCCGTTGAGCCCCTTCTTGGCAAAAAGCTGGCGCGCCACGTCGACCAGTTTCTGTCGAGTCTTGGATATCGACATTGACTTATCTTTTAATAATTGCACGAGTTCTGCACATTGATATACAATGTGCAAAATTATCATTTTTAGGCGAAAACAGCAAGACAACAGGAGGAAAAAGAAAAGGAATGTGACATTTTTTAAGATTAGTTTTGGTTTGGTGTCATCGTGACGCGGCCACGTCATGATCGTGACGCGGCCGTGAGACGATTATGACGCGGCCGCGTAATGATTGTGACGCAGCCGCGTGACGATGACAATCAACCGTAACAAGGATGTCGATTACACTGCTTTACATTATAATTATTGCAATTTTGTTTTAGCCAAAGACGCTAATAGGCTGATATACAAAACGGAATAAAAAAGTAGAAAAATAGTTGGGGAAAGTGTTCCGCCTTATTCAACTTTTTACTACCTTTGCAACCACAAAACGAACAAAAACAGACAACTTCGGGAACAGTAAGAGAAGACAAAGTTATCCAAAATGGAAAACTTTTATGTTTCCAAAAAGAAAAAAGTTTCCCGTTTTTGTCTAGAACAATATTACAAAAACTGCCATGATCCAAGTAAAGAAGCGTGACGGCAAGGTAGTGCCGTTTGACTTGACTAAGATTCAAGTTGCTATTTTGAAAGACCTCAATGCCATTGGCCATGAGGGTAACAACGAGGAGACCGCTCGCAAATATGCCGACGAGGTGTTTGCGCTGTGCGAGAAAAAGTATCTCCCCACTACTGATGTTTTCGAGATTGAGAACATTCAGGATACAGTTGTAGAAGTACTTGCTAAGAATGGTGAGACTCGCGCCGTCATCGCCTACTGCGAGTATCGTTATCAGCACAAGCTGGAGCGTGAACAGCGTGTGAAGAAAGCCTATGAGGAGAAGCTTATGGCTAAGAACGTCGTCAACCAGAATGCCAACATCGACGAGTATTCCGGTGGCGGACGCTCCGGTGAGGCAGCCAACGTCTACGAGAAGCAGTATGCCCTTGATCATTGTATGTCAGATATGGCACGCCGTAATCACGAGAACAACGAGATCTACATCCACGACCTCAACAAGTACGCCATCGGTTTCCACAACTGTCTCTCCATCCCCTTCGATGATCTGTTGTCGAAAGGCTTCCACACCCGTCAGGGCGACGTGCGTCCAGCAGGCTCACTCAACACTGCCATGCAGCTCGTGGCTGTCATCTTCCAGCTCCAGAGCCTTGACCAATTCGGTGGTGTGTCAGCAACCCATCTCGATTGGACCATGGTGCCTTATTTCCGTAAGTCGTTCTTCAAACATTATATTACGGCGTGGGCTAAGGATCAGAAAGAGTTTGCCGATACCGACTTCCTCACGCTCTACGATGAGACCTATCAGGACAATGTCGGCGTGACCCGCTCTGCCTTTGAGCACTGGACCGACACTGTGAAGGATATGTTCTTCAAGAAGACGAAACTTACGAAGGGTGACTTTACGCTTGCCAACAAGGACCGTCTCGATCCTAAGTATTACAACTCTGCCCTGTGCGACACCATCCAGGAGCTGCACCAGGCTGTCGAGGCTATGTATCACAACCTCAACACGTTGCAGAGCCGTTCGGGTGACCAGTTGCCGTTTACCTCTATTAATTATGGTACCTGCACCTTGGAGGAGGGCCGTCTCGTGACTCGCTCGCTGCTTCTCGGATCTCTTGAGGGCATCGGCTTCCATCACAACACGCCGATCTTCCCGTGCGGCATCTTCCAGTATATGAAAGGTGTCAACGACAAGCCTGGCACACCTAACTATGATCTCAAACAGCTTGCCATGCGCTCTACCTCACAGCGTCTGTATCCTAACTACGCCAACGTGAACTGGAGTGGCAACGAAGGTTTCGACCCGAAGGATCCGCGCACCTACTTCTCTACCATGGGCTGCCGTACGGCCAATGGATGGGACATCAACGGTCTCGGCCAGCTCAAGGACGGCCGTGGCAACATCTGCCCGACGACGATCATCATGCCGACCCTTGCTATGGAGGCTGACCGCGACGTGGAGAAGTTCATGAAGCTCCTCGATCAGAAGATCCACGAGGCTAAGGATATGCTCATCGAGCGTTTCAACTGGATCTGCTCACAAGATCCTAAGACAGCTCCGTTCATGTGGGACAACCACACCATGGCCGGCTATATTCCCGAGGAGGGTATCCGCTCTGCTATGAAGCACGGAACACTGGCTATGGGCCAGCTCGGATTGGCTGAGACGCTGCAACTCCTAATTGGATGCAACCACACCAAGCCCGAAGGCATGGCACTGGCTAAGCGCATCGAGACACTCTTCAAGACACGCTGTGCTGAGTTCAAGAAGCAGTATAAGCTCAACTTCGGTGTCTATTACACTCCTGCTGAGAACCTCTGCTACACAGCTATGAAGAAGTTCAAGGCTAAGTACGGCGTCATCAAGAATGTCTCTGACCGCGACTACTTCACCAACTCTATCCATGTTCCAGTTTGGGAGCACATGACACCGTTCGAGAAGATCGACATCGAGAGCCAACTCACAGGTTATTCTTCTGCCGGCTGCATCACCTATGTCGAGCTGCCGTCAACAACAAAGCACAACATCGATGCCTTGGAGAAGATCATCGACTATGCCATGGACAAGGATATTCCTTATTTCGCTATCAATGTGCCCAATGACACCTGCATGGACTGCGGCTACACCGATGAGATCAACGATGCATGCCCGATCTGCGGCTCCCATAACATCCGTCGTCTGCGCCGCGTCACAGGTTATCTCACCACCGACTACCACAACTTCAACCTTGGTAAGCAGGCAGAGGTCAAGGATAGAGTTAAACATATCAAATCCTTTGCACACGACAAAGAGCTGAAAGAAGAGACCTGCAAGTGCGGCGGAAGTGCCAACCTCACAGAGAAGAACAAGAAGGTGGCTGCTCCGTTCAAAGATATGTAATAAAATGCGTATATTTGACATATCTTCGTGCGACGTCAACAATGGCGACGGCTTCCGTGTCACCCTGTGGGTGGCAGGATGCACGCACCATTGCAAAGGTTGTCAGAACCCGGAGACGTGGGACTTTCAAGGCGGACAGCCATTCCGCCCTGAGGCCCATGAATACCTTTTCTCCGAGTTGGCTAAACCTTATATCCAGGGAATCACTTTCTCCGGCGGCGACCCACTGTGTTCTCCCGACGAAGTGGCAGCTCTGGCAAAAGAGATAAAGGAGAAACTGCCGAAGAAGGATATCTGGGTATATACGGGATACACTATCGAGCAGATAGAGGCCGATCCTAAACTCAGTCAGATCCTTCCCTATGCCGACGTAATCGTTGACGGTGAGTATGTACAAGCCTTGCGAGATGTGACCCTCGCTTTCCGTGGCTCACGTAACCAGCGTATCCTCTGGCTGAAAGACGGTAAAATCGTCCGAAAAGAGGAATATGGTAAAAAGTGATTAAGGCTTAAAAATAATTAGCTAATAATTTGCATCATACAATAATTTTGCTTAATTTTGCAACTGTCATCGTGAGATGACTCCATTTAAGTTTCATTAGGTTAGTAGTTTGATAGATTTTTAAGGTAAAAAAGGAATTGATGCATGCAAGTTAAATATAATTTTACATGCATCAATTTAACAAAAGGCAGTGCAAGTGATTGTACTGCCTTTTTCTTTTTCTTTCAAGAACCGCACATTTTGTATTAAAAAACATAATAAAAAGGAAAAAGCGCTCGTAATTGGTCTATTCTTAGTAAATTTGCAACTAAAAAGTAAATTACGCGCAATGAACAAACTGTTTTCGCACGTCGTTGTTGTCATCGCGGCTGTGCTTTCGCTCACATCTTGTCTTAGTGACAACGATGACAGCAACACGACTTACTATACCGACACCGCCATTTCATCGTTCTCTTTGGGTACGCTGAACATCACGTATCATACGACAGCGAAGGACGGTGTGACGGACTCTACTTATACTTCGACGTTCTCAGCCAGTTCTTATGCATTCGACATCGATCAGCAAAAGGGCACTATTGCCAATGCCGACTCCCTTCCTGTCGGCACGGATGCTAAGCATTGTCTCGCTACGATCAACACGGTCAACAGTGGTACAGTGTTATTGGTACTGAAATCAAAGGCAGGAGCAGACAGTTTGGCTTATTATTCATCTTCCGATTCCATTGATTTTTCATCTCCTGTCCGTTTGCGTGTGTATAACATGCAGGGCACGGCTCATCGTGACTATGTTGTAACGGTGAATGTGCATAAACAGGAAGAGAACCAGTTCGCATGGCAGGAAGGTTCTTTCGATATCAGCAGCCTTGTTCAACATGAAGACAGCATCATTGGCAAGACGAAGAAATATCGCTATGGCATCATTGATGGAAAGCTCATGCGTTCACCTATCGCAGGCGGCACATGGACAGAGGAGAAACTCGATGAGGATGCCTCGCTGTTGCCCACAGAGGATGTAAGTTTCATTGCAGCTCCGATGACGACCGACACCACACTCTATAACATTTTCCTCATTGGCAACCGCGACGGCAAGACTGTTCGCTGGAGCAAAGTGGAAGATGATAATGATGCATCACAAGTGTGGACCTATTATGACGATGATGAATATGAGCGGAAGAATCTGCCATATCTTGCCAACATGAAGGCGGTACTCTATGGAGATAGCATCATTGCCACGGGCGGTGATTTCTCAGCTGTCTATACGAGTCCCGACTGGGGCTTGACATGGACTAAGAGTAGTCTCTATGCGCTCCCGACAGCTTTCGGTCGCACTGTAGGCACATTCGAAATGGCTGTAGACAAGAACAACTACTTCTACATCAAGCGAGATGGGGCTTCCACAGGATGGTATGGTCGCCTCTCTCAGCTCGGCTGGAGCAATGAACAGCGCGTGTTCACAAGAGCGAAGGCGCTGCTCAGAATAAAAGAATAAGAGAATAAAAGTATTAAAAGCCAAATGCTCAAGCAGCTGAAACGCATCGTCATAGTCATTACTGCCTTACTGCTTGCAGGAAGCGTGCAGGCACAGGACGACCCGGAATATCGGTTCGAGGTCGGTGCGGGTGTAGGCATGACAGGCTATTTAGGTGACTATAACGGCAGTCTCACGCGAGACCTCCAACCTGGCGCAAGCCTTATGGGAAGATATAACTTCAACCCGTGGATGGCACTCAGACTGAACATCGGCTTTGGCAAGCTGAAAGGTTCTTCCGATGATGTCAAGACCTGGTATGTAGACGATAAGTACAGAAGCTACTCGTTCAGTAACAGTATGGTTGACATGGCGGCTATCTATGAGTACAATTTCCTGCCTTACGGCACAGGTCGTGACTACCGCGGCGCCAAGCGACTGACGCCTTTCGTCATGGGCGGATTGGGACTGACAATGGTCAAGACGACCGGCAAAACGCGGGCAGCTATGATCCTGCCTATCGGGCTGGGCGTTAAATATAAGATGAGTGAACGGGTCAACATCGGCCTTGAATGGGCGGTCAACTTCTCAACAAGTGACTGGCTCGACGGCGTGAAGGACCCCTACGATATACAGAGCAGTGGACTGTTCAAGAACAAAGATGCTTATCAACGATTGCAACTGTCGTTGACCTACAGCTTCTCAGCCCGCTGTCTGAATTGCAACAAGGAATAAAAGCTATAAAAATAAAGAGCTATTATATATGGTACCGAAGAGCATCGCCATCATCATGGACGGCAACGGCCGTTGGGCAACAGAGCGGGGCAAAGACCGTTCTTATGGCCATCAGGCAGGCGTGGACACCGTCAGACGCATCACCGCTGAGTGTACGCGCTTAGGGGTCAAATACCTTACGCTCTATACTTTCTCTACGGAGAACTGGAACAGGCCGCAAACAGAGATCCATGCCCTCATGGGTCTCGTCCTGACAAGCCTTGAGGATGAGATCTTCATGAAGAATAATGTCCGCTTTCGTGTCATCGGCGACGTGGTCAGGCTTCCGAAAGAAGTGCAGGACAAACTGCATGAGACGGAGGAACATACGAAAGGTAACACGGCTATGACTATGGTCGTGGCGCTGAGCTATTCGGCACGATGGGAAATCACGAAAGCCGTCAAAGATATCACACGAGAGTGGAAAGAGAACGGCAAACCCGTGGAAGACATCACGGAGGACGTCGTCTCACAGCACCTTGAGACGTCGTTCATGCCTGATCCCGACTTGCTCATCCGTACTGGCGGCGAGTATCGCATTAGCAACTATCTGCTCTGGCAGATTGCATACACAGAACTCTATTTCACACCTGTCTATTGGCCCGACTTCACTGAAGATGACCTCCATAAGGCCATCGAGAGCTACGAGAAACGCCAGCGTAGGTTCGGTAAGACAGAAGCACAGGTCGACGCTTCGCAAGACGCTTCGCTAAAGAAAAAAGATTAAAGAAGAAAGAAGACATTAAGCTTCGACATAGAATAAAGAAGACATTAAGCTTCGACATAGAATAAAGAAGACATTAGCCCGATATAATGCACTATAACAAGAAGAAAGTAGCAGCTGCCATCATTGCCATGGCGTGCAGCCTTGGCTTAGAGGCACAGGAACGAATCATACATCCCGACATCACTTATGCCGGCACACCGCGCACAGTGACTATAGGTGGCTTCTCCGTATCCGGTATGGAGGGCTATGAGGACTATATGCTCACGGGTATCTCCGGACTCTCTGTCGGTCAGCAGATCACCGTGCCGGGATCGGAGATTACTGAAGCCGTGAAACGTTATTGGAAACATGGACTGTTCTCTGACGTACAGATCTCTGCCGACTCTATCGTGGGCGACAAGATCTATCTGCATATCGCGCTTAAACCACGGCCGCGTGTCTCGACGATCAACTACTATGGTCTGAAGAAGTCGGAGCGCGAGGATATGGAGAAGAAGCTAGGTATTCTCAAAGGTGGACAGATCACGCCGAACATGATCGACCGTGCTAAAATCCTTGCTAAGAAATATTTCGATGATAAAGGTTACAAGAATGCCGACATCCAGATAAACCAGAAAGATGACCTCTCCCACAAGAACCAGGTCATCCTTGACGTTGTCATTGACAAGAAGGAGAAGATGAAGGTGCGTCATATCTTCATTGAGGGCAACAAGCAGTTGAAGGACTCAAAGATCAAGGGCGGGTTCCTCAAGAAAGGCGCTTTCGCCAAGACGCATGAGGCTGGTAAACTCTCCACTTTCCTCAAAGCAAAGAAGTTCACACCGGAGCGCTGGAAGGAAGACAAGGAGAAGCTCATTGAGAAATACAATGAGCTCGGTTATCGTGATGCTGCTATTATTGCCGATAGCGTGTGGAATAACGACCCCAAGCATGTCAACATCTGGATTAAAGTATCCGAAGGCCAGAAATATTATATCCGTAAGATTCACTGGGTCGGTAATACTGTTTACAACTCTGACTACCTGCAGCGTGTGCTCGGCATGAACCCGGGCGATGTCTACAACCAGAAGTTGCTTAACAAGCGACTGAAGGATGATGAGGATGCTGTCGGCAACCTCTATTACAACCACGGTTACGTGTTCTCGAGCATTGACCCTGTGGAGCAGAATATTGAGGGTGACTCCATCGACCTCGAGATGCGTGTGCAGGAAGGTCCGCAAGCTCATCTGTCGCATGTCCGCATCTACGGTAACAACCGCTTGTATGAGAACGTCGTGCGCCGTGAGCTCCGTACCAAGCCGGGCGACCTCTTTTCCAAGGAGGCTATCATGCGTTCTTATCGTGAGATTGCCAGTATGGGACACTTCGATCCTGAGAAGATCAACCCGGATGTGAAGCCTGACTATGAGTCGGGAACGGTAGACCTGAACTGGATGCTCGAACAGAAGTCGAACGATCAGATCGAGTTCTCACTCGGTTGGGGCCAGACAGGTGTCATCGGACGTATCGGACTGACACTTAACAACTTCTCTATGGCTAACCTGTTCAACAAGAATAAGGAGCACCGTGGTATCATGCCTATCGGTGATGGTGAGAAACTCTCAATCAGTGCGCAGACCAACGGTACCTACTACCAGAGCTACAACGCTTCTTATTCTACTGACTGGTTCGGCGGTAAGCGTCCTAATCAGTTCTCCGTAGGTGTCTACTACTCGAAGCAGACGGATATCAACAGCAACTATTATAACCAGGCGTACTATAATAACTACCTCTATAATTATTATGGTTACAACTCGTACGGGTACAACTACTCCAACTACGAGAACTACTACGACCCCGATAAGTACATCCAGCTTTTCGGTGCCTCTCTCGGTTGGGGTAAGCGTCTGCGGTGGCCTGATGACTACTTCACGCTCTCCGTGCAGGTGGCTTACACGCGCTACATGCTGAAGAACTGGCGCTACTTCTACCTCATGACAAACGGTAACGCCAACAACCTCAACTTCAGCATCTCGCTCAACCGTTCGTCAACAGATAACCAACTCTTCCCGCGTACGGGTTCCGAGTTCTCGGCCAGCGTGACACTCACTCCGCCATGGTCTCTGTGGGACGGCAAGGACTACAAGCATCTCGCAACGAATGCTTACTCCCCAACCTATGTCGCCGAGCAGAAGGAGAAATACAAGTGGATCGAGTATCATAAGTGGTCGTTCAAGTCGAAGACCTATACCGCTCTCACACCGGGTCAGAAGTGCTTCGTGCTCATGACACGTGCCGACCTCGGACTCTTGGGTAGCTACAATAAATATAAGGAGTCGCCGTTCGAGACCTACTACATGGGTGGTGACGGTATGTCGGGCTACTCATCCTATGCTGGTGAAGAGACCATCGGACTTCGTGGTTACGACAACGGATCTATCGCTTACAACGGTTATGCTTACGACCGCTTCACACTCGAGCTCCGTTATCCGTTCCTCCTTGGCAACACGACGATCTACGGTCTGACGTTCCTCGAGGGTGGTAATGCCTGGAGCAAGATCCGGCAGTTCAACCCATTCGACATGAAACGTTCGGCCGGTGTCGGTGTGCGTATCTATCTGCCTATGGTCGGACTGATGGGTATCGACTGGGGTTACGGATTCGACAAGGACAATGTCAATGGCACGAAGGGTGGATCCAACTTCCACTTCGTCCTCGGACAGGAGTTCTAACGATATGACAACAACGAACAACGACAATAATATACTTTCCTGAACAAAGAGAGTAACAAATAATAAGTAACAAAAAGTAACGTCATTCGTCTACATATAATAAAATAGAAAAAGATGAAAAGGACAACTATGATTAAGACACGTATAGTAAAATGTATGGTGTTGATCGCGTTAATGACTGCCATGCCCTTTGTAGGGCATGCGCAGAAGTTTGCGCTCATCGACATGGAGTATGTACTGAAGAATATCCCAGCTTACGAGCGGGCCAACGAACAGCTTAACCAGGCTTCTAAGAAGTGGCAGGCTGAGGTGGAGGCGCTCAACACAGAGGCTTCGACGATGTACAAGAACTATCAAAACGAACTTGTATTCCTTTCTAAAGAGCAGAAGAAAGCCAAGCAGGAAGCTATCATGCAAAAAGAGAAGGAAGCAGCTGATCTCAAGCAGAAATACTTTGCTCCTGAAGGTGAGCTCTTCAAGAAACGTGAGAGTCTCATGCAGCCCATCCAGGAAGAGGTCTACAATGCCGTAAAAGAGATCTCTGATCTCCATGGTTATAGCCTTGTGCTCGACCGCTCTTCCGACACAGCTATCATCTTCGGCTCGCCACGTATCGACATCTCCGACGAGGTGCTGAAGAAGCTCGGATACTCCGCACGCTGACGCTACGCTATCGCTTCGCTAAAGAAAAATGAAGAAAGAATAAAGAAGGCATTAGCCGTTCGGTATTAGTGTCGTGTAGGCAGTCGCATAGCGACTGCACTTCCTAGAAATATTAAACAACAAAAAATAACAAACAAGATGAAAAAGCTTTTATTATTGATCATGCTGATGGCTCCTCTGGCCACCTTCGCACAGAAATTCGGCAAGGTTAACACACAGACCATCATGCAGGCTCTGCCTGAAATTGCCAAGATCAACGGTGAGCTCCAGGCTCAGCAGAAGACTTATGAGAACGACCTGAAGAACATGCAGGACGAGCTCCAGCGCCAGAACGACGCTTATGAGAAGGGCAAGAGCACGATGAATGCCACCGCTCAGAAGCAGAAAGAGCAGGAGCTCCAGACCCTCTATCAGAAGATCCAGCAGACCTATCAGGACAACTCTCAGGCTCTACAGAAGAAGCAGCAGGATCTCATGCAGCCTGTTGTGACAAAGGTTCGTAATGCTATCGATGCTGTCGGTAAGGCTGGTGGTTACACGTTCATCTTTGAGGATGGCGTAGCTGTCTATACCGGTGCCAACGTAGAGGATGTGACCTCTAAGGTGCAGGCTGAGATCGCTAAGATGAAATAAGCCTCTCTCCAACCCTCCCCCGTTGGGAGTGAGAAGCCTCTCCCCAGCCCTCCCCCGTAGGGAGGGAGACAAGAATACCAAAACACCAAATAATGCCTCGGAACCCCAGGCTCCCTCCCTACGGGGGAGGGCAGGGGAGAGGCCTATAACTATGAAGAAACTCATTCTCTTTTCTTTAGCTGCAATGGCAGCACTCTCTGCTTCAGCCCAGACGGAATCGACAACAGCAGCAGCTGTTCCCACGCCTGTCGTTGTACAGCAACAACAACAGCCGCAGCTTCGTTTCGGTTATCTTAGCTGTGACAGTGCCTTGCATGCCCTGCCCGAATATGCGGTCGCTATGAGGAACCTTAAAGATTTGCGTGCTAAATACGATGCTGAGATGAAGCGCGTGGAGGATGAGTTTAACAGCAAATACGAACTCTTCCTCGAAGGACAAAAGGATTTTGCACCGTCTATCCGTCAGAAGAGACAGGCCGAGCTCCAGGAACTCATGGAGAAAAATATGGCCTTCAAGAAAGAGGCTCAGCAACTCCTTAGTAAAGCTGAGAAAGATGCCATTACCCCACTGAAAAAGACCATCCAGGCAACAATCACACGCATAGGCCAGCAGAAAGGTCTCGCCTTCGTCGTTAACACCGACGGAGAAGCTATGCCCTATCTTAATACGATGATGGGCGTAGACATCACGGAGGAGGTCATCAAAGCCTCCAAGTAATTATGGAACAGGTCAACGATAAAAACATTAACAACCATTTCCCACAAGAGCCGGGACCGATCGGGGTCTTCGACTCTGGTTACGGTGGTCTGACGATCCTGCATGGAATCAGACAACTGTTGCCGCAATACAACTATATCTATCTTGGCGACAACGCTCGGGCACCTTATGGCCCCCGTTCCTTCGATGTCGTCTACGAGTTCACACGCCAGGCTGTGGACCGACTTTTTTCTATGGGTTGCCAGCTGGTTATCATTGGCTGCAATACCGCCTCGGCCAAAGCCTTGCGTTCTATCCAGCAGAACGATCTGCCTCACTGGGATCCAAAGCGTCGTGTGCTTGGCGTCATACGACCCACGGCGGAGATCATTGGAAACATCACACGCAACAACCATGTCGGGCTCCTCGCTACGGAAGGAACCGTGAAGAGTCAGAGCTACGACATGGAGATACATAAACTTTGGCCGGACATTAAAGTGACAGGCCAGGCATGTCCTTTCTGGGTTGCTCTTGTCGAATACAATGAGGCCGACTCTCCCGGCGCTGACTACTTCGTCAAAAAGCGTATCGACCAGTTGCTCCAGAAAGACCCGGAGATTGATACCATTATCCTCGGCTGCACCCATTTCCCACTCCTCATGCCGAAGATCCTCAAATACACCCCTCCAGGGATCACCATCGTGCCGCAAGGCGAATATGTTGCTTCCAGTCTTAAGGACTATCTCAAACGTCATACCGACATGGAGCAGAGACTGACAAAAGGCGGTAAGGTGACCTACTATACAACAGAGAATACGGATAAATTCAAGAAGTCGGCCACTATCTTCCTCCATGAGGAAATAGAGGCTCACCATATTGAATTATAATAAATACTACCATGCAAGAGACAAGACAAAACAAAATAGCACGCCTGCTTCAGAAAGAGTTGGCAGAGATTTTCCAGAGTCAGACTCGTCAGACTCATGGCATCCTCGTGAGTGTCACGCGCGTTCGCATCAGTCCAGACCTGAGCATCTGCACGGCTTATCTCAGCATCTTCCCGCCGGAGAAAGCCGAGGAGATCATCGAGAACATCCGTAAGAACGAGAAGACCATTCGTTACGACCTTGGCAAGCGTGTGCACAATCAGCTCCGTATTATCCCCGAGCTTCGTTTCTTCCAGGACGACAGCCTCGATTACATGGAGCATATCGACAGTTTGCTGAAAAAATAAGTTAGTAAGGTGAACTTTCCGTTTTTCATTGCACGTCGTTACCTCTTCTCTAAAAAGAAGACACATGCTATCAATGTCATCTCCATCATCTCCGTCATCGGTGTAGCCGTGGCTACGATGGCGCTTGTCATCGTGATGTCTGTGTTCAATGGCTTCCATGACCTCGTGGCGACATTCTTCACCAACTTCGATCCTCAGCTCAAGGTCGTTCCCGTGAAAGGAAAGTCAGTAGCTGCCGACGACCCCATCCTGACAAAGATTAAGAAATTGCCTCAAGTGGAGGTTGCCACGGAGACTTATGAGGATATGGCGCTTGCTATCTATCATGGACGGCAGGCCATGGTGACGATCAAAGGAGTGGATGACAACTTCGCTGACCTCACACATATTACAGATATCCTCTATGGCGATGGACGGTTCGAACTGCATACCGCCAATCTCGACTTTGGTACGCCGGGTATCCGTCTTGCCAACGACCTCGGACTGGGAGCACGGTGGGACAACTATCTCCGTATCTATGCACCACAACGTCAGGGTCAGCTCGACATGAGCAATGTGGAGAGTGGCTTTGTCGTCGACTCACTGCTCTCCAGTGGAGTGGTGTTCACTGTCAACAACAGTAAATACGATAAGAGCTATATCCTTACTTCACTTGGCTTTGCCCGCAGACTCTTCAATGCTCAGGGAGAAGTGACAGCCCTTGAGTTGCGACTCAAGCCAGGCTCTAATTTCGATGCCGTGAAGAGTAAGATGCAGGACATCGCCGGAACAAAATACAAGGTTGAAGACCGCTACGAACAGCAGGCTGATACCTTTAAGATCATGGAGATAGAAAAGCTCATGGCTTATATCTTCCTGACCTTTATCCTCATCGTAGCTTGTTTCAACATCATTGGCTCACTGTCGATGCTCATCATTGACAAGAAAGATGATGTCGTGACGTTACGTAACCTCGGTGCCAATGAGAAAGAGATCACACGCATCTTCCTCTTTGAAGGTCGTATGATATCAGTCATCGGTGCTATCGTCGGTATCGGCCTTGGCCTTCTGCTTTGCCTGCTGCAACAGCAGTTTGGTCTTGTGAGCATGGGAGGCGGCAATGGCGCGTTTGTCGTGACAGCTTATCCGGTCAGTGTTCATTACACCGATGTGCTCATTATCTTCCTCACCGTCATTGCTGCCGGTTGGCTCGCCGTATACTATCCGGTAAGGGCGCTGAGCAAGAGACTACTGAAATAATAAAGAGATTCTTCCGGATTTTGGGTTGGTAAGGTCCCCGAAGGGGGCCAATTAGGTTAACCCCAGGTAAGGAGCGCAGCGACGCAACCTGGGGTTGGATAGAGCGGTTTAACCTGACCGGTCGGCCTCGAAGAGGGCGAACCTCAGATAGGGTGTAGAAAAGCGTTTTCAAACCAGCGACAAGCCCATGTTCGCCCTCTTCGAGGCCGGGAATCAAGACATCTGTACTATTTAACCCCACGTTTCGGCTGCGCCTCACGTGGGGCTAATCATGTGCAACCTCTTCGAGGTTGTTGTTTTATGTCAATCCAAGAAGAAATATGTCACTCCAAGAAGAAATCAAAAAAAGACCGTTGCTTCATGACGAAGCAACGGTCTTTTTTGAGCCTCTTGTCGGATTCGAACCAACGACCCCGAGATTACAAATCACGTGCTCTGGCCAACTGAGCTAAAGAGGCAGGTGGGCAAGCGATTCTTATCGCGCCGCTACAACCAAGTACCCTTGCTACGTTCCCGTCCTGGGGGATTCCGAGGGAGCTGGCCGTAAGAGACTTGCCCATGTCATCCGAGAGCCTTGCTCTCAAATGCGGGTGCAAAGTTAAGACAAAAAGCCGAATTAAGGAAAAGAAAAGCGATGAAATGTTATTATTTAACATTATTTTCCAACGTGCCCCTCTCTTCTACCTCTTAAAATGCGTACCTTTGCAGACGAAATATGATAAACGTCACCGCACTTATACAGCTCAAGGCTTTTGCCCGTCAGGATGGCTTTTTGCTCTTCCTGCTTTGGATTGCATCGTTCGCAGTCATCGTCACGAATCCTATGTCTTCATGGGGTAGTTTGTTGGCCATGGCTACACCGTTTTATGTCGGCTATCTTTTGGCCCGTTTCCGAAATTATGCCCTTGACGGAGCAATCTCGTTCCGCCGTGGACTGGCATTCTCCCTTTACACGTTCTTTTACGCCTCTCTGCTTTTTGCCGTGGCACAATACGTGTATTTCCGGTTCCTCGACAATGGGGCCTTGATGACGATGCTCATTGCCAGCGTCAAGACTTTGGAACCGTTTTATAAGGCGCAGGGTATCTCGGTGAACGAGCTCCAGAATTCGCTTTCGATGATCGGTCAACTCTCACCCATTGAAGTGGCTTTTGTCTTTATGATGCAGAACATCCTCATCGGTGCCGTCCTCAGTTTCCCCATCGCATGGATCGGTAAGCGGACAATTATCCGAAAGAATCTTCACCACGGAGAGCAGTTCAACAACAATATGAATAACAACGACATCAATCATGATGATGCCGGTAATGATAGAAACAATCTTTAAGAATGGATATATCTGTAGTAGTACCCCTTTATAACGAAGCTGAGTCGCTGCCGGAGCTGCACGCCTGGATACAGCGTGTGATGAATGCCAACGGCTTCTCCTATGAGATAATCTTTGTCAACGATGGCTCGACCGATGGCTCTTGGAATGTCATCAAGACCATTGCGGCCAAGGACCCGAACGTGCATGCCATCAAGTTCCGCCGCAACTACGGCAAGAGCCCTGCACTCTATTGTGGTTTCAAAGCGGCTCAGGGCAATGTAGTTATTACGATGGATGCAGATCTGCAGGATTCTCCCGATGAGATTCCCGCACTCTACAAGATGATCACGGAAGAGGGTTACGACCTCGTTTCCGGTTATAAGAAGAAACGCTATGACCCGTTGTCAAAGACCATTCCCACGAAGCTCTTCAATGCTACTGCACGTTGGATTAGTGGCGTACATAACCTCCATGACTTCAACTGTGGTCTGAAAGCTTACAAGAAGGATGTTGTAAAGAACATAGAGGTATACGGCGAAATGCACCGATACATTCCTTACTTGGCCAAGAACGCCGGCTTCGATAAGATCGGTGAGAAGGTCGTGCACCATCAAGCCCGTAAGTACGGACATTCGAAGTTCGGCATCAACCGTTTTTTCAACGGCTATCTCGACTTGCTGACGCTGTGGTTCCTCACCAACTTCGGCAAGAAACCGATGCATGTCTTCGGCTTCATTGGCTCGATGATCTTCTTCATTGGCTTCGTGTCCTTGGTGTGGCTTCTCGTGGAGAAGGCTATCTCGCTCAGCAACGGCATCTATGGGGATTTGCTCTCAAGTCATGCCTCATTCTACATCGCACTGACGGCACTCATCCTCGGCTCACAGTTCTTCCTCGCCGGTTTCCTCGGTGATCTTATCAGCCGACAGAACCCACAGCGCAACGATTATCAGATCGCAGAGACACTCTAATTATGAGAAAACTGCTTCTTTTCCTCTTCATTGCCGCCGTCTTCGGGGCGTGCTCCAGTGTAGACTGTCCATTGAACAACACAGTCTACACCAACTATGTCCTGCGCGGCCCCGTGAAGACATTGCCCGACACGCTCACGATCTCAACGATGACAAGTGATGGCAGCGATTCTGTCATCATCAATCAGCAGGTCAATACCGACTCGTTCTCCTTGCCAATGAGCTTCTTCCGGGATGAGGACATATTCGTCATGCAGACCAATCACCTCTTCGACACCATTGTGGTGCGGAAGACAAACACGCCACATTTCGAGTCGGTAGACTGCGGTGTCAACTATTTCCATACTATCACTGACGTACGGTTCACGCGCCACGCCATCGATTCGGTAGTCATCAACAACAACAGCGTCAACTATGATATCTCGAAAAAGCATTTCTATATCTATTTTAAGGAGTATCGCCTGTAGCCTTCTGCTGTTTTGTACGCTGACCATTGCCGCTCAGCGTCCGCAAGGAAACAGTCAGCCGCAGCATCTCTCTAAGGATGAACAGCTCAGGCTCCGCATGAAAGCTATCGACGACTCTATCCCCTGGTGGCGTGGCTTCGAGATCAAAGCCGATATCGTTGGACCGATCCAGCACGCTGTGTCTTCTTATGGTCAATATGAGGTCGGTGTGCGCTTCAATCTTAAGGACAAATATTTCCCGGTTGTAGAGTTAGGCTATGGCAGCGCCGACGAGAACAATGTCACGACGCTCACACATTATAAGACATCCGCCCCTTATGGTAAGATCGGTATCGACTTCAATATGATGAAGAACAAGCATGATATCTACCGGCTTTATGGCGGCGTGCGATATGCTTACACCAATTTTAAGTTTGATATTGACCATCCCGACGTTATTGATCCCGTATGGGGAGACAAAGGTCCGTTCACCTTACATGATGTCAAGGCTTACTATCACTGGATGGAGGCCGTCTTTGGCGTGGATGCCAAGATTGTGGGTCCCGTGCATCTCGGTTGGACTGTCCGCTACATGCGTCGCCTCTTTTATGACGATGGCGACTTTGGTAACTCGTGGTACGTACCAGGTTATGGTAAGCAAGGCGGCTCGCATATCTGGGGTACTTTTGAGGTTCTCTTCGCCTTCTAGCAGGGTGCGGGGGTTGGCTGTGGAGGGTCGTCCGCACCCCTTATGGCAAAGCCTCTTCTTGAGTTCTGTGTGCTGCCCTTTAGGGCGGCAATAATATAAACGACATGAAAAAGAAAAATATCTTCAAGCTTCTCTTCCTCGCGTTTCTTATCGTGGCATCGGTGATCATCATCCGCCAGCAGCGTACGACGCCATACCAGCACGACACGGGGTTCATCTTCGGCACGACATACAGCATCACTTACCAGTACGACAAGGATCTGCAGAAAGAGATAGAGGCTGAGATGAATGAGGTCGATGCTTCGCTTTCTCCGTTCAATAAGCAGAGCATCATCACAGCTGTGAACAATAACAAGCCCGTGAAGCTCAACGAGAAGTTCACGGAGGTCTTCAATCTCGCTGAGAAGGTATCGAAAGAAACCGGCGGTGCCTTCGACATCACGGTAGCACCTCTTGTCAACGAGTGGGGCTTCGGCTTCAAGAAAGGCGTTGCACCAACGAAGCATGTCATCGACTCGCTCCGTCAGATTATCGGTTATCAGAAAGTGGCGCTCGTCAATGGACGCATCGTCAAGAAGGACCCACGCATCAACCTCGACTGCTCAGGCATAGCTAAGGGATATGGTTCTGACTGCGTGGCGAACCTCCTGCGCAAGCACGGCATCGAGAACTTTATGGTAGAGATCGGTGGTGAGATCGTCACATCGGGTATCAACCCCGACCGCGTGCCTTGGAAAATCGGTGTCACGAAACCTGTTGACGATCCCACACAGCAGAACGGGGAACTGCAGACGGTGCTCAATGTCACCGACAAGGCCATGGCAACGAGTGGCAACTACCGCAACTTCTATTATAAAGGTGGCAAGAAATACGCTCACACGATCGATCCGAAGACGGGGTATCCCGTGCAGCATAACATCCTTTCCTCAACAGTCCTTGCCGACAACTGCGCCACTGCTGATGCCTACGCCACGGCTTTCATGGTTCTCGGCCTCGACAAAGCTAAAGCTGTCCTTGAGCGCCATCCCGAACTGATGGTCTACTTCATCTATAGTGACAAGCACGGTAAGAACGCTGTGTGGTATTCACCGTCGATGCGAAAGGCTATCGCAAAATAAGGGTTCATTCGATAAATCAATACACGCTTATGAATATTTCCGACGATCTTTATTTCACACGGATTTTAAAGATCTTAAAGATTTTCGGCTTCGCCGATTACGCGGTGATGCTGAAGGGGTGTAACCGTAATATGGTGTGCTGTGGTTGTGTAGCTGCGAAGCAGCGTAACCATCTTTTAAATCTTTAAAATCCGTGTGAGAAAATATCCATGTGAGTATGTACGCATTTAACGGATAAATCCAAATCAGCTTCAAATATGAAATGGGACACCCTTGCTTCGCTTCCCCTCTTCATGGGCATGAGCCAGGAAGAACTCGGAGGCATCATGACACAGTTTCGTATTGACTTTAAGAAGTTCGAGGCGGGCAAGACGATTGTCAAGCGAGGTGATCCTTGTGGTAAACTCGTCATTGTGGGTAGTGGCGACATCCTCTGTCAGGCTCGTTCCGACGATGGAGCCTATAGCATGGAGGAAGTCCTCTCTGCTCCCGTCATGATGCAGACCAACGGCATCTTCGGTCGGTTCCAGGTCTATACTCATACCGTCAAAGCCGTGACCCCCGTCAGCACCCTCACCTTTGAAAAAGAGGAGATACAGAAACTCCTTGCTTCTTCGCTGATCTTTCGTCTCAACCTCGCCGGCATCCTCTCAACAAAGTTACAGAAAAGCGAACAACGCCTTTGGGAACAGCAGTATGTTCCTCATGGTTCCACTGACGATGAAAAAGACGTTGATGCCTTGCAGCATCGTATCAAAGAGTTCTTGCGCCAGCGTTGTCTTACCCCTGTAGGCCCCAAGACCTTCTTCATCAAGATGACAACTCTCGGCTCCATCCTTGGCAAACGTCGCCAAGAGATCTCCATCGCCCTCAATGGGATGCAGGAGCAAGGACTCGTAAAACTCTCAAGAGGAAAGATCGTTGTGCCACAGATGCAAAGAATTTAGGGCCATCATGTGTTGTCTTTGTTGTATAAGTTGCACCAGTTGTTGGATGAGATTTCGACAACATAGACAACAAACACAACATAGACAACTTTTATATTCGTTCTCTTACAGTTGAATATGATTCTTTGTCACGTGAAGATTAATCGGCTGCCGCGTGATGACTGATCTGCTGACGTTCGCCGAACAATCGTTTGACGTTCGCCGAACAATCGTTTGTCGTTCGGCAGCCGATTGCCTGGCGTTCGCCAAACGATCGGCTGCCGTTTGCCGAACAGTCTGCTGACGTCCGTAAGTCGAGCGATTGTAGATCGACGAAAGAGGTGGAATAATCGCTAATAAAAATTCCCATTAACCTTCCATTCATTGAACATCCATCGTGTTGTCAATGAACGGAAGATTAATGGGAACTGATGGTTTATAAGTGTATCGCTTCAACCTTCCCAGTAGGGGAGGGAAGAAGATTTATCTAGTCACCGTCATCCCAAGGATTATATTTCTTTGCACCGAGAGTTTCACCGTCATCAGGTACGTCATTGCTGGTGTTATTATCTAACGGGATCTGGGAGGTACTGCTACCTTGTGTTGCTTCTGCACCGGAATATCTAAGCAGATGGTTACACTCCGTTTGGATGACGATGATATCGGGTTTAATATATTTTTTCATTATTACTCTATTTTACTTTATTACAGACTTCTTGCCATCCACAATATATACTCCGGCCGGCAATTTTTGAGAAAGATCCATCTTCATCCCCTGAAGGTTATAGATGCCCTCCTTGGCTTTATCTTGCAGTTCTACGTTAATGATGCCTGTAGTTGCACCGTTATTCTCATCTTTGAATGAGAAACCAGAGTACTGCTTGGAAGCTGAAGACGTAGTGGTGTATATCGTTTTGCAATCTTCACTTGCTTCATGCATCCAACTACGAAGACCACGCAGTTTATTGATCTCTTTACTAAAGCATGTCAACTTACCCTTATTGAAAATGTAAGCATAAGCCGGTACTGATGTCTGTGCGAAGTAGTTGCCTTCCCATTTAGCATTGTTAGCTATCTTACAATCACTTGTGTTGGGATGGAAACAGTCTACATGCTTATCGCACGTAGCCCAGTCATCGCCCTGCTTGAACGTAACTCCCTGAACCTTGTATACACGGGGATCAGAAGAAGAAGTAACATTCTTATCATTGTTTGCAAGTTCAGTACTCAGAGTCTCATCGACAGTTGTGAGGTTAGAAATGTCGTCGATGAAGATGATGTAAGGTACACCATGATGAAGCAGTACTTGATTTCCATAACGATAAGGAATCGAGAAATGCAGAATGCGAGCTTTACCAACAACAAAGTCATCTGGCTTAGCCAGGCGAGCATCGTTACCAAAGGTCGAAGCAAACTGGCTGAAGGTCAAGTCAACAGGGAGACAGATATTGAACCACTGACCTGTTACATCATCCACTGTGGCTTTAGTTGAACCCTCAGCGTTGATATCCATGAAGCGACGCAAGTTCATACATTGATTGACGAAATCGTGTGGCTTTACTAACGTCATCTGGTTCTCGTCGATGAGGAAGGAACCCTCGCAGCTCTGCGGATCCGAGTCATCAGGAATACCATCACTGTCGGCATCATTCTTTATGCGGATAGCATAGAACTTCAATACATTGGCAACATCTGCTCCGCCACTCAGACGGATAATGATCTCATCAAAGTCTTGCTTCGGAGACCAGACTATCTGCTGATGACCATAGCCACCAATAACGTTGGCACCGAGGACATTCCAGTTAGTCATCTGATCAACTTGCTTACCATCCTTATAGGCGAGCACCTGGAAGAAACTGGCAAGACTAACCTTCAACTCATTCTGAGTGGAATATTCGATGGCTACTTGATGTCCACCTTCGTAACTACGGGCAAGCTTAACCGGAATAGGCTGAGAACTTCCTGCCTTTACAGGCATCACTATCAAAGTGGGATCGGAAGTATCATCAATAATTCCAGTAAGATTGCTCACTACACCGACAACATCGGCAACAGAGAAGTTGCCAAGGTTACTGGCATCGATAGAAGCTCCATCCTTCACACTTACCTTTTGCTCATTATTAGAGACAGCTAGGTTATATTTGTTTACATCGTCTGACGACTCCGTGAAAGCATAAAGAAGATCAAGCTCTGAGATACCCAATTCCAGCAAACCCTTATTCCAAAGGGTTACGGTATCGAAAGTAGTGCCAGCAGGAATCTCGACAGTATACTGGGTAGTACACTCATTCTTATTGTCGGCACTGGCGACAACGGCACTGAGCACCTTAAAATTCTGGTTCGCCCCAGCAGGAGTCTTTTTCTCACCACTATCATAGATGTCAACAAACATACCATTGGCGAGGGAGACATCAGCAGCATTCCAATGCAACCTTACTGCGAACCCCACAATAGTGTTTTTTGTGGTCGTGATAGGATGGTCACGGTAAACACCGGCAATCATCTTGTCGTTGCCAACCTGCAAGCCACTGACATACTTAGCATAGTCGTCCAACGATGGAGTGACGAGAGTACTATCATTCTTTGTGGCGGTAGCAGGAATGAGATCAAAGTCAGCTAACTTCCAAGCCTTCAACTGATCTTTAGTTACAACAGAGTATTTGATCATCGTACCCTGCTCATCCGTTTCTGTGAAGTTGTTCACCCAAGGTTTGATGTTCTCGTCAAGAACGGGTGCAATACCATAAGTGACTTTTGTCGTTGCCGTGCGAGTATCGGTATTATCTACAGGAGTTGCAGTAAACTTATAATCACCAGCTGTAGTAAAACCACTTACAGTGCAAGCTTTCGTGCCATTATTTGTAAATTTTAGTGTACTGCCATGAGCATCCTCGCAAGTCCAGGTTACTGGCACATCGCTGTTAAGTACCAGACTCTGTTTTTCATCACAGAGGCTACGGTCTGCGGAAACCCGCAGAGGTGCAGGAGTATTGTCATACTCAGGAGGAAGGATGACGTAGAAACGATGTACAGCTATATCACCTGTACTTGCACCTATTTTTACGAGTCCGATGGCATTAAAGTCCTGATTAGCTTTTACTGTATAATCACTTTTTGCTCCACTAAGATTAAGGCCCAATACTGAGAATGATCCTGAATTATCAGGAGTAACATTGGTCCAAACATCTTTCATATGGTTCTTATCAATAAATGTTGGCTCAGCCACTTGTGAGTATTGATAAGTTCGGACCTGAACATAACTCAACAAGTCTACTGCTTGAGCATTAGTAATTTCACAGCCAGCAGTCATTCCTGCCTTGAAAGGCATAGAGCCATCAGAAGTTTTGGCGTAAACCCATGCACCAGTCTTACTAAGACCAAGAACTGTCAGTAATTGAACAGAATTATCTGGATATTCACCAATAAGGTCTTTTTCATTTTTAGAATCCGGATAAGTACCTAAAGTAATATCAGACGAGAACTTAGTATCCTCTTTGTACTTGGAGATTCCATTAGTTTTGTCAGAAGTCAGATAGTATTTTCCATTCTTACCAACGAAGGCATAATAGATTTTCATGGCTCCGAGCACGTTGACATTGAGACCTTCAATTGCACAGAATCCGATCTCATCAAAGTCCCAGTCGCTGACAGCTGTAACTTCAGTAGTAACATTGGATCCAGAAAGTTCTCCAATGTTCAAATCGAGCACGCCACCACCTTTCTGGTAGCAATCCTTCTCACCAACCTTATTGCCACCCTTGTAGAACCACATCTTGAAGGGTAAGCCGGCAAGCTTCAGCTTCAGAAGCTCGCTAGGCATGGAGATAACGAAGCCGGCTGTGGTTCCTGCTTTGTAGACATGACGCATGTCGCGGATAGTCAGTGAAGGAGCAGCGCCAGCATCAGCTGTCACAGCGCTACCAGCCGTGAAATAATTGTCAAAGTCGGTGTCAACAAGATTCCCATAGTTAGCATTTACGCCAACAACCTTAGCCAATGTAGTACTAAGACGATTGACCATACAACTGGCACCAACCAAAGCATGCCGTCGCGAAAGATAATTATCAGCACTAGGATTAGTGTCCTGATAAACTGGTTTGTCAGTCTCTGTTGTCTCTGCAGTCTGTGCAGTAGCGTACATTGGGGAAAAAACTACCCCAATGAAGGCTAACAAAACAAGTAATACTTTGTTTACCTTAATCATATTACAAAATTATATTGATATTCAATCGATTACGCAGGCGCCTACGGGTTTCCATCCATTGTTCGTGTAGTGGTCATTGGCAACCTCTTGCGCTTGAATGTGATCACTCGCACCGCTTGCAGCAAGCAGATAGTGTTCGGTCTCTTCGGCTACCACCACTATCTTTGGCTGGACATACTTCTTTTTCTTTTTCATATTATCACTCCTTTCCTAAAAAGACATTGGGTATATTTCTTAAAATCGTGTTGAGGTATGGGCATGCAGAATCACGCATACTTCCCACAATAGGAAATACACGACCCCTTGCGCATATTGCTATGCGCTGCATAAAGACGGTTGGAAAAATGCGAGAGAAAGTTAGTAGTCGGTAGAGGAACGTGGGTAAAGCA
This sequence comes from Prevotella sp. UBA2725, assembly GCA_002353825.1. Classification (GTDB taxonomy): domain Bacteria; phylum Bacteroidota; class Bacteroidia; order Bacteroidales; family Bacteroidaceae; genus Prevotella. The sequence continues at coordinate 30,640 of DEKJ01000028.1, read as the reverse complement.
GTATGAATTACCCCCCTATAGCTTCACAACCAGCCTTATTATCCAATATCGGCTGGTCTACTAACTGTAGCGACCTACACATGTCTTTTTTACTTTAAATGTTACTTACTAACTGTATATCTCGAAAGCCTTTCGGCTGACATCATACCTATCTTATGAATACTTTTCTAATGCTTATTGAAAGTGGGGCGGACGGCCACAAGGACCGCACCCTGCAAGCGGGATGATCCCGAATTGGCGCCGCAAATTTAGCACTTAATTATTTAACCAACAAAAAAATCCTGTTATAATTTGATAGTAGCTACGCAACAATTAAGCTAAATTTGTGCAAATGTAAGTATTAATTAACGGGTTAATATGTAAGTTTTAACAAATTGTAAGTTGTACGCTTTCTCAGTATTACAGTGAGTTACAAAGAATGGATATGTAATCAATACAACCTTATACTTTTGGATTGTAAGTATAAGGGAAAAATGAGGATTTAACAGTTGAAAGGCCTGACGGCCCCACCCCTACTGGCCCCACTGGCCCCACCCCTACCCCTCCCCCGTCCAGGGGAGGGAGATATTACAAAGATAAACAATTCATTGCTCCGACCTCTTGAAGCATATCTCTCCCTCCCCTGGATGGGGGAGGGGTAGGGGTGGGGCCAGTAGGGTCGTTAAGGGAGAGGGCTTCTTATCTCTCCACTGCATACCTGTGCAGCACCTTCCTCACGGATCCTTTCCCGGCAAAGAGTTCACGGACCATGCCTTCGATGCGATCTCCAAGACCGGCCTTGTAAAGGTCTACGCCGAAGATGTCGGCACGACTATACAGCGCATGCAGGCAACTGAAGTCCTGATCGGCCTTGCCGATCTCAAGCGGTGCCACGATGGGCTGGAGCTCAGCAAGCAATGGGTCGGAAGAAGGTTCGAAAGGCTTGCCTTCGTCGTCGATACCTTTCAGGTAACGCGCATAACCGGCGAGAACAAGCGGGATAAGGATGAGGTTGTCGGTGTCGAGGCCGCGTGCGAGGTATTTCTTGATTGTCTCGCCGAAGCGGATCGGCAGTTTCTGACTCGTGTCCATGGCGATACGTTGCGGCGTGTCCGGCATGAACGGGTTCGGCAAACGCTTGTTGATGAAAGCACCGATGAACTCATAAGGATTGAGGATGCCGGGATCAGTGACGACAGGCATGGCCTCGATGTATCCGATCTTCTGAACGAAGGCGCGGATGTCGAGATCACGGATCTCCTCCGAGATGAGTGTGTAGCCGAGCAGACAGCCATAGATCGCCATAGCAGTATGGAGCGGATTGAGACAGGTCGTCACCTTCATTGTCTCGACCTTGTCGACCGTCTCGCGCGTCGTATAGATGACTCCTTCCTTGTCGAGAGGCGGCCGGCCATTCGTGTATTTGTCCTCACAGACGAGGTATTGTGTCTCCTCGGCATTGACGAACGGAGCGGAGACAGAACGGCGGCCCGTCTGAATGACGTCGTGGTCATCAAAGCCGTCGGCAGCGAGCAGCTCCTGAACCTTCGCGTGAGGCTGTGGTGTAATCTTATCTATCATCGACCAAGGGAACGTCACCTTTGTCTCGTCGTTGAGATAGTCAACGAACTCTTTGCTCACCAGACCCTGGCTGAGCCACTGATTAGCATACTTCATGACACCGGCCTTCACGACGTCGCCGTTGTGAGAACAGTTGTCCATGCTCTGCAGCGTCACCGGCAGACGGCCTGCCAGGAAACGCTCGTGGAGCAGTGCGCAGACCTTGCCCATAGCCAGTTGCGGATGCATGCCGCGATGCAGGTCGTCGTCATTGACGGCGTAGCCCTTCTCGGTTATCGTGAACGAGACCATCTGCAAGCTCGGCTTGCGGAAGATCTCCACCAAGCGAGCCCAGTCGCTTAACTGTTCGTCAGCTTTCAAGGCCTCGGTGATAGAAGCTATGGCCTTCTTCTCCACCGTACCGTCGGCACGCAGGCTGACAAGCAGTGAAAGGTTGTCGTAAGGAGTGTATACCTTGTCTATCACGTTATAGTTGTGGGTGGTAGCCACAATGACGCCACTGTCGTAAAGCCCTTTGTTGAGCAGGTCGTTGAGCATTGCTGCCGGGAAGGCACGGAAAATGTTGCCTCCACCGAAGTGTAGCCATGTAGGCTCCTCGTGAGTCTTCTTTCTCACGGCAGCGATGTCGTACGTCGGAAGTTCGTAGCCTTTGGCCTCCCATTCTTCCTTATGAAGGTTTCCGGAAGTGATATCTGTTAGTTTCATGCTTTATTGTTGTTTTGTTTTCCGAAGATATTTATCTCACACGGATATTTTTTTTACACGGATTTTAAAGATTTTAAAGATAGCTACGCTATTCGCTACGCGGTGATGCTAATCGTGATACTATGGAGTAACACCATTGGTATGTGTAGCCGCAAAGCGGCGTAAAAATCTTTAAAATCTTTAAGATCCGTGTGAAATATATTCCGTATGAAGAATAATCCGTGTGGAAAATATATTATTATTGTGGAATAGGATCAGTCGAAGAATCCCGGCTGGTGATACGGTTTGTTGAGCTCGCGGTCCACAGTGGCAAGGATTCCCTGTACCTGTCCCATGGCAAACATACGGCCGAGGAACGAATAGCCGGCATTGTAGCCGCGGCTCTCATCGCCGAGCATCGTCATGCCGTGGTCGACACGCATCGGCAGGCGGGCGATGTTCGGATTGTCCTGACGTTTCATCTCCTCTGCCTCAAACGTACGGGCGAGGTCAATGATGTCGGCACGACCTCCGAGATGACTGGCTTCGGTGAAGTCTCCATTTGGGAAAACGTGGCAGGAACGCAGATGGACGAACCACGTACGGTTAGCAAACTCACGAGCCATCGCCGGCACATCGTTCTGAGCACCTGCTGACAGACTGCCGGCACAAAACGTCAGGCCGTTGTGCTTGTCGGGTACGGCATTGAGGAACCACTTTATATCCTCCTTGCTCGTCACGATACGCGGGAGACCAAGGATCTGGAACGGTGGGTCGTCGGGATGTACACACATATACATGTCGCACTCATCGCAGACGGGCATGATAGCTTCAAGGAAGTATTTCATGTTGGCCCGCAACTGGTCGCGGCCGATACCTTTATATAAAGCGAGGAGCTTACGGAACTTCTCTATCGGTTCCTTGTCACCCTCCTTGAAGTTACCGCTGACGAAGCCCTGCGTCTTGATAACAATATTCTCCACCAGTGCATGGTCTTTCTCCGGCGTCATCGTCTTGGCAAGCTCATCGACCTCCTTGAGAATGTCGCGTCCGTTCGGCTTGCCGTCGGGGCCGAGTGTCTTGAATGTCGCCCAACTCTCCCGTGCACCTTCACGTTTGAGGATATTGATATCGAAATAAGCAAATTCCGGGATAGAGAAATAGAGGTTGCTGGAACCGTTGGGGTTCGGGTGCAACAGATCCGTGCGTGCCCAATCGAGCACCGGCATGAAGTTATAACAAATGGTGTGTATACCCTCAGCGGCAAGGTTGCGCAGACTCTCTTTGTAGATATCTATCTGCTCGTCGCGGTCAGGCCCTGCATATTTGATTGTCTCGGTGACAGGTAAGCTCTCCACGACGCTCCACCGCATGCCGTAGCTCTCAATGTACGTTTTGAGGTCGTGGATCTTCTCGCGTGTCCATATTTCTCCTAAAGGTACGTCGTGCAGTGCCGTGACGATACCTTCGACACCTATTTCTTTCAGCATGGCAAGCGTAATTTTGTCATTCTTGCCAAACCATCTCCATGTTCTTTCCATTAATTGTATTCAGTCGTTTATGTTTTAGATTTATCTGAATGCAAAGATACGGAGATTTGTATGGAAAGGCATGTAGATTTGTATCAAAAGTATTTAAAAACGTCCAATCAGCACTTTCCCCCTCCCTACGGGGAGGGTTAGGGAGAGGCTCACACTTTGTTCTTCGAGAACTTCGCGAGGATGAACCTCCCGGCCAAACTAAGAATCAAGACGATGACTGTCAGCACAACAGCTGCAGCATAGGCATGGTCCTGGACAGCAGCTTGAGGGGAAGACAACTGGAAGAAGACACTCAAGGGAAGTGTTGCTGCTGGGTCGTCGAGATGGGTTGGTATCTGATCGGAGAAACCGGCGGTGAACATCACGCCCGCTGCATCACCGATGCTTCGACCTACAGCAAGCAGGGTTGCGGTGGCAATGGCTGGGCCAATCTGTCTCACGACGATGCCGATGGTATCGAGACGGGTGGCACCGAGACTGTATGACGACTCTAACATGCCCCGCGGGATATTCTTTGCCACCTCGTCAATAGTACGTATCAGAATCGGGATGACAAGCAATGTCTCAACGATAATACCACCGAGGAGGGAGGCTCGGAGACCAAGCCAGATCATGATCGTAAAACCAAAAGCACCATAGACGATAGACGGCACGCCGAAGAGAACATCATAGGCCAATCGCGCCACGGAAGCGAACTTGCTCTTCGGTTTGAGATACACATTGAGATAGAAGACTACGGGGATAGAGATGACAAGTCCGATGAGCGTTGAGGCCAAGACGATATAGAGTGATCCGAGGATGGCATTGAGGAATCCACCTTCACCACCGATGTAGAAGCCGCCCGTCGGTACCTTTGTGATCATGTCCCATGACAAGGTGGACAGTCCGCGCCACAAGATACTGCCTACAACACTGAGCACAAAAAAAGCAACGATGATGACACTCAGCACCATCAGTATGTGTGCTATCTTTTCTTCAAGGAACTTCATATCTTAATTTTGTTTAGCACTACTCTTGCTCCAAGGTTGAACACAACGACGAGGACGAAGAGGATGAGGGCAGCGAGCATCAGGGCACTCTCGTACATTGGTACGGAGAGCATCTCACCATAGTTGTTAGCGATGAGCGCCGGAAGCGGGTAACAAGCATCGAGGAGCGACTTCGGGATGATCGGCAGGTTGCCGCAGACCATCATCACAGCGATTGTCTCACCCAGAGCGCGACTGATAGCTAAGACAACGGTGGCGATGATGCCCGGCAGACTCTTACGGAGGACAACGAACTTGATTGTCTGCCATGAGGTGGAGCCTAAGGCAAGACTCGACTCACGCATGCTTACCGGCACATTAGCAAAGAGCTCCGTGAAGAGACTCGTCATGAGGGGAATGACCATGACACCCAACACGATGCCGCCCGCCAAGACCGTGTATCCGCTGGAAGAGAGATGGAGGGCCGGAGCCAGCCAACAGGAGATCCAGGGGATGATGAGCAGTGTGCCCCAGACGCCATAGATGACTGATGGCAGTCCGGCAAGGATATCAAGCAAGGAGTTGGAGAATCTGCGCACCCTTTTGTTGGCATATTCGGAAAGATAGATGGCGAGGAGCAATGAGAGTGGCAGCGCCAGAACGACAGCAAGAAGCGTCACTGCTCCCGTGCCGGCCAGGAAAGGCAGGAAGCCGAACTGTCCCTGCTGCGGTTTCCACGTCGTGGAGGTCAGCAGAGACCATAGCGAATGGGCATGCAGGATCGGTGCCGACTTGAGGTACAAGCCCACACCCAAAGCAATGACCAATAGCATGGCGCCTACGGCCAATGCTGCCATCATATATCCGGCAATTCTATCTTTCCAATAATTCATATTATAGGCCTCTCTCCAACCCTCCCCCATAGGGAGGAAGACATGAGGGTATTGATTCCTTTAAACTCATATTGTAATGTTGTCTATCGCTGGCTCTGCTCCCTCCCTACGGGGGAGGGCTGGGGAGAGGCCACCAGTCCATTCTTTGCCACTGCTCTTTGCCCTTTCGTGAGAACAAACTTCAGGAACGCCTTGACAACAGGATCCTTCGGCTGACCATGTGTCACGAGGTAGAGGTTGCGGGCAGGTGGGGTAGGGTAGCGTCCTGCTGCGATGGCCTTTGAGAGATCCGTCAGCGTATCGTAGAACCGCTCGTCGGGATCAATCTTGCCATTGCCGTTTAGGTCAATGGGGATAACGATGATACCCGGATTGGGCCTGCGTGTCTTGATGTCGTAGACAAACCCGATGTTACTGAACCCGATGCCATTGATATCTTTCTGTATGGCCTGGACAACTCCCGGGTCGCCATAGACCGCCGTACCTTTGAGATCCTCCTGTTTCTTTCCGAGCCACTTTGCCCATGTACCTGCAGCACCGCAAGCGTCACTTCGCGAATAAACGTTGACGGGAGCGATGCATGCATTGCCAACCATCGCGCCCCAGGTTGTCGTCTTTCCCGTGAGCCACAAGGTTCCGGCTGCCTCACGTGTCAGTCCATGTGCAAGGATTGCTTTGATGTTGGGATTATGGATATTGACTATCGGCACAACGGCATCTTTCGCCACTATGAACCCAACGGCGCCTTTCTTTACTTCTTCCGGCTCAAGATCACGACTCACCATGCCGAGGTCGACGACACCTGCCAGTGCATCCGTGATTCCTTTCCCGGCACCGCCAGCCGACACGTCGACACGCACCTCAGGATGGAGTTTTTGAAACTCCGTTCCCCACTCCACAGCAAGCGGATAGAGGGCAAAAGCGCCGGAGAGCGTCACGCGTCCCTGCAGTTGCCCGTCCTTGCTATACCCGTTCTTCGGACGCATGGTGCAAGAGGAAAGGAGGAGAATGAGGAGGAATAGGCCCCACCCTTTATCCCAGCAGGTCCCACCCCTACCCCTCCCCCATCCAGGGGAGGGAGAGATATGTTTCAAGAGACGATATGCAGTAGACATTAATATTAGTAATATATATGTTATGGTACAATATTGTTCCTACGGTGGTAATTGGCCCCTCCCCTGGATGGGGGAGGGGAGGGGGTGGGGCCGTTACTGCATACTATTCTTATACGCCACCACCACGATGCCGCCAAGCATCAAGATGGTTCCGATAATCTGCAATATGTTCATAAGCATCTATAGTTAAATAGTAGTGGTTATTTATCTCTGCGGCTCTACGAGAATGCAATAATATTCCTACGGTGGTAATCTGTCCCTCCCCTGGATGGGGGAGGGGTAGGGGTGGGGCCGTCTCTCAATATCTCTGGTGTAGTCCGCACTCGCGCTTATCGGGTGCTTCCCACCACCAACGTCCTGATCGCGGATCGTCACCTGGCTTCACGGCTCTCGTACACGGCTCACAGCCGATACTGGGATAGCCTTTGTCGAAGAGTTTGTTGTAAGGCACGTGGTGATCATGGATATATTCGCGTACTTGTTGCTCGGTCCAGTTGATGAGCGGGTTAACTTTCACAATGTCGTGCTGGTCATCCCATTCGATGAGCTGCATGTTCTTTCGTGTGACGCTCTGCTCATGACGCAGGCCGCAGATCCAAGCATCGAGACCCTTGAAGGCTCGCTTCAGCGGCTCGAGCTTACGGATGGCACAACAACGGTGACGACTCTCGATACTGTTATAGAACAGGTTGATGCCTTCCTCACGCACCATGCGCTGTACCTCCCGGTAGTCGGGGAAGAACACTTCAATCTTGATGTCGTAAGTGAGGTTTGTGCGGTCGATGAGTTGATACGTCTCCGGGAAGAGGCGGCCCGTGTCGAGCGTAAAGATCCGAGTAGACTTGTCGATATCGACAATCATCTTTGTCAACGCCTGATCTTCGATGGAAAGAGATGACGAGAGGGCGATGCGGTCTTTAAACTCCTTGAGCACGTAAGCCAGGACCTCTTCCGGTGACGCGTCTTTGAAGCGCTCGTTGAGCGCAGGTATATCGTCTTTTGTTATCATGTCGTTTCTTTATAATATCATGCCGGCACCGACAGTCTCGTTGGTATCGGGATCGATGAAGATGAGGGACCCCGTGACGCGGTTGTGGCGGTAACTGTCAAAGACCAACGGAGAGGCAGTGTGCACAGCGATCTCCGCGATGTCGTTCATGTTGAGCGAGGTCACACCTGTCTCCTTCTCCAACGTGTTGATATCTCGGCGGGAGATGATCTCACGCACCAGTCCGACAGTCTCGAAAGTCTCCTGACGGATAATGTATTTCTTACGGAGCTGCATTGGGGTCTCATTGAACCAGCACACATCCATCTTCACATCCTGCGAGATCTGCGGTTGGGGCTCGTCAGCTTTGACGAGAATGTCACCGCGGCTGATGTCTATCTCGTCGTTGAGCTGGATCGTGACACTGAGCGGGGCGAAGATCTCATCGAGCTCCTCCTCAGCCTGTGAGAGACGTTTGACGGTGCTCTCCTGACCGGAAGGCAGTACCTTGACACGGTCACCGACACGCAGCGTACCACTTGCCACACGGCCGGCATAGCCACGGAAGTCATGGTATTTGTCGGAGATTGGACGGATGACATACTGCACGGGGTAACGGAACTCCGCCGGTCCATTCTTATGATCCACAGGCACCGTCTCGAGATATTCGAGCAGCGGCTTGCCGGTGTACCACGGCATGCTGTCCGATTTATTCACAACATTGTCGCCGTCCTTAGCACTAATGGGGATGAAGACGACATTCTGGATGTTCAGCACCTCCGACATCTTCAGATAGTCGGCTTTGATCTTGTTGTACACCTCTTCGGAGAAGTCGACGAGATCCATCTTGTTGATAGCGACGACGATGTTCGGGATGCCGAGGAGCGAGGAGATGTAACTGTGGCGCACCGTCTGTTCCAGTACCCCGTGACGGGCATCGACAAGGATGATGCTCAGGTCTGCCGTAGAGGCGCCCGTCACCATGTTACGGGTGTACTGCACGTGTCCCGGGGTATCGGCGATAATAAACTTACGCTTGGGTGTAGCGAAATAGCGGTAAGCCACATCAATGGTGATGCCCTGCTCTCGCTCAGCCCGCAGACCGTCGGTGAGCAGTGCGAGGTTCACTTCCTCGTTGCCACGGGCTTTGGATGCCTGTTCCACAGCTTCGAGCTGGTCTTCAAAGATTGACTTACTATCGTATAAGAGACGGCCGATGAGTGTGCTCTTGCCGTCGTCCACGCTGCCTGCCGTAGAGAAACGGAGCAGCTGCATATCTAAATATCCTCTCATAATATTGACGGCCCCACCCCTACCCCTCCCCCATCCAGGGGAGGGAGAGATATGATTCAAGGGTTGATGGGCACGATTTTAAAGTGTTATATAATAATATTTGTTGTTAATCTCCTACGGTGGTAATCTGCCCCTCCCCTGGATGGGGGAGGGGAGGGGGTGGGGCTTGCAGCTCCTTTTTAGAAGTACCCCGCCTTCTTCCTGTCTTCCATAGCTGTCTCGGAGCGTTTGTCGTCAGCACGGCCTCCACGCTCTGTGACACGGCTGGCAGCGATCTCCTCGATGATGTCTTCGACACTGTGCGCCTTCGACTCCGTCAGACCGGTACAGGTGATGTCCCCGATGGTTCGGCAACGCACCTGCTTCGTCACCACCACCTCCGTAGGTTTACGCTTGATGACGGGAGAGGCAGCGAGCCACTGACCATCACGGTTGAAGACCTCACGCTCATGGGTGAAATAGAGACTCGGCATGGGGATATGCTCCAAGAGGATATACTGCCACACATCCATCTCCGTCCAGTTGCTGATCGGGAAGACGCGGAAGTGCTCGCCCATGTTCTTATGACCGTTGAAGATGTTCCAGAGCTCCGGACGCTGGTTCTTCGGGTTCCATTGTCCGAACTCGTCACGGTGACTGAAGAATCGTTCCTTGGCACGGCTCTTCTCCTCGTCGCGGCGCGCGCCACCGATGGCGGCGTCGAACTTGTATTTCTCCAAGGTGTCGAGGAGCGTCACGGTCTGCAGTTTGTTACGGCTGGCATAATAACCGGTCTCCTCTTTCACGCGACCCTGGTCGATACTCTCCTGGACACTGCCTACGATGAGGTCGGCACCGATCTTCTTCACGAGGTCATCGCGGTAGTCGATGGTCTCCTTGAAGTTGTGCCCGGTATCGATATGTACCAAGGGGAACGGGATCTTCGCGGGAGCGAAAGCCTTCCAGGCGAGGTGCGTCACGACGATGGAGTCCTTACCACCGGAGAACAAGATGCAAGGACGTTCAAACTGTGCCGCTACTTCGCGGAGTACATAGATAGACTCTGACTCGAGTTCTTTGAGATGTGTGATAGTATGTGTCATCGTAAATAAATCTTCTCTTACTTAATATCTAATATTCCTTCTTCAATGAGCTTATTGATCCGGTTCCTCACCCTAATGGAACGGTGGACATCGCGGGAATCGGAGCCTACGGCTATGGTGAGGTTGTCACCGTCCTGTCGGCTGATGGCTGGCGAGATGAAGTCGCAGGACTTCGGATCATCGCAGACGCTCGTCAGGATGCCGCGCTTGGCAGCCAACTCCTTGATGTGGTGGTTCAGGGCTCTGTCGCCTGTACAGACGAAGAGCAGCTGCACACCTTCAAGGTCCTGCTCCTCAAACGGCCGCTCGATAACGGTGAACGGCAACTGCTTCAGCGCATCGCTGACCTCGGGGGCTATGACTGTCGCCGTATCGGTGAAGCGGTGCAGGATCTGCGCCTTGTGAGTCGCCACCTTACCGCCACCTACGATGAGGATGCTGCGACCGTTGATCCGGACTGAAACGGGTAAGAAATCCATATTATTTTTTCTTAATCAGCACTTTCCAGAAGCCTTCGGGCTGCTGCTCCATGTTCAGCACCGTGTGGCCCTCGTTTCTCACACTGCCCGGCACGTTCTGGATAGGCTGACCGTCATTGAGGAGGATCTCCAGGGTCTGACCCGAATGCATCGGCGTGAGGGCAATCTTTGTCTTGACGAAGTTCATCGGACAAGCCACTCCACGGAAGTCTTTGAAGACATCAGGCTTCTGAGCATCGGCTGCGGGAGCCTCGGCGGGCTTAGCTTCTGCTTTCGGAGTCTCAGCCTTGGCTGCATCCGTCCTAGGTGTCTCAGCCTTAGGAGCCTCTTCCGGTTTCTCGGCGCCCTGCTTGTCATCGAGATGGAACTGCAAGCTGTCGTCCATGCCTTTGTAAAGGGCATTGAGCAGGTCGGCAAGCTCACCAATGAGCGAAACGTACGGCAACAAGTCACCATTTTGCCGGCGGATGTCGACGAGCACCCGGTATTTCTCCGGAACGATGCCGGCACCGATGAACTCTTTGAGGAAGCCGTTGTAGACATCGTCATCGCTGCGCGGGTCGAGACCACGAGTGACAAGGAGCATACGCGCCTCAGAGAAGACGATGTCGGAAAGGAGCTTCTGACGCTCAGCATCCGTAGCGGCTTTCTCGAAATCTCTGCGTTTCTCACGGATCGTGTCCTGGTCGATGTCGATGATATCGAAGAGTCCGGCGGAGCACTCTGCCTGTCCGTATTTGATGAGCGAGAACTTCTCGTCGTCGGTGTAGTCGTAGTAGAAGTCGGGCGCCTCTGCGAAGGGAGCGACATGACCGTACTTGTTCTTCAGCAGGTCCGTGACGACCTTGTTGCCGCGCTCAGCAACATACTCATAATAGTCATTGTATTCAAACTTATGGCCGATGACGTCGCGGAGATAATCCTCGACAAATGCCGGTACATTCTTGGCTGCGACGTAACCTACCTGGAGGTCGATGGCGTTCTTGCCTTTGAGCGGGAGCCAGACGGTATAGGCTGGATAAGGATCATCGCCGACACGTCCTACGCGACCGCTGAAGCCGAGGTCAGCCCAGGTGGCATTGGCGCAGATATTCGTGCAGCCATTCATCTTCAGTTCGAAGTCGGGGATGGCATCGAGATCGAGATCACTGTTGAGCAGTCGCTTGGTGATAGCATCGATGGCACCCTTCGGCATGCAGATACCAAGACGGCAGGTGTCGGCACCGGTGCAGGATGTGAGACTCGTCACGATGGCGGGCTCATCGATCTGATAGAGACCGATCTTCTTGAAGAAGCGGTAGATGTTCGGCAGATACTCCTCGGCGATATTACGTACCTGGATCTGCTCCTTCTTCGTGAAACGGATGACATCGTCGCCATAGTTGTCAAGATAGTCGGCAATCTCTGCAAAGAACTCAGGAGAGCCGTTGCCGTGAGGGATGGCGATGTAAGCGTACCACAAACCGTTGGCCTGCTGGTGAGCGTAGCGCCGCTTCCACGTCTTGAAACTCTCGTGATCGTCCTGGATAGGAGCAAACGACGGGTTATGATGGTCTGGCGCCATGACCGTTGCCGGTGCATGGAAGTCGAGCGACGGATCGTCCTTCAGTGCATTGAACTCATCCAGATACATCCGCTTGGCCTCCTCTTCTCCGTAGCGGTAGAAGACGTAACGCATGCGCGCCTTATGGCGGTTACGACGGTTGCCATATTTATTAAACCAGTTCTTCAGGGCTTTGGCGGCGCGGTAGAGATCTTTCTCCGGAAGGAAGTCGAAGACCTCGAAGCCTGTCGTGGGGTTCGGGGCTGTACTGCCTGCGATGAGCACGCGGAAACCGCGCTGACCGGCCACAACACGCGCCTGAAGACCGAAGTCGGCTACATAAGAATAGTTGGCGTGTGCCACATCATAATCCATAGCCGCCTTGTATTTACGCGGCATCGTATAAGAGTCTTTTTCTGCGATGAGCAGCGAGGTCAGCTCCTCGACATAAGGATAGACGTCGAAAGCCTCATTGGCGGTCAGCCCACTGCGGTCGTTGACCATCATGTTTCGTACGGTGTTGCCACCGCCGCCGGCTGTAGAGAGTCCGTATTTGGCAAGCTTACGCAGGGCCGGTGTGGCGTCGAGGATATCGACATTGTGGATCTGGATCTCCTGACGGGTCGTGATATGCAAGTGCGATGTCGAGACCTGATGGCCGATGAACGCCACCTCCTTCAGTTGCTTCGGCGTGATCAGACCACCTGTGCAGCGGATACGGAGCATGTGGTGATGGTTCTTACGCTGTTCGTAGATACCCATCGGCACACGGTTCGACTTCAGCTCACCGGCTGTGATCTCACCGGCTTTATATTTCTTGATGAGTGACTCGGTGTAGTCGATGTCACTTGCTAATGTTGTCGGAATTCTGTACATAATGTTCTTGTTTGTCCACTACCTGATTGTTCTTTATCCCGAACGAGTTGAGATGTATGCCTTGGTAGAGTGAGAGGATGGCATAACGGATCGTCGGGTCGTTGGCCAGTCGCAGGTCCTCCTGTGAAGGACGGGAGGGCGAGGCGGGATGGGAGTGCCAGTTGGCGAGAATCTTCAAGCCGTGCTGCCGCGCGTAGCGCAGCGCAGCAAATTGGTCTTTCGGAGCGAAGGAGAAATGTTCGGAACTGTGGTCGATGTTCTCCATCCAGTAGTTTTCTGTCACCTCTCCGTCTTTCCCCAAGAGATAGCCGCAAGTCTCCAGCGGCGCGTCTTTCTGTGCCTGAGCGATGAGCTCGTCTATAACATGTTGCGGTATCGTCATTAGTTTCTCTATATTTATCGGTATTTAATCTCCCTCCCTACGGGATTCCTGGCCCCCGATAACGGGGGAACCGAAGGGGGTAGGCTGGGGTGGGGCCTATTTATGCAGGTCGCACGCTGCCTGTTCGTAATCGATGAGCTCCGTGATTGTCGGATGTGATCCGCAGACGGGGCAAGAGTCGCGCTGCTTGACGGGGATGGTGCGGAACTCCATCGTCTTGGCATCGAAGGTCAGCAAGCGGTTTGTCAGCAACTGGCCGATACCCGTGATATATTTTAGCGCCTCGGCAGCCTGGATTGTTCCCAACATACCTGCGATGGCACCTAAGACACCTGCCTGGGAGCAGGTCGGCACGGCACCTACTGGTGGCGGCTCCTTGAACATACAACGGTAACAAGCGGAACCGGGGACATGGGTGAAGGTCTGACCGCGGAAACGGAGGATACCTCCGTGACTGAAGGCCTTACCGGCCTTGACGCAGGCATCATTGATCAAGAACTTCACGGGGAAGTTGTCAGTACCGTCGATGATGAAATCGTAGTCCTTGATGATGTCCATGATGTTGTCGCTGTAAAGGAACTCCTGGATGGCGTTGACCTTCACGTCTGGGTTGATAGCTTCCATCTTCTCCTTGGCGCTCTCAACCTTCGGACGACCGACATCTTTCGTGAAGTGGATGATCTGTCGCTGGAGGTTACTCAGGTCAACGACATCGCCGTCGACGATACCTATCGTACCCACACCGGCTGCTGCCAGATACATGGCTGCGGGAGCTCCAAGACCGCCGGCACCGATGATGAGGACCTTGGCGTTGAGGATCTTTTCCTGACCCTCCAAGCCGACATCCTGAAGAAGGATGTGGCGGCTGTAACGCTCTATCTGTGATTCAGTAAGATCTATCATGCTGCACCTCCTCCCATGAAATAAAGGAAATCGACACGGTCACCTTCTTTGAGTTGCGTCTGATCCCATACATCACGCTCCACAAACTCTTCATTGACCTGGACGGTGACCATCTCAGGTTGAAACACCTTGTTTATCTTGATGAGCTCACCGAGCGTCAGGGGGAGCTGAACATCTTGTTTTTCGTCGTTTACAATAATCTGTGCCATGATATTCTATTTTTATTATTATCGTTTAATTGATATTATTATCGACCTTATTGTTTTAATTAAATATCTAAATCTGTTGCAAAGTTACGAACAATAAGGTATCCGTGAAATCCCACGTCAGTGGTATTCTGTATCACAAACGTTTGTCGGACAATACCAAACGTTTGGTATAATGGTAGGTTCTAACAAGGATGAACCCTATATTAAAGCGTAAAAAGAACGCGCCACAGATGAGGCGGTAACGCGACGCATATGGGACGGAAACGCGACGCATACGTGACGCGATTCCGACGCATTTGTGGCGCGATGAGAACGCCGTAGAAACCGCGGGCGGCAGTCACTATGTGACTGCATACACGACACGCCGGGAAAACTGCTAATGAAGATCTTCAGAGGTTCTTTATACAGCTACTCGGAGGCTCTTTATGTAATCAACATTCCCTCCTTTAGGAGGGGCTTGGGGAGGCCCCTATATATAGAACTCTTCCGTATTGATGATCCCCGCACGGAACGCATATTTGACGGCTTCGTGGGCTGTGTTGACATTAAGCTTGCGAAAGATGTTCTTACGGTGTGTGTTGATGGTATGAATGGAAGAGTTGCGGTCTGCCGCTATCTCCTTCGTCGTCTTACCTTGGGCGATAGCTGTCAGGATAGCGAGCTCTGTCGCCGTGAGCGTAGAGACTGTGGGACTCTGTTGCTCATCCTGTTGGGCTGCGATCAACATCTCTGTGGCATGCTGACAGATATAACGGCTGCCGGAGAGCGTCACCTTGACGGCCTCGCGTATGATATAAAGAGGAGTGTCCTTGAAGACAATGCTGATATGCTTCGAGCCATAGACAAACTTCTTGATGGAGGCTTGGTTGAGGTCATCGCTGATGAGAATCCATCGTGTGTCTGGAAAACGCTCAACAACGATGAGAAGATTGTCCTCGTCTGCAAAATCGAAAAGCGTGAAGTCGATAAGCACAATGACATGACTGTTCGCCTTGGGTTTTTCTATCAAAGCAGCCTTGTCTTCCACGATGGAGACGCTGCTGTCAACAATCCCCGACAGTAGCGCCTTTAATCCCAATCGTGTCAGTTCCTGGTTGTCTGCCAGGATCATATCTCTCTTACTTTCCATATATCTATTAAATATTGGTCTCACCCCTTCCCTCCCCCGTAGGGAGGGAGAAACGGCCCCTGCACTGTATTCGATTGCAAAGTTATCACTAATTTAGGCCTTGCGAAATAGTCAATGTTAGGTATTTGACATACCACACTTGTGGTAATTATTGTTACAGATTAGCAGGATATACCAAACGTTTGTGATATATTTACTCTATTCGTGGTATTTCTGTTACCAATTTATCATCGTAACTTTGCAAACAAATAAGAAAGATTATGAGTTTAGCAACGTTACATAATGCCATATATAATAATGTGAGATCGGTGTTATCCAGAAAGACATCGAAGGAGCCTTTCCGCGTTGACCGGAAGTTCCAGACTCTTGAAGATGCCCAGTTGGATATCGATGACCTTCATCTATCTATCGGTAATGCAACTATTCTTAAAGGAGTGACGACGCACATCCCGAAGAACCAGGTGACCTGTATCGTCGGTCCATCAGGCTGTGGTAAGTCGACGTTGCTTCGTACGATCAATAGGCTCAATGACGGTACAGAAGGATTAAAAGTCGATGGAGAGATCCGGTTAGGCGGTCAGAATATTCTCAATGCCAGTGGCAAGGAACTGACCGAACTCCGCCGCTACATCGGCCTCGTGCCTCAGCGCCCGTGTCCGCTGCCGATGAACATCTTCGACAATGTGGCTTACGGCTGTCGCATCCATGGCATCCATAATAAACGGAAACTAAGCCTCATCGTAGAGCATTATCTCCAGTCGACAGGCTTGTGGGATGAGGTGAAGGACCGCCTCCACGATCCAGCAACAGCACTCAGTGGTGGTCAGCAGCAACGTCTCTGTCTGGCACGCAGCTTGGCAGTGGAACCCAACGTCATCCTTGCCGATGAGGCTACGAGTGCGCTCGACCCACCTTCAAGCAAGAAGATAGAAGATCTTTTCACGAGTTTCAAAGGCCGTTATACCGTCATCATGGTCACCCATACCTTGCAGCAAGCCATGCGTATTGCCGACTATGTCATCTTCATGTATGAAGGCAAGATCATTGAGCAAGGCAAGGCCTACGACATCTTCCACAACCCCAAGGAACAGTTGACCAGCGATTATCTGTTCGGAACGTTCAGTTAGGCCTCTCCCCAGCCCTCCCCCGTAGGGAGGGAGATTTCCACCAAATAATAACACAAAGAACCCTTTTCCCGGTATTGCTCTTCCTCCCCCGTAGGAAGGGAGATTCCCGCCAATTAATAACACAAAGGACCCCTTTCCCGGTATTGCTATCCCTCCCTACGGGGGAGGGCCGGGGAGAGGCCAAAATTATCATCTATGAAAGTATATTTACCATTTGCATTCCTTTTCTTTCCCGCTCCTCTGTTGGCAGTGAATGCCGACCTGGAGAAAAGCAACACGGAGAAAGTAGACTCTACCATCACACTGCAGGGTGTCGTCATTCAGGATTTCCGAGTCAACAAGCACAACCTCGTGCCTGTCAGTGGCACCATCATTGGCAGGAATCAGATTGTAAACACCGAGACCAACAGCATCAAGGAACTGTCGGCTGTCATCCCCAACTTCTTCATGCCCGATTACGGACCCCGTACCACCGCTCCTATCTACATCCGCGGTGTGGGTATCAAGTCGGATGGCACAGCCGCTGCTTTCTATGTCGACGGCGTGCCTTATTATGAGCCTATCACCTTTGAGACAGACCTGTCAGACATCGCCTCCATCGAGGTGCTGCGCGGTCCCCAGGGCACGCTCTTCGGTCGCAACTCGCTCGGAGGTCTCATCAACATCCATACCCTGACGCCATTCGACTGGCAAGGGACGAAAATCAATGTGGGCTATGGCAACTACAACGATTTCCGTACATCTGGATCGGCAAGCTATCTGCTGAGCAAAACCTTCGGCCTCACGGCGGGTGCTACCTATCATCATGCCGGCGGCTACTTCAAGAATAAATATGACGGGAAGCACACAGATCAGATGGATGAGACGGAGGAGCACGTCGGATTTTTCTGGCACCCTGCCGAGCGTTGGGCACTGAGCCTCACGAGCCGACTGGCTTACAGCGACCAGGGTGGCTACAGCTACTCTCCTTACGACACCGACGCTAAGACACTTTCTGACATTGACTATAACCGGCCGAGCGGCTTCCGCCGACTGGTCTCGACGAGTGCCCTCGCAGCAGAATATACAGGCAAAGGATTCACGCTGTCGAGCCATACGTCCTACCAATATCTCAAGAGTCACCAGTATGTGGACCAGGACTACACAGAAGCCGACAAGACCTATCTCTTAGGTGACCGCCATCAGAGCGTCGTTTCCGAGGAACTGACGGCTAAGTCGAACACGGACAGCCGCTACCAATGGGTGACGGGCGTCTTCGGTATGTATGAGCATACGAAGCGTGCGACAAACAACAACAAGCCGTCCACGGAGTCGGGAAGTCTCGCTTTCTATCATGAGCCGACATCGAGCTTCGCTATCTACCATCAGAGTAGTTATAATGTCTGGCGCGGCCTGTCGCTCGCTGCCGGCCTGCGCTTCGACTATGAGCATACACACAGCCGCTACACACGGTTCTCTTACAGTGAGAAGACAGGGACGACAAAGCAGACCAACGACTTCGACAAGACACTTGACTCGAGACAGCTCACGCCGAAGTTCGCCGTACAGTATCTCACTACCGCGGGCAACAAATATTATGCAACAGTCTCGCGTGGGTATAAAGCCGGTGGATTCAACCGCAGCATTGCTTCAGAGGATGAGCAGAAATATGACCCAGAATACAGTTGGAACTACGAGGTGGGCACGCATCTGAACCTCATCGGCGACAAGCTGACCCTCGATGCCGACCTCTATTATATCGACTGGAAGCACATGCAGCTCACCTATACTTATGTTGGCATCGGTACGATCACGACGAATGCCGGACATGCTGACAGTAAAGGTGCGGAGCTGAGCCTTAACGCACGACCTGTCCAAGGTCTGGATCTGAGTCTGAACTATGGCTACACTTATGCCCGCTTCCTGTCCTATCATAAGAGCGACAAGCTCGACTATACCGGTAACCGCCTGCCGATGGTGCCGCAGAACACACTCGGCTTCAATGCCAACTACACAAAGGAGCACCTCGGATGGCTCGACAAACTGATGGTCAACTTCAACGTCAATGCCCTCGGCAAGATCTACTGGGCTGAAGACAATGTCGTCAAGCAGCCGTTCTATGCTGTGGCCAATGCCAAGGTAGCGTTCACGAAGAGCCTCTTCACATGGAGCGTATGGGCGAAGAACCTGACTTCCACCGATTATCTTGCCAACGTGATGACGGTATCCACCGGTACCTACGCTCAGAAAGGCAAGCCCTTCACTATCGGTACAACCCTCAGCGTCGAATTCTAAACAATGAACAACAAGACCATCAACCTCTCAACATTCTTCTGTCTCTATCTCGCCCGCGCCATACCCGCCACGTTCATCATGACGGCCCTGCAGGTGACACTGAGGCAGCATGGCATCGGACTGGCGACCATCGGACTGCTGAGTCTGACACGTCTGCCGTGGTCAATCAAGTTTCTGTGGGCTCCACTCATCGACCGTCACTGCATCACGGTGGGTGACTTCAAGAAACTGATCATCGCCACGGAGACCGTGTTCGCAGCCGCCATCTTCCTCGTCGGTTTCTTGGACGTAGCCAAGAACCTGACACTCATCGTAGCGCTCATCCTGCTCTCGACCTTTGCCGCCTCGGTACAAAACGTGACGAGCGATACGCTCGCCGTCAACGCTTTTCGGCGCGGCGACCACAGTGCCGTGACGTCGATGAAGTCGATGGGACGCTATACCGGGCGTCTCTTAGGCGGCGGCATCCTCATTATGGTGCTGCACAGATATGGCTGGCATACCGTCGTGCCGGTATTAGGATTCTGTGCCCTGCTCCTCATCCTTCCCGTGGCGCTCGATAAGCATATCATCGTCAACGAGGAACACAAGAAGAAACGCGCGACAGTGTCCGACTTCTGGCATTTCTTCACGCAGAAGCATATCCTGCCACAGGTCATCTTCCTTTTCCTCTTCTTCGCAGGCTTCGATGGCATCATGTCGATGCTCAAGCCATGGATGGTGGATATGGGGTACAACATGAAGGAGATAGGACTCTACAACGGCATCATCGGCACATCGGTAGCTTTCGTCATGGCGGCCTTAGCCGGTCGGTGGGTCAAACGCTTAGGCACGCGAGTGGCCCAGCGCATCGTCGCCGTCCTCGCCATCCTTGTACCAGCCTATTTCCTATTCATCACTTACACCACACCTACCCTTACCTTGGTGCTCATCGGCATCGTCCTTATCCGCTTCGTGGAGGCATGTGCTGCCGTGACGCTCTATACCACGGCCATGGACAGTGTGAGGTCCGGTCGCGAAGGCACCGACTTCACCATCCAGCTCGTCCTCGTGCATCTGAGCGGTGCCCTGACGTCTGTGCTCAGTGGCGGCATCGGTCAGTGGCTCGACTACCGTGGCCTGTGCCTCATCGAGCTTGCCATCTCTGTCGTTAGCCTCGTGTATATATACGGGTACTATTCAAGGAGAGCATGAGAGCAAAGATGGCTCTCAATTTTTATATAGATAACAAAAAAGTTAGCAAAAAGTTTGGAGCATGCTAACTTTTTTGTTAACTTTGCACTGTCAATACGACAAAAGTTCTTTCACATCATGAAACATTCAGAACTAGTTCGGAAGCTTACAAAGGCGGGATGCCTTTTGAAGAAGCACGGTGCGTCTCACGACATCTGGATCAACCCGAAGACGGGAGCCAGAGCCGTGATCCCGAGGCACGGAAGCAAAGAAATCAAAGAGCCGACAGCAAAGTCGATTCTTAAAGATCTCTTGAACAAGTAAAAGGAGGGCCGCCCGTCAAAGATGCGGGCGGTTACTCTTCTGAATGGGTAACGGTTGTGGAAGAGCTTTTTTAAAGGGCAAGAATATGAAAAAAGTGATAGCAAAAGTAGAACGTGAACCAGGAGAAAAGAACTTCTCCTGTCGTATGAAGATAGACTGTGTCAAAACGAGCGTCCTCGGGCAAGGCAACTCAGCACGTGCTGCCATTGCCGACATGCTCAGCGGATGGAAAGATGCTGAAACAGATCTGAAGGAAGATGGTATTGAGGTTCCCAATATTGAGATACACTACTCTTTCGATGTTGGCTCATTGTTCAACTATTACGACTTTATCAACGTTGCTGGCATATCAAGAGAGATCGGGGTGAGCCCAGCTGTTATGCGGCAATATGCTGTAGGCGTAAGGAAGCCGAGTCCTGAGAGGAAGGCTCAAATCGTTGACGGAATAAGATCTTTAGCTCATAAGATGGAGAACATAAGTGTTTACTAAGATATTGAATGCTTCATGTAAGCATCTCATTTTTGTGAAAGAACTCTGAGCCGTCGGCACGCGATGTGTCGGCGGCTCTTTTACCTCTTCGTAAATTATAGCGGTTGAAATATTTGCAGGTGTGCGGGAAAATATTTAGCTTTGCAATGAAATCAAAGAACTAACGAAAAAAGTATGCTGACAGAGTTCTTAGTAATCGGTACCTTTATTGTGATAATGGGAATAATATTTGTAATACTCTATTATTCCTTGTTGTTTATCGGTGCACTGTGTTATGGGCTTTATACTATTATCAGGAAACACATAAAATAAAAAAGCGTCCGAAGTGTTGAATGTCAACGACTTCGGACGCTTGTTGTTGCGGAGGCAGGATAATACACAGATTCTAACTGTTGTATGAAATTATGTTGACTTCATCGATTGAGACAGCCGTTAAAGGCTGTTACATCCCCGTGTCCGAATTATGTCCGAGTTGGAGTACCAGGTCAAGCCGTTTTCCAAGCTGGTCGATGTACTTCTGCTGTTCTGCAAGCCGTTTGTCCTTTTCCTCAATCACCATCTTAAGAGCCTTATTTTCAGCACGCAAATCAACTAAATCGACTTTTGCGTTAGGTGAGTTATTCACAATTCCAATTCCGTTGATGGTCTGAATTTCCTTTTTATCTGTGTCCGAGTTTTGATACAGACTGTCCATAGATATTTCGAGCGCACGGCAAAGTTTTACCACCGTGCTGGCTCTAACATCCGGCTTGGTGGTGATCTCTTTAACTATGTCTCTGTGAGTACCTTCACCGAAAATTAGCTTTGACAGCTGGCGGGGTGTCAAGTTGCGTTCTTTAAGCACATCCTGGATGTACTCAAGATTTGGGTTGATGCGTTCCAATGCCATACCAAATGTTAAATTATAGCCAACGTAAGAAAATAATTCATTCCAACGTTGGAAGTTTCCAATTTTGTTTTTATCTTTGCAACAAATTTAATAAATAAAAACGAAATGGACAAGAAAATTACTGAAGATTTGTCGGCTGTCGACCTGCAGGATTACTACCATGCAATGAAGAAAAGGGACAAAGGTAAGCTACTCCATTATCTCATGGATAAGTATGGAATGGCATATACCACGATTATTAACAAGTTCGCAGGGAGGCTGGAGATGTCAAAGGCTGATATCGTCCTCTTCAACCTTGCGGTTAATGACGAAAGCTTATGGAAGAAGTAGAGTTCTACACCAGTCCTGAAGGACAGGTCTATTACAAGAAAGATGGTCATGATCCGAAGCGGCTCACCAAGTTTTCAGAGGTTGTTGAACCGCTGATAACCATCATCCGTAACAGGTTCCCAGAATGCTATGCAAGGCTGGCCACGCTATATAAGGAGCATGCTACACAGATGGTTGAACGCTTTGTGCGCTGCAACTTTGGCGAGCACGACCTGCTCACCAATGACATCGAGCACGACATCCTCAACTTTGAGGAAGTGCGCTGTCCGTTGCGTGGCATCTGTAAGGACGAACATGTCATCTGCAAACCAAAGAGTCTGGTCCATCTCTCCAAAGGAGAGCAGGAAGTGGTAAAGCTCTACTTAAACGGCTGCACGCTTGACAAAATATCTGAACAGCTGCATAAGAACCGCAACA
Organism: Prevotella sp. UBA2725; assembly: GCA_002353825.1. GTDB lineage: Bacteria > Bacteroidota > Bacteroidia > Bacteroidales > Bacteroidaceae > Prevotella. The sequence goes on along the minus strand of DEKJ01000028.1, from coordinate 7,971 downwards.
CAGTGAAGACACAGTTGCTGCGTGTGCGAGACAAACTCGGCGTGAAAAACTGCCGGGAAATCATAAGAGTAATGCGGTTGGGAGGCTACATGCTATGAACGATGAATGCCGCAGCTGCCCTCATGGGCGCAACTGTATAAATGGCAGGTGGTGCGAGGAGATTAAAAAATATGTTCAATACGCCAATAAGCCCCTTTGCAAATATGGAAATCAAGATAAATAAGAAAGGAAATAAAATGCTTCTGAAGGCAGATGATGGTGAAGAATTGATTATTGCTCCCAGACATCTGCCCAGTATCAGAAGGACTCCTTACGAAATAGTATGTGACGAGTTTGAATTAACAATAGAAACCTATAAATTAAAGAAGAAATGACAATTAAAGAAATGGAAGAGCAGATTGATAAACTCAATCTGGAGAAGTTGGAAGTTAAGATGAAGAAAGGCAGACAGGTGCACTTCTTCATCTGTGGAGATCCGGAAAGCTATGATGAAGATTGCGGTATCGGTAATCTCATAGTGTTTGACGAAAAAGGACGTGCCTGGACATTGGCCAAACAGAAATGGGAAAAGGGAGGCTCGTTTGATGTTCATTTCGGTAAGAATACTGGAGTGCTTTTTCTGAAAGGTTTCAAGATGAGCAGATACCCAAATCTCGACTTGGCAGAAGAAAGAGGTAAGTAACATGACATATCGAAAAATTAAAAAGGCATATGCCCGCAGATTCGGATGCGTATTCTATATCAAACTTTCCAAGCATGAGAAGAGCTGCAAGAAAAAGTCGAAAGCGTTTACAGCGTTCAGAATGAAGGAAGCTCTCTATACTAATAGACCTTATTTAGGAATAATCGGATCCGGAATTAAAGCCAAACATCATGAGTGAGTGTAATAAGAGTATGATAACAAACTGGGAAGAAGTTGTCAACAGAATTACTGATACAACGGAGGAATGGAAGGCTGATAAGCGCAACTGGTTGATTGTCGTTGACAACAAGGAAGACAAATATCATGCGTCTGCCGGCGGCAGCTGGAATGAGGTCGCGAGGATGATTGCTACGCTTATGCTGCGTCGGGAACCTTTTGCGGAAGCAGTAATAAAAGCCGTCAAATTGTTTAAGAGTCAGAGAAACAGTCTGGGAGGCAACCGGCAAGCATAGGTATTTGCCATCCCAACTACTGCTGATTATATTTGCAGCGT
>DEKJ01000028.1:0-6750 GCA_002353825.1 Prevotella sp. UBA2725 | reverse complement strand
GGGCTCGACATTATCCTTGACTGCTATCCGCAGGCCAAGGGATGCGTGAACACGAAGAAGCACTTTGCCATCCGTGATGAGCGCACGCCGTCGGCCTCGCTACGTGAGTACGACTCGAAGAGCTACGGCAAGATCTGGCAAGTGACAGACTTTGGCGGGGACGGCAAGGGCGAGAACGGCATCAGTGTTTATATGCACTACAAGGGCATGCGGCAGAGCCAGTTCAACGAGGCGCTGCTGCAGCTTGCCGCCAAATACGGTGTGAAGGACGAACTGAACCGCACCGTCAACAAGCCTGACATCCGCCAGCGTGATGCCAGGCAGGACGAGCCGGACGGCAGCCGTCCCTTTGAGTTGAATGAGAAATTCACGGCTGACGAGCTTCAGGTCCTTGGCCCAAAGGTGAAGCAAGCCGATGTCGATGCGCTGCACTGGCACTCGGTGAAATGGATTGCCAACGTCAAGAACCGGCGCGTTACGGTAAAATACTCAACGCCCCACTATCCCATCTTCATGCGCGAGTGCCTGATACACGAGGCCAGCGGCGAAGAAACCGAGGATAAGTTCTATAAGGTGTATGAGCCGCTGAACGTTGAGAAAGGTTTTCGCTTCTCATACACTCCTGCGGGTAAGAAACCCCAACGCTACATCAACGGCCTGTCTGAACTGAAGGCTGCCTACCACAAGATGAACTCCGAAGAGGAAAAGGAATGGCAGCGCACCCACGACGATGACAAGCCCTATAAGGAGAAGAAACTGCCGGAAGCGTTCATCTGCTCCGGCGAGCGCGATTCGCTCTGCTGCCAGTCAATGGGCTATCATCCGCTTTGGTTCAACTCAGAGACCTACAGTCTGTCGGCAGAGGAGTACCGCGAGATTATGAAATACGTCGAGGTTCTTTATAATATCCCCGATATCGATGAGACAGGCCGACGCAAGGGTACCGAGCTGGCCCTTACCTATATTGACATACACACCGTATGGTTACCCGACTGGCTGACCAGCTACAAGGACAACCGCGGACATGGCCGCAAGGACCTGCGAGACTGGATGGCGCTGCGCTCGGAGAAGAAGGATTTCAAGAACCTCATGGCCAACGCCCTGCCCGCGAGGTTCTGGGTGGAATGGCTCACCAAGGACGGGAAGAAGAAATATGAGATAGACACCGCATGCCTGTACAATTTCCTTTCGCTGAATGGCTTTCATGCGCTGAAGGACGACAACAGCGACAACCCCGAATACATCTACATCGACGGCAATGTGGTGAAGAAAATAAAGGTGGGCGAAATAAGACAGTTTGTCATCAAGTGGGTGCTCGACCATCATAAGGGCCGCGACATTCTCAACCTGGTGCTCAACTCACCTCGATTGTCCGGAGCTGCCCTGGAGAGCCTCGGCGAGGTGACGCTTGACTTCACCGACTTCACCTCACAGAGCCAGCTCTTCTTCTTTGCCAACGCCACTGTCGATGTACACAAGCCTGTGCCCGGCGACGACGGCATAAGGGCCTATGAGCATGGACAGGGCGGCATCAACAACTACGTGTGGAAGGAGAATGTCATCGACCACCGCTTCAAGAAACTCGAACCGATGTTCGAGATAAAGAAGGTACAGGCCGAGGACGGCCATGAATACCTTGACATAGAAATCAACAATGTCAACAGCCATTTCTTCGGCTACCTAATCAATACCAGCCGTCTCTTCTGGCGCAAGGAGACGGAATACAACTTCGAGGACGATCCGGAGGGCGCGAAGGCATACCTCGAAAAACATCCTTTCGACATACAGGGCGATGGGCTTACTGCCGATGAGATACGTGAGCAAAAGCAAAACCTCATCAACAAGATATTCGTCATGGGCTATATGCTCCACCGCTACAAGAGTGTAACGCGTGCCTGGGCACCGCAGGCCATGGACAACAAGATTGGCGAGGACGACCAGTGCAACGGACGGTCGGGCAAGAGCTTCTTCTTCAAGACCATTCAGAAAATGCGCAAGACAGTCTCCCTCTCCGGGCGCAAGCGCAACCTCATGGACGACCCTCACGTACTGGAGCAGGTGACGCAGTTCACCGACATGGTGCTCGTCGATGACTGCGACCGCTACATGGATCTTGGCCAGTTCTACGACAGCATCACCTCCGACCTCACCGTCAACCCTAAAAACAACCACGTGTTCACCATACCCTTCGACGAGAGCCCAAAGTTCGCCTTCACAACGAACTATGTGCCTTGCAACTTCGACCCGTCGAGTCAGGCACGCGCCCTCTACATGGTCTTCTCGGACTGGTACCACGAGCGAACGGAGGAGAACGACTATCTGGAGACTCGTTCCATCCGCGACGACTTCCATAAGACACTCTACGAGCACGACTACACCGAGGAGGAATGGAACAACGACATCAACTTTTGGCTGCAGTGCACCCGTTTCTACCTGAGCATCGCCGACACCGGCTACAAGCCACAGCCGCCTATGGAGAACATCATCCAGCGCAAGTACAAGGCTGATATGGGTGCCAACTTCGAGGACTGGGCCGACGGATACTTCTCGCATGAGGGCGACAACCTCGACAAGATGCTGGAGCGCGACAATGTGCTCAACGACTACATGCGCTTCGCCAATGTCAACCGCATCACCATGCAGAGCTTCAATAAGAAACTCAAGGCGTTCTGCGCCACGCGCTCCTGGATCGACAGCTTGAACCCCAAGGAACTGCAGAACGCCTCGGGCCGCATCCAGTCGCGTGTGACAGGACCGGACGGCACCAGCAAAATCAAGGACATGATCTATGTAAAGAGCAAGCCGGAGGAAATACAGGAGGTGCAGCCGGAAGCAAAGCAGGAGCCGAAACAGCAGGATCTCTTCGACAAACCTAACGGGCAACCCGGAGACGATTGTCCATTCTAATTGCTTTTTAATCTTATCGCTTGCCTGGGCGGCGTTGCTGAGTGATTCAGCAGCCCGCCTTTTTTCGTTGCCAAAACTGCCAATAGGACATAGTAAGATTTATTTACATCTTGCCACAGCTGGACCACGACGGGGCTTCTTGTTTCCCCGACCCCCTTCTAATTTCCTTCCAAAATTTTGTGACTTTGTAACAGAGAGTTTGAAAAAGAAGAAAAAGACTATAAATCAGAGATTTGCGCTGTCACAAAGTTGTCACAAAGTTGCGTTGCAAACTGTCACAAAAAAATCGGGTTTGTGACAAGACATCTTCCGAGGGGTGTCTGAAGCCTTTGTTGCACTTTTGATTTTTGCCAATATTTTCCGCAACAGACTATTGTGACAACAAATGCTATTGATAATCATACGGTTACAAATCTTGTCACAAATGAAACGTTGTCACAAAATTATTTCACGAAATCAGCGGAAGCCAAAGTTAGCGGAGAGAGAAGAAGGGGACGCAGACTTGCAATCTGTAAAATTATGTTTACATTATAAGGAAATTTCGACCTCTTTTCTACCTAATATTTGAAAATATCCCATTAATTTCCTACCTTTGTGAGAAATTTATAAAAAATAAAGAGTATATGAGCAAATTTGTCTTCTACCTAAAGGTCAAGCCGTTTATCAAGCAATGGCTGACTCATCACTACGGCAATCCGGTCACCTTTCCTTCTCGCAGTGCAGAGAACGCCTGCATCCGCCGCTTCGTCGGTCTGCGTCCCAAGGACTGGCTGCCTCAGAAGCCGGAGGAAGACACGGTGCCAGTCGCCATACCCTATGACAAAAAGAAAAACTGGCTTTACTATAACTATATGTCAAAGTCTGCCTGCCGTGCCCTTGATGAAATCATCGAGGACACCTTCAAGATACAGTTCTGGAACGATATGAACGAGATGACGCGTTGCGGGTGTACGCTGCTCAACTGCGTCAGGTCGTGGTGTGAGAACAACGGTATCTCGACCGACTATGACTATACGCTGAAGATGCGCTACCAGCGTATGCGCGACGCTCATCTCGAGCACGGCGTTGATCTTCGGAAGAGGGTGAAGGGAACCAACAAGAAAATCTGAGTTTTTTTTCAAAAAATCGCGTCTACTATAACCCCCGATTTGTTCGCCACCGTGCGATTGCCAAACTAAAAATAAACAAGATATGAACACGCTGAAAATTATCCGCAAGGTTGAACGAGCATTGTGCCAGGAACTCAACGGGATGCAAAGAACCTCGTTCGACACTGTTAAACTTCCCGATGGTATTCAATGGGAGAAAATTGCCGTCAGACCATATCCAACATTATCAATTGCTGAAAAAGTGGATGATAAGGTGTTAATGAGAACGGCTACGGTTAAATTCTATACCTGTCAGGAACTCGGACTTAGAAAAAACTATGTTTACCGTCTGACCCTCGTTGGCGGCAGGCAATTGCTCGTTGGATCAAATAAAAGACCGTTTCCAATTTTGACAACAGCAGAGTCTATGCCCGAGAAACCGACGGACAATTCTTGGACTGAGGCCTCAATTACCTACACTATGCCATTGTCTATACCGCAAATAGGCTAATGCAAAGTGTTTTTACTCACATCTTTTATATATTAACTTTGCGGAAAAAGAACAGATAATGGAATATAAGATAACGATAACGGGCACTATAGGCTGTTGGTGGAACTCCGCTTCCTTCGACTATGTGCAATATGTCCTTAACCAGAACAAGGGCAAGGAGGTGCATGTCGGCTTCAGCTCCTATGGCGGCTATGTCAAGGACGGATTGGAACTCTACCAGGCGTTCCGAAATCATGGCAATGTCCACGCTCATGCATTTGGCATGAACGCTTCCATTTCTACCATTGCCATGTTGGGCTGCAAGACTATCGACATCGTCAAAGGTTCTTTCTTCCTTATCCACAATACGAGCACGATGATTAACACCTACTCGCAGAAGAATAAGGATGATCTTGATGCCTACATCAAGAACCTAACGAAGCAGAAAGATGATCTTGCCACCTTTGACGACGTTCTGGCACAGATGTACGCTGACAAGACCGGCAAGACAAAAGAAGAGTGCGCAGCTCAGATGAACAAAGGTAACTGGATGTCGGCTCAGGAAGCAGTTGACTTCGGTCTTGTGGATTCCATATACGAAGACGACAAGGACGAAAAGGCGACGGTTGAAATCACCAACCTTTTCATGAATAACTATAAAAACAACAAGGAGGCAGGCATACCGCCATTGCCGAAGCCACAGCAGCCGATGGCAGCAGTGGCTGACAGCGAAGGCAATCCAACTCCGACCTTCCTGCAGAAGACGTTGCAGGGAATCAAGAACCTGCTCCATAAATCTAACGTCGAGGATAACCAACAACAGATGAGTAAAACTAAAGAAAATGCGGCACTGCTTGCCGCTCTTGCCGTTGACTCTCTGCCTAACGATGACAAAGGGCAGTACATCCTGACTGCTGAGCAAACCGAGAAGCTCAATGAGATGCTTGGCAAGCCAAAGGATGAGCATAAGGATGACAGCCCCGCTCCTAAGGCTCCTAAAGACCAGCCCAAGGATGAAGTGTCAGAGCTGAAGGCCGAGCTGCAAAAGGCAAAGAATGACCTCGCCGCAAAGGACGAGCAGATTAAGAACCTCCAGAAGAACCCTTCGCCGGAGGACAAAACAAACGATAATCCTGCTGATGGCCAGGCTGCTTTCACGGCTTTTGACCTTGCAGAATCACTTAAAGACCTCTAAAAATGGCAGACACATCAACAAATGTATTGAAGGTGGGCAACATCACCTTCACTCCGGAGCAGCTCAGTAAGACTTTCATCACTTACCGTGAGCAGCTTATCGTTCAGCCGATGCTTGCCATGGACAAACTGCTGAAGCATTGTTCTGTACGCACAGGCATACGCTATAAGGAAGTGATTCCGGAAATGTCGGGTAACTTCGAGATGGGTAACTACAAGAAAGACAAACAGCACGATGCCGATGTTAACATCGACGGTCGCACACTGGAGACTTTCTTCGGTAACTGCATCGAGACCATTGACCCTAACGCCATCTACCAAAGCATCTGGGGTAGCAACATCACCAAGGGCGAGGGTCTTAAGAACGTGCCTATCGTTGTGCAGATTTGCGCATTCATCATGAAGAAGCTCGGTGAACGTCTCTTCTTCAATGCGTTCACTGCCAAACACGATGGAACTGTCTTCGATAAGACGGCAGCTTTCTTTAATGGCTTCAAAACCATCATTGACAACGACATTGCCGGTACCAACGAGAATAAGAAAGTTTATATCTCTGAGGACCGGGGCAACCTTGTTTATTTTACAGACTCTATCGGAAGGGACAACGCCGAGGATGCGCTGAAGGACTTCTACTTCAACGAGAAGCTCAATGACAACCTCCGTGGGCAGGATCTGAAGATGTTCATCAGTGATATGACCTATCACTACTACACAGAAGCTTATCAGACACGCCACGGGGCTCTGCCTTACAACCAAAGCTATGATAAGCTTACGCTCGAAGGTGCTTCTAACGTAGAGCTGGTGCCCCTGCCAAACGTTCCCAAGGACTTCATGCTGCTCACACCGAAGAAGAATATTCTTCTCCTGTACAACCAGAAGTCAGACGATGAGACATACACCGTCGAGAAGTCTCTTAAGAACCACTACGATGTTGACTTTATCGCCAACATGTTCTTCGGAACCCAGTTCGAGAGTGTGTCGCCTGAGGTCTTCGCAGTGGCAGAGAAGAAGCCGACTGTCTAAAGTATAACGATGACCGCCGCTCATGGGCGACGGTCATCACATCATTTA
>DEKJ01000021.1:103500-226360 GCA_002353825.1 Prevotella sp. UBA2725 | reverse complement strand
GGTTGGTATCCCTTTACAGCCTCGGAGAGGCTGACTTTACATAACCCCAGTCTAAGGAGCGCAGCGACGCAGACTGGGGTTGTTGTGAGAGCGTGTTTGACTGATCTCCTGCCTCGGAGAGGCAGACTGCACGAAAGTGCGTAATGTTTTTTTTAATGTAAAGCCGTTTACAAACTTGTTAATAGGACAGCGCTGATCCCCCTGTTGTCCTTGTTGTCTCTGTTGTCCTTGTTGTTGGAAAACCGACAACAACGTTGGCGGAAACCGAATCGGTTGTTTCTCCAACAACTCTGACAACGTATACAACATAAAACAACTTTTATCGCTATCGCTCCTTCATCGGAACATTAATCCCCATTAATTTCCATTAATTGCTCATTAATTGATTCATAAATTAATGTCTAATTAACGGTAAATTAATGGCAATTGTCGTTATTATCCTAATATTCCTATCTCCCTTGGCGTATGCCCTCTAAGGATCCAAAGAGGCATATCGTTACAGTACTCGATACAAGTCGAAATCAATCTGTGAGACTTACCCAATTCCTTAGGACCAAGATGCGCCTGCGGCATCAGCTCCGTTGCAATATAATCTTGAACAGAACTTTCCTCAAAGTTTTCATCCTCTTCGTGCTGAGCCCTTATCCAGAGATCAAAAAGGCATCCTTTGGCATCGTCCTCTGACATGTGGAAATCCTTGCGAAGCATGGTAAGCATCTTCTGCTTGGAAGGGTTAGGATAGTCCAAGGTAGGAAATAAACCAGCATCTTTTATTTCTTCCGGTGTGAACTTCTTCTGCTCCACCTCTTTGCGCACGTGCTTCCGGAACTCGTTGACATCTTCCCACATGAACGGCGAATGTAAGAGCATCTTACTATCCGGCACATCAGGATCATTATCGTAAAAGGCTATCAGCGCTGAGTTCTCGCGGACCCATTGATAAAACTGACCAAGATCACCGTCTTGGTCGAAAGCTAACCCATCTCTGATATAATCGAGGTACTCCCGCCTTGTAATGACACCATAAAGATTTGTCAAGCCTAACAAAACCTGCTCCACAACAAACCGTATTAAAATACGGGCATCATGGAGGATACTCTCAACGAGATCTACAGTGAAGGCTCTCCTAAACTCTACAGGCAGGTCGAAATAGTCATGCTCCCCATCCGAACTGTAACTGAGGATATGCAGCATGACGGACGTCGTAACCGTAAAGGTTGTGTTTGTCCGCATGGAAGAGTCGTTGTCTACAATCTCCTCTATCATCACTAGATCATGACTGGGCAACTTCGACAGCACATCTTTCGGATGGTCTATGATTTGCTTTGCCAGCCATTGACGTGCATGCTCAATAGTATCTCCCTCCACCTCCGAAGATACCTCGAAGCCGTAGATTCCCGCAGCTTCCTTAATGTCGCCTATCTGCATGTCGCCCATGAGTTTCTGTAACGAAACGGGCTCGTCGCTATCGCTTTGATTGAAGCCGTCCTCAGAATCATCTTCCTTCACGATGGTGTAGGTAAAATCATCGCCCAAAGTCTTCTTCATCTGAGGAAGATATTTACTGGCTTCTAACTCACTTTGCGCCACAAGACAGTGCTTACCGTCTTTCCCGAAATCATATTCTATCAAAGGCACACGGTCGTCATCCTCCTCCAACATATACTGGGTCAAACCAAAGCTCTTGTCTGGTTCAATACCTGCCTCACGTGCGAACTCCACCGCGCCGTAAACAATATTATGAGCTTCTTCATAACTGCATGGTTTTATACCGGAGACACTGAGCTTGTCGAGAAAGTCTTCATACTCTTTCTCATCAAGGCGAAGTTTGTAGAATGAATCTTTCAAACCGACACACCAGACATCAAGGAAAAAAAGCGCAAGGCTTACCTTCCCCCCAGTATGCTTGCGTGTGACCAGAACATGACCTTCACCATAATCCCAAAGGCTGTCAGTGACATAACAATCACCAATCTCCAGACTGCGCATCTTTTGCTGCATAAACTTTTCCGGAGAAAGGAACTGCTGACCTTGTGTTTTCTTCTTTTTGTTTGACTTGGACATATTATTATTGTTTCAATATATTGATTGATTTTTACGCAAAGGTAAACACTTATCGCCAAAACAAGAAGTTTTCTCCCGAGAAATGTTTAATTTTGCAAGTAATATACACAACTCAATAAACTAATAATGAAAAGAACATTTCTCTTGGGACTTGCGTTCTGTGCCCTCGGTGCCTTTGCGCAGACCAACCTCTCTTCGGGCATAGACCTGAAGAACCTCGACACGAGCATCAAGCCCGGCAACGACTTCTATCACTATGCCGCCGGCGGATGGCTCAAATCTCATCCTCTTGATGCGGAGCACGCTGAGAACGGTGCCTTCGTAGACCTGCAGGAACTGAACCAGAAACGTATCCAGGGTATCATCCTCGAATATGCTTCGAAGCCGCAGCAGAAAGGCTCATTGGGACAGAAGATCGGTTCTCTCTACAACCTCATGATGGACTCCGTGCGCCTCAACCGCGAGGGCTGGGCTCCTATTAAGCCGACACTCGACAAGATTGCCGCCATCAAGAACCGCAAGGAGTATCAGCTCGTGTGCGCCCAGCTCGACCGCAACGGTGAGGGTACGACGATGTTCGACATCGGTGTCGGCGCCGACCAGAAAGATGCTGAATGGAACCTCGTAGGTATCGGCCAGGGTGGACTCGGACTTGGTGAGCGCGACTACTACGTCTCTGACGATCCGCAGAACAAGCGTGTGCTCGAGGCTTACAAGCAGTATCTGAAGAAACTCTTTATGCTCACAGGCGCTGACGAGGCAACGGCTCAGAAGAAGATGGAGGCTGTGCTCGCCATTGAGACCCGTATCGCTAAGGTGAGCTACGACCAGGTGAAACTGCGCGACATCGATGCCAACTATCACAAGATGTCCTACAACCAGCTTGTCAACGACTTCCCCGGTATCGACTGGGGCAACGTCTTCCTCGCCTCCGGCTTCCCCGCTTTCGACTACATTGATGTCGGTCAGCCCGAGCCTATCCACGAGGTGGAGAAGATCCTCGCTGACACGCCGCTCGAGGATCTCAAAACTTATGCTGAGGCAAAGGTCATCAGTGGTGCCACAGGCCAGTTGAGCGATGAGTTCCGCAAGACGGAGTTTGCCCTGAGCCAGGTGCTGACAGGTGTCAAGCAGGACCGTCCGCGCTGGAAGCGTGCCGTGAACCTCGTGAGTGGCACGCTCGGTGAGGCTATCGGCAAGCTCTATGTAGACAAGTATTTCCCCGCATCAAGCAAGGAACGTATGCTCGAGCTCGTGCATAACCTTCAGACAGCGCTCAGTCAGCGTATTGACGAGGCAACATGGATGAGTGCCGCTACGAAGGCTCAAGCTAAGGATAAACTCTCCAACTTCATCATCAAGATTGGCTATCCCGACAAATGGAAGGACTACAGCGGCCTGCAGGTCAACGACAGTCTGTCACTCTATGAGAACCTTCAGAAGATCTCCCGCTGGGCTACCGACGATGAGATCGCCAAGCATGTCAACAAGAAAGTGGACAAGACGGAATGGGGCATGACACCGCAGACCATCAACGCCTATTATAACCCCACAACCAACGAGATCTGCTTCCCTGCAGCCATCCTTCAGCCGCCTTTCTTTGACCCGACAGCCGACGATGCAGCCAATTACGGTGCTATCGGTGGTGTCATCGGTCACGAGATGAGCCACGGCTTCGACGACCAGGGTGCTCAGTTCGACAAATACGGCAACCAGCACAACTGGTGGACAGCACAGGACAAGAAGAACTTCGATGCCCGCACGAAGGTGCTCGCCGACTGGTTCTCAAGCTTCGAGGTACTGCCTGGCGTGAAGGTCAATGGTAAGCAGACACTCGGTGAGAACATCGGTGACAACGGTGGTCTGAACATCGCTTTCCGTGCTCTGCAGAACTCCCTGAAGAAGAACCCGCTGCCCGTCAAAGATGGCTTCACACCCGAACAGCGTTTCTTCCTCGCCTGGGGCCGCGTATGGGCTTCGAACATGACCGACGAGCTCGTCAAGTATCTCCTCACCGTTGATGTCCACTCTCCTAACTACGCCCGCGTCAATGGCGCCCTGCCGATGATCGACGCTTGGTACACCGCTTTCAACGTGAAGAAGGGCGACAAGATGTTCGTGCCGAAGAACAAGCGCGCACACATCTGGTAACCACGAAAAACACTGTCCACAAAGGACGCGAAGGACACAAAATAAGCACGGTCAATGCTGATGACAAATCATGCATTGACCGTGCTTTGTTTTCTATTGAGCCACAAAGATAATCTGTGATAATCCTAAAGTCTGTGGTTAGCCCTCAAACCACAGATTGCACAGATTGTAAAAATCATAGTCACACCTTTAGGCGCAGGCAATCTTATAGCTTGGCAATTTCTTTAAGACTTAACCCTGTAGCCTTAGCAATCTCTGCAGGAGACATCCCCATAGCTTTAAGGTTACGAGCAACAGAGCGGTTGGCTTCTGCACGTCCTTCAGCGCGACCTTTATCTGCAGCCCCTTGCATAACGACGAGAGTGTCACGATAATGGCGGAGAGCAGAGTCGTATTTCTCACGCTCGTCCTTCGTCATATTGCTCACCTCACCTATCTCAGCCAACCGGCGGAAAACGGAATTCTTTGCTGCCCACGGCATTCTATCTAATGTCTCCATATTCTTTAATACATAAATCCAACGTTCAAAATCATTGTCACAATCTTCAGCCTCTTTCTTAAAGCAAGGCAGTTGAAGGAAGATGAATCGCTCCTTGTCGGAGAACACCTTTCCTGACTGCCTCTCAACTAACTCTACATCCGTGCGAAAGCGTTCATCCAATTCATCCATGAAGAAATTGATGAATGCAATCATGTAGACAGCATTGATACGATAGCCCCAACTCGCACCCTTCTCACCTTGCCTTGAGATTGCCTGAGAAGCATAATAGATACAACGATCAGCGAAGTGAGGATGTTCGCGGTTCTGCATTTCAACGATAATCCGTTCCCCTTCGTCTGTTTCACAAAAGACATCGTAGATAAGGGAACGGTCATCTTTATATGCTGCAGGCTGTTCTTTATCCAAGAAGGTCAGATTTGTAATGACCTTCTCACCTTTCAAAAGGTTGTTAAGGAAATCAAGAAGCAAAGGCTTAGAAACCTCCTGCCCAAAAATGCGCTTAAAACCTATATCCGTAAAAGGATTGATAAACCTACCCATAGCATCCGCTTTTAAAGTGAACAATGCTTTCGAGGCAAATTTACGAAGAATATCGCATATTGCAAAGGATTAAGGCCTTATTTTTTGTGTTATTAGACAAACATCAATACTAAAGCGAACAAGGGTGCGCCAATCGCTTGACGCACCCTCTTACTAACAGATCAAGAAAGTAATGGTTACTTCCAGATCACCATTTTCTTTCCATTCACGATATAGATACCAGTCTTCGTGACACGCTCAACACGACGGCCCTGCAAGTCATAGATAACCTTCGGAGCATTGCTGTTCTTCCGGATATTATTGATGCCTGCAACGATAGCGTTACTTACAGAGAAATACCAATGGTCAGCTTTGTTAACCTTGCAATCACTCTTCTTGACAGAAGCAGGATCTGCTAAATATTTTCCGAAGTTAGCGTCACCAAAGGCAGCATCCGGATACGTTATTGCATAAACAGATTCTTCGAGAGAGTTCTCTTTTATCTCATCTTTCCAAACAAGCTTCAGAGCATAAACCGAAGGGTCTGATGTTGTAGCCTTCTCGAAATGTCCAGTTGTAATAAGTTCTGCAGACATCTCATCCTTAGCCTTATACAGATTAACAGTTACTTTCTCATCGGGAACAAGACCTGAAATATCACTCTTATCATAGGTAAAGATAATATCGTTCAAATCTGAATCCTTGATGGCATAGTTGCTATCAAATTCCGATCCAGAATTAAGCACACTAAGTTGGGGATAAGCAGCTATGTAAGAGAACTCACTGCTATCCTCCGGCTTAGATGATGTGCCGACTACGAACTTTAACGTATCTGCTAAGTTCTTCACTACTTTACCATTGAAAGTGTATGTAAACAAGCCCTCTGGTAAAACTATATAATAAGTACCTTCCGTCTTACAATCTGTAGGAACAACAACGAATGAATTTTTCTCAGTTGATTCATATATAGTAACACTATTCATGAACACATTCTTGTCCTTGTCAAGGATAATCGGAGAAATAGACTCATTTCGCTTTACCCCATCTACCTTTTCCAATGAAATAACGAGTTGATCTGTACTTTGTTTGATAGTATCAGATTCTAACTTTAGCTCTGTTTTAACAGCGATCGTATCAGAAGGATTTTCTTGCTTGTCAGTCTCTTCAAATCCAAAAGCAGTAGATAACTTCTCGTCAAACAAAACCTTTTCCGTATTCGTTGTAGGTATGGTTTCGTTATCATATCGAATCATCGAGTAAGAAGATTTAGTGTCCTCTATACCTTTACCAAGCGTTCCAAACATCGTAACTAAGCCAAAAGTAGTGGTTGAATCAATCTTTTCAACCTCTAACTTAGATATGTTTAGACTATCAGAAGATGTATAGGTATCAGAGACATGCTCCTTGGTAATACCATCGTAATCGGTGTTAGAATTAAGGACCTGCAGATACTTGCCATCATTAGTCTTAAACGCGATAGCCTTCCCCTTAACCTCAGATTCGAAAGAAGCCGCAGAAGACTCATCTGTTAGAGTAATCGCGCCCTTGGAGAAGCCAAGATAAATCTTCTTACCGGCAGCATTCTGTCCATAGATCTTATAATACTTACCAGAAACTGGAAGTACAATATTAGTCGACTTATAGAGCTTACCCATCGCAACACCCAAAGCTGAATCAACCTTCAAGGTATCAGATTTAGAACTACCGATTGCGTCCGTAGTAAGTTTCAAGAGAGCCTGATATTCATCACTCTTCTTAGAAGGATAACCTGCCTTATCGATACGCTCATCTTTAAGAAACGCTTTAGCAGCCTTCATCATCGGAGAGTCTTCTACAGTTGGTTCCGGCTGTGGCTTATCATTCTTATTTGGATTTTTCTCACCACCTACATAGTAAGTCAATTTTAAGACAGGATTATAATGTGTTCCAGTCCCATCAGTAATCGCTCCTTCTGGGATAGTAATAACAAAGACACCTTTATCAGAGATACTATCTTCAATGGTAGCATCGGATTTAATAATAACATTCTTGTTACCATCTTTGATAAAAGAAAGATCGTTCGCCCATGGATCAGAATCTCCAACCTTTGTAAGGGTTCCTTTAAGTTTAGCAACCTTAATCGGACGATTGAAAGTCAAGGTCGGGAAACCGAGCTTAGCTACTTCAGAACTATCAGCAGGTGAAACACTTTCTGGTAAAAGCGTATTCTTTGGTGTATTTACCTTGAAAGTAAAAGACAAAGCAGCATTCTCATATCCATCGGATGCCTTTAAGCACTTTGCCGGCACCTTTATCGTATAAGAACCATCTGTTTTAATAGTATCAGGAACAGATAGCGTTAGCTCAGGCCCATTAACAACAGCAGAAACTGTATTCCCATTAGAAAGGGAAATACCTGCTGCTGAAACAAGTGACAAAGAACGATCAAATGTCATTTTCAATTCCTTAAAATAAGGAACACTGCTTCCATCATTAATACTGAAGGAAACAGGTTTGAGGACATCAGAAGGAACAGTATAATTTACTGTAAGACTTTGGAAGTCTGGCTCACTACCCCCGGAACTTTGAAAGATTACTTTAGAAACATTACTGGAGCCACTAGCCCAATAATGCAAAGATGAATCAAAAGTGCCCGGCTGATTTTCCACAAGATATAGATCTCCAGAAATATCTGTATCCGGGTAAGAAATACGCTGCAAATTAGCACCATTCAAACCAGAAATGATAAAATGTGTTCGATCACCTAACGTTAAATGATAGGTGGTAACATTGTTATTAATTACTGTATTAAATTGTGCTCCTATCTCACCACCAACCGATTCAAAGCTTAACTGAATGTCGTCTTTAGTAAAAATGGTTTTAGTTACATTGACACTACCCAGATTGTCTTTATTCGGAGTAAGCTTTGGAGAAGTCGTAAAAGACGTAAGGTCATTAAAGTTAAAGGTCACAGATTTATTAACCTGTGCAGACACCGACAAACATATGACCAAGGAAAGTAAAGATAAATATTTTTTCATAAAGAAGATTTTAAAAGACTTGGGCAGAACAAATCTACCCAAAGTCTATCTTATTATCTCAGAGTTTGGTCTATCTCTTCATTTGCTGTTTTAACACAAAGTTTCCATGTACCGTCAACCTTTACTGGATTGAACATGAAAGCTGTAGTAGCCGGTTCTTTAGTACCAGCTTGCTCAGCAGTAGCCCAAGTCACTTTATACTTCACATCATTGCATCCCTCAAGCTGAAAGCTATAATAAAGACGATGGTAGTCAAGTACTGGAAACATATGAAACATCGTAGTATATTTCTTTGCAGTAGCAGCACTTAAAGGCTTTACTTCCTTTGTAGAATCATTATATTCATAGAGACTTGAAAGAACAGCACTATAATTGCGATGTTTAAGCTGTTCCATCGCATCATCGCAGAGTTTAAGCATCTGCGTAGTATCCTCATGATTCAAAGTGCTGCGAAACTCAGCTACCTGCTCATCACGATTCTCTTCGTCCTTCTTATTACCACAAGAGTTACAGGACGAGAAACAAAGTGCTACAACAAGCAAAGAAATAAAAAGAAAAAGATTCTTTTTCATTATTCTCACTTAATAATTATTGTAAAAAAGGGTGCACCGTATGTGCGGCACACCCTTCACAGAATATCTTAGAACTAACCTAATTTGTAATTAGTTGTTCTGAGTACGATTAATAGCGATGGTTACATAAGTCTTGAAGTCGCCCCAAGTGTAGCTGACAGTTACAGGAACCTTGACGCTGAAGTTCTCAACATTCTCACCATTGTTCTCATAGTAAATGTAACCAAACTCACTCTTATGATCCTCAATGTACTTCTGAGCCTCAGCATTCTTAGATTCAGCATTCAGAGAAGTGAATTCAGTCTTAAATATGAACTTATGAGAACCAGCAGCCTTGCCAGATGTACCCTCAGTGTAAAGGCGAGCCTTAGTAGTAATGCTTTCAAGAGTGGTCTTGGTGATATCACCACCATTCATGTTAGTATAGACCTTACCAGGAGTTACATCAACCGTGATTGCCTTGATACCATAGAAGTTCATGAACCATGTGTTGTTGCCCTTCATATCGAAAGCAACATTACGCCAGTCGAAGAACGACAAGATATCAGCCAGATAAATGTAGTTACCATTAGTCTTAGCATCGAGGATAGTCTGACCGGCAACCTCATTAAGATTGATAGGACGCTGCCAGCTTGCAAGGAATGGAGCCTCAGCAACCTGTGTAGCCAATCCACAACCATTCTCACCAACGAAACCGATCCAAGCACGGAGCTCCTTGTTGATGTTAGCATGGTTAGCTTCGTAACCAACAGCATTCAAAACAATCTTCGTTGTCGCATTATTGAGAAGCGTAAGTTCACCAGTTGTCTGGTTAAGGGTAGCGATCATAACAGCAGTACCATTAGCAGGTGTTGCATAAATAGCATTGTTAGTGAATACACCCTTTGTTGCATCAATAGCATAAGTGTTAACAGTGTTATTATATGTAGCATCAGCATATGTCAACTCTGTGTTATCATACTTATCCACCAACTTATCGCTTTCGCCACTGATTGTGTAAACAACACCATTCTGACCAGTAACAGAAGTATGTGTAGGTGTAACGAAGTACTTACCAGCAGTCTTAGGAGCATTGCCGACAAGAGTATGGTTAATCACACGAGAGAATGCATTGATGTTGCCACCATCGCGAGGCTCAAGAACATCAAGAACAATTGCATTTGTTCCGTTGTCTGCGCCCGATGTTGCATCGAACCAATAGTTATCAATCTTCTGAGCGAACGTTGTCGTAGGCATAGCCTCACGCGTCAGAGTGGTAACAAGTTTGATGTAAACAAAAGGATACTTAGCACTAGCCTTGTAAGAACCATCCGTATTCTGTGTTGCGAAGAAACGTACATATCTTACAACATCCTTTGTCTCACCCGGCTTCATACCCTTCGTCAGCTTCTCAGCATCCGTGTTAGAGATAACCCAGTAGAAGACATGGTTTGTAGTACCATCATTCTCACCATAATAGTAGATCTTACCGATCTTATCAGGATAAGTCGTAGCTTCGGTACCATCACCCTTTGCAGATGCCTCCTTGAACTGCTTCATTTCTGTACCAGAAACCTGAGAAATAGGATTAGCCAGCGTCTCAGTCAGAAGGTCAGCAGTGTACTGCTTGTCGAAGTCTTTCTTAGTAAGGTTATCAAGACCATTCTTCAGAACAATGTCATTGAACTGACCCCATGTAGTCAGCAAAGTAACATCATTACAAAGATCGAATGTCTTGCTGTGATCGATAGTCTCATAAGAGACAGTCTTATTATCTGGAACCACAGGAGGAGTAGAAGTAATGTGGATGAGGATATAACCATCAAGAACCACCTTACCAGCCTTGTTTGTAACAGTCACCTGAACCAACGGCTCACGATCGATAGCAGTCTTGGCAGTTGCGTCAGTATCAGGAGTCTTACCATCAGCCTTCAGGTTCTGAGCAACGAGGACACCATCAGTAGTTGCAATGCCAGCCTGTGTTCCATCAGACCACTTAGCAAAACGGCTATCACGGGTAGTATTGCCATCAACAGCATAGTCAACGAGTTTGAAGTGATAAGTCAAGCCAAACTCCTTTTCATCACCGTTAGCTGCACTCCAACTCTCTGCTACAAACTTGTGATCTGCATCAGATGTTACATTCTGACGAAGTGCATGAATTCCGAGATAGTTCTTGATGTTAAGTGTAGAGCCATTCTCATAGTAAAGCTCAAGAGCTGCACCGTTAGCGTTTGCCAATGCTGCCTCAGGAGTATCGAAGACATCAATCTTCTTACCATGACTTCCAAGGTCGATATCGCCCTCAATGGTATTATCCTTACCAGCCTTTGCATACATAGGCTTCTTAGCCCAGTAGATAGCCTCTACCTTAGCCTTCTGCGGCTGGAGGAGTGCATAGTCAGAAGTGATGACAGCATCACCGCCCTGCAGATCCTTAGAGTTAACCTGCAAAGCAACTGTGTTAGCCTTCTGATAGGTCTGGTTTGTAGGATACTCAGCAAGGAGCTCAGGATGAGCAATCTGCATACCTGCATGCAGGATACCATTCTCACTGCTGAACACATACTTGTCATCATTAGCCTTAACGACAGAGACACCAAGCTTATCAGCAGCTGCACGAGTCTTTGTATAAACAACCTCAGGCTCAAGTACGTTGAAGCCAAGAAGATCTGAAGCCTTCACATTACTATTAGAAGGATTCATGTGGTAGTCATAACCAACTGCAGGTCCATAGTTGAAGGCACCCTCAACTTCCTTGTAGTCGTCAAGACCTGTGACCTTCTTACCCTGATAGTTCGTTGTAGCTGAAACTGCACCATCCTTCAGGGTATTTCCTGTCAAATAAGGATAGATAAGAGTCTCAATACCATCAAGGTAGTTCTTCGGCATGAAGACCAAACTCTTCAGTGTACCATTCAGAGAAATCGTAACTGTACCACCAGCGATGCCAGACACACCTGTAAGGGTAAGGTTCTCCTTATCCATAGCTGCAGTAATGACATTAGCCTCAGCAGACTTCCAGCTAATAGTTGTCTCTTGAATCTTCACACCATCCTCATAGAGGTCGAAGCAACCTGTCTCAGCGTTAGGAACATAGTAGCGAACCTTCGAAGTTGTGCTTGTACCAGCATCTCCCTTGTCGCCTTTGTCTCCCTTGTCGCCTTTTTCGCCCTGAGCACCTGTAGCGCCAGTGTCACCTTTGTCACCCTTGTCGCCCTTTGTGCCGAGAGCATAATAAGATGTCTTGACGCCATCCTTATACCAGAAGCCATCGTCGCCGATAGTCCACACAGTACCAGGAGTGCCAGCGTCACCTTTGTCACCTTTGGCACCATTCTTAATTGTGAACTTGTTACCATCACTCAGAGTAACAGTAACACCATCAGTTGCCTGAGCAACGTTCGTGATGACAGAACCGCTCTTGATCAGGGCCTCAATATTCTTGATAGCCTCGGCATTAGCGTCAATCTGCTTCTGCAGATTGCTGATGTCATCATCGTAGTCTTTACAAGAGGTAACCGTGCCCATAGCGCCTGTTGCGAGCAGACCGATGAACAGGTAACTAAAAATCTTGCTTTTGTTCATACGATTAAAAGATTAATTAAACATTAAAAAAATTTTCCTTTCAGTTTTCTGGCAGCAAAGCTAGCTTTTCATTCTCTTCAAGCAGCCCATGCCGCGGGGTTCGTCAGCACTTACGCCAGTTGAGAGAGCCTGGCGGTTTTTCGAATCTCCCCGGCGGGAGATTCTGAAAAGTGTGGCAAATATAGACATAATTATTAAAACACGCAAACAATATCCATCTTTTTTGCGTCAAGAGCCTAAAATTTAACCATTCAGGCACACTTTCCGCTCTAAAGACGACATTTTGTGCGTCCTTTTCCTTACATCCAAGTTTCGCCTCTGCGCTTTCTATTTGCAAAGTTAGTAGCTTTTTCAGACATAAGCAATTCTTTTTAATGTTTTTTTGAAAAAATGTTTTGCGGAAGTGCAAAAAGGGCAATGTTTCGTTTGCGAAAGGATATGTTTTTTGGCTTTTGACACAATAATAATATAGTACGATATGGTCTGGGGGGTGAAGCACCTCGGAGAGGTGCCACATGATTAGCCCCATGCAAGGAGTGAAGCGACGCAGCATGGGGTTTAGGATCGGTGGCGTTTCGTTGAAGTCCGGCCTCGAAGAGGGCGAACATGGTTGGAGTGGTAGATAACCGTGTTCGCCCTCTTCGAGGCCGGTTGTCAGGATGTTGGCACCATGTTGACCCCACGTTTCGGCTTCGCCTCACGTGGGGCTAACCATGTAGCACCTCTCCGAGGTGCGGCGTATTGTTTTTCATTGTTATCATCTGTGGCGAATATTCGGGGTTAGGGCGATTGCGGTTGAATCGTGGAACTATTAAAGTTGAATCGCAGGATGTTTACAGTTGAATCGCAGGGCGTTTACAGTTGAATCGCAAGACGTTTATTGTGAAATCGCCGATCGGTTGCGGTTGAATACTACCGGAAGAGATGGCTGATGATCTCACGGTTGGCCTTGTCGATACGACCGGCATCGATGGAGTCGAGATAGATCTGGGTCATCTTCTCCGACGAGTGCCCCATGGCATCGCTAATAAGTGCAGTGGGAACGCCGGAGTTTTTGGCAATCGTGGCCCACGAATGGCGGGCGACATAGAGCGTGAGGGTAACAGACAAACAATATTGCATCGTCCGTCGAACGCCAAAAGATTGTCTGACGTTCGACGGACGATTTGCTGACGTTCGACAAACAATTGGCTGACGTTCGACAAACAATGACATACAAGTTATTTCCAAGCGACTATGAAACGAATTTTACTTGTCCTTCTACAGATCCACGTCACTTACCTTGCCAACAACGGTACAGGCCATTTCTCCCACTATATTGCCGTATACAGCAATGGTGCTGACAGCACCGGCTATACTGAGCTGCATATAGAGGGAGAAGTAGCAGCAAAACCGTAACGTTTACTTCACGTTACCGACCTTGATGAGGTATTCAGCGATCTGAACGGCATTGAGGGCAGCACCCTTACGGATCTGGTCACCTGTGAGCCACAGCGTGCAACTATTGTCATCAGCGAGGTCCTTACGGATACGGCCGACATAAACATCGTCCTTGCCGGCGCTCTCCAATGGCATTGGATAGACATACTGATCGTTGGGATCCTGAACAAGGGTCACACCCGGAGCCTTCTTCAGAGCCTCCTGGATATCCTTGATCTCCAATGGTTTCTCGGTCTGGAACCACACGCTCTCAGAGTGAGAACGGAGGGAGGAGACACGCACGCAGGTTGCAGAGGTGCGGACGTCAGAGTGCATGATCTTACGTGTCTCGTTGAACATCTTCATCTCTTCCTTCGTATAGTCGTTGGGCGTCATCTTGTCAATCTGCGGGATGACATTGTAAGCGAGCTGATGGGGGAACTTATTGATGGTGCTGACATGACCTGTCTCCACCATCTCTTTATACTGCTGCTCGAGCTCCTTCATGGCAGCGGCACCGGCACCCGATGCACTCTGATAAGAAGCAATATGAATCTTCTTGATGTGGCTCAGCTTGTCGATAGGATTGAGCACAACAACCATCATGATCGTGGTGCAGTTAGGATTGGCAATGATGCCCTTAGGACGGTTCAGAGCATCCTCAGGATTGATCTCCGGCACCACGAGAGGCACGTCGGGATCCATGCGCCACTGCGAGCTGTTGTCGATCATCACGGCTCCGTACTTGGTGATGGTCTCGGCAAACTCAGCCGACGTGCCACCACCGGCAGAGACGAAAGCGATGTCCACATCCTTGAAATCATCGTTGTGCTGCAACTCTTTCACCGTGTAATCCTTGCCACGGAATGTATACTGACGACCGGCACTGCGCTTCGAGCCGAAGAGCAGAAGGTCATCGATTGGAAACTCTCTCTGAGCAAGAATACGGAGGAACTCCTGTCCTACTGCACCACTTGCGCCTACAATAGCAACTCTCATAATGATATAATTTGAAACATTAAATCCTAAACAATAAGGCAAAATTACAACAATTCAGCGAAATTATGAGTAACTTTGCCACAAAATTAAAAAGAAAACTGCGTAACTCGTAGATAATTGTAGCAAAATGTCGATATTTGCATCATATTTCCCCATCACCGACCCCACGCTGGTGTTCTTCGTGGTGCTGCTGATCATTCTCCTTGCCCCTATCATCATGGGCAAGCTGCGTATCCCGCACCTCATCGGCATGGTGCTCGCCGGTGTGCTTGTGGGAAAATATGGGCTGAATATTCTTGTCCGCGATTCGAGTTTTGAGCTCTTCGGGCGTGTGGGCCTCTACTATATCATGTTCCTCGCCTCGCTCGAGATGGACATGGAAGGTCTGAAACGTAACAAATGGCGTACGCTGACCTTTGGCATTCTGACCTTTGCCATACCGTTCCTTCTGACATGGCTCATGGGCCTCGACATTCTCGGCTATACACCACTCGCCGCCCTGCTGTTAGGCTGTGTGATGTCGTCGAATACCCTCGTGGCCTACCCCATCGTCTCGCGATACGGCTTGCAACAACAGAAGAGCGTGACGCTGTCCGTGGGCTCCACGATGGTCAGTCTCTTCCTTGCCCTTGTCATGCTCGCAGCTGTCGTAGCTTCCTACCAAGGCAAGAGTGACGTGCTGTTCTGGCTGTGGTTCGTCGCCAAAGCCGTTATCTATATCGGGCTGACGCTGCTCATTATTCCCCGTCTGACCCGTTGGTTCCTGCGGCGCTACAGTGATGCCGTGATGCAGTTCATCTTCGTCATGGCTGTGCTTTTCCTCTGTGCTGCCTTGGGTGAGCTTGTCGGGTTGGAAGGTATCTTCGGCGCGTTCCTTGCCGGACTGGTCATGAACCGGTACATTCCCCAGCGCTCCCCGCTGATGAACCGCATTGAGTTTACCGGCAACGCCATCTTTATCCCCTATTTCCTCATCGGTGTGGGTATGCTCATCAATGTGCGACTTCTCTTTGAAGGCGGTGGCATTTTGTTTGTCGTGGCTTGCATCGTCTTCTTCGGTACACTGGGCAAGGCCCTTGCTGCTTATATCGCAGCATTCTTCTTCCGCCTCCCTACCCTCGCCGGCCACCTGATGTTCGGTCTGACCTCCGCCCATGCTGCCGGCGCCATCGCTATGGTGATGGTCGGCATGAACCTCAAGACTGCCGGTGGCACGCCATTGGTCAACGAAGGGATGCTCAACGGTATCGTCATCATGATTCTCTTTACATGCGTTATCTCTTCGCTCGTCACGGAATGGGCCTCACGTGCCACCGTCCTGCGTGAGCATGAACTACCCTCAGAGGATATTCCCGATGATGACGAGCGCATCCTTGTGCCTGTGAAATACAAGGAATATGCCGACCGGCTCATCAGTCTCGCCATCATGGCGCGCAACCCCAAACTGAACCGCTCGCTCGTTGCCATCAATGTGGTCTATGACGATGACAACATGCAACGTAACCAGAAAGACGGGCAGCGGCTCCTGGAACAGGTACAGACCTATGCGGCGGGCTCCGACGTGAAGGTGGACACACAGGTACGTGTGGCCGCCAACATTGCCAACGGCATCAAACATGCTTTCAAAGAGTTTCAGGCTTCGGAGATTCTTATCGGCATGCACATGCACGAGAACGTGTCGCCTAAGTTTTGGGGACAATTCCATCAAAGCCTGTTCAACGGCCTCAACCGTCAGATCATCATGGCGCGCCTCTACCATCCTTTGGCGACGCTACGGCGGATTGTCGTCGCCGTGCCTTCCCGTGCACAATATGAGCCAGGGTTCTGCCGATGGATAGAACGACTGTCGCGAATCGCAGGGAACCTCGACTGCAAGATACAATTCAATGGGCGTTTGGACACGCTGCAAATGATCAACCAGTATATCACGAACCGCCACCCAAACCTGCGCTTCACCTGCGTAGAGATGCCTCACTGGAATGAGTTGCCCCGCGTCGCGGCAACGATTGCTGACGACCATCTCTTCGTTGTCGTGACGGCCCGTAAAGGCACCGTGTCGTATAAGTCAGCCATGGAACGGTTGCCAGAGGAGCTGACGAAATATTTCAATGGTAAGAATCTCATGATCATCTTCCCCGACCAGTATGGCGACGACAAGCAGACGATGACATTCGCCCAGTCGCAACACACGGAGGAGACATCAGCCTACGACAGCATGGCAAAGTGGCTGCATAGGGGAATTGAAAGATTGAGAAAATGAAATAATGAAAGATTGAAAGATTGAAATAATGAAATAATGAAAAATGAGTTCTGCAGATTTCCGGGTTAATAAGTGTCTCGGAGATTCCGGGTTAATAAGTGCCTCGGAGAGGCACACTTATCCATAACCCCAGACTAAGGGAGCGAAGCGAGCGCAGTCTGGGGGTTGGGGCTGAGGATGGACAAACTGACCTCCAGCCTCGGAGAGGCTGAATGCGCCTTGGCGCGCTATGTGGGCGTATAATAAACCCATAAAAGACATTGCGCACTTTCGTGCAGTCTGCCTCTCCGAGGCAGGAAGTCAGGTATCTCCGCTCGATCCTAAACCCCAGTCTGCGTCGCTGCGCTCCTTAGACTGGGGTTATGTAAAAGTCAGCCTCTCCGAGGCTGTTTACTATCGATTCGAAGATCAGAAGAACAAAATCCGGAGGAACAAAAGATCCAAAGTCCTGAGGAACAAAAAAATCCAATGCCGGAAGAATAAAATATCCGGAGGAACAAAATAGTGAAATATTAAACACAACATAGAAATGATAGACGTTAAAGGAATAACAAAATCATTTGGGAAACTACAGGTGCTTAAAGGCATCGACCTTCACATTGACAAAGGCGAGGTGGTGAGCATCGTCGGCCCGTCCGGAGCCGGCAAGACCACGTTGCTGCAGATCATCGGCACACTCGACAAGCCAGACAGCGGCACCGTTAACATCGATGGTGTAGATGTCAGTGGACTGTCGGAGAAGAAACTCGCCGACTTCCGCAATCAGCATATCGGTTTCGTATTCCAGTTTCATCAGCTTCTTCCAGAGTTCACGGCTTTGGAGAACATTATGATCCCGGCTTTCATTGCCGGCAAAGGTCGGAAGGAAGCTCGCGAGCGCGCTGAGGAACTGCTCGACTTCATGGGGCTCTCTGATCGTGCTTCGCACAAGCCTAACGAACTGTCTGGTGGTGAGAAGCAACGTGTGGCTGTGGCGCGTGCCTTGGTCAATAATCCAGCAGTGGTGCTCGCTGATGAGCCGTCGGGCAGTCTCGACTCCAAGAATAAAGCAGAGCTCCACCAACTCTTCTTCGACCTGCGCGATAAGTTCGGTCAGACCTTCGTCATCGTTACCCATGATGAGAACCTTGCCAAGCTCACCGACCGGACAATACACATGAAGGATGGGGTATTGGAAGTCTCTCCCCAACCCTCCCAGGCCTCTCCCCAACCCTCCCCAATAGGGGAGGGAGACCGCAAAACCGAAGTGATATGAGCAAACCGGCACTTCTCCCTCCCCTACTGGGGAGGGCCGGGGAGAGGCCTGGGAGGCCTGAGAGGCTTCTCCTTGCCCTCAGCGGTGGTCCCGACAGCGTGGCCCTACTGCGGATGATGCTCGATAAAGGCTACAACGTAGAGGCGGCTCACTGCAACTTCCACCTACGCGGAGCAGAAAGCGACCGTGACGAGATGTTCTGCAAGAATCTGTGTGAAAAGTTGGGCGTGAAACTGCATGTCGTGCATTTCGACACGAAGGAGTTTGCTGAGCTGCGCGGCATCTCCATCGAGATGGCGGCACGCGAGCTGCGCTACCGGTGGTTCACACAGTTAGCCCACGACACGGCAGCAGAGGGCGTCTGCATCGCCCACCACAGCGACGACCAGGTAGAAACGATCCTGCTCAATATGCTACGGGGCACTGGTCTCAAAGGACTCTTGGGTATGCAGCGACAGAACGGCATCTTTATCCGGCCACTGTTAGGCATGTCACGAAAGGATATCCTCGAATATCTCGACAGTATTGGGCAGGATTATGTGACTGACAGTACGAATCTTGAGGATGACGTGCAGCGCAACAAGCTGCGGCTCGACGTCATCCCGATGTTGGAGAAGGTGACACCCGCTGCCAAACAGAACATCCTGCGTATGGCGGACAATCTCAGCGATGTGGACGCTATCGTGGAGCAGAGCATCGAAGAAGCACGGAAAGGCTGCAAGGTAGACTGTCGATCTGGAAAGGCTTATTCGATGAAACAAATCATGAGTTATGCCAGTCCACGGCTTCTCTTATGGTCGATCGCATCAGAACAGGGATTCAACCGTGAGCAAGTTTCTGAAATGCTCTCATCGAAAGAAGGTGGGAGGTCATGGACAAGTCAACAGGCAGTCGCTGTATTCAGCAATGAAACTTTGTTTATCTATGAACGGAGTCTATGGGAACAGCCATTACCGACCATGCGCATTCCCGAAACAGGGCTCTACGGCTACAGCAACGGCAAGATACGCGTTTCTATTAAGGAGACAGTTGATAGTCCACAGCCTTCAAAAGAACGCAGTGTTGCTACTTTAGATGCAGAATCTTTGGCTTTCCCTATGACCTTACGCCCTATCAAAGAAGGCGACCGGTTCGCCCCGTTCGGGATGAAGGGATCAAAACTTGTCAGCGACTACCTGAAAGATAAAAAGGTTGAGCCTTTGGAGCGGCACCAGCAACTCGTTGTCACCGATGCCTCAGGAATGATTATCTGGCTGGTGGAAAGAACCATCGATGAAAAGGCGAAGGTGACGGAAAGAACGAAGAAGGTGATAAGGATCGAGATAGTAAAGACCGTGCCGTAAACGGCACGGCACAGAACGAAATATCCCCGGCTTGCTTACGCAAACCGGGGATATTATTTACGCCCTACCAAAGCTCATTCCTCCTATTAGAGAGGACAAGGTAAGACTCTTCTCCCTTCCCTACTGGGGAGGGCCGGGGAGAGGCTTTTATTTACGGCTCAGCGACCATGATAGACACACGGTTCTTGTCGTTCTCAGAGAACGGCTGTACGCGTGCACCCTTGCTGTCACTTGTGATACGGCTCTCAGCGATACCTGCATCCTTCAGGGCCTTAACCACTGTAGCAGCACGCTTTGCAGCGAGAGCATCGTTGATCTTGTCATTACCTGTACCAGCATCAGCATAACCAGTAACGGTCACCTTTGCCTCAGGATGCTTGTTCAGATAAGCTACGATCTCGTCAACCTTAGGCTGCTCCTCTGCTGTAACGCCAGTCTTGTTGATGGTGAAGAAGACGTCGCGACGAAGCGACTCAATCTTCTCAGGAGCGGGTGCCGGAGCCGGTGTAGGCTCAACATACTCTTCCTTCTGTGGCTCTGGAGCAGGAGCTGGCTCTGGAGCCTTCTTAGTGTAGCTCTTGCCCAGGTTGATGCGCAGACCAGCGAGAGCGTTGAAATACCAGTCAGGGTTACCGGCCTTCTTAGAGTTGTACTTATCGCTCAACATGTTGGCATTGCCCTCAACCATGATGCTGACAGCCTTGCTGACGCGGAAGTTCAGCTCAACGCCGCCACGAGCAACAGGACGAACCTTCGTGCCGTCCCAGATATAACGCATCTCATAAGCCTTAGCGAGCTCATTAGCACGATCGTTACCCCAAGCGATGTTGGCGCCACCACCGATGAATGCGCTAAGATTGAATACACGGTTAGGATTCCAACCGCAGAAAGCGTTGCTCAGGTTGAAGATGAAGTCGATACCCGGAGCAACATACTTCCATTTGTATGTGACATTTCCAGGAGCAGTCTTACCAGTCTCAGTCACACCGTTGTAACCACCCTTGCTCTGCCAAGCGTTAGCAGCGATACGGGCAGCAAACCACGGATTGAACTGGTAGCCGATACCGAGCTGTACGTTCGGGGAAATCAGATCACCGAACTTAGCCTCACCAAGTGTGTACTGAGCACCACCCTGAAGATCCAGGAATGCATGCTTCTTGAATGTGTACTCATTGCCTTCCTTATCTGTGTAAGTGGCCTGGGCACTAGCAACTGCTGATCCACCAAGGACCAACGCTGCAACCAATAAAGTCTTAATGCACTTCATAAAGCGATTAATTTAGTTAATATTAACTTGTTATATTTCTCTCAAAAGATGTCACACACGTTGAATTCGTTTGCAAAGTTAGCAAATAATTCAATACGTGTGTGATTTTTTCCCTTATTTTTTCTTAAATTAGAACTCAGCGTTCTTCGGGGTGCGTGGGAATGGAATGACGTCACGGATATTCTGCATACCTGTGACGAAGAGAATGAGGCGTTCGAAGCCCAGGCCAAAGCCTGCATGCGGGCAAGAACCGTACTTACGAGTATCGAGATACCAGCTGTAGGTCTCTTCCTTCATGCCACGACGCTCAATCTCATCGAGGAGTTTTTGATAGTTCTCCTCACGGACGGAGCCGCCGATAATCTCACCGATACGCGGGAAGAGGACGTCGGTACCCTGCATGGTCTTGCCATCGGGGTTCTTCTTCATGTAGAAGGCCTTGATCTCTGTAGGATAATCGGTCATGATGACAGGGCGCTTAAAATGCTGCTCCACGAGATAGCGCTCGTGCTCTGAGGCAAGGTCCATGCCCCAGCCGGTGATTGGGAACTCAAACTTATGGCCATCCTTCACTGCCTGCTCAAGGATCTTGATACCCTCAGTGTAAGGCAGACGCACGAAGTCCTCATTGATGACACTCTCCAAGGTCTGGATAAGGGTTTTGTCAATCATCTTGTTGAGGAACTCCAGATCGTCCTTGCAGTTGTCGAGTGCCCAACGGACACAGTACTTGATGAAGTCCTCTTCGAGGTCCATCAATTCATCCTTGTCCATGAAGGCAACCTCCGGCTCAATCATCCAGAACTCAGCGAGGTGACGTGGCGTGTTACTGTTCTCAGCACGGAACGTCGGTCCAAAAGTGTAGATAGCACCTAAAGCCGTAGCACCGAGCTCACCCTCGAGCTGACCAGAAACGGTAAGGTTGGTCTTCTTACCGAAGAAGTCCTTGTCGTACTCTACTTTTCCGCTCTTTGCCACACGGTCGAGGTCGAGCGTCGTAACCTGGAACATCTCACCAGCACCCTCAGCATCGCTGGCAGTGATAAGCGGTGTATTGAAATAGTAGAATCCATGCTCATGGAAATACTTGTGGATGGCGATGGCCATATTATGACGGATGCGGAAGACGGCACCGAAGGTGTTTGTACGCAGACGCATGTGAGCATACTGACGCATGTACTCAAACGACTGTCCCTTCTTCTGCATAGGATAATCGGACGGGCAGAGACCATAGATCTCGATCTCCTTGGCCTGAACCTCAACGGTCTGGCCTTTACCCTGACTCTCAACGAGCGTACCGGTAGCACGGATACAGGCACCTGTAGTGATGCTCTTCAGCATCTCGGCATCGAACTTCTCCGGTGCTACGACGATCTGGATGTTCTTAATCGTTGAGCCGTCGTTCAAGGCAATGAAGTCTACAGCCTTGCTGCTTCTGTGCGAGCGCACCCAACCTTTTACTGTTATCTCCTTATTATAATCGGTGCTCTTGAGTGCATCGATAACTTTTGTTCTCATGATTAAAAATTATTCAAACATTCCACTACGGAGCGTTTCAACCTCTTTCTCGGTGAGGAAACGCCAGTCACCACGACGAAGATTTTTCTTCGTCAGACCTGCGAACTGCACACGGTCGAGCTTTACGACACGATAACCGAGATGCTCGAAGATACGACGTACGATACGGTTACGGCCACTGTGGATCTCGATGCCGACCTGTGAATGGTCACGCTCATCAGCGTACTCGATAGCATCAGCATGCACCTCACCATCCTCCAACTCGATGCCATCAGCGATCTTCTGCAGATCCTCCGTGCTGACGTTCTTATCGAGGAAGACATGATATACCTTCTTCTTGAGGAACTTTGGATGCGTAAGTTTCGATGCCAGCTCTCCATCGTTGGTCAGCAACAGCACACCTGTGGTGTTACGGTCCAGACGACCTACAGGATAGATGCGCTCAGGGCAAGCATCCTTCACGAGGTCCATCACGGTCTTACGCTGCTGCGGGTCATCAGATGTTGTGACATAATCCTTCGGCTTGTTGAGCAGGATGTATACTTTCTTCTCGATGGTCACCGGCTCGTCGTGGAAACGGACTTCATCAGAGCGCTTTACCTTTGTACCGAGCTCCGTGACCACTGTTCCATTGACTGACACTGCCCCAGAGGTGATGAACTCATCAGCCTCACGACGACTGCAGACACCAGCATTGGCAAGATACTTGTTCAGACGGATGGGCTCATCCGGATCGACGTGCTCTTCCTTATACTCAATGCGCTTCTTCATACTGTACTTCGCATTCGGGTCATAACCCGGACGTGGAGCATTGTTGTAGCCGCGATAGCCATTATTGTTGTATCCGCCACGGAAGCCACCCTGCTGACGATTGCCGTAACCGCCCTGCTGACGATTACCATAACCACCCTGCTGACGAGACTGATAACCGCCCTGCTGACGATTGCCGTAGCCGCCCTGCTGGCGAGACTGATAACCGCCCTGCTGACGATTGCCGTAACCGCCCTGCTGACGAGACTGATAACCGCCCTGCTGACGATTGCCGTAGCCACCCTGCGGACGATTGCCATAGCCGCTCTGCTGACGATTGCCATAGCCGCTCTGCTGACGAGACTGATAGGCACCCTGCTGACGCGGCTGATAGCCACCCTCACCATTGCTGTTGTAGCGAGGACGCGGCTGATAACCACCCTCACCATTGTTGTTGAAGCGAGGACGGGACTGATAGCCACTCTGTCGGCTGTCACCATAACCGTTCTGCTGACGAGGCTGATCGCCACCTGCTAAGGCAGCACCAAAACCTGCAGGACGGAAGCCACCATCCGCCGGCTTGCTTGCCTGAGGACGGCCGGCACCATACTGTGGACGAGATGATGTTGTGTGAATGCGAGGACGCTGTGTACGTCCTGTTCCAGGATTATAATCTCTCTGATTCTGATGTCCTGCGGGACGTGCATAGCCCTCACGGGCATCATTCTGCGGCTCCTGAGCCGCCTGCGTCTTTTCCTGATCTTCTGACATAGTAGTAGTTACTTAGATCCGTGAAAGACTGTACTCACTATAGTCCTTCACGGGAATGAATAATATTAAATACCTGTGTAGTTATGCGGAGTGATAGCAAGAAGCTCCTGCTTCACCTCCGGCTTTACATTTAATGTGTTAATGAAATCGTGAATTGTTTTTTCCGTCATGGTCTTGTTCGTGCGGGTGAGCTGCTTCAATGCCTCATAAGGATGAGGATAACCCTCGCGACGGAGAATGGTCTGAATAGCCTCAGCTACGACAGCCCATGTGTTGTCAAGGTCAGCATCAATCTTCTCCTCGTGCAGGATAAGCTTACGCAGGCCTTTGAGCGTCGACTGAATAGCGATGATGGAGTGACCGAGTGGCACACCGATATTACGAAGCACCGTAGAATCGGTAAGGTCACGCTGCAGACGACTGATAGGAAGTTTCATAGAGAGGAACGTCAAGACGGCATTAGCCATACCGAGATTACCCTCACTGTTCTCATAGTCGATAGGATTGACCTTGTGCGGCATAGCTGAAGACCCTACCTCACCCGGCTTAATCTTCTGCTTGAAGTAATCCATAGAGATATACATCCAGAAGTCGCGGTCGAGGTCAATGATGATCGTATTGATACGACGGATACCATCGAAGATGGCTGCGAGATAATCATAATTGGAAATCTGCGTCGTATACTGCTCACGCTCCAGCCCGAGCTTCTCACTGACGAAACGGTTGCCGAATGCACGCCAATCATAGTCGGGATAAGCCACATGATGGGCATTGAAGTTACCTGTAGCACCACCGAACTTGGCCGTGATCTTACAAGCCTTCAGCGTGTTGAGCTGCTCTGTAAGACGATAGACATAGACCATGATCTCTTTGCCGAGACGTGTCGGAGAAGCCGGCTGGCCATGTGTCTTGGCGAGCATGGGAACATCTTTCCATTCATCAGCATAGGTCTGCAACTGAGCAATCAATTCTTCCACCTGCGGATAGAAGACTTTATGAAGTGCCTCCTTCAAAGCGAGAGGCACAGAAGTATTGTTGATATCCTGAGAGGTGAGACCGAAATGCACAAACTCCTTGTAGCTGTCCAGTCCGCCAATAGCATCAAACTGCTCCTTGATATAATATTCCACAGCCTTGACGTCGTGGTTGGTGACCTTCTCAATATCCTTCACACGCTGTGCACCCTTCTCATCAAATTTGAGATAGATGTCACGCAGACGAGGAAAGAGATTGCGATCAAATGACTTCAACTGCGGAAGAGGAAGCTCACAAAGCGTGATGAAATATTCTATTTCGACACGAATGCGATAACGAATAAGAGCATACTCTGAAAAATAGTCGGCAAGGGCTTCGGTCTTGCTTCTGTAACGACCGTCAATAGGCGAGATTGCCGTCAATACATCGAGATTCATAGGAACAAGTGTTATAATACGTATTACCTAACTGTTATATTCTTTTTTACTAAACGCGTTCTGAATTTATATTTGCAAAATTACAAAATATCATTGAGAGAGACTGCAAAAGGCTTGAAATTTTAGGAGATGATAACAAAAAAATATCATAAAAAATCCCGCAGCAGCCGAAGCCACTACGGGAACCACCCCTGTGGGCGTTGACGGATTCGAACCGCCGACCCTCTGCTTGTAAGGCAGATGCTCTAAACCAACTGAGCTAAACGCCCTTGTTTCTTGATTGCGGGTGCAAAGGTACGAAGGTTTTATGAATGCACCAAACTTTTCGGTAACTTTTTTCACAAATTCTTCATTTTCCCTTATCCAAGCATGTTTTCGATGTCTTTCTGTTTGATAATACAAAGGGTTGCATGGCCGTCAGGCGTATAGTTGACATTACTGCATTGGAAGAGTTGATTGATGATATTCTCCATCTCCTCATTGGACAGCACCTGACCATAAGGAATTGCTGCAGCACGAGCCAGGGACAAAGCCATGTTATCATGAATCTTGGCCAATTGAGAATCAGTGTCAGCATCACTGAGAATATCATGTAACAGACTGACGACGTCCACACCTTCAAAACCTTCTGGAATAGCATTGATTGAATAAGTAGCAGCGCCAACAGGAGTCAATTCAAAGCCAAGAAGACTAACATCATCCTTCACTGTCGTAAGAATAAGCATCTCTTTCGGAGTTAGATCTATCTTCTGTGGGAACAGTATTTTCTGCGAATGCATCTTGTGAGAAGCCAGACGACGCATGTAATCCTCATAAAGGATGCGAATATGAGCACGATGCTGGTCAAGGACCATCAGCCCCGACTTCACCGATGTCATAATATACTTACCCTTATACTGATAATGCGTCGGCGCCTTGTCTTCTATTTCCTCTGACTCATTCTCCTGTACTGGGCCGGAGAAAAGGGTATCGGATGCGGGGTTGTTGGGGGATGAGGTGTTGGGTGTTAAAGGT
The DNA here is from genome assembly GCA_002353825.1 of Prevotella sp. UBA2725. Taxonomy (GTDB): domain Bacteria; phylum Bacteroidota; class Bacteroidia; order Bacteroidales; family Bacteroidaceae; genus Prevotella. The sequence continues at coordinate 199,957 of DEKJ01000021.1, read as the reverse complement.
ATGTTCCAAGGGTCCTCCTGGACAGGGCCAGAGAAAATGGAAGTCTTGCTGTGAACAGACTGTCCACCGTCATAAGACGATGGTCTCTTTGGAGTTGCAGTAAATGGATTGTACTGAGGATCAAAGTCTACCTTCGGCATGGCAAACGGTTCTCCGCCATCCTCATTTTCTGACTGGAAGAGCGGAATCTCAGGCTTGCCTTCGGTGTCAAAGTCGATCGTAGACACCCCACTGAATGAGCCAATAGCGTCGCGCACCGCTGCAAGGAGAATCTGGTATACAGTCTGCTCGTTCTCAAACTTTATCTCCGTCTTCGTCGGATGGATATTGACATCAATATCATGTGGGTTGACATCAAAATAGATGAAGTAAGGCACCTGCTCACCTTGTGGAACTAATCGCTCATAGACACTCTGCACGGCCTTATGGAAATAAGGATGACGCATGTATCGTCCATTGACGAAGAAGAACTGCTTAGCACCTTTCTTCTTCGCTGACTCTGGCTTACCCACGAATCCAGAGAGGCCGCAAACAGAGGTCTCTACGTTCAACGGGAGCAGATCGGCATTGATACGTTTGCCGAAGACATCAACGATACGTTGCCGCAATGTCCCCGGACGGAGATCATAAAGCTCGCCACCATTGGAATGGAACGTAAAGCCTATTTCCGGATAGACAAGGACGATACGCTCAAAAGCAGTGATGATATGATTGAGCTCTGTGGCATTCGACTTCAAGAACTTACGGCGTGCCGGCACGTTGAAGAACAAGTTCTCCACCTTGAAGTTTGCCCCCTGTGGACAAGCGCAAGGCTCTTGCGACTGCAGTTTGGAACCCGAGATCACGATGTCCGTGCCCAAGGTCTCATCCGCCATGCGTGTCTTCAGTTCAACCTGTGAGACAGCTACGATAGACGGCAGCGCCTCACCGCGGAAGCCCATCGTATGGAGATTGAAAAGGTCGTCGGCCTTGCGGATCTTCGAAGTAGCATGGCGTTCAAAGGCCAAGCGTGCATCCGTCTCCGACATGCCTTTGCCATCATCTATAACCTGGATAGAGGTACGCCCTGCATCAACGACAGAGACATCGATATGATGTGCCCCAGCATCCACAGCATTCTCAACCAGTTCCTTGATGACACTGGCTGGACGTTGTATGACCTCACCTGCTGCTATCTGATTAGCAACAGAATCCGGTAAAAGTTGAATGACATCAGACATAGCGCAACACTACCTTTCCTGTTCTGTTATCGATTTAGATGTATTCTTACTGTTTGGAGCCTCTTTCATATTGATTGACGTCTCTGCTTTCTGAGCACCCGAAGAAGAAGGCGCAGCATCAGGCTTCTGCTTCTTTGGCAAAGTCTGCAATGGTGCAGCGTGCCGCTTCAAGATTCTTAGAGATGATCCATTCGGCTTTCCGCGCCAGACAAAGACATCCATTGGATTCTTCGGCCTTAAGTCATCAAACCATTCAAAGACGTCAAGTTTATCTTTTCCTGGCGGGATCTGCGTCATCGGGTAGAGCGTGCCTTGCGCCTTCGGCATCCATATTCGCTCCAACTGTCGTGTCGGAGATACAAACATACGCATCGTATCCGACTCCACATAGTTGAGCCCTATCAGTGTAGAGTCACCACTGTCCGTTGGGTAAAAGATAGCCCTTACATTACGGACCGCATCACTTCTACGAATATTGCCATGGTCGAAATAGGCATAAATTTCCTTAGAAGATACTTGATTGTAATGAATGCTGTCCTTCATCTGTTCGATGGACAAGGCCTGTCCGATGACATGAGCCTCACGGATCGTTGAGTCGTTGGTGAAGACGAGAATCTTCTCACCTGTCAATTGGCGTCCCTGGCTCCAGGTGATAGGGTCCTTATACATTGTCAGGCAAGAGTCGCGCGTATCGTAGACCAGCGAGTCGCACATTGCCTGGAAATCATATCTAAATGCACGGGCATGCTTATAACCATGCACTTTGCGATAGACACTGTCGGTATTGATATGGAAGGTCTCTACACGCAACGTATCGGCATGCATATAAAGCGTGTCTTTTTGAGAGAAGTCAACGACGAGCGCCTTCTTCGTAGCATAGCCACGCCCGTTCTTCTCATTATAGTTTACTTCACCCGCTGTAAGCTTATTCTTATTCTTCTTATCGACGAACACCACATTGCCATAGCCATGGTTCTGGCCCGTAGAACTATTATAATATAATGTATCACCAGTGATTGTCTTTTCCTTATTCACCACTGTTGAACGACCAAAGAGCCGTGCGCGATCTGTGCGCGTATTAAAGAAAGCATTCGTAGTCTCCACGATACCATCCTTGTTGTGAATAACAGATGGTCCTGGCTTACCCATGCCACGATTAGGCGTGTACATACCTACGATATGTGCTATCGACTTCCTTGTATCGTAATACAATGTATCTGTGGACACACGATTCTTCGGTGTATGGAGCTGCACATCATAATAGAACACAGCCTGACGCGTGTCCGTGTTATACTCACCCCAGTCGGCAGAAAGTTTGTTCCTATTATCTACAAGCCGGCCACCTTTGAAGAAATACGCATTGTTGTACAGACGGTCATAATTGAGACTATCCGTATAAAGGGTCTGTCCTCGATGCTTGAGCACAACATTCTTACGGGCCTCCATCATCTGGCCCTCTCCATCGTACCATGCATTGTCACATGAGAGCGAAAGCGTATCACCCTGACGAAAGCGCACATGACCAAAAGCACGGAAGGAGTTTGTGGCCTGATAGTAATAAGCACTGTCGCATAGCAATGTTGCTCCCCTATTAAGAAAATGGACATGTCCTTTAGCTATCTGTGCATCCGGATTAGGTCCATATTCATCATACTTCAGTTCATCCGCATGCCTCAGATAGACACGCGTGTCCACCTTCTTAGGAACTCTCCGATGCCTCGAAGGAGGCATAGCGCAAACAAGAGCAACGGCAAAAAGGAAGAGCAATATTACACTTGCCCTTCCTCTATATCTTAAGATTTTACCCATCCCTGGTATTCGTATTTTCCTGGCACACGATACTGTGGCAACATACGTACGTATGTTTGTTTTATCTTGTCCACCACCCAGTCGTGAATAGTCTTTTCTCGCTCTTTATTGAGCACCACATCCTTCATGACCTGAAAGTCTTCCGTAATCGTTGCCTTATGTCCAAGTGTACGGCTCTTCAGCTTCACCACAGCCACCACCGTTTTACCCTTGGAGTTAATCATTTCGAACGGCTTTGATATCTCATTGACCTTCATCGTATCGACGACCTTCGCTACCTCCGTAGGCAGATCCTTCATCTGGAAGCGTGAGGTCATGCCACTGGACGTACTGTTTGACATCAAGCCTTCATTGTTACGTGTATCCTTATCATCGGATAGATAAGAGGCTGCCTGCTCAAACGTGAACTTTCCTGCATGGATATCGTTCGTGATAGAGTCGAGGCGATGCGTAGCGGCATCAATCTCATCCTGCGATACCTTCGGCTTCAAAAGGATATGCCGCACGTTGATCTTGTCACCGCGTTTGTCAATGAGCTGAATGATATGATAACCGAACTCTGACTCTACAATCTTAGATATCTTTTTAGGATCAGTGAGGTTGAAAGCCACAGCAGCAAAGTTAGGGTCCAAAATTCCACGTCCTACATACCCCAGCTCACCACCTTGGCGTGCAGAACCAGGATCTTCAGAATACAAACGAGCAAGCGTTGAGAATGTTGTCTCTCCTTTATTCACACGATCGGTAAAGTTACGCAACTCATCTTTAACACGGTTGATCTCTGCCTGTTTAATCTTCGGAGCACTGACTAAGATTTCCACCTCCACTTCTGTCGGTACATAGGGGATGCTGTCTTCAGGAAGATTACGGAAATAAGCGCGCACATCAGCAGGTGTCACCTTGACATCCTTTACGATGTTTTCTTTCATCTTCTGAATGAGTTGCTGGTCACGGAACTGATCATGCAGATCCGAGCGCATATCGTTGATGCTCTGCTTACGATATTCCTCCAACTTCTCTTTGGAACCGGCCATCTCAATCCAGCGATTGATCTGTTGGTTGACGCCCGTAGCAATCTCCGACTCTGTCACCTGGATAGAGTCAATCTCAGCCTGGTGCAAGAAAAGCTTCTGCACAGCAATCTGCTCGGGTATAGAGAAATCGGGATCGTTACCGAAGCTGATACCCTCGGCAAGACCCTGCATACGCATTTCTTCCACATCCGACTTTAGAATAGGCTCATCCCCCACAACCCATATCACCTCATCAATGATAGACGACTGTGGAACAACGGGTTCCTGTTTCGATGTGTCAGCATCCGTCTTAGTGCTGTCAGCACCAGCGGAAAAAGGCGTCGATATTCTTCCTGATGGCACTGCCATTGCCGCAAGTGCGACAATGACCACTGCCACAGACAATAATGATTTTCTTATATTCATGCTTTATTCTTCGCCCGGGCGCGAGTAGTTTGGCGCCTCAGAGGTAATTGTGATGTCATGGGGATGGCTCTCCAGAACACCGGCATTGGTGATACGAGTGAACTTAGCGTTGTGCAGCTCGTCAATGTTGTGTGCACCGCAGTAGCCCATGCCTGAGCGCAGTCCACCTGTAAGCTGATAGATCACCTCCTGAACGGTTCCCTTATAAGGCACACGACCAGCGATGCCTTCCGGCACGAGTTTCTTGACATCTGTCGTGTCGCTCTGGAAATAACGATCCTTGGAACCGTTCTTTTGACCCATAGCCTCAAGAGAACCCATGCCACGGTAAGTCTTAAACTTACGACCATTGTAGATAATGGTGTCACCGGGGCTCTCCTCTGTTCCGGCTACAAGTGAGCCGATCATGCAGCAGTTGCCACCGGCAGCGAGCGCCTTCACGATATCGCCAGAGTAGCGGAGGCCACCATCAGCGATGAGAGGCACATCCGTGTCCTTCAACACACTGTAAACATCGTAGACAGCAGAGAGCTGCGGCACGCCGACACCAGCGACGACACGTGTCGTGCAGATTGAACCCGGGCCGATACCAACTTTCACGCCGTCAGCGCCATTGTCGTAGAGATATTTAGCAGCTTCTCCGGTAGCGATGTTACCTACAACGACATCAAGCTGCGGGAATGCGTTCTTCACCTCGTGGAGCTTGCCTATCACACCTGCAGAGTGACCGTGAGCCGTATCGATGACGATAGCATCGACACCAGCATCAACGAGGGCCTGAGCACGCTCAAGGGTATCAACCGTGACACCTACACCAGCAGCCACACGCAGACGGCCTTTGTCGTCCTTGCAGGCATTGGGTTTGTCCTTAGCCTTCGTAATATCTTTGTAAGTGATAAGACCAATGAGATGGTTCTCATTGTCTACAACGGGGAGTTTCTCAATCTTGTTCTCCTGCAGGATCTGTGCAGCGTTGGCAAGGTCTGTCTGCTGATGAGTAGTGACAAGATTCTCTTTCGTCATCACCTCGTCCACGAGACGGTCCATATGGCGCTCGAAACGCAGATCACGGTTGGTAACGATACCTACGAGATGGTTCTCGCCATCAACTACAGGGATACCGCCGATATGGTATTCAGCCATCATACGAAGCGCATCGCGTACGGTCTTACCGCGACGGATCGTCACAGGATCATAGATCATACCGTTCTCAGCACGCTTGACGATAGCCACCTGGCGCGCCTGCTCATCAATAGACATATTCTTATGTATGACACCGATACCACCTTCACGTGCGATAGCAATAGCCATCGACGACTCTGTGACAGTATCCATAGCAGCTGTCACAAAGGGGATGTTAAGCTGGATGTGCCTTGAGAATCTTGCCTGAAGACTCACTTGCTTGGGCAGTACATTAGAATAAGCCGGGATAAGGAGGACGTCGTCGAAAGTGAGACCGTCCATGACAATTTTATCTGCAACAAATGATGACATAGATAGTAACCTTATAAATTTATTGCATGCAAAATTAGCAATAATTCGGCACATAGAGTGCCCTTCTTGCTATAAAAAGAGTTAAGAGTAGCAGTAATAGCAATTGCGGACGGCCACAAGAGCCGCCCGTATGGTTATCATGCGAAGATCAGTTGCCCGCGTCAGAGATAAACTTGATCAGCACAAGCCGTGCCTTCTCCTCAGCTGTAAGACCATCGTCGTCATCGTAGATATCCACGGTGTCAATGGCCTTATCAATATCTTCACTGTCACTATGGCGGAAATAGTCAAGGATATCCTGCATCTCATCCTGATCGATGACATCCTCATCGTTGAGGTAATAGTCGATATTGACCTTTGTACCACTATTCACAATCGACTCAATATCATCGAGCAAATCATCGTAGTCGAGGTTCTGCGTCTCTGCAATATCCTCCAGCGGAATACGGCGGTCGATCATCTCAATGATCTTCAGTTTTCGCTTCGACTTGTTCGGAATAGTGATGACACGCATGATATCTGAGCGCTGTATGTCATTCTCCTCACAGTATTTCTTGATGAAATCGATGAAAGGCTTACCGAACTTACGTGCCTTTCCCTGGCCCACACCTTGAATCTGCTGCAACTCTTCCATTGTCTGAGGGAAGGACGTGGCCATCTGCGTGAGCGAGATATCCTGGAAGACAACATAAGGAGGCAGATTATGCTTTTTCGCCACATCATGACGCAAACCTTTGAGCGCCTGATAAAGTGACATATCGAGTGCCGACGTACCGCCTTCACCGCTATCCTCACTGTCTACGAACTCACGGTCAGGCACGACCATGAAAGGCCGTGGCTCCTTGAGCCATTCCTTACCAGAGGCAGTGATTTTCAGAAGACCATAATTCTCAATATCCTTTCGGATGAATCCAGCTATCATTCCCTGACGGATGACAGGGTTCCAGATAGAGGATGCTTCCTCGTTTATCTCTTTACCATTGCCGAACTCAGGCAACTTGTCATTGCCATCGCTCACAATATGGTCAGTGGCACGCCCACGCACAAAGTCGACGACATAATTCTGCTCGTACATGCCCTTTAGTGCACTGATAGCCTCCAGGACACACTGCAAGGCATCCGTAGCTTCCACAAATTTCTTTGGATGCTTACAGTTATCGCAGTTGCCACAGTTATCTTTCGGATAAGGCTCACCAAAATAATTGAGCAACACTTTTCTACGGCACACAGCGGTCTCCGCATAAGCCTTTGTCTCTTCGAGGAGCTGGCGGCCAATCTCTTTCTCCGTCTCGCTCTTGGAGTCCATAAACTTACTGAGCTTCTTCAAGTCCTTGGGTGAATAGAAAGCGATGCATATGCCCTCGCCGCCATCTCGTCCGGCGCGACCTGTCTCCTGATAATAGCCTTCGAGGCTCTTAGGAATATCGTAATGGATGACAAAGCGCACATCAGGCTTGTCGATACCCATACCGAAAGCTATGGTTGCCACGATAATATCGATATTCTCTTTCAAGAAATCGTCCTGCGTCTTGGCACGTACATCATTGTCGAGTCCAGCATGATAAGGTGCAGCCCGGAAGCCATTGAGGCACAGTTTCTTGGCAAGCTCTTCCACCTTCTTGCGCGAAAGACAATAGATGATGCCGCTCTTGCCTGGGTGCTGCTTGATAAACTTGATAATCTGACTGTCCGTATCCTCATCGCTCACCTTCTGCCGCACCTCATAATAAAGGTTCGGGCGGTTGAACGAGCTCTTAAACTCCTTGGCATCCGACATACCGAGGTTACCCTTGATGTCCATCCGCACCTTGTCCGTAGCCGTAGCTGTGAGAGCAATAATAGAGATATGAGCAACGCCCCGCGCTGCTGCAATCTTGTCTATTGTGGGTTTGATATTACGATATTCCGGTCGGAAATCATGTCCCCACTCGGAGATACAATGGGCTTCATCAACGGCAATGAAAGAGATCTTGAACGATTCAAAGAAAGGCAGATTATCCTCTTTGTTCAGCGACTCCGGTGCCACATAGAGCAGTTTGGTCTTGCCTTCCTTGACATCTTTCTCCACGCGGTTGATCGCCGCGCGGTTGAGCGAAGAGTTGAGATAATGAGCCACGGAGTCGTCCTCACTGTATCCATTGATGACATCGACCTGATTCTTCATCAGGGCGATGAGCGGCGACACAACAATGGCCGTGCCTTCCATCAACAGAGATGGCAACTGATAACAAAGACTCTTACCGCCTCCGGTAGGCATGAGCACAAACGTGTCGTTGCCTTCCATGAGGTTGGTAATAATATCTTTTTGGTCGCCTTTGAATGAGTCGAACCCGAAATATTTCTTTAAAGCTTCAGTAAGATCCAATTTCATATTGTCGTTGTTTAGGGATGGTTGGGGTGGTTGCGGGGTGAACCAAAGTCGGCGTTATGCCGACTCCAGTTTCTGCAAGTGTGCTTTCTCGAGCTGTTTCTTAGCGTAGTCGAGTGTCACCTCAAACTTCTTGATTCGCTTCGACGGGATCTCATACATGGCATCCATGATGATAGCTTCCACGATGGAGCGGAGGCCACGGGCACCAAGCTTGTACTCCACAGCTTTATCAACAATAAAGTCGAGACAGTCCTCATCAAACGTGAGCGTGATGCCATCCATCTCGAAGAGCTTCGTATACTGCTTGATAATCGAGTTCTTCGGCTCTGTCAAGATACGCCTCAAAGCCTCCTTGTCGAGCGGATTGAGGTAAGTGAGCACAGGCAGACGACCAATGAGCTCAGGAATCAGACCGAACGACTTAAGGTCGGTCGGAACAATATACTTCATGAGATCCTTCTTGTCGACATTGCGCGTATTCTGCACGGAGTTGTAACCCACGACATGCGTGTTGAGACGCTGCGCTATCTTCCGCTCGATGCCATCAAAAGCACCACCGCAGATGAAAAGGATGTTCTTCGTATTGACATGGATATACTCCTGATCCGGATGTTTACGTCCACCCTGTGGCGGCACGTTAACCATCGTACCTTCGAGGAGTTTGAGAAGTGCCTGCTGCACGCCCTCACCACTAACATCACGTGTGATAGACGGGTTATCGCTCTTACGTGCGATCTTATCTATCTCATCAATGAACACGATGCCACGCTCTGCGGCTGCCACATTATAGTTAGCCACCTGGAGCAGACGAGACAAGATACTCTCCACATCCTCGCCCACGTAGCCAGCCTCCGTGAATACTGTAGCATCTACGATTGTAAATGGAACATCGAGCAGGCGTGCGATAGTGCGAGCGAGCAGCGTCTTACCCGTACCTGTCGAGCCCACCATGATGATGTTACTCTTTTCAATTTCCACACCATCGTCGGTCTCAGGCTGCTGTAAACGCTTGTAGTGGTTGTACACGGCCACAGAGAGATAGCGCTTGGCCTCATCCTGACCGATGACATACTGGTCGAGATACTTCTTAATCTCCACCGGCTTAGGAATCTTAGTCTTCGGACGGTAGGGCGTAGCATCAGCGTGCTGCTGATTGCCGAGCACTCCTGTCTGTTGCACTATCTTGTAAGCCTGCTGAACACAGTCCTCACAGATGTAACCATTGATGCCCGTGATGAGCAGCTTCACCTGATCCTCACTGCGTCCGCAGAAACTACATGTTTTCTTTTTCATTTATTTTCTTCCTTCGTTCTATTACTTCTTCTTCAGCACCTGGTCGATCATGCCATACTCCTTAGCCTCCTCAGCCGTCATCCAGTAGTTACGGTCAGAGTCCTTATACACCTTGTCGTAAGGCTGATGAGAGTGCTCCGAGATGATGGTGTAGAGTTCTTTCTTGAACTTCAAGATCTCTTTGGCCTCAATCTCGATATCCGAAGCCTGACCCTGAACGCCACCGAGCGGCTGGTGAATCATCACGCGGCTGTGAGGCAGAGCAGAACGCTTGCCCTCCGTACCGGAGACGAGGAGCACGGCAGCCATTGAGGCAGCCATACCTGTGCAGATCGTTGCTACATCTGAGGTGATAAACTGCATCGTGTCGTAGATACCAAGACCTGCCGTGACAGAGCCGCCGGGAGAGTTGACATAGATAGAGATATCCTTGGCGTTGTCCACGGAGTCAAGGTAGAGCAGCTGTGCCTGCAGCGTATTAGCGGTGTAGTCGTCAATCTCTGTACCGAGGAAGATAATGCGATCCATCATCAGACGGGAGAACACATCCATCTGCGTGACATTGAGCTGACGCTCCTCAAGAATATAAGGGTTGAGGTACTGCTGTTGTGCCTTCACCACATCGTCGAGTACCAAGCCGTTCATTCCAAGCTTCTTGGTAGCAAACTTTCTAAAGTCGTTGTTCATAATTTTTCCTTCTTTTTAATTCAACAAACCTTGGGAAAACTCCCATATAGGTTCCATTGATTACAAACATCGTGCCAAGAATATTCAATTCTTCAATTCCTTTATCGATGTTTCGTTATACAAAGATAATCATTTCTTCGCAAAAAGCAAAGGATTTAGCGAAATTTTTTATACGACAAAGTCCCCACCCGTACATTATATACGAATGGGGACCTTTAATATTATCGCAAAGAGGATATTAAGCCTGAGCCTGCTCCTCTGTTACCATCTTGTTGAAGTCGTCGAGCGAGATCTCCTTGTGGTTAAGTTTCACCACGGGCTTCAGTGCAGCCACGAGCTTCTCGTCGAGTGCACGCTCAGCAAACTGGTTAGCGGTACCCTTCTGCTTGAGCAGTTCGTTAGCATAGTTGTCGACATACTCGTCACCGGCATTCTGAATGCCATACTGAGCGAACTGAGCACGAGCAATCTCACGTGCAACGTTCTTCACGTCGTCATCGTTGACCTTGATGCCAGCCTTAGCACCGAGCTTGTCCTTAGCCAGGCTCCAAGTGAGATCCTTGAGGCTTGCCTCATAGTTCTTGTTGATGAACTCGTCGTCCTTGTCCTTGTTGTTCTCCTTGAGCACACGCTTGAGCAGAGCATCAGGATAAGTGAGCTGACCAACCTTCTCCTCAACATACTTGCGGAGATCCTGCAGGAAGCGGAAGTCCTCATCTACAGTGAGCTGCTCCTTGACGCCCTCACGGATCTTGTCGCGGAAGTCCTTCTCGTCCTTCACCTTGTCCTTACCGAAGACCTCGTCGAAGAGTTCCTGGTCTACAGCGTGCTTTTCGAAGTGCTGCACCTCAGTGATCTGATAGCTGAAGTCGCCCTGATACTGATCGCGCTTGTCGCGGTCTACGCGGAGCAGGGTAGCAACCTCTGCACCACCATCGTAAGCCTTGTAAGGATTGAAGGTGATGATGTCACCAGCCTTAGCACCCTCGAAGAGCTTCTTCTGGTCGTCGTTCTTCAGATACTGCGGCATAATTGTAGCGCCTTCAACCTCTACGCCACCTTCCTTGGTGTTGCCGTCAGCGTCGAGTTCACGGAGGTCACCCTTCAGCACGTCACCCTCTTTGTACTCGTCAGCCTTCTGGTAGCTGCCGAAGCGGGAAGCGAAACCGTCCACCTGCTGGTCAACGAGCTTGTCGTCAACAGTGATGTCGTAATAGTCGATGCTGTCCTTGTCAGAGAGCTCAATGTCGAACTCAGGAGCGACAGCGATATCGAACATGAAAGTGTAAGGAGCCGGCTTCTCGAGGTCCACGGGCTCCTGCTTGTCAGAACCCATCGGCATGCCAAGCATGTTGATCTTGTTGTCAGCAATGTACTTGTTCACCTCGTCGGAGAGCTTATGGTTCACAACGTCCATCTTCACAGCGTTGCCATACTGACGGCGAATAAGGCCCATAGGAACCATACCCGGACGGAAACCAGGCATGTTGGCGCGCTTGCGATAGTCCTTCAACTCCTTTTCTACATCGTTCTTGTAGTCGTCCTCCTCGATAGTGACGGTCAGAAGACCATTGATCTTATCGGGGCAATCGAATGATACTTTCATTTATATTCTTTGTTTTTATTGTTATTTTATGCCTCTTTTATAGATATGTGCAAAGCCACACCTTTTGCAGCCGAGTACACAACAGAGTGCAAAGTTAGTGCTAATTAACGAAAGTACCTAATATATAAGGAATAAAATTTGTTTTTTTAACGGGATTGGCCTTTATTTCATTGCCGCCAGCACCTGTTCTGCAAAACTCTTCATGCCTTTCACGGTCGGATGCCCGTTCATCTTGTCGATGTCGTGGAGCTTGATGAGTTTCACATTGTAATGTTTGCAGATCGTTTCTACACTCTTGTTAACGGAGTCCTTGAGCTCACTGTTGAGAATGAAGTAGAGTTCCACATTGGGGTAATGCTTCTGCAGGTTATCGAACATCTTAGCCATGGCAGGGCGGAAATAATAAAGGTCGCCGCGCTTCCAGTCCTTATACTTATATTCTCCCATTTGCACATTGGCCCAGTTGTCATTGGTGCCTCCACAGATAAGAATGATATCTGGATTACCAAGGCGCCCTAACATTGCAGAGCGCGTTACGAAGCTCTCGTTAGTATAGTCATCGTCGTTATAACCCGTATTGCAGATTGTGGAGCCCGACCAGGCATCGTTGACACCGAGCTTATAGCCTCCTTCCTTGATGACCTGCCACCACCATGTCTGCTCTACGCTCGTCACATCAGTACTTTTTTGTTTAGTCGCCTTATACCATATTGCGTTCTCCTTCGGGATAAAACCCTCAAAAGTAGAATAGGAGTCACCAAAGATAGCGACCGTCGGTTTAATTTGAGCCAGCGCCGGCATGGTCAGTGTCAGCGTGAGAAAGAGCAATAAGAGTGTTTTCTTCATCGTTGTTTTTATGCTTAAAAGTATTTGCAAGTGCAAATTTAATGCATATCAACGAGAAAAGATAATTAAAAGCAAAAAACCGTGCATTGTATTAACGCACGGTTTCATATTTGGTTCCGGTTTTCGGATTGATAAGTGCCTCGGAGAGGCACACTCTTTTTAACCCCGGGCAAGGAGCGTAGCGACGTAGCCTGGGGTTGCGGAATAGGAGCTGATTCACTGATTCACAGCCTCGGAGAGGCTGGTTGCACCTTGGCGCGCTATGTTTCGTATGAGACTATCTATTAAAGACATAGCGCACTACGTGCAGCCTGCCTCTCCGAGGCAGAAGGTCAATTGTTACAACTCTATCCTAACATACCCCAGGCTACGTCGCTGCGCTCCTTGCCTGTTATGTAGAGTCAGCCTCTCCGAGGCTGTGTCACGCTATCAAATCAACCCGAAAAGAGAAGAACCCCATATTTTCAGAACTTCACACTCGCTTTATACTCCGGCACCACTCTGACCTCCTTGATGTCAAGCACGGGGCCTTTGGAGAAGTCAGGGAGGAAACGACGTGGAATATCACGCTTCACGAAAGGCAGACTGTCATGATCCTGTGCATTGATCATGAAGATGAACCCGCGTCCGTCTTTCTCACGCATGCAATAGCGCAGGTCGGTCTTGTTGTCCAGCGTCATCTTCTCCCAGCCTTCCGGCAAGACCGTCTCCATGGGAGCCAACTGGTTCTGCCATTCAGCGAGGAACGAGTGGATAAGGCGGAGGTTACGGTAAGAGTCTCCCTCAAGGCCAAACTCACCGAGCGGTGCCTGATAGTCATAGCTTACCTTCGGCATGCCCATGGCTTCGTCGCTCATGAACGCGTTCTGTCCCGAGCGGTGCGGCGTGCTTCCACCCTGATACATGTAGTAACCGATGCCGTTGCTACCGCTACCCAGACAACGAACCATCATGGCCTCAGCAACCTTAGCTGTGCAGTAAGGACGGTTATCGTAAGCTATCTGCATGCCTGCTCCCATCTCAGCCGCAAACGACGGGAAGTCGGTAGGGTTGTATCTCACGGGCTCATAGTCGGGATGCTTATGCATGTCCTTGAACATCAGGAACGGGCTCTTCTTCGGCACTGCCTCCCAAGCCGGGTAAGGATAAGCCGAGGTAACGGGGATAGCCTTGTTATCGATGACCGCAGCATTGCCCCAACCCGTAGCTGTATAGAACGGGGTGTCTATCCCTGCTTCCTTAGCGAGCTTGAGCAGCGTGCGCATGTGCTCGTTTCCTGCCTCTGCGCCTGTTGCCACTTTATGACCGGCCTCCACGCCGATGGCAGCCTCAGCAGCATTCCAGCTTGCTGCCGTATAGTCGAAAGGCTCACCGGGATAGTTGATGCCCCATGGCGCGGCACTGTGCTGCATCTCATTCTCTATCTGGCAGCCGATGACCGGGCCTCCGTCTTTATAGTAAAGACCTTTCATCTGTTTCCCTATCTCGCCATAGAGCCGCTTGACATATTTCAGATAGAGCGGATCATCGCTGCGAATCTCCAACGGTTTGGAGAAGAGCCATTCAGGGAGAGCGCCCTGGCGCACCTCACCATGGTCGAAAGGACCGATTCGTATAATGACATCCATGCCGTGCTTCTTGCAGAGTTCAAGGAAATAGCGGAGATCGAGGTTACCGTCCCAACGGAACTTTCCCTCATATTCCTCGTGGAAAGCCCAGAAGACATAGGTAGGGATGCAGGTGATGCCTCCTGCTTTCATCTTTACGATCTGCTCCTCCCATTGCTCACGCGGATAACGGGAGAAGTGAAACTCACCCATGACGGGGATGACAGGCTTACCGTCAACAGACATATAATAGTTGTTGACCTTTATAGAGCCGCCTGTAGGAGAAGTGCCACCCATATCGAGCTTGCCTTCCACAATCTGCATGGGCGTCTTCGGTGCATTGAGCTCATACACTTTCTGGGCAGAAGCATACGAGGCCAACGCGCAGAAGAGAGAGCAAAGGAAAAATTGTCGTTTCATATTATTGAGTTCTTGGTGCTAAAGCGTTTCGTTCTCATATCATGATAAGTCTGTTCTCATTGTTCGGCGTTCGACAAACAATCGGCTGGCGTTCGACAAACAATTGTTCGACGTTCGACGGACAATTGTTTGTCGTTCGACGGACGATTGTTTGCCGTTCGACGAAAGACTACCATTCAATGTCATTAGAATGTGCTGCAGCCTCATTGTCATCATCCATGAAGTTGAAGATAGGCTTCTTACTGAGTGCAGGGCTGTCTGTATAACTATTGTTTATTGTATCTGGTCCCGAAGCAGAGAGCAAAGAGTTCTTATTCTCTAAAGCCTTCACACGAACAGATGGCTTAATATAATTCTTTTTCATGATTATTCAATGATTATTAGAGGTTTATTTTCTGATTACTTTCTTGCCATTGATAATCACAACACCTTTATAGCTGTTGTTCACTCTTTGGCCAGCAAGGTTGTAAGCGACATTGTCATTCTCACGCTTCTCGATCATTGTCTTGCCGATACCTATTGTGGTACCATTCAATGCCAAGAACTTAGCAGCAGAAGCGGTCTTGTTCTTTGCAAGGAAAGCATGATGGGCAGCAAGCGTGAACACACCGCCGTCGGTAGCACCCCAGTACCATCCGAGGCCATTCTCGCCATCTGCTAACTTGTAATAATAATAGGTGTAATCACTTGTATCCCAACTTATGAAAGTTGATTCTGTCTGAACGCCACCGAGCATGTTCTGCAATCCGTCAGGCCAAGCAGCCGTCTTTGTCGTCGTATTGACATTGGCAGAGACAGTGAAGTTCTGTGTGTCAGAGGATGCTGTAGTAGCTTTGATGAGCAGCGCCATTTTTGCAGTCACAGAGTCACCTGCAGCATACTGCTTTGTCATGGTCTGGGTGCCATCGGCATTCTGTGCAAAGACATAGCCCTCAAGACCCTCCGGCAGGACATAGCCGTAGTCGTTGTAGTAAGTAGCATAGCCCTTGGCACCCACTGTGAGTGTAGAGGTCTCATGAAGGTTACCTTCGTTATAGAACTGATCGAGATAAGTCCAGGTCTTCGTGTTGTCTGCCGTGTAAGCTGCATAGTTCTTCCAAGTCCCGTCAGGCACATTGAACACGCAGTTCTTGGCGATAGCATCCCAGGAAGAAGAGCCTTTGAAAGCATCGGTACCGACAGTCACCGTCGTGGCACTACTGTTGGGTGTTAATGGCTTGTCCAACATACCATTATCACCCATCACCCATCACCTTGTTATCACTCTCCCATCACCGTCTTGAACTGGTAGATGGCGATGTGGTTCGGATCCAGTTTCGAAGCCTCATTGAGGTAACGCTGAGCATGTTCCTTGTCGCCCAAGCCATAATAACCGAGAGCAAGCATGAACTTGCAGTGCACCTGATTGCTGAGATTGAGGTCTCCGTCCCAAATCTGTATATCGGGCAGTGACACGGCGAAGTAGTCCATTACGACATGGTCGAAGATGTGGTTTTTGCCATAGTTGAGGAGCTTGTAGAAGCGCCCATGGGCCTCTCCCACTCTGCCGAGTTTCAACAGTGCCATACCCTGATAGAAGATCTTGTCGGGCTTAGCGTCATTGTAGTACATGGCTGCAGCAGGCTCCGTCGGACCGAGTGTAGCTTTCTCCCAACTCTCGCGGGCTTTCTCCTTGTCACCCTTGGCATCGTAAGCACAGCCGAGAAGATAATAGAAGTCGTTCTCCTGAGCGCCGTAGAGCTTACCCTCACCGAGATGATGGGGATAGACGAGGCACTCCTCAAGAAGTTTGATGGCCTTGTCATTGTCTCCGGCCTGCATGGCTTGCTTGGCGAGCTCGACACGAGAAAGCTGATACTGGGTGCTGACCTTACCTTCGCCACCCTCCCAAGGATGGAACTTATGACCGTCGAGTTTTTCCTTGGCTTCCTCGTAGCGGCCGGTGAGGTTAAGCAACGTGATCTCTTCCAGGAGGAGATCGTCGCGCTGGGCGATAAGCTCCGGATACTTCTCAAGATTGTCCAAGCGCTGCTGATGGTCGTAGCCGAGACACTTGTAAAGTTGGTCAAGCTCCATGAGGATACGCGCATCAGCCTTGTTGAGGTTGAATGCTTTCTCCATGTCTTCCACAGCTTCTTCCACATTGTGCTCCTTGCTGTACTCATCCAGGGCGAGATTACGCCAAACCGTCGGGAATGTAGGATCGAGCTCTGAAGAGCGCAGCCAGTGACGACGAGCGACATCATACTGACGGGCACCATAATACAAGGTGCCAAGATAATAATTGGCTTTCGCATCATTCGGGTTTACCTCAATGGCTTTGTTCAGCGCAAGGATAGCTTCCAGACGGTTGGGGAAGCAATAGCTCGAGTCAGCCTGCTCGCCTTTCTTGAATGCCTCTCCATCACCGGCCAGACCCATATAATAATAGGTCATGGCTGTTGAAGCCTTTTCGGCAAGAGCAAGAAGCCAGATGCTGACAGCTGTCTCGTTCTGTCCTGCCTGCCAATAGTCGAGCGCCAGCTCATCATAGTTGTTGAACATGCCATGCAGAATGTCTGTCAACTCATCCAGCTTCGACGAATCATTGGTAAGAAGATATTCCTCATAACGGCAGCCATAATTGAAGAGGTCAAGTTCAATGGCTTCTTTGCACACGGCCAGCGCTTCTTCCTTCTTACCTAAGAGACGGAGAACGGTGGCCTTCAGTGCGAGTACTTTGTGGTTACGCGTATTGACAGCGAGCGAACTGTTGACCTCATCCAAAGCATCCTTGAGACGGCCTTGTTTCGTAGAAATGAGCGCTGCCTGGTAAAGGACCGCTCCGCGCCAAGCATAGCTCCATGCTGCCTTCCAGAACCATTCGTAAGCCTCATGCTCCTTGCCCTGATATTTCAGTGACAGGGCGAAATTGTAGAGTGGCTCACTGTCGTAAGGGTTCGGGTTACGCTTGAAAAGCACCTTCTGTGCCGTGCGCAGATATTTCTCAGCTCTGGCGAAGCGGCCACGGCGCAGGTACCACAATCCAAGCTGATTGTTGCAACGGTAGTCGCGCGGATCACGGCGCAGCGCCTCCTCATAATAGTCGACAGGGCTCCACGAAGCGTGACGGTACTGCTCAAGATGCAGACCGGAGAGGTAGAGTTGGTCGTTGGTCTTGGTGTCCTCCGGACGCAGGCATGGCTCTGCAGGATCGGGAATCGGACGAATCTCGTCGGGTTCAGCATGCCAAGTGAGTTGAGAGTTAGGAGTTAGGAGATAGGAGTTGATTCGGAGGGAGTCGGGGTGCTCTCTGCGTTGAACGTGAGTTCATTCAGGCGCGCACCTTCCACGTCCACACGCTCTTCGAAGAGCAGATGAGAAGGATCAAGATCGACCTCCTTGTCATAATAGACGGTGCCGTTGTCGTTCTTCAAGACGACATGTACATGCTGCTTACTGGTAGCAAAGAGCTTGAACCACACAGTACCATCCTCGCTCTTATCAATGTTGAACACGAGGTCCTTGCTGGCGTTCTTTACCACGCCCACCTCTTGATAAGGCATGAAATACTGTGTGAAGCGCTTCTCCTCATAAGGCATAAGCCAGGTGAAGTCAGGCTGGTTCTCGGTGTTCGGGAAGAGATACGAGATAAAAGAACAACAGTATTTCGTCATCCCACAAGGTGAGCCGCACGTCTATGCATCCAACAACGATGACCCCTGGACCATCTACTGGATTCATTTCACAGGCACCATGGCTCCTTTCTTTGGAGATAACTGTTACACGCCGACAGACATCACAATGGCAAAGATTTCACGCGTCGCTGACCGCAACAATATTTTCGAAGAGATTTTCCTCACACTGTCAGATAACTACAGTCTTGACAATCTGCGCTATGCCTCTTCCTTGCTCTATGGGTTCTTAGCTTCCTTCAAATACATCAAACAGTTCCGGAACTACAATGCACAAGACGCACGCCTCGCCAACAATGACATCGTCTCAGCTGCTGTGAGGTTCATGAATGAGAATATTGAGAAGCAACTTACCCTAACGCAGATAGCAGATTATATCGGCTACTCTACCTCGCAGTTCTCACTCATCTTCAAAATGAAGACTGGTCATTCGCCACTCAACTACTTCAACATGCTCAAGGTCCAGCGCGCCTGTAAGTTTCTTGAGACCACGGACCTAAAGATCAATCAGATCTGCTCCAAGGTCGGCATTGACGACAGTTACTATTTCTCCCGTCTGTTCTCCAAGACCGTAGGCATCTCACCCAAGCAATACAGGAAAGCGAAAGGATAAAAGTATGATATAAGACTATTAGCTTTGCGCCTACCGTATTAATAAGAAAGGCATCGGGATTCAACCGTAATCGAGATGCGATTGCAGTTGAATCCCAATGCCTTTTAAATGATATGGAAGAACGATTACTTACTAATTTCCTTAAGCAACTGTTTACGGGCCTGCGCGGCGAAGGCACGGTCATCCTCATTGGACTGGAACTTACGGTAGACGAAGTTGTCGGAGAGGTAGTTCTTACGCACGATCTTGTTCTCGGCAAGTTCTTCAGGAAGACCTTGGAAGAGGATACGACCCTCGAAAAGCAGGTAGGCACGGTCAGTGATAGAGAGCGTCTCCTGCACATTGTGGTCGGTGATGAGGATGCCGATGTTGCGGTACTTCAATCGCCAGACGATGTGCTGGATATCCTCCACGGCGATAGGGTCGACACCGGCGAACGGCTCATCAAGCATGATGAACTTCGGGTCGATTGCCAAGCAACGCGCAATCTCCGTACGACGGCGCTCACCACCCGACAGACGGTCACCCTTATTCTTACGCACTTTCTGCAAGCGGAACTCGGCGATAAGACTCTCAAGCTTGTCAAGCTGCTGCTGATGTGTAAGCTTCGTCATCTCCAGTACAGCCATGATGTTATCCTCCACAGACATCTTGCGGAAGACACTCGCCTCCTGCGGCAGATAGCCGATACCTGCACGCGCACGCTTATACACCGGATAATCGGTGATCTCCTTGTCGTCGATATACACGTGACCCTCGTTAGGGATGATAAGACCCGTAGTCATGTAGAACGACGTCGTCTTACCGGCTCCATTAGGACCAAGCAATCCAACAATCTCACCCTGCTTGACGTTGAACGACACGTGGTCGGCCACGGTACGACGCCCGTAGCGCTTCACAAGGCCTTGCGTATGAAGCTCCTGACGAGGAAGTTTTTCCTTGAGCAGTTCATCGACCTGCTCAGGCGAGAGATTGTCATAGTTGGGCTCTGTCGAAGAAACAACGGTTTCCTCATAGGCTTGAGGCGTTTCTTCTCTCTCTTGCTCTTGTGAAGCGTTCTGCTCTATGTTCTCTGAAACATCAGTTGTTGTCTGTTGCTGTGTATTCTCTTCTTCCATGATGCGTATTTTGCCACAAAATTACTAAAAAAAGGAATAATAACGTTGTTTCATGGAAAAACTATCGCTTTAATTGCAGTTTTTAATAGGATTTTGGCTACTTTTGCAAGCATACAAACGGAAAGAACAGTTCACACTTATGTTTATAATAAGGTTACTACATCGTTATCTCACAACCTTCGGCAACTACCTCATCCTCATGGGGCGCACGTTTTCCATCCCAGAGCGCCTGCGTATGTTCGCCAAGCGTTATGTGAAGGAGATGTCTCAGCTCGGTGTTGACTCCATCGGCATCGTACTGCTTATCAGTTTCTTCATCGGTGCCGTGATTTGCATCCAGATGAAAGTCAACATCCAAAGTCCTTGGATGCCACGCTGGGTGACGGGTTATGTGACACGAGAAATCATGCTCCTCGAGTTCTCCTCGTCTATCATGTGTCTGATCCTTGCAGGTAAGGTAGGCTCGAATATTGCCTCCGAGCTTGGTACAATGCGCGTGACCCAGCAGATCGATGCACTCGACATTATGGGTGTCAACTCGGCTTCTTACCTCATCCTTCCGAAGATTCTCGGGCTAGTGACTATCATGCCGTTCCTCGTCATCTTCTCCTCCGCGTTGGGTATCATCGGTGCCTACGCCACAGCATTTGTGGGGCACATGATGTCACCGGAAGACCTCACGGCTGGCATGCACCACGCTTTCAACCAGTGGTTCGTATGGATGAGTATCATCAAGAGTCTATTCTTCGCCTTCATCATCTCCAGCGTGTCGTCGTTCTTCGGCTATACAGTGGAGGGTGGTTCCGTGGAGGTCGGTACAGCCTCGACGAACGCTGTGGTGTGCTCCAGCGTGCTCATCCTCTTCTCCGATGTGTTCCTCACTGAACTGTTGTCATAACTATTGTTGGTATGATTGAAGTAAAACACTTGACAAAGAGTTTCGGCGACAAGACCGTGCTCTATGATATAAACGCTGTCTTCGAGACCGGCAAGACCAATCTCATCATCGGTCAGAGCGGCTCTGGTAAAACGGTTCTAATGAAGAACCTTGTAGGATTGCTTACACCTACAAGCGGCGAGGTGCTCTTCGACGGGCGCGATGTCCTGTCGATGGACAAGCATACGAAGGTGATGCTACGACGTGAGATGGGTATGGTGTTCCAGGGCTCCGCGCTCTTCGACTCGCTCACCGTGCTTGAGAACGTGCGTTTTCCGCTCGACATGTTTGCCCCGATGAACAGCCGCGAACGCGACCGCAGGGCACAGGAATGCCTCGAGCGTGTCAACCTGCTCGATGCTCAAAACAAATATCCAGCAGAGATCTCCGGTGGTATGCAAAAGCGTGTGGCTATTGCGCGCGCCATCGTCCTCAATCCGAAGTACCTCTTCTGCGATGAGCCGAACTCTGGCCTGGACCCGAAGACCTCACTTGTCATCGACGAACTGCTCTCGGGAATCACAAAAGAATATGGAATCACAACAATCATCAATACCCACGATATGAACTCCGTGATGGGCATTGGTGAGAATATCATTTTTATCTACAAAGGCCACAAAGAGTGGCAAGGAACCAAAGACGATGTCATGAGTTCTACCAATAAGCAGCTCAACGACCTCGTCTTTGCCTCCGACCTGTTCAGGAAAGTGAAGGAGGTGGAGAATAAATAGGTGTTGGGTGGTAGGTGTTGGGTGTTAACACCTAACCACCCATCACCTAACACCCTATCTCATATACCACACTTTCTTCACCTCTACCATCGGCACGACCACTTGTTCTTTCGTGCCGTCACCATAAGAGAAGGTGAGGAAAGCATTGGCTACATGCTTGGCGGTGTCGGCACGACCGTCAGCCACCGACACGCTCTTGATTCCTTTATGCTCTTTCTCTTCCTGCCCCACAAACATCTTGGCATTGGCAATGAGCTGCTGGCGATAACTCTCCGGCATGGACGTGGGCTGGTAACGGCCATCCACAAAACTACCATAGTCACCCTTCAGCAACTGCTCATAATAAGTTTTGGCAGCATTGGCAGCCAACTGAGCAGCATCAGGACCTGAGGGCTTGCCGGAACAAGCCATGAGGAGAGGGAAGAAAAGAAAGAATAATAGTTTACGCATTATTTCTGGCGAATAAAGACGTTGATAGGGCAGCCGTGCATCGGCCAGTTCTCACGGATCTTATTCTCCAGGAAACGGCGATAAGGCTCCTTGATATACTGAGGCAGGTTGGCATAGAACACGAAAGAAGGGATCTGCGTATTCGGCAACTGCGAGCAATATTTAATCTTAATGAACTTACCCTTTGTAGATGGAGGCGGTGTCTGCTCAATGATCGGCAGCATGACCTCATTGAGCTTGTTCGTTCCTACATGCGTCGTACGGTTCTTGTATACATCCACAGCTGTCTGCAGCACCTTGAAGATACGCTGTTTAGTCAGGGCAGAAGCGAAGATGATGGGGAAGTCGGTGAACGGAGCCATGCGGTTGTGGATAGCATTCTTGAAGAAGTCGATTGCCTTCTGACTCTTGTCTTCCACCAAGTCCCATTTATTGACGACGACAACAAGGCTTTTGTTGTTCTTCTGAATAAGTTGGAAGATGTTCATGTCCTGTGCCTCAATTCCTCGCGTTGCATCAAGCATAAGGATGCATACGTCACTGTTTTCAATGGCACGAATGGAACGCATGACACTATAGAACTCCAGGTCTTCCGACACTTTGTTTTTTTTGCGGATACCCGCTGTATCAACGAGATAGAAGTCGAAGCCGAACTTCGTGAAGCGTGTATAGATACTGTCGCGAGTAGTGCCTGCAATCTCCGTCACAATATTACGGTCCTCACCGAGGAAAGCATTGACAATGCTCGACTTACCCGCATTAGGACGACCCACGACGGCGAAGCGTGGCAGGTCATCGTCAAGCAATTCCTTATTATCCTCCGGCAGCTTGCTGACAATGAGGTCGAGCAGGTCGCCCGTACCACCGCCCGTTGCTGCACTGATGCACACGGGATCACCCAGACCGAGCTTATAAAACTCAGCAGCAGTATAAGCCATACCACTGTTGTCGACCTTGTTAGCAACAAGAATCACAGGAAGCTTGGCACGGCGCAGGATCTGCGCTACGTCCTCATCCCAATCGGTGACTCCCGTCTCAACATCCACGAGGAAGAGCACGAGGTCTGCCTCATCGGAAGCTACCATCACCTGCTTGCGGATAGCATCCTCAAAAATATCATCTGATTTGACGACCCAACCACCGGTGTCGACGACAGAGAACTCACGGCCATCCCATGAGCACTTGCCATATTGGCGGTCACGAGTCGTGCCGGCCACATCGCTCACGATAGCGCGACGGCTCTGCGTGAGACGGTTGAAAAGTGTTGACTTACCCACGTTGGGGCGTCCTACAATAGCTACTAAATTTGCCATTCTTTGTTTGATTACTGAAGTTTAACATTCTTCGGCCCTCGCGTCGTGCGAGAGTGCGCCCTGCTCTACAGTCAGGGGGGTTATTTATTGCTCAAGGATTAATTATCAATATAGGTATCCTTCCCATGTACCTGCAAGACGCCGTCCCCCAAACTACTCCGTTCCTACGGTAGTAATCTCTCCCTCCCCTGGATGGGATTTTCCGCCTTCCGATAACGGAAGGACCGAGGATAGTGGGATAAAGGGTGGGGCCAGCTATTGAGGGTTATATCCGAAGTTGTCGAGCTCACGCTCTGAGTTGCGCCAGTCCTTATCCACCTTGACGAAAAGCTCGAGGTAGATCGCTTTTCCAAAGAAGTGTTCAAGGCTCTTGCGCGCTTCGGTAGACACTTTCTTCAGTGCCATGCCCTGGTGCCCGATGATGATACCTTTCTGCGAATCACGCTCCACATAGATGACAGCATTGATATGGATATGATGCTCATCCTCCTTGAAACGCTCAACGACGACCTCCACAGAGTAAGGTATCTCTTTGTCGTAATAGCGAAGGATCTTCTCACGGATAATCTCCGAGACGAAGAACTTTGCCGGTTTGTCTGTCAGCTGGTCCTTGTCGAAATAGGCCGGACTCTCAGGGAGCAATTCCTTGATACGCTTCATAAGCATGTCGATGCCGAACTTATTGGCCGCCGAGATAGGGAGGATCTCTGCATTTGGAAGAAGTTTGTGCCACTTCTCTACGATCTCTCCGAGGCGCTCCGTAGAGTTCTCACCCTTCAACTCATCAATCTTGTTGATAAGTACGAGCACAGGGATTTTCATCTGCGCCACCTTCTCGAGGAAGTCCATGTTCTTCTCCGGGTTCTCCACCACATCGGTGACATAGAGGAGAATGTCAGCATCGGCGAGTGCCGACTCTGAGAACTGGAGCATGTACTCCTGCATCTTATAGTTTGGCTTGAGCACGCCCGGAGTATCGGAGAAGACAATCTGACAATCGTCCGTATTGACGATACCCATGATGCGGTGACGTGTGGTCTGTGCCTTGAAAGTGGCAATACTGATCTTTTCGCCGACGAGTTGATTCATCAGCGTCGACTTACCGACATTGGGATTGCCGACAATATTCACGAAACCGGCTTTATGTGTCATGATAGAAAATGTTTAATGAGAAGCTTCATAGAGACTTAAGAAGCTTAGAAGACAAAAGTCCGGAAGGACAGTCAAATGTTATGCTTATTCAGCAATAGAATAATGACTGAACTTCCGGACCTCTGAACTTCTGTATCTTCAGAAGCTCTACCGAGCCTCAAATACTTATTTCTTATTCGCCTTGACCTACCTTGCCGCCGTCATAGCCCCACTTATAATAGATAGCGCCATGAACGAAACCAGCACCGAAGGCGGTAAATATCATATTGTCACCCTTCTTGAAGTTGGCCTCGTTGTCCCACAAAGCCAAAGGAATGGTAGCCGATGAAGTGTTGCCATAGTGATCGATGTTGATGACAACCTTGTCGAGCGGGAGCTCTGCACGCTTTGCCACTGCATCAATGATACGAAGGTTAGCCTCGTGAGGAACGATCCAGTCGAGGTTCGTGTTATCCAGTCCGTTGCGCTTCATCACCGTTGCCACATCATCACTCATATAAGTGACGGCATGACGGAACACCGTGCGACCTTCCTGATACACATAGTGCAGACGGTTGTCTACCGTGAAATGGGAAGGAGGACAAACAGAGCCGCCTGCTTTCATGTGCAGGAACGGCAGACCTTTACCGTCGGTGAGGAGCAGCGAGTCTTGGAAGCCCACACCTTCCTCCTCGGTAGCCTCCAAAAGTACGGCACCGGCACCATCGCCGAAGAGCACGCAAGTCTGGCGGTCTGTCCAGTCAACGATGGACGACATCTTCTCAGCCGAGCATACGATGACTTTCTTATAACGACCCGACTGGATCATCGACGATGCCATGTCGAGGGCGTAAATAAAACCGCAGCAGGCGCAAGACATATCGAATGCAAAGGCATTCTTCAGTCCGAGCTTACCCACAACGATACTTGCCGTTGACGGGAAAGGATAGTCGGGCGTTGTCGTGGAGACGATGAGCGCCTCGATAGAATCGGGGTCAGCACCGGTCTTCTTGAGCAACTGCTTGCAGGCTTTACGTGCCATATAGCTGGCACCTAAGCCCTCCTCAGTGAGGATACGGCGCTCACGGATACCTACACGCGTACGGATCCATTCGTCGCTGGTGTCTACCATGCGCGACAACTCATCATTGGTGAGGATATAGTCGGGCACGTATCCACCAACGCCTGTGATCACTGCGTTGACCTTAGCCATTACTCAGCAGCCTCTTTTACGATAGCAACCTTACCGCGATAGTAGCCACAAGTCGGGCATACGGTATGATATACATAGTAAGCACCACAGTTAGGGCATACTGCCAGTGTGGGAGCTACTGCCTTATCATGAGTTCTACGCTTAAGTGTACGAGTCTTTGACTGTCTTCTTTTTGGATGTGCCATTTTGAGTATTACTTTTTAATTATTGTTTTTTAATTTTGAGAGTGCTGCCCATCGGGAGTCCACAGGTTTCTCGTCATCACCATCACCGCTTCGGGCGGCTGAATGCTCTTCGAGGAGCTTCATCATGGCAGGATTGCATTTTCCAGGTTCATGCACATGCCTGAGCGGGATAGCGAGCTCTATAAACTGATAGATGAACCACGAGGTGTCGAGTATTCCTTCGTTCTCCGGCACCGTGATGAGATCATCGTCCTCTGAGTAGTCTTCTCCGAACTTTGCCACGAGGTGATAGTCGCTGACGATAGGTTGCTCCATATCATCCAAGCAACGGTCACAGGGTATCGTGACAGTACCCTCAGTGTGGAAATCGAGGTCGAAGACGTCGTCGTTGCGGTCTACTGTGACCTCGCAGTTAAGCCTGCCGCTATGCACGACAGGCGCATTGACAGCCTCAAAGAAGCTGTCATCCAAGGTAAGGTGGAGGGATGTTTTCCCTTCATCCAAGCCTTTCAAGTCTATCTTAAATTGCTCTAACATGGACCCTTCTATGGACCTTTTCACACTTTAGGCTGCAAAGTTACTGCTTTTTTCTGAATTGCAGCAAGGTTTTGAGGAAAAATAAATTATGAATTTTCTTGCAGCATAACAGAAAAGTTATTATCTTTGCGAAAAATAGGAGAAAAGCCATGACAACATTACAACTTAATCAACAGCTTTTTCAAGAGCTTGCAATCATCTCTAAAGACGAAGACAAGCTAAAAGAGGCAATATCCGCTCTCAAAAGAATAGCCTTAGGAGTAATGCCATCAAAGACGTTGAGCCATGACAAGCATGTAGTTCACAAGCAGAATCCGTCGGATTCCATCTCTGATGGAGATTGGGCAACCTATTTTGAGAAAAAGCCTGCGGTGGACCTTCCTGATGATACAAAGACACAAGAATTTGTTGAAAAAGGCAAAGGCAGAATTATTAAACAGATAGAACCATGGCTATAGAAAAAGTTCGAAAAGGTGAAATTGTTGATGTTGATTTCTACTTCCCCGATAAAGATACAACTTTACATCATCCTGGCGTCGTCGTCTCTACACAAGAGTTACAGGAAGACGAAAACGGGATGGTATATATTTTATTAATCTCTTCAAAGAACATCCATCCTAAATACACGATAAAACTAACTGACGAGATGGTAACCAAACCGTTAGGAAAACAATCCTATTTCGTTACCCAGTTTCTGATGTACTTTTCTATGGATGAAATTAATTTCTCTTATGGCAGAGCCATTCGCCAGCCTTATCTGGATCAAGTTATCGCAAAAACTATCAATAGCGTCTTTGGCTGGGATGTTTCATAGCCTAACTTCTTTCACTTCCGCAATTCTATCCTGAACGTAGTGCCTTGTCCTACAACTGAGTTTTTGACGTAGATGCGGCCATTGTGATACTGCTCTACGATGCGCTTGGCAAGACTAAGACCCAGTCCCCACCCGCGCTTCTTCGTGGTGAAGCCCGGCTTGAACACGGTTTTCAAGTTCTTCTTACTGATACCTTTTCCCGTATCGGTCACCTCCATAGCGACATTATCCGTATTGTCCATAACGACTATCGTAATTTTTCCCGGTCCGCCATTCATGGCATCCACCGCGTTCTTGCATAGATTCTCAATGACCCATTCAAAGAGTGCGGCATTAATGTTGACAATAACTTCATGATCGGGCAACTCGCAGGTGATAATGACACTGTGGCTTGTGCGCCGGTCTATATAATCAACGACATGAGAGAGGACATCGGAGAGGTTCGTCGGTTTCAACTCAGGCGGCGACCCAATCTTCGAGAATCGGTCACTGATAAGCTGCAACCGCTGCACATCCTTGTCAAGCTCGGGAATCAAATCGTCCTGCGGATATTCCTCCCGCAACACTTCCACCCAGGCCATAAGACTGCTGATTGGCGTACCGAGCTGATGAGCTGTCTCTTTTGACAATCCTGCCCACACACGATTCTGCTCCGCACGCTTTGATGCCAGTAATGCAAAGACTGCCAACAACACGAAGATCAGCACTACACCAAGTTGAATGATCGGGAAGAGCGTGAGACGTTTGAGGATAAGCGACTCGTCGTAGCACACATTAATATAATTAGCCTTGTCCAGCACAATGCGAATGACATGGCCCTCCGCCTTACAGCGCAACCCTATCTGATGCGCCTCACGAAGACTGTCGGTGCGGTTGTCGGCATGCAACGATACGTTGCGAAAGTCGGTGACATTACCACTTTGATCCATCAACACCACAGGGATATAATCGTTCTCGTTGATGACTTTCAGCACCAGGCTCAAGTCGGTATTCTCATCTGCCTTGTTGAGCGACTTCATGGCCTCAGCCCACACCTCCATGCGGTTACGCTCCTCTTGCTTCAAGGTATCGGTCAGCTGTTTGGAGACAAACAATGAACCGACGGCTATAACTATAGCCGCCAACACAAGGATGAGCTTTATCCGCCTTATTCTGTCTGTCCATTCCATACAATCTTACAACGTGAAATGTGCTTATTATATTGTATGAATATTAACCGGCCAACGCAAGAGACTTGACCTAAATCAACAAAAACATAAATGATTGTATAATTAATGAACACTTAATAGGAAGTATAGAACAATATATGTAATTTTGCCGCCAATTTTAATAAAGACTTTTTTAGATATGACAAAGAAGAGATGGGCAGGCGCAGCGCTTGCCGCCCTCATGGCACAAGGAGTATTCGCCGGAGGCATCAATACCAACACTAACATGAGCGTAGCTTTTGACCGCACGCTCTCCCGCGATGCTGTTATCGCTACGGACGGTGTTTATTTCAACCCCGCAGGCATCGTCTTCCTGGCTCCCGGTTTCCATTATTCCATGGGCTGGCAACTCATCACGCAGCGCCGCTACATCGACAACTCCTATGCGCTCTACGCCAACAACACGGCTAATCCGACCACGAGCCGCGAGTTCAAGGGTAAAGCTCTCGCCCCTTTCTTTCCCACCTTCCAAATGGCATACAACCGCGGTAAGTTCTCTTTCCAGGTCAATGCCGGTGTCTCCGGTGGTGGTGGCAAATGTACCTTCGATGATGGCTTAGGCTCCTTCGAGAAGATTGTATCTGAGACAGCAATGGCTGCATCGGGACTTGCCACGACCATCGACAACGCCCTCGGTCAGCAACTTCTCAGCGCAGGCGTACCTGCATTGGTACAGCAACTCGGTACCAAGGGATTCTCCAGCGACAACTACTTTGGCTCCAAGGGTTCCTACTCGGCTACAAGCTACATGCGCGGTCGTCAGTATTATTATGGTCTCTCGCTCGGCGTTGCCTATAAACTCACCGGCGACCTTGGCGTCTTTGCCGGGGCACGTGGTGTCTACGCCTCATCCAACTATTATGGCTACGTTCGTAATATTAAGGTAGGCAACGTACCTCTGTACACGGTTCTCGACGCTTCAAAGACGAACTCTGCTGACATCGAGCTCAACTGCGACCAGTCGGGCTTCGGCGTGACACCTATCATCGGCGTCGACTACCGTCTGGGCAGATGGAACTTCGCTGCAAAATATGAGTTCAAGACCCGCATGCGCCTGAAGAACTCCGCCGTCAACCAGTTCCCGTCTATCGGTAACCTCGGCAGCAACCTCTCGTCTGCGCTTATCAGCAACTTACAGAAGGCAGGACTGAGCGCTGGGATGGCTCAGACCGTGACCAATGCCACGCTGACCTCCTCACAAGTTTCAGCCACGACATCCATGCTGAAGCAGAAGTTCGATGAGGGCATCAACACGGCTACGGGCGAGTATCAGGACGGCAAAAAGATTGCTGGCGACCTTCCCGCTATTCTGTCTGTAGGTGTGGCTTACACGCCGATCGATCAGGTTCGCCTCAATGCCGGTTTCCATTATTATTACGACAAACAAGCAAAACAATACAACGATCGACAGAAAAACCTCAAGCGCGGTACCATAGAGTACAGCTGCGCAGTGGAGTACGATCCCGCGAAATGGCTCACCGTTTCTGCCGGCTATCAGCGCACAAGCTACGGCCTGACAAAAGACTATATGGACGACAAGTCGTTCGTGGTTTCTTCTGACGGTGTCGGTTGTGGTTTTGCCATCAAGACCAGCGCAAGAAGCCGCGTCAACGTAGGCTACTTCCACAGTTTCTACGAGACGATGAACACCTCAAAGGACGTGGATCTCAATGGTACGAAAGTGCCTTACACCGCAGACTTCACACGCCACAACAACGTCTTCGGCGTAGGTCTCGACCTCGACCTGTAATCAATTATCTTCACAATAGGGCGGCCACCAGGGCCGCCCTATTGTGTTTAAAGTAATTAACTATGAAAAACCGATTTATTCCTAAAAACTTCCTATCTTTGCAACTGTAAGTATCAAGAAATAAAAACTACCTATTATGAATGACAACCAATTGATTATGAACGCCAATGCTGTCATCGACCAGTTGCAGATGGCACCAGAGGACATCACCCGTGACGACATCATCCGCTTTGTCCGTAAGAATGGGATAAGGCGTGTCAACTTTATGTATCCCGGTGGCGACGGAAAGGTGAAGACTCTCAACTTTGTACTCTCCGACCTCGACTATCTCCGCACGATCCTCACCTGTGGCGAACGAGTCGACGGCTCAAGCCTCTTCTCTTTCATCGAGGCAGCAAGCAGTGATCTCTATGTGCTGCCGCGCTATGCCTCGGCTTTTCTCGATCCCTTCGCAGAAGTGCCGACGCTCTGCATGCTCTGCTCCTTCTTCAACCGCAACGGACAACCCTTGGAGTCGGCTCCCGACCACACGCTCCGCAAAGCAGTAGAGTCATTCCGTGCCACCACAGGCATGGACTTTGAAGCCATGGGCGAATTGGAATACTACGTCATCCGACCTGCTGAAGATGCCTATAAAGCACGCGACCAGCATGGCTATCACGAGAGCGCGCCTTATGCCAAGTCGGGTGCTTTCCGGCAGAAATGTATGGATTATATCGCCCGCACGGGTGGACATATCAAATATGGACACTCAGAAGTGGGTAACTTTGAACTCAACGGACTGCTCTATGAACAAAACGAGATAGAGTTTCTGCCCGTGCCGGCTCTTCGCGCTGCTGATGAGTTGTTGATCGCCAAATGGGTGATCCGCAACCTTGCCTGGCAGGAAGGCCTCAACGTAACTTTTGCACCTAAGATAACAACAGGTAAGGCGGGCTCCGGACTGCACATCCACATGCGTCTCATGAAAGACGGCAAGAACATGCTCCTCAGCCACGGCAAACTCAACGACAACGCCCGTCGCGCCATTGCCGGATTGATGGCCCTTGCACCGAGCCTCACAGCCTTCGGCAATAAGATTCCGACAAGCTATTTCCGCCTCGTGCCGCACCAGGAAGCTCCCACGAATATCTGCTGGGGTATGAGCAACCGTTCAGCCCTCGTGCGCGTGCCGCTCGGATGGACTTCCGGTGTTGACATGGGACATATCGCCAATCCATTAGAGGAGGAAGTGCCCTATGAGGAGCGTGGCAGCGTGAAGCAGACTTTCGAGATACGCTCGGGCGACGGATCAGCAGATGTCTATCAGTATATCGCCGCCCTCTGCGTGGCCTGCCGTCATGGCTTCGAGATGAAGAATGCATTGGATGTAGCCGCCAGTACCTTCGTTGATGGCGACATCAACGACACGGCTCACGCCGCACGGCTCGCCGAGTTGCGCCAACTTCCCGACTCCTGTGCAGCCTCAGCCGACTGTCTGTTGGAGCAACGCGCTGTCTACGAAGAGCAGCACATCTTCGCACCGGCCATGATCGACGGCATCGTGCAAGAACTCCGGTCGTATAAAGACCGTACACTCCGCCACGATATCGCTGACGACCGGCGCGAGATCGCTATCCTCGTCAAGAAGTTCTTCCAGTGTGGTTAACCCCAGCGACTATCCCCTATCGAGTCCTGTGCGGCGCCGTTTACGGCGTCGACCTCAAGAGAGCCTCCTTCCTTCGAAGCTCTCTATCTTCGCCCTCCACTCCGGTGTGAAGGGCACGGTCTGCTCTTTATCCGTATCAAAGAGCACCATGATTGTCTCACCGATACATTTCACCTCTCCGTCTTTGCCTACAAGCTCCTGACGGAAGGTGAAACTGGTGTGCCCGATATGGGTGATGGCCGACTTCACGATGACCTCATCATCCTTCGTATAGACCTGATGCATGAAGTCTGCATCAAGGTGCACGGTGACGATGGCGTACTTATCCACAATCTCATGGCACACCTTGCGGAAATAATCCATCTTCGCCGTGTCATAATATTGGAAGTACATCGTGTTGTTGACATGACCGAAAGCATCCGCGTCCATCCAGCGCAACTGGATGGACATGGTATGATGGTATCCTATCTGCTCATTTGCTTCCATAGCCTGCCTCCTTTATACGCACTTCTTGATGATTTTCTTTCCTTCCTCCACAGCCTTCATGTTGAGAGGAATAAGATTGTGGTGACGTTCAGGAAGAGTCTTGTAGAGCGCACGCTCCAGGGCATCATCAGGAAGGAAAGGTACGACCTTAAGCAGTCCACCGAGGACAATCATGTTGAACACCTTGTTATTATGCATCTCAGCTGCCTTCTCCATGGCGTCCATCCGATAGATCGTGATGTCACTGCGTGTCGGCGGATTGATGATGCCATTGCCATCGTAGATAAGCATGCCGCCGGGCTTCACCTTCGGCAAGAACTTATCAAGCGAAGGCTGGTTGAGGACAATTGCTATATCATAAGATGAGAGGACCGGCGAGGAGATACGCTCATCACTGACGATGACCGTCACATTGGCCGTACCACCGCGCTGCTCCGGTCCATAAGCGGGCATCCATGTTACCTCTTTGCCGGCAACAAGCCCACTGTAGGCAAGGATCTTACCCATAGAGAGCACACCCTGGCCACCAAAGCCACTGATTATAATTTCTTTCTTCATTTTCAATAAGTATTAGAGTTTAATAACCAGTTGTATCCTTCAAGTCACCTTTCTTGTAGAACTCCAGCATGTGCTCTTCAAGCCATTCGTTGGCTTTGACCGGTGACAGTTTCCAACCACTGGAGCATGTCGATACAATCTCCACAAGCGACGAGCCTTTTCCGTCCATAGCCGACTGGAATGCTTTACGGATAGCCTTCTTCGCCTTATGAATAGAAGCGACATTCTCCACACTCTGGCGACTTACATAGCAAGTGCCCTCGAGCATGGCTGCCATCTCTGTGATCTTCAATGGATAGCCATTGAGTTTCGGATCACGGCCGTAAGGGCAAGTCGTCGTCTTCTGACCGATAAGTGTCGTAGGTGCCATCTGACCACCCGTCATACCATAGATGGCATTATTGATAAAGATGATAGGGATATTCTCACCACGGTTGAGCATGTGGAGGGTCTCCGCCGTACCGATAGCAGCCAGGTCGCCATCACCCTGATAGGTAAAGACGAGACGGTCGGGCCAGCAACGCTTGATACCCGTTGCCACGGCTGGTGCACGGCCATGGGCAGCTTCCTGCCAGTCGATATCAAGATAACGATAAGCGAACACAGCACAGCCTACAGGGCTCACGCCAACGGCTTTATCCACCATACCCATTTCTTCAATCACCTCTGCCACAAGTTTGTGGACCACACCGTGAGAACAGCCGGCACAATAGTGCATCGGCGTGTCGTTCATGAGCTTAGGCTTGGCATAGACCAAGTTCTCCGGTGCTATAACGTCATTCTGCATGATTAGCCAATTTAATCAGTTCTTCTTTTATCTCACTTGGATCAGGAACGATGCCACCGAAACGACCATAGTGGCGCACGGGGATACGGCCATTTACAGCCAAGCGTACATCCTCAATCATTTGACCGGCATTCATCTCTGCCACAAGGATACCCTTGCAATGATCAGCGAGGGCCGCAATCTGCTTCTCCGGGAAAGGCCAAAGGGTTATAGGACGGAAGAGTCCTACCTTCATACCTTCCTCACGGGCAAGCTCCACAGCCTTCTCAGCGATACGCGCCACACTGCCGAAAGCGACGACAGCATAGTCAGCATCATCCATGAAGAGGGTCTCAAAGCGTACTTCCTTCTCCTTGCACTGCTGGTATTTCTTCTGCATCTGGATATTGCGCTGCTCCATGACCTCCGGCTTCAGTTCCAGCGAAGTGATGATGTTAGGCTTGCGCCCTCCTACCCTGCCGAAGGAAGCCCAGGGATAACGCTTCATGACCTCCTCATCCGTGAGACGGGGCTTCTTCGGTGGCAGCACGACCTTCTCCATCATCTGTCCGATGACACCATCGGAAAGGATCATGACGGGATTGCGGTAACGGAAAGCCAACTCGAAGGCGAGATCCATGAAGTCGGCCATCTCCTGTACACTGGCCGGCGCAAGGACGATGACATTATAATCGCCGTTGCCACCGCCGCGCGTTGCCTGGAAATAGTCACCCTGTGAAGGCTGGATGGTACCCAGACCAGGGCCACCACGCTGCACGTTGACGATGACACCGGGGATCTCTGCACCTGCCATGTAGCTGATGCCTTCCTGCATAAGTGCTACACCCGGTGAGGAGCTCGTGGTGAACACGCGCTTACCGGAACCGCCACCGCCATAGAGCATATTGATGGCAGCGACCTCGCTCTCAGCCTGGACGACAGCCATACCTGTCGTCTCCCACGGCTTGAGCGCCTCAAGAGTCTCGATGACCTCTGTCTGCGGCGTGATAGGATAACCGAAGAAAGCATCCGCACCGCAGCGGATAGCAGCATGGGCCAAAGCCTCATTGCCTTTCATCAGCATCACTTCCTGCTCACTCATGCTTTTGCCTCCTTTCCTTTATTCTCAGATTCATCAACTGTTACTTTCTTACGATACACCGTGATACAGCCGTCAGGGCAGACGACAGCACACGCTGTGCATCCTGTGCAGCAGTCAGCCTTAGCACTTGGCTGTGCGTAAGGGTATCCGCTTGCATTTATTTTAAGTCCAGTGAGTTCTATGGCACCCACCGGGCAGGCCACGACACACTCCGAGCATCCTTTGCAGCGATCCTCATTGATGACGATGGCTCCTAACATCTTGGTTTTCATATTTATAAAATTAAACGACCCTGCCGGCCCCACCCCCGCCCCTCCCCCATCCAGGGGAGGGGTTAATTACTATGCACAGTCCTTGAAACTCTAGAGCTAAAACTCTAATAATTCAAACGAAAACTTCAGCATCACCGCTTGAAGCATATCTTCCCCTCCCCTGGATGGGGGAGGGGCGGGGGTGGGGCCGTCAAGGAGTTGGGCCGTCATTCTATTACGGATTATAGTAATCCTTGCAGTAGAACGCGACGATATTCTCTGTCATTTGACGGGCATAGCGTGCCGGTCCACCAGGATTGAGACGCTCCGCCTGGATATAACATTCCAAAGCGTGCTTCCAATCCTGTTGGCTACGGTAGGAGTTGCCTTTTTCGTACCACTCCTTGTCAGACATTAATATTAGGGATTTGAATCAGAAGGCCAAAGAATAGGCCTTCTGTAGGTTTTATACTCTGTACAGCAGTCCGTTGATAAGATCGTCCTTGGCAATCTCCTTGATGCGTACGTGGAGTTTCTTACCCGTTGCGTTACGCGGAATCTGCTCAATGAAACGATAGAACCGCGGACGCTTGAAGTTGGCAATATCCGGCGACTCTTTGCAGAAGGCATCGAGATCCTCCGGTGTGAGGTTCTTGTCCTTACGCACGACATAAGCTGTAACGACCTGACCACGAATCTTGTCAGGCACATAGGTCACGATGCTGTCGGCCACCATAGGATGCTTATTGAGCACCTCCTCAATCTCCGTCGGATAGATATTCTCACCCGAAGAGATGATCATGTCATCCTTACGGCCAAGGATCGTGATATACTGGTGCTTATCCCATGTAGCGAGATCGCCCGTGTAGATGAAGCCCTTATAATACTTGTTACGTGTCTCCTCTTCGTTATTGAAATATTTATACGGTGACTTAGCAGGCGAAGAGATGATAACCTCACCGGTCTCCTGATTGTCCATAGCCACAACCTCGTCAGGCTCAGCTTTATGGTCTTCATAAACTTTCACGACACGCACGTCGTCGTCGACCATCGAAGCACCAGCTGTACCGGCATACTCAGGCAGATCGAAAGGACGGAGGAACGTGTTCCACAGAGTCTCGGTCGTGCCATAGCCGTTATAGATGTTCGGGGTGAGCAAGCGCTGATAGCGCAGGCAAGCAGAACGCTCAAGCGGAGAGCCCATGGTGATGATACCCGACAGTGAAGACAGATCATAGTCGTTCTTCTCCTGAGCATCGGACAGCTCCTCAAGCACTGTAGGCACACCGATAACGAAGGTGATATGATAACGGGAGACATAGCGCAGCGTCGTATCGGCATCAAACTTACCCATCACCACGAGCGTGGCACCGGCATAGAACGTCGGGCAAGGACCACCGCAGTGGACACCGCCACGATGGAACCACGGTGTGGTGTTCATCGTCACATCCTTGAAACTCATCGGGAAGTGGATCATGATGTCATGGGCTGAGAGCACCTCATTGACAGATGTCAATGGCACACCCTTAGGACGACCTGTCGTACCAGATGTATAGAGACGCGTGGTCTCATCATAGATATTCTTTGTGCCCTCGCATTCGGGCTCGCGGTTAGATGCTTCCTCCACATAATCATGGTAAGAGATAACGTCGCCATCGGTCACACCGTCGCTGACGATGAGACGGCGAGGTTTCAGACCAGCAATTTTCACAGCCTGCAGCACGGTTTCCTTACGCTTCTCATCGAAGAGGATAACCTTCGGCTTAGAATCCTCAAGGTTCTGCGCCAACTCACCCGGGCTCAGACGGAAGCTTACCGGCGACATGACGCCACGGATCTTCTGCGGAGCAACATAGGCGAAAGCAAACTCAGGGCAGTTCTGCGTCATCACCATGATGACATCGCCCTTGCCGAAACCGTCCTTCACCAGAGCGTTAGCAAGGCGGTTGACCTCATTGTCAAGCTCCTTGTAGGTCCACTGACGGTTTGTCTTCGGATCAATCATGGCAAGGCGGTCGTAATAACGACGCACGTTGCGGTTAAATCCTTCAATCCATGTGTAATGAGCTTCAAAAATCTCCTTGAAAGACTCTGGAGCATTAGCTGTCTTTTTCTCTTTCATTATATCTTTTTTACCTTAATCTTTCCTATCTGCAAAGCGGTTGCACCCACCGTAGGGGCGGTCCTTGTGGCCGTCCTATTGTTGAATTTGCCATCCGAGGGTGGGCGACAACAGGGCCGCCACCCCTTAATTGACATTGCAAAAATAGTCAGATAGCAAAGAAAAAGACTAAAAACGGCTTTACAAATTACCGAACTGTCGTTTTCAACGGATGAACCGTCGTTATTTGCCGAGCCATTTGCACACTTCCCTACGTTGTGTGCGGCTGACAATGATCTCGGGGCAATCATCACCATAGAGCAGAATGCGGATTCTGCCATTGGGCAGATTGTCAAAACCCTTGACTTGATTTCGCGGAAGAATATACTTGCGGTTGACACGCATGAAAGCATCGGAGCGAAGTCCCGAAGCCACTTCCTCCAAAGTCTTGTCTAAAGGATAGGTTGAGCCATCCATCAGACGCAGATAGGTTGTTTTGTCTTCCGAAGAGATATAGCGTACCATCGAGGCAGGAATACGCTTGGCGCCGGTGGCTGATCGCACCCAGAAACTGAGATTGTCACCCGTAGCAGGGTTGCCTAAGCCGAACTCAGTATCGGAAGCAGGCTTCCGAAGTCGCATCGACTTCCGGATAGCCATAGCAAGCTGATGTTCCTTCACGGGTTTGAGAAGATAGCATAAGCTGTTGTACTCGAAAGCCTGAAAAGCATACTCCTCATGGGAAGTGATAAAAATGATTGGGATGTCGTCGGGCGCATAACTGAGCGCATCGAAGACCAACCCATCCCGCAACTTAACGTCTGCAATGATAAGATCGATGTCCTGATGATAGGAGAAAAAGGCACGTCCCTCCTCCACCGACGATAACAGGCCTACGACCTCATAACTGGGGTCGATGGTCTGGAGCATGTGGCGGAGGAGCCTGTAATAGTAAGGATCATCCTCAAAAATAACGATCGTCAGTGGTATCATTGCACAAGCGACGCTTTAATATTATTTACATTAATATAACGTTTCTGATTCACATTTTTGTGTCAGACACAGATTTATTTGGTTCTTCCGGTTTTCGGATTGATAGCGTGATACAGCCTCGGAGAGGCTGACTCTACATAACCCCAGGCAAGAAGCGTAGCGACGCAGCCTGGGGTGTGTTAGAAAAGAGTTGCGATAATTGATCTTCTGCCTCGGAGAGGCAGGTTGCACGTAGTGCGCTATGTCTTTAATAGATTTCTCATACGAAACATAGCGCGCCAAGGCGCAGCCAGCCTCTCCGAGGCTGGAAATCAGTGAATCAGCTCCTATTCCGCAACCCCAGGCTACGTCGCTGCGCTCCTTGCCTGGGGTTAGAAAGAGTGTGCCTCTCCGAGGCACTTATCAACCCAAAAAGCTGAAGAACCATTTATTTAGCAAAGATATTACTTTTACCGGAAACCAACAAATATTATAGCTTATATTTACGTCTATACAGTGTCTCTCAACGATCTTATCATCACGCCGCATATGTGACGCGTTTCCGCCACATATGTGACGCGTTTCCGTCGCATATGTGACGCGTTTCCGTCGCATATGTGACGCGATGAAAATCTGTCGTTTCCGCAATAATGGTCAAAGAAGATACAAATAAGGTAAGCCGTGTATCAAGAATGTTTCCTAACTTTGCACATAGATAATTAAGGATATAGACAGACAACAACTGCAAAAGACAATGACATATGAGAAAAGTTTTCCTACTGCTCCTGGGCTTCCTCCCTATGCTCCTACTTGCTCAAAACAACAGCAAGTCAAATCAAAAGAATAACAATACGCAGACATTAACAGACAAATCGAATATGAAGAAGATTGAAGTGAAACAGACGGCCGGCCGGACCGCGCTCGGTGACTTTGCTCCCGAGTTCGCCCACCTGAATGATGACGTTCTCTTCGGAGAGGTGTGGAACCGCAACGACAAGCTGAGCCTGCACGACCGCAGCATGCTCACCATGACAGCGCTCGTGAGCATGGGCATCACTGACAACTCGCTGAAATACCATCTCGCTACAGCCAAGCAGAACGGCGTGACGAAGACGGAGATTGCCGAGTTGCTCACCCACATCGCTTTCTATGTGGGCTGGC
The DNA here is from genome assembly GCA_002353825.1 of Prevotella sp. UBA2725. Classification (GTDB taxonomy): domain Bacteria; phylum Bacteroidota; class Bacteroidia; order Bacteroidales; family Bacteroidaceae; genus Prevotella. Next base: position 160,446 of record DEKJ01000021.1, on the reverse strand, counting down.
CGAAAGCCTGGGGCGCCTTCAACCTCGCCAAAGAGGTGTGGAACGGTGATACGAAAGCCACGCCGATGAGCAAGGAGGCTTATCAGCAGACGCTGATGTTCCCCATCGGCAAGACGAACGATGCTTATGCCAAATATTTCATCGGACAGAGCTATATCGCCCCCGTATCTACGGAGCAGGTACCTATCCATAATGTGACCTTCGAGCCCGGCTGCCGCAACAACTGGCATGTACACCACGCCACGAAAGGTGGCGGCCAGATGCTCATCTGCGTAGGTGGTGAGGGCTGGTACCAGGAATGGGGCAAACCGGCACGCAAACTGCTCCCCGGCGACGTGGTCAACATCCCCGCAGAGGTAAAGCACTGGCATGGCGCCGCTGCCGACAGTTGGTTCTCCCATCTCGCCATCGAAGTGACGGGTGAGAACACAAGCAACGAGTGGCTCGAGCCCGTAAGCGACGAAGAATACAAGAAGTTAAAGTAGCATCACAATGCAGGAGTAGCCGGCTGAGTCAAGGTACCGCCAGCACCTCGAAGAGGTGCGGGCAGTCCTAGTCCACCCTTCGGTTCCGCCATTATCACCATTTGTCTTATGATAGGTTGTTTCCACAAATCAATCCGGAAATCAGGAGAACCTGAATTAAAATAGCACAGCAATAGTAATCATATCAAGATATGTATTTAGAGAATATTCACAGTCCCAAAGACATCAAGGGTCTCAACATCGAACAATTGCAAGCTCTCGCTGGCGAGATCCGCGAGGGCATCCTCAACCGCGTGAGCAATCACGGCGGTCACGTCGGCCCGAACCTCGGTTTCGTTGAGGGGACCATCGCGCTTCATTATGTCTTCAACGCACCCGACGACAAGATCGTCTTCGACGTCAGCCATCAGAGCTATCCTCACAAGATGCTCACAGGCCGTGCCGACGGCTTCCTCCACGTAGAGGACATGAACGCTATCTCCGGCTATTCCTCTCCGCGCGAGAATGCTGAGTATGACAACTTTGAGATTGGCCATACCTCCACATCCATCGCTTTGGCAACGGGCTTGCAGAAAGGCCGTGACCTGCAAGGTGGCAAGGAGAATGTCATCGCGGTCATCGGCGATGGCTCGCTCTCCGGTGGCGAGGCTTTCGAAGGCTTCGACACGGCAGCAGAGATAGGGACAAACATCATCATCGTCGTCAACGACAACGAGATGAGCATCGCAGAGAACCACGGCGGTCTTTATCGCAACCTCCAGCTGCTGCGTGAGACACAGGGTAAGGCGGAATGCAACTTCTTCCGCGCCATGGGCTTCGACTACCGTTATGTAGAACAGGGTAACGACATCGAGACACTGATCAATGCTTTCCGAGGAGTAAAAGATATCGACCATCCTGTCGTCGTACATATCCACACCGAGAAAGGGTGTGGCTACAAACCTGCTGTAGAGAACAAGGAGGCATGGCACTGGCACATGCCGTTCAATATTGCTGACGGCAGTCTAAAACAACCCAATAACGGTGAGAGCATCGACAGCATGCTTGGCGACTGGCTCTTCGATAAGATGAAGAAAGACCCGAAGCTCGTGCTTATCACGGCAGGCACCCCAAGCTCTTTCGGTTTCAGCAAGGAGCGCCGTGAGGCCGCCGGCAAACAGTTCATTGACACAGGCATCGCTGAGGAAGAGGCCGTGGCACTGGCTTCCGGTGCGGCCAAGCGTGGGGCACACCCGGTGTTCAGCGACTATGCCACTTTCTTTCAGCGCACCTACGACCAGTTAGCTCAGGACCTTGCTGTCAACGGCAACCCCGCCGTGTTCAACATCCTGGGCTCAACGATCTACGGCATGAACGACTTCACGCATATCTGCTTCTTTGACATCCCAATGATCTCGCATATCCCGAACCTTCACTACCTCGCTCCGACAACCTACGAGGAGCTCATCGCCATGGAGGACTGGGCTATCCGTCAAGAGAAATATTCCGTAGCTATCCGCGTGCCGGAGGGTCCTGTATATCATAGTACAGAGCCCGTAGAGACAGACTTCAGCGACATCAACCATTATAAGGTGGCGCAACGTGGCAGCGGCGTGGCAATCATCGCCCTTGGCAACTTCTTCCAAAAAGGAGAGCGCGTCTGCCAGTTGCTTGCCAAGGAAGGCATCGAAGCTACACTCATCAATCCACGCTGGATTAGCGGCATCGACAAGGATCTGCTTGACGACCTGAAGAAAAGTCATCGCCTCGTCGTCACCCTTGAGGATGGTAGCTTAGACGGTGGTTTCGGTGAGCGCATCAGTCGCTACTATGGTCCGAGCTCGATGCGTGTGCTCAACTTCGGCGTGAAGAAGCAACTCTATGACCGGTATGATGTGAATGCCCTCCTCAAGGAAAACCACTTGGAGGATGAGCAGATCGTAGAGGACATAACATCGCGATAAGGTTGAACAATCTCCCATCTGAATGAATGCGGATGGGAGATTTATTGTCTATTTAAAGAGCTCAGCAAGTTTCGTACCGAGCGCTTCGCCACGAATATCCTTCTCTACAATACGTCCTTTTGAGTCGAGCAGATAAGTTGTGGGAAAATAACGAACCTCATACTTGTCCAGGATGCCCTGGCCGGCGTCGCGATCCTGCGGCCAAGGCATCTTCTCTGTCTTAAGTGCCTTGAGCCAGTCAGCCTCTTTGGCATCAGCAGAGATACTGATGACCGTGAACCCTTTGGCGTGATACTTCTGATAGTTGGCCTTCACATTGGGAATCTCGGCACGGCATGGACGACACCACGAAGCCCAGAAGTCGAGCAACACATATTTGTTCTTGGCGAGGATTGCTTTTAGCGATGTCTTCTTCTTTGTGTTCCAATCGGTGAACGTGAAGTCAGGAGCAGGTTTGCCTACCAAGGATGGCGGAGCGACCTGACTCTGCACAATCTTGCCATAGAAACTGTTCTTAGCCTCATCGGAGAGCTGTTCATACTCCGGCTTCTGCGCGTCGGTCAGATAGCTATAATCGGTGAGAATCATCAACGGTCCGAACCAGGTAGCGGCATTAGCCTTGTGTACGGCCTTGAACGTGCTATCGACAAGCGCGAAGAAATGATGCTCATCGGCCTCAAACTTCTTGTAGTCGGGTGTCTGCCTTATGCGAGCCATGGCAGCCGTGTCTTTCTTAGCCGCTGCACTGTCCATCTTCACCAAAGCCGGATTCTGATGGTAAGCCTCATAGAGCTTGTTCAAAGACTCTCTGTCAAGTTTCACCTTCTGATAAGCATCGTTTGTAGGACTGCCTGCGAGCTTGAAGTCTTTTATCTTAACATACTGTCCCGGCACGACCTCACCCGTGGCTGTTGCCGTCTCATTAGCCTTCAAAACTATCATGTCGCCGGAGAAGCCGTCACCGACCTTGACATAATAGGCGCGACCATCATTGCCCTGCGGAATGTCAACCTTCACCGTGACCTTGCCAGCCGTGACGGGCGCAAGGGCCTCAGGAGGATCGTTCTTGCCATTGATAAGGACGAGCCCAACCTTCTCTCCGTCCTTCACCCCCGTGAGGTTGAAGTTGACAGTCGAGTTTTGGGCAGACAGGCACAAGGTCGTGACCAGGCCCGCCATAAGTGCTACGATTCTTTTACTCATATTGCTGTGTTTATTTTATAGTTTACATCATTTTATTCCGCATCCAAGTCTGTCATATCAACAATCTTCTGGAAGCCCGTCGTGATGACCGGGTTTGTGTCGCCCGCTCCGAACATCGGACCAAACATCGTATTGGGCAGACCGGTACTGTGGTTCATCTCAAACTGGATGAGCCTGCCCGTCTTTGTCGACTCGTTCCAGGTAGCGATGAAAAGGATGCAGCTCGATGTCGGCCAGCCACCGCCGGCAGAGCCCCACGAATAGAGGCATGTAACTTCCTCGCCCGGCTCACAAGTATAAACCTTGTTAGCTTTGGTCTGACCCGTCAATGGTGAGAAAGACCAGACGTCCTTGCCAGAACTGTAATAGAGGCTTGGACCACAGGTATAGTCGCTGAAATACTTGGCATTGGCAAAGTCCTCACAACCACTCATATCGATGATGGACCGGTTGCCATCGGCTGAAAGGTCACCGTCATCGACAACATCATAGAAGTTGAAACGGTAGAGGTAAGGTTTTCCGCCGACAGACAGCACAACATAAGTCTGATTGCCATCGCCATTGATCACAGCCTTAGGCTCCACCGGCAGTTTGTTGGCATCAGCGAAGGCAGAGTCTTTCGTCTCCTTAAAGGTACTCGTGCTCGTGGCCTGAGAATAATAAGGAATAAAACGGAGATGCTTACTGTCGAAGAGAACCTGTGCGGCATTGATTACGCCTTTCTTCGTAGAATAGCTGTTGCGGGCCTCCTTCATCAGGAAAGGATAAGCCGTGTAGTCGCCGGCAATGGGCGAAGAGAACTTACGACTGTTGGCTTTGTTAGTATAAAGGGTGTAAAGCTTGCCATCGTTGAGCAAGAACTCACAGTTACCCGTATAGAAGAACTTCTGTGGATTGAATGTTCCGGGCGTGGAATAGAACATATCGTTCCACGTATCCATCGTCTCCAAGCCAGCCGTGCTCAAGCGATACATTCCCTTATCGGTTGCTACCATATAAGCAGCCTTAGAAGTCCAAGACTTCACAGAGCCATCTGACGCGCCCCGAATGAAACGTGGCTTACCGGGCATCGGCTGACCTTTCAGCCCACTATAATAATGATAGATAGCCGTGTCTCCGCCATAGATGAGCATTAGCTTCGAGGTGTAGATCTCGAGATCTGTGTTGCCGTCCTGTGTCTCTGTGAGGAGATAGAGACCACTGCGCTGACCTTGCTTGTTGATGCTGATGCCCTGGTAGCTCGCCACCATCGCAAGACTCGCAGACAGATTGGTAACCGTGTCTTCGGCCACGAGATAGAACTGATAAGAGGTCGGCGAGAGATTGACCGTATAGTCGAGGTCGAGACTGTGCCCGATCGTATCAGGCTGTTCATAGACGACACTGTTGCCCACCTGATGGGTTCGGGGGGCACCATTGGCATAAGGCACTACGAGCCACGTATATTTCAGCCGCTCGGGATAAGCATAGGTCACTTTCATCGGGAGGGAGAGGTGCTGTCCCTGGTCAAGGGATGACGCATAAGACAGCGGATTCTTGCCGCCATAGCGCAAAGTGTCAAACTCCAGTTTTATCTCTGTGTTGGTGCCTTTGTCGTTCTTCAAGATGTTCAAGTCGTAATTGGTATCATCGCTCACACAAGCCGAAAGCAACGCAACGACGACGATTGCCAAGAACGGCAGAAAACGATATATTTTCTTCATAGTATCCGGCATAGTTTATATTTTACATTCACTAAAAGGTGATAAGTGCGCCATTCTCGTCGGTAAGCGGTGTCGTGTGAGAAGCATTGTACGCATCAACGGCATTGGCAAAGACGATGGCGAGATTATGGTAGTCGCTCCAGTTGGTGCCGTTGTCAGGATTGAGGACATCGGCACTATAGCCTTCGGCGGCCAACGTCTGCAGCATGAAACGATATTTGGTCTCGCTGTATGCTCCAAAATACTGGCTAATGTCATCCCAGAACAATGGTTTGGTGAGAATATTATTCCATTTGAGCAAGAGATGGTTCTCCTCATCGACTCCCGGCTGGAAATCATTGTTAGCGGCCACCTTGATATACAACCGCACCGTCTTGCTCTTCAGCTCATCTGCATTGCGCAGCGTCACCTGAAACGTCGCTTTAGTCTGACCGGAAGGGATTGTGACTTCGGAAGGCACCGAATAAAGCGCCTCGGGAGCCGTCGTAAGCGTCTTATCTACGATGATGTTCACCGTACGATCCATATCAGAGACATTGCCCATAATCTGCGCATCGACGTCTACATTAGTCTCATTTGCTGAGATTGTCAGGAAAGAGAGCGTCAGCGAGTCGGTACCCAGTGTCCAGTTCTTATCGCCTACGAGACGTACCCGCGCCGTGTCGCGATAGAGGAAGTCATCGTCAGAGCAGGCACCTAAAAGAAACATTGCCGAAAGTGCAAGCAAAAAATATAATTTTATTTTCATGGCTAATCTTCTTTATTAATTGGTATAACCACCAAACTCCTGGTCACTGCTCGGTATGGGCATGACATAAACACTATGAGAGCCTTGCTTCGTCGCTCCGGGGATGGTGCTGTAGTTGCGGCGCTTGTAGTAGAAGAAGAGCTGACCTTCGCCGAGGAACTCCTTGCGGTACTCTTTGTAGATTTCGTTGTCCACTTCCTTCGTAGAGAGCGTCTCCGAGAGCGGTGTAGCGCTGAGCCCACGGTTATAACGCACAAGATTGAGATACTTCACGGCGCGTGCTGGGGCAGTATCTTCCACGCACTCTGCTGCGATGTAATAAGCCTCGGACATGCGGATGAGCGGAATCATGTCGTTGCCAGTCTGCCGACCCTCGACATACCATAGTCGACTGAGGTAACGGTTCTCGCCATCCTGCGTAAAGCCATAGGCGAAACGATAGTCGGCACCAAGACCTGCTCCCAATTCATAGACTGTCTGAGCATAGTCGTAGCTCGGGGTGAGTGCATCAACACCCTTGGCAGCATGGAGATAGGTATTGCCATTCTTCTCCCAGTCGTTGATGTCGAGATAGAAGATCATCTCCGTCGGGAAGGAAGGCTGACGGTAAGCATCATTGGAGCCCGTGAAGACAGAATAGTGGACCCACGAGAATGCCAATGAACCGGTAGTCTTCCCGTCATTGACATCCACGATCTCCTGAGCATACTTTAGGGCATTCGCCTTGTCCTGATTCCAGAGATAAGCCCGGGCCAAGGTTGCGGTGCATCCATAATAGTTGAAATAGCAATTTTTGATGGCTCTCGTCAGCGACGTCGCCTTGTGGAGCTGGGCCTTAAGAAGCTCACGGGCATGAAGCAGGTCATTGATGATGAGCGTCATCGTTTCTCCTACAGACTTCTGTTCCGTGACCGATGTACTGTATTCGGTCACATAAGGTACGCCATTGGAGGTTGTCGACATGACCGGTGCAGCAGCAAACCAACGCATAAGTTCAAGATGGAGGTAAGCACGCAAGCCCAGAGCTTCACCTTTAAAGATGGAATCGGTCTGAGAGAGTTGCGAGTCATCCTTGAAGTTGCGAAGCATGATGTTGAGATTGGCGATGCAGTTGTAGCTGTTCGTCCAGACAGACGAGAGCACCGACTCGACATTGCTGTTCGTATAATCATAGTCGGTCACATAACGCCACGTGGTACTGTTGGCGTTGACCTTGAGGTTCTGAGAGAGCACCTCTGCCATACCCACCGTCATCTGAAGGCCATACATCGATGTCTCCGACATTGTGCTGTACACGCCGGCAAGCTGATCCTCATATCCACTCTCACGGCTGAAGAGGTCCTTCTCCTCAATCTGTGACTTTGGCTTGACATCGAGGTAGTCGTTGCAACTTGCCAACAGCACTACAGCAAAAAAGCTAAATGACAAGCCGAGGACACGACTTAATTTCTTTGTTATATTGATATTCATATTTATCTCGTTTGTAAAGGGTTCAATTGTTTACAGCGTCACCTGAACGGAGAGGGAAAAGGTACGGGCATAAGGATAATCGGTACCCCGCTCGATCTTTACCGATGAGATGTTGAACAGATCGGTAGTATAAGCCGTCACCTTCAGGCGCTCCAGAAACGAGTTCTTAACGAACTTACAATTGTAGAAATCGTAATAGACGCTCAGCGTCGAGAGGGTGAAGAGGTTATAGTCCTGCACAAAACGGCTGGTAGGATAAGTCGTCGAGAAGTCGGTGATGGCTTTATAAAGAGCCACGTCACCGGGCTTCTGCCAACGGTTGGACAGCACGCGCTTGTCAACATTATAGGCCACATTGCAGTTCTCCACCTTGTTGACGAGTGTCGTATTATAAATCTGGCCACCCCAACGGTATGATCCCGTAACGGAAAATCCCCAACCTTTCCACTCACCATTGAAACCAATGGTACCGTTGTACTTGGGCTGCGTATCACCGCAGACGACCTGGTCAGACATATCGTAGTCGTAAGTGACCGTGCCGTCTTTCTTCACATAGATTTCCTTACCATTCTGCGGATCGATACCCAGTGACGGTACTGCCCAGATAGCGGTCATAGAACAACCCTCATAGTATTTGACGGAAGGTGTCGTGACCTTATTCTTCAGCATGTTGGCATCCTGAGCATCATTCCAAGCGCGGAGCGAATTGGAGATCTTCTTCAGGGTATTGGTGTTGTGGGCGATGGCAGCAAAAACGTTGATATAATTGCGGCCTTTATTCATCAGCATTCCGTTGAGATAAGCCTCCCATCCCTTATTCTCAACCTTGCCGAGATTGGCCACATAAGTGGTGAAACCTGTCGTGTGAGGAACAGTGACACTTGTGATCATACCGTCTGTTGTAGAGCGGTACCAGTCGAAACGGCCAGAGAGGCGGTTGTTGAGCACACTGACATCAACACCGATATTGAGGTCATATTTCTCTTGCCATTTGAGGTCATCATTGGCCAGTCGGGTGACATAGGAGCCTATGCGTCCGTTATAAGACCGCGATGTGTTATAAGTGAATGTAGCCTGGGAGTCGTAGACAGAGAAGCCCTGTGAGCCTGTATATCCATAAGAGGCACGGAGCTTCAGCTTACTGAGCCATCTTAAAGGTTTCATGAATTTCTCGTTCTGAACGTTCCAGCCACCTCCGACTGACCAGAACTGCCCCCAGCGATTGTCACTGGATGTCTCGGAGGATCCCGTCAGACGGTAGTTGGCATCGAAGAGATAACGCTCATCGTAAGAATAGTTGAGTGAGGCCAGGCCGCCTATCGTACGGCTTAAGCCTTCTGTTCCACTGGGACTGCTATTCTTGGCATACTGCACCGCATAGGAGATGTCGTTCATGAAATCGTTTGGAAAGCCGACGGCCTCCACCAAGGTCGTATTATACTTATTCGATGTGAGACTAAGTTGACCATTGAGAAACACGAGGTGCTTGCCCCACTGCTTGCCAAAGTTGGCCCCGAGGTCTGCTGAGATATCGGTATAGGTACCGTCGCCTTTCTGGTAACTTCCCTTGGCAAAGACATCCGTCGTAGAGATGAAGTCGGTGTGGTTGGCCGGCTTGAAGAGATCGCTGGTCGTCGTCTTATGCACAAGACCGAAACGCCCCGTGAGCTTCAATCCCTCCAAGACTTGCCATTCGGTATAGAAATTATCGGTAATGGTCGTATATTTAGAATTGTTGATCGTGTTCAACGTGGTGTTATAAAGCGGGTTGTAAGCTGACACTGAACCGGAGGTACCCGTGTAGTCGTAGACCTTCACCATTGAGCCGTCGGTATCATAGATACGGCTGTAAGGATTCATGAGCGCATACTGTGAGAATGAGCCATAAGGAGACTCATCGGCAGAATTATAGCCGATGGTCAGCTTGTTGCGAAACTCCAGTTTCTTCACACGGTAAGAAAGCGTAATACCACCGGAGAAAGTATTACGCTCCGAGCCTTTCATGGCACCTGCGATATTGTTGTACATCAGGTTCACGCCGTACTGCATGGCTTGGTCACCACCCTCAAGATAGAGGGAGTGCTTCTGTCCTACTCCGGTCCGCACTGGCTTGGCCAGCCAGTCGGTATTGACGCCCGCCACTATCTCCGCCAGACGCGAAGAATAAGCAGCATCAAGACGCAGCTGATTGGTAATGTTCCCGTTCTTGTCGGTATAAAGACCGGCCAGGCGCTCTACCTCTAACTTTTCCTGTGCATTGGCAAGCTGGTAGGAACTGAGGTCTGGTGCTTCGATGTTCACTTCACCGGTATAAGAGATACGTAGTTTACCACTGCTCGGACGAATGGTCTCGATGACAATAACACCATTGGCGGCCTTCGAACCATAGATAGCCTTGGCTGTGGCATCTTTCAGAAGAGTAACACTCTTCACCTGGTTCATATCGAGATCCATAATCTTCGTCAGCTCGGTTTCAAAGCCATCAAGGATGAAGAGCGGCTGGTTGGCACTGGACGCATATTCTCCCTGCACATTGCTGACGGTAGAAGAACCACGCATCTGATAGTCGGGCATGGAGTTTGGGTTGCTACCTGCTGAGAGGTTCTCGGTCTGCATAAAGGAAGGATCGAGGTTCTTCAAGCTCTGAAGTACGTTCTGATTGCCGATTGTGCGAAGCTGATCACCACTGACCGAGGTCACACTACCCGTGAAGGTATTGGCCTTACGCGTGAAGGCGCCATTGACAACAACCTCGTCAACAGTTTGTTGGTCTGGTTCCAACGATATCTCGTAGGAACTGATTCTTGGAGAGAGACGCACCGTCTTGTCCTTAAAACCCATGAAACGGACAAGGATTGCCGGCATCTCCTCTGAAACAGTAAGGCGGAAATGACCATTCACATCCGTCACTGCTGTCGCACCTTCGCTACCACCCATGGAATTGTTACCTGTAGAGCTGACGACAGTCGCTCCCGGCAAAGGATCCCCATTCTCGTCTTTCACAATGCCGAAAATGTCGCGAGGTTTAGGGGCCAGGTTCTCTCGTCTTACTCTCCTCACATTGACAATATTGCCACGGACTACATAGGACAAGGGCAGACCATTCAACAAGGTCTGCATCGTCCCATCAATAGTCTGGTTCTTTACTGTCGCCGTCACGCGGAAGCCTTGTATGTCGTCATAGACATAACTGAACTTGTAGTCGGTGGCTTTCTCCAGTCGCGTAAAAGCCGACGACAACGGCTCGTTTCGGAAAGTCATAGTTATCCTGCCATCCTTAGCCGCCAGCGGTAGACACGTCAGCAAGAGGAGAAGGAGAATAACGAGGTGAAGTTTTCTCATAAGCATTTCACGTTAAATTGATTCTCTGATACTTTCTATCACTTTTATGTTGATATTCTTTTAGCTTCTTTACTTTCATTTTACCGCTGAGAAAAACAATCGGGTACGAATTATGCATATTTTTTTGCAAGAAAATAAAAATTTCATAACTTTGCATACATCTATGGAAGATAAAGCCGATTTTGACCGATTGTTCCGGAAGCATTATGCAGAACTCTTCATCTTTGCACATCGGATGGTTTGGGATGAGGAAGAATGCCACGATATTGTCACCGAGGCATTCGAGGCATTGTGGGCTCACTATAAGGACATTGATGGGGAGACTGTACGTGCCTGGCTTTATCGGACTGTTCGCAATGCATGTCTTGACTTTCTCGAACACGAACGACACGAGAAAAACTATGCTGACCTTTACCGGCATATCACCAGCGGCATAGAGGATACCGACTGGCTGGCACACAACGATGAGCGGACAAAAGCTATCCGCACTATCTTCAGCCAAATGGATGAGAAGACACGTACTATATTTTATGCCTGCTACGTTGAGAGGCGCAAATATAAAGAGGTAGCTGACCAAATGGGCATCAGTCCGGATACGGTAAAGAAGTATGTGATGAGAGCCCTAAAGATCGTAAGAGAATACAAACAAAAACTTAATAAACAATAAATGCCATACCCTTTTGCTCCTGAATGCCGTAAAACAATTTAGATTATGAAGACAGCAAATATCAATCATACAAACATCGATATCGATGAAACGGAGGACCGGGCACTGGGCATCATGAATGGAAGCGTCAGACCAACAGAGACGGACGTCAAAGACGAGCGTCTCCTGTCGCTCTGTCATGATATAGAAGAATCAGCAGGGGCTATCGACGATACAGACATCGATGTTGAAAGCCAACTGAAGCGCTTCCATAAACGGCACACAAAAAAGAGCAAAGCCATTGTCTGGGGATTAGTAGCCATGGCGGCATGCCTGGCAGGGTTAGCATTCATCTTATTCCAAGGAAACAAGAAGGTAAACCTCAATGATTCGCCTATAGCCTACGATGAAGTAAGGAACCTAAAAGAAATCGAGGTTATCGGATCATCCAGCAAGCAACCGATAGAAGCGAAAGCCTCATCAACGACAAAGGTGTTTAATGTGATGGACTGTGACCCTTCTGATGTGGTCCTGACCGCTGCCATTCCTACCGGTGACAACTATGAGGTGAAACTCTCCGACGGCACGCGTGTGCTACTTCACGGAAACAGCCGACTCGTGTTCCCATCCCGATTCGTTGGGAAACAGCGGGAGGTAAAGCTCGACGGAGAGGCTTACTTCATTGTTGCTCACGATGCAAGCCATCCTTTTATCGTACATTGCGGCAAGATGACAACTGAGGTCCTTGGGACCGAGTTCTACGCAAGGTCGGAAAAGGGAAACAACGATGTCACTCTCATTAAAGGACAGGTAAAAGTCTCGACCCCGGATGTCACTTACAAGATTTATCCCGGACAGCAAGTCCTGATTACACCTGAAGGCAAATCCATGGCTAAGAGAGTGGATGTGACCGCTTATGAATATTGGCGTGACGGTTATCTCTTCTACGACAATGCTACCTTGAGAAGTATCATAGAAAACATTGCCCGTGAATACGGACTCAACATTGAATGGAAAACTGAGACCTTATCCACGAGCAATATCAGATTTATCACCGATCGCACAAAAGGTATAAACGGTATCCTAACAGACCTAAATGATATCACTGGCCTGCATATTAAGATACTCAAGAACAGTATTATTGTACAGTAAGCAATGCTTGCTTGATGTCGTCAAGAATATCGTCGACATCCTCAATACCCACTGACAGACGGATCAGGTCGGGAGCAATGCCGGCTGCAGCCAACTGCTCATCGGTCAACTGACGATGGGTGTGGCTCGCAGGATGGAGCACACACGTGCGGGAGTCGGCGACATGCGTCTCGATATTGATCATCTTCAGTGAATCCATAAACTTCACAGCAGTATCACGGTCACCCTTCAAGCCAAAGGCCATGACGCCGCAGCTGCCCTGAGGCAAGTATTTCTCTTGCAAGGCATGGTACTTGTCGTCTTTCAAGTCGGAATAATGCACCCATGCCACATGCGGATCAGCGTGCAGGAACTCAGCGACCTTCCGTGCATTCTTGCAATGCTGGGCCATACGGAGGTGCAGCGACTGGAGGCCAAGGTTGAGAATGAAGGAGTTCATCGGCGCAGGAATGCTGCCAAGGTCACGCATAAGCTGCGACACGATCTTCGTGATATAACCTTTCTTTCCGAATGCCTTCACATAGGTCAACCCGTGATAGCTCGCGTCAGGCGTGCACAGACCGGGATATTTATCAGCATGCGCCATCCAGTCGAAGTTACCACTGTCTACGACGGCACCGCCAACGGTAGAAGCCGTACCGTCCATGTATTTTGTTGTGGAATGGGTCACGATATCTGCACCCCATTCGAACGGGCGGCAATTGACAGGCGTAGCGAAAGTGTTGTCGACGATGAGAGGCACTCCATGACGGTGAGCAATCTTAGCAAACTTCTCGATATCGAGTACAGCGCAGCCGGGATTGGAGATCGTCTCACCGAAGAGCACCTTCGTGCTCGGACGGAAAGCAGCCTCAATCTCTTCCTCTGAAGCATCGGGATTGACAAACGTGCAGTCGATGCCGAGTTTCTTCATCGTCACACCGAAAAGGTTGAACGTACCACCATAGATCTCATTCGATGCCACAACATGGTCACCAGCCTCACAGATATTGAACACTGCATAGAAGTTGGCAGCCTGACCGCTCGAAGTCAGCACACAGCCCACGCCGCCTTCCAAAGCCGCGATCTTAGCAGCCACGGCATCGTTGGTCGGGTTCTGAAGACGCGTATAGAAATAGCCTTCTTTCTTCAGGTCGAAGAGCGCAGCCATCTCGTTGGAGTCGTCATACTTGAACGTCGTACTCTGGATAATGGGCACCTCTACCGGCTCACCATTCTTCGGCGCATAGCCGCCACGTACACAAAGTGTAGAAATCTTCTGTCTTTTCACCATGTTGTTTATAGGTATGTTATATCGGTTATTCGTGTTTACACCTACAAAGGTAACAACTTGTCGCCAAACAGCCAAATTTTTCTCTCTATTGAGGAAATAAATCTAATTTGGTATAACAAGAGAGAGAAATAAAGAATAATTATCTACACGACTACCATTTAATAGGACAAATCTATTCCGTTTAGTGGACGATCACCTTCCGGCCGTTTTCTATCACAATACCCTTATAGGACGAGGATACCCGTTGGCCCGCTAAGTTATACCGCACAGTCTTGCCTGTTGCAGGCTTCCGGAACGGAATAGAAACACCTGAGACAATGCGCTGATTGATCTGATAAGTAATATCCTTATACCGCCCTTTCTTATTCTGAGAAGCCGGACCGTCTGCCTGATAAAAATAATACCAGGTGTCACGCTCCACATCATTGATATCCTCAGTCTGTGTCTTCATCGCTGCGGAAGAGATATCCTGAGCATTGTCGTCAACAAGACTGAAGATAATGCTGGTTCCTTTCGGCAACCGTTTTGTATAGAAGAGACTGTCGCCAACCAAACGGGTCTCCGTCATCTTCACACCGGGCCAGTTAGGAGCTGTAGACTTCCCTCCCCACCAAAAAAGATAAGGAGCCTGCGATGAATTGTCGGTGTAGACATAGATATTGACGCTGTCTCCTTCTTGCGGGAACCACTGCTCTTCCAGCCACGAAGCCTTGTCATGAAGGAAATTCTTGCATTCCGTAGCCTTAGCCTGCTCGTCAATCGTCACCATCACTTTGGTACCACCATTAGCAGGCTCATCGTTTACCCATCGGTTGTAATCACTGACAACAGCTTTCGAGAGAGATGCCGCAGTGCTGTCGAGCCATTCGTTCATCGTAGCAAAACCTCCATAATAGAACGACTTCCAAAGCTCCTTCACCTTCTCACGAAAGCGATCGAACTTCCATGCACGGTCGATGATCCAGTTGGAGAACTGCGGCCGGTCGAAGATATATTTGTGAGTATTCCCCGCGAAGCCATTGCCGAAATCCCATACTGGTCCGAAATACCATTTAGTATCCTTCTGATCCTTATAAAGATAGCAACTGCCATGGAAACCCTCCTCATCTTGAAGCAACTCCCTACAGAGATACACTTTCGCCAACGATTCCATGTCAATGTGCTTCTCCCATACCGTATCCTTGGGATCTTCAACATACAATGAGGACGCAATAGCATCCCACTGGCTCTGCAGATACTGCTGCTGAACAGTAGAAAGCTCTTCGGGAGATTTATAAGTCACCCACATCGTATTACCGCCCATGTTGACATCGATATGCGGGTCGGTATTGTAATTATCTATCTCTACAAGCCAGCCTCCCTTGACCTTCTCCGGATCCGTCTCCTTATCATTTTGTTCAACGATGTTCACGCGGTTCTTGTCTACCTTGATTTTCTCCGTGAGGATATACAGTCCGCGATAGTCGCCATTGAAAACGAGCTCCACGGGGATAGCATTCGGCGTCCACGCCAGTCCCAGACGTCGGCTAAGCTCATAGCCTGTGAGATTCGTCAGTGCGCCATGAGCATCGTCGGCAGCTGCCATCAAGAGAAACTGCTTGCTCTTCGCCATACCCAAGGGGCGCACCTTCTCTGAGAACTTGAGACCATAAGGTTTCTTATTGAAAGCACTAAACGTATAATTGCCATGCCCCTTAATCTTCAAAGTATCGGGCGCCGTACTTGAAGCCATATCCTTATATCCCTTCAAGCCGAGAGCATCGATATAGGCTGTAGCATCGATATACTTATCCTTCACTGTAACCTCCTGGGCATCTTTCGTATTGATGTATACCACAGGGAGCGTGCCCGACGGCCCTTCTCCGGTAACCTTCTTTTCCTGGGAGAAGACTGACAGAGCATTGGAAATAATAAATGTCAGTATAAGAATAACTTTTGCAGACGTATTAGACCTCATTACATTTAATATTTATAGGTTCATAAATTAGTTTTTATTGTGGTATAGACACGCTTCTTTCACCATCCAGGTGCAAGACTCTGTCCTGCTCCACACTTAGCACACCTTTTACTTTTCTTAGCTTCGCCATCACAGTATCGATATTAACCTTTTTCGGGAAAGAGGCGGCAATGCCATTGAAGTTTTTGTAGTCGTAGAGGATTGTGCCTTTGAATTTCTTGACAGCCTTCAATAGCCTTCTCTTGCCCACTGTAGCATCATAAAACACGATGAGCGTTCGGGACGAAACCGAATCAGCACTGACCGAATCCGCCACCACCTTTCCACACTGACATTGCGCAAAAGACCGGGTACATGGAAAAAGGAAAAGCAATACGACTATAACCAAACGGTATCTATTCATTTGTATGTCCTATTAGATTAACAACGACCTTCACCATTGTGTCTTTCTCTTCCGGACGACTCTCTGCAATGAGAAGTGTGTAGTCGACAACCACATCGAGCAGTGCATTCTGCACCTCTTTGCTAAGGTCCTGCAGTTTCACTGTTCGAGCCATTGAGCGTACAAGCTGTACCATCTGCCGATAGTTCTCCTCACGGATGCGCTGGTTGATGGCGTAGCCCTTGACGAGGTAACTACGAAGAACGGATGTAGCCCATTTTCTGAAAGCTACACCTCTTAAACTATGCACTCGATATCCTACTGATATAATAACATCGAGATTATAAATTTTTGTTGGCCGATACTTGTACTGAGTATTATGCAAAATTTGCATATTACTTTTTTCGTCTATTTCTCCCTCCCTAATCGCATTACTGATATGACGCGCGATCACAGACTGATCCTTCTGAAAAAGTTCAGCCATCTGTCCTTGCGTCAGCCACACCGTCTCATTCTCCAGCTTCACATCCAGCTGGGTCTTGCCATCCTCGGTCTCGTAGATGACGATCTTGTTTTCGAGCTCTTCGTTTTCCATATCCTCTCCGCGATCGTATTTCAGACTTCAAAGATACTAAGAACTTTTCAATGACACAAGAAAAATTACATAAATCTGTTCGGAATATTCTGCTTAATCTTGTTCATCAGACTTTGTGGATAATCCGAATGGTTCCTGATCCATGTATCGACAAGGTTGAAGAACTCGGGACTGTGATGGTTGCCGAGGAGCGCCCCACACCAATAACCCGGGAAGAAGATGTCGCTCGACTGCTGGATCTGCAACAGGGCATCAAGCCCCGGCTGAACATACTTCAAGCAGAACGGCTCACGTGTCTCATCGCAAAGCAGCGATAACATCGTACGTGCCCAGGGCTCCACCGTGCGTCCCGACTTCGGTATGAGACTCTCGAAGAGACGCTGCTGCTCCAAACTGTCAGGTGTACAGGCACGGGAGATGAAATCAAACTCACGCTTGTCATCCTTCGTTTTCAAACGTTCCCGCTGCACCTTAAGAATACTCTGCCACCGATCAGGTCTCATAAGCGCCAAGTGATAGCTCATGCGCGTATAATCCTGGTCATTAAGCAACGTGTCGCCCCTCGTCTGCCACATCTGATAGAGCGTATCGACAAGCGCAGGCGTCGTAGCATTCTGAGACAACGACCGCATCAGTTGTTTGCGAACGGATGGAAGCTGATGATTCTGTGACAGCTCATACATCGTCTGCTCACACTTCTCCTGAGTAGCCAAAGGCGCATAGAAATGAACAGATGCCAACTGCGAGCAAAGCGTTGAAGCGACAAGCGGATTCTTGCAGACCGCAAGCGACTCGCTGAGCACACGACACATCTGCTCATGACTGATCTTTCCTTTAAGATAACTTTCATAGAGACAAAGCATTACACTATAAGCAGACACCTCCCTGTTGACTGTGCTCTTCGGTGACTTGCCCTGCAATGCTTCCTTAAGAAAACGGATGTTATCATTGAGGTTCTTCTCATCGGTGAAGATGAATCGTCCATAACCTCTGCCGTCAAGATTTGGAATGATATATCTCACACCTCCTTTGATCGGAATCGTTATCTCCGGCTTACCCAACGCAATAGCTATGCGATGGATGCTGTCTCCCTGAGCTATGCCGAAACTGATATTCTGCGGCCACGCCAATCCACGGTTGTAAGGATCTGTCTGATGAATCGTGAGGCGATGATGCCGATAGCTCCACGTGATCGTAGGCAGCCCCTTTGCCTTCACCCAGTCGTGGGAGAAGTCCTTTAGATGAGCCTCGGGTGCTTCCTTGTCGAGGATATCGATAAGATCATCCCACGTAGCGTTGCTATAACTGTATTTCCTGAGATACTGCTGCAAACCCTTGCGGAAGCGGTCAGCACCCATCTGCTCCTCGAGCTTGCTCATCATGACAGGTGCCTTATCATAGATGATATTGCCATAGAGCAGTCCTGCGTTCATCAGATTATCGAGTGGTTGCTGAATAGGATGGGTGCCCTCTGTACGGTCAGTGCTCAGTGCGTAAGGATAATAGTTCTTTAAGAAGTTGAGATCGTGGTTGATATCGGGAAACTGCTCGCGCGAGATCTTCGAAGCCATGAAGTTGGCGAATACCTCTTTCGTCCACACATCATTAAACCAGCGCATCGTCACAAGATCGCCAAACCACATATGAGAAGTCTCATGAGCGATGAGCGTCAGGCGCGTCATCTCTTCGTCGGGGGTTGGATTGGGGCCAAGAAATATTTCACGATCCGTAAATTGGATAGCACCCGGATGCTCCATGCCACCGAACTGATAGCCGGGCAACACGACGAAGCCATACTTCTGAAACGGGAAAGGAATGCCTGTATACTTCTCCAGCCAACGCAGCGACAGTGCCGCCTCGTCGAAACATTTGTCGAGTTGCGCCACCTTCTTGGGATCAGTCTCCCTATAGAAAGCAGTCATCCTTCGCCCGTCGCGTACCACACTCTTCTCCTGGAACTTCCCCGCCACAAAGGAGAATAGATAAGTCGGCATCGGCTTGCTCCAAGGATAGGCTGCGAAAGGCATGTCACACTCCACACCCATCGTATCGGCATCCGCATAAGTCATCGCACGCCAGCCCTCAGGATAACTGAGCGTGAGCCTAAACTGCGCCTTCAAGTCGGGCTGATCGAAACAAGGGAAGGCGGAGCGTGCATTGCCCGGCACAAAGAGCGTATACATATAGTCAGCATGCCGGTTGAGCGACTTGTCAGTACTGATAAAGCCAAGATAAACCTCATTGTGACCCTGACGCAATAAAACTTTCGGTAAAAGAATATGTTCGTTCTCACACACAGGTGAGCAGACCTTACCATTGATGATGCACCATTGATTGTCAATACCTCTCACCTGACCTTGGAAGTCAATAGGCAGATCCCTGTCACCTTCGTAATCAAAAGTGACTGTCTCCTCACCCCTTATGCTGCCTTGAGCTACGATTCTGAAGGCAAGGTCATAACGCACATTACTGACGGTGGCTGCACAATATTCTGCCAACGCCAGGCTCACTCCTCTGTCATTCGACTGTGAGAACACCGGCATGGTAACGAGCCACAATATGATAAGCAATATCTTAAACTGTTTCATAATGCTAAAATAAATCAAACACACTTAGAACCGGAAGCCGTAGATCAATCGTATGCGACATTTGTTGCGCTTTATCTGCAGGCGATTGTCGCTTCCTATAGATATGTTATAGTGCAAAGTTACAAATAATACTTAAACCTTGAAATAAAGAAACTTGAAATTTGAAAATCAGAAGAAGGTCACCCACAGTAAATGTAACATTGGCGGCTGCATAATTTTCTCATAATTTGAAAAGAAAGAGGAAAATATTGATTATCTTTGCAACATAATAACAGTGTGTAATCATACCTATAGGAACACGCCATGGATAAGAAAGCGCTTTCAGAAGAGGATATAAAGCTGCAATATATCACTCCTGCCATCACCGAGACAGCAGGCTGGGACAGGAAGCTCATCCGTATGGAGTATTACTATACGGCAGGGCGCGTAGTCTTCGCCGGCAAGCAACATACCCACGCTGAAGGCAAAAAGGTGGACTATCTGCTCTTTGCCGACAAAGCCAACAACTATCCTATTGCTGTCGTCGAAGCCAAGGACAACAACAAATCCGTGGGCCAGGGCATGCAGCAGGCCATCGGCTATGCCCGCGACCTCGACGTGCGCTTCGCCTATTCGTCCAATGGCGATGCCTTCCTGGAGCACGATCTCAAGACCGGTAAGGAGACAGAGCTGCCGCTCGACAAGTTCCCGACCTTAGAGATGCTGCTTAACAGAATACAGTATGACAAGCACTACACCAAGGAACAGCGCAAGATCATCGACCAGCCTTACTTCTTCGATACCATCAAGCGGATGAAGCCGCGCTATTATCAGACCATCGCCATCAACCGCACCATAGAGGCCATCGCACGCGGAAAGCAGCGCATCCTCCTCGTCATGGCAACAGGCACAGGTAAGACCTTCACGGCCTTTCAGATTCTCTGGCGACTCTTCCAGTCGGGTACGAAGAAAAAGATTCTCTATATAGCCGACCGCAATATTCTTATCGATCAGACGATGACGCAGGACTTTAAGCCCTTTCAGAAGATCATGACGAAGATAGGCTCGGAGAAGGACAGTGAGGGAAAGACTATTGTCGACTCGGCTTACTCCATCTACATGAGTCTCTATCAGCAGCTCGTCAGCAACGACCCTGAGGTGCCAGACCCCTTCACACAAGTCAGCCCCGACTTCTTCGACCTCGTGGTCATCGACGAGTGCCACCGCGGCTCCGTCCGCGACGATTCCGACTGGAAGAAGATCCTCACTTATTTCTCCTCCGCCACTCAGATCGGCATGACCGCCACGCCGAAGAGCCAGGAGGGTGCCGACAACCTCGACTATTTCGGCGAGCCTATCTACACCTACTCGCTGCGTCAGGGCATCCTCGATGGCTTCCTCGCTCCTTACCGCATCACCCGCTCGTTTATCAATATCGACCTCGACGGATGGACGCCGGAGAAGGGTGAGCAGGATATCTACGGCAAGCTCATCGAGGTGAAGAAATATGAGCAGAACGACTACGGACGCGACCTGCGTATCAAGCTCCGCCGACAGGTCGTGGCGCGCCGTATCACGGAGATGCTCCACGACATCGGGCGCATGACGAAGACCATCGTCTTCTGCACCGATATCAATGAGGCGGAGGCCATGCGACAGCTCCTTGTCAACCTCAACCAGGACCTCGTGGCAAAGGATCCGAGATACGTCATGCGCATTACCGGAGACGACAACGAGGGAAAGAAGCAGCTGGAGAACTTCATCACACCCGCCAGTCCTTACCCGACAGTGGTCACTACCTCCGAACTGCTCTCCACGGGTGTCGACTGCAAGACCTGCGGGCTCATCGTCATCGACAAGGAGATAGGCTCCATGACGGAGTTTAAGCAGATCATCGGCCGTGGCACACGTCTAAAGGAAGACTATGGTAAGTTCCATTTCGAGATCCTCGACTTCCGCAATGCCACGACAAAGTTCCTTGACCCAGAGTTTGACGGTGAGGAGATACCCCACGAGGACAAGAGGGCTTACAAGAAGCCGAGCCACAGCGAAGGGGGAGACGGAGTGCATGAGCACGACACCTACACCATCGAAGGGAAAGACATCAAGGTCGTCAACGAAATGGTGAGCTATACGGGTGCCGACGGAAGGCCTGTGAAAGAAAACTATATCGACTACACGAAGCAAAGCATCCGCGGCAAGTACGCCACGCTCAACGACTTCATCGAGCGATGGTCGGAGGCGGACCGCAAGGAGGCCATCGTCAACGAGCTGAAGGATTACAACTTCCTCATCGATCACGTGCGTGAGACCCATCCGGAGCTTGCCAAAGCAGACATCTTCGATATCGTCTGCTACCTGGCTTACGACTGCAAGCCGAAGATGCGGTCAGAGCGGGCGAAGAAGGTCATCGACAGTGGTTATCTGAGCCGGTTCAGCAATGTGGCGCGTGAGGTCCTGGAGAAGCTCTTGCAGAAATATGCCGATGACGGCATCCTCGAGCTTGAGGACAAGCGCGTGCTCATGACCCCACCGTTTCAGAAGCTCGGCATGCCTCCGAAGATTATCAAGGCGTTCGGGGGTAAAGAAAAGTATGAGGAAGCGGTGAGAGGGTTAGAGAAAGAACTATATGGCCCCCCTAAGTCCCCCCGAAGGGGGGAATGTTGATTACTTAAAGAGCCATACCATTTGCCCCCATCAATGGCTCTTGTAAGTAATCAACATCCATCTCCTTCGGAGAGGGCTTGGGTGAGGCTTCCTTCTATTAGGGCTTTCACTTGCTCTTTAAGTAATCAACATTCCCCCCTTCGGGGGGACTTTGGGGGGCTTGGAATACTTATCATTATGTCAGTACAAAACTTAGTAAAACGCATACAGGATGTGATGCGGACAGATTCCGGCATCAACGGCGACGCACAACGCATCGAGCAGATGGTGTGGATGTTCTTCCTCAAAGTCTACGACGCACAGGAAGAGACATGGGAGTTTACGAAGGACAACTTCGTGAGCATCATCCCAGAGAAATACCGGTGGCGCAACTGGGCCACGGATCATAAGGACGGCAAGGCGCTCACGGGCGAGCCGCTCCTCGACTTCGTCAACAACGGGCTCTTCCCCACGCTGAAGAACCTCGAGGTCGATGAAGACACGCCACGCTCGCAGACCATCGTCAAAGAGGTCTTCGAGGACATCAACCAGTATATGAAGGACGGCGTGCAGCTCCGGAAGGTCATCAACATCATCGACGAGATCGACTTCACCGACACCGAGGACCGTCACATGTTCGGCGACATCTATGAGGGCATCCTCAAAGGCCTCCAGTCGGCAGGCAATGCCGGTGAGTTCTATACCGCCCGTGCCCTGACCGACATCATCATCCGGCTCCTCGACCCGAAGCTCGGTGAGACCTTCGGCGACTGGGCCGGCGGCACCCTCGGCTTCGTTGTCTCCTTCCTCAACTATATCCGTCCGTCGGTGAAGACCGTGGAGGATGAGGAGGTCTATCAGAACAGTGCACGGGCCCAGGAGTGGAAGCCGCTGCCTTACCTCCTTGGCATCACGAACCTCCTCGTCCACGGCATCGAGTCGCCGAACGTGCTTCACTGCGACTCCCTCGCCGAGAAAGTCACGGAGTATAAGGAGGAGGACAAGGTCGACATCGAGGCCATGAACCCGCCCTACGGTGGTGCCACGGCGGCTGCCGACAAGCTCAACTTCCCCGCAGAGATGCGGTCGTCGGAGTCGGCCGATATGTTCGTCGTGCTGATGATGTACCGGCTGAAGGCTCACGGGCGCGCCGCTGTCATCCTCCCCGACGGATTCCTCTTTGGCACCGACGGCGCCAAGCTCGCCATCAAGACGAAGCTGCTCAGGGAGTTCAACCTCCACACCGTTGTGCGCCTCCCGGGCAGTATCTTCGCGCCTTACACGAGCATCGCCACGAACATCCTCTTCTTCAACAATGAGCATGCAGCGGGTGCGCCCGAGGGCTACAACACGAAAGAGACGTGGTTCTACCGCCTCGACATGCCCGAGGGTTACAAGCATTTCTCCAAGACCAAGCCGATGAAGGTGGAGCACTGTCAGCCGCTCGTCGACTGGTGGAACGACCGCCATGAGATCACGACGGAGGACGGCGGCGAGAAGAGCCGCTGCTTCTCCGTGGAGCAGCTCGTCAGCCTCGGCTGCAACCTCGACCAGTGTAAGTTCCCGAAAGAGGAGGAAGAGGTGCTGCCGCCAAAGGATCTGCTGAAGAAATATCATGAGGAGCGCGAGAAGCTCGACAAGACCATCGACAGCACGCTCGCAGAGATAGAGAACATGTTGGGTATCGACATCAACGAGGAGAAGGCATGAACTACGAACAACTGAAAAACAGTATCCTTCAGGAGGCTATCGAAGGTCGTCTCGTCCCTCAGAACCCTTCGGATGAACCCGCCGCCGTCCTTCTCCGCCGCATCCGCGAGGAGAAAGCACGGCTCGTCAAGGAGAAGAAGATCAAGAAGGACAAGAACGAGAGCACCATCTACCGCAATGCCGACGGTCACTGGATGGAGCGGTTCGAAGATAAGAAGCGCGGTGAAGTGTGCATCGATGACGAGATACCGTTCGAGATACCGGAAACGTGGGAGTGGTGCAGACTGGGGGTAGTGTGTAAACTAATAGGGGGTTATGCTTTTAAAAGCCATGAATACACATCTGCAGGATGTCGCGTTATTAGAATCTCTGATATTGGAGAAAAATCTTTCATTGATAAAAATATTGTGCGATATCCCTTTGATAAGAAGTTACAACAATATATTATCATGCAAAATGATATATTGATAGCAATGACGGGGGGTACAGTTGGCAAAAGTCTTTTTGTAAAAAAGTTACCAGAAAAAGATATGCTATTAAATCAACGTGTTGCAATGATAAGACCCTCCACCAAAATTGATATCAACTACATGGATATTATTATTAAGTCGAGATATATTCAAGATATAATATTGCATTCTAAAAATTCGACAAATGACAATATATCAATGGTTGATATCTATAACTTTCTTCTTCCCCTTCCTCCTCTCTCGGAGCAGCATCGCATCGTTTCTCGTATCGAGGAGATTATGCCGAAGGTGGAGGCCTACGGCAAGGCACAGGAGCGGTTGGACGCGTTGAATGCGAAGTTGCCGAAGGATTTGAAGAACAGCATCCTTCAGGAAGCCATTGAGGGTCATCTCGTCCCCCAGGACCCGAAGGATGAGCCAGCCGCCGTATTGCTCCAGCGTATCCGCGAGGAGAAGGCAAGACTCGTCAAGGAGAAGAAGATCAAGAAGGATAAGAACGAGAGCATCATATACCGCAATGCCGATGGTCATTGGATGGAGCGATTCGAAGACAAGAAGCGAGGTGAAGTATGCATTGACGACGAGATACCATTCGAGATACCAGAGGGGTGGGAATGGTGCAGACTCATAAACATTTCCGAGCATTTTCTTGGTAAGACCCTTAACAAATCAAGAGACAAAGGTAACCCAAGAAAGTATCTTTGTAGTATTAATGTATACACAAACGGAATTAGTCTTGACCCTATAAAAACAGCTCTGTTTACAAAAGACGAAGAAGAAAAATACGCACTCAAAAAAGGTGATATATTAGTTTGTGAAGGTGGTGATGTAGGAAGGTCAGCAATATGGGATAAAGATATCGATATGGTCTTTCAAAATGCATTGCATAGAATAAGACTATATGGTTCTATTATTCCAGAATACATTAAAGACGTATTGGACTATTATAAAGCTAACAAAACTGTTGAGAATGTTAGCAAGGGAGTAACCATTAAGCATTTTACTCAAAATGCATTAGATTCCCTGTTATTTCCCCTTCCTCCTCTCTCCGAGCAGCACCGCATTGTGTCTCGTGTCGAGGAGATTATGCCGAAGGTGGCCCGGTTGTAGTGCAGTGCCGCACCCCCTTTGGTTCCCCCGGGCAACGGGGGCCAGGAATGTACCGGCCACCCACCGCAAATGTAATTAAAAAGATTCTTCCGGTTTTCGGATTGATAAGGTCCCCGGAGGGGGCCAATTAGGTTAGCCCCAGGTGAGGAGCGTAGCGACGTAACCTGGGGTTTAGGAGTGGCGGGAATACGTTGAAACGTGTCCTCGAAGAGGGCAAACCTTGGCGGGATGCTGGTTTCGGATGTGGTGTTACAGGTTCGCCCTCTTCGAGGCCGACAGGTCAGGTTAAAACGCCCGATCGGAAACCCCAGGTTACGTCGCTGCGCTCCTCACCTGGGGCTAACCGTGTGGCACCTCTTCGAGGTGCTGTCCCTCACCTGGGGCTAACCATGTTCAACCTCTTCGAGGTTGTGTGACCTCATCAACTCGAAAACCGGATGAACCATTAAAAAACGATTTGGGGGTGCCATCCGGACTGGTGGCCGGTACAAGACCGGCCACTGCACCATAAGATGACTGCACCATAAGATGCGTTGTTAAAGTTGTATGCGTTGTTAAGGTTGTCGGATAAAAAGCAATACATGTAGGAAGCATCCCCGCGTAGCGAAGAGCGTAGCCATCTTTATGATCTTTAAGATCCGTGTGAGAAAAAGATCTTATGATTTGTAAGATTTGAATCGATTTGAGAGATTTTGCGCGCAGCGCTTTCCATTTTATTGGCTTCGCCAAGAATCATTCAAATCTTTCAAAATCTCTCAAATCTCTTAGCATCCCCGCGTAGCGAAAAGCGTAGCCATCTTTAAAATCTTTAAGATCCGTGTGAGAAAAAAATCCTTGTGAGAATGATGTAAATAAAAAAATCTCCCATCCACATACGAGATGCGGATGGGAGATTTACTATCGAATATCTAAAGAGATTCTTATTCAGCCTTTGGAGCTTCCTCTTTAGCCTCAGCCTTTGCCTCAGCCTTAGGAGCCTTCTTAGCAGCCTTAGCCTTAGGAGCCTCAGCCTTTGCCTCTTCAGCCTTAGGAGCTTCCTCAGCCTTAGCCTCCTCTGCAGGAGCCTCAGCCTTAGGAGCCTCAGCAGCATCAGCAGCCTTCTTTGTGCTGCGACGGCTACGACGAGTCTTCTTCTCAGCCTTAGGAGCCTTAGCCATGTTCTCATCGAAGTCTACGAGCTCGATGAAGCACATAGAAGCAGCATCGCTCGGGCGAACGCCAAGCTTGATGATACGTGTGTAGCCACCGGGACGGTCAGCTACGCGCGCTGCTACCTCACCAAAGAGCTCCTTAACAGCGTAGCTCTTCTGAAGATAACGGAAGACGACACGACGAGAATTCGTGCTGTCGTTCTTAGAGCGGGTGATCAGCGGCTCAACGTATTTCTTCAGAGCCTTTGCCTTTGCGAGAGTCGTAGTGATTCTTTTGTGCATGATCAGGCTGGTTGCCATGTTAGCAAGCATAGCTGAGCGATGAGATGCAGTACGACTCAGATGGTTGAACTTTTTATTGTGTCTCATTTTGTTTTAATTCTAAGTGGATATTATTCCTTATCCAGTTTATACTTTGAAATATCCATACCAAACGACAGATTCAGACTCTCGAGCAAATCATCAAGCTCTGAGAGCGATTTCTTACCGAAGTTACGGAACTTCAAGAGGTCTGTCTTCTGATACTGCACGAGATCAGCAAGGGTCTCGACATCAGCAGCCTTCAGGCAGTTGAGCGCACGGACACTGAGGTTGAGGTCTGTGAGCTTAGTCTTAAGCAGCTGACGCATATGCAGCACCTCCTCGTCAAACTCCTGGTTGCCTTCTTTGTCGGCAGTCTCCAGCTGAATCTTCTCATCAGAGAAGCAGAGGAGATGGAAGATGAGGATCTTGGCAGCTTCTTTCAGCGCATCCTTCGGGTGGATGGAACCGTCCGTGGTCACTTCGATGATGAGGTTGTCGTAGTCGGTCTTCTGCTCGACACGAGTGGGCTCAACATGATAGCGCACGTTACGGATTGGGGTGTAGATAGAATCGATGGGAAGTACGTTGACATCCGTGCAGAACTGGCGGTTCTCGTCAGCGGGTACATAGCCGCGGCCCTTGTTGATTGTAAGGTCCATCTGGAAGGATGCCTTGGAGTCTAAATGACAAATCACCAAATCAGGGTTTAACACTTCAAATCCAGTCAGATACTTACCGATATCACCTGCTTTGAACTCTGTGGAATTCTCTACGGTGATACTAACTTTCTCGTTCTCGAATTCGTCTACTACTTGTTTGAATCGAACTTGCTTGAGATTCAAAATGATATTGGTGACATCCTCCTTCACACCGGGAACGGTAGCGAATTCATGCTCTACACCACTGATACGGACAGTGTTGATGGCATAACCTTCAAGCGAAGAAAGAAGGACGCGGCGCAGCGAGTTACCGATGGTAACACCGAAGCCAGGCTCGAGAGGGCGGAACTCAAACTTTCCGTAGTGGTCGTTGGCCTCCAACATCACAACTTTATCAGGTTTTTGAAATGCTAATATCGCCATTAATTCAATGATTTTTATTTATTTCGAGTACAACTCAACGATTAACTGCTCCTTAATGTTCTCGGGGATGTCAGTACGCTCGGGCATGTGAAGATACTTACCGCTCTTTGTGTTCTGATCCCACTCAAGCCAAGGATACTTGCTGTGGTTGAAACCAGCAAGTGCATTGTCGATAACCTCGAGAGACTTAGCCTTCTCGCGGACACCTACAACCTGACCCGGCTTAACAGAATAAGAAGGAATGCTCACAACCTCGCCGTCAACAGTGATGTGACGATGGCTGACGAGCTGACGGGCTGCAGCACGTGTAGGAGCGATGCCAAGACGATAAACGACATTGTCGAGGCGGCTCTCCAGAAGCTGAAGAAGAACCTCACCAGTCTTACCCTCTGCCTTAGCTGCCTTATCAAAGAGATTGTGGAACTGACGCTCCAGTACTCCGTATGTATATTTAGCCTTCTGCTTCTCAGCCAGCTGCTGACCATACTCTGATGTCTTGCGGCGACGGTCATTGCCATGCTGCCCTGGAGGGAAGTTACGCTTTGACAGTACCTTATCTGCACCAAAGATGGGCTCACCGAAACGGCGTGCGATACGAGACTTAGGACCTATATATCTTGCCATAATTTATTAATGCTTTACTATTGTATCTTTGAGTTCTAATTATACACGACGACGCTTAGGAGGACGGCAGCCATTGTGTGGCAACGGTGTAACGTCGACAATCTCTGTTACCTCAATACCTGCGCCATGTACGGCACGGATAGCACTCTCACGGCCATTACCCGGGCCCTTGACGAAAGCTTTCACCTTGCGGAGGCCAAGACCGTAAGCGACCTTAGCGCAATCCTCTGCTGCCATCTGAGCAGCATACGGTGTGTTCTTCTTAGAACCACGGAAACCCATCTTACCAGCTGAAGACCAAGCGATGACCTGACCATCATTATTGGCAAGAGACACAATAATATTGTTAAAGCTACTGTGAACATGGAGCTGACCTGTAGCCTCAACACGGACATTTCTTTTCTTAGATGTTACTTTCTGTTGTTTTGCCATAATTAAGCCTCCATTAGATTACTTAGTAGCCTTCTTCTTGTTTGCAACAGTCTTCTTCTTACCCTTACGAGTACGAGCATTGTTCTTTGTGCTCTGTCCACGGACAGGAAGACCATTACGATGACGGACACCACGATAGCAGCCAATATCCATCAGGCGCTTGATGTTCATCTGAATCTCTGAACGGAGGTCACCCTCCACTTTGTACTCAGCGCCGATAATCTCACGGATCTTGGCAGCCTGATCGTCAGTCCACTCGCTGACTTTCAGGTCACGGCTCACGCCGGCCTTATCCAATATCTTTGCTGAACTACTTCGACCTATACCATAGATATAAGTCAATGCGATCTCGCCACGCTTGTTCTGGGGCAAGTCTACTCCAACAATTCGTATTGCCATTAGTTGAAATGAATTGAATAATAAATTTGTTTTGCTTTAATTAACGCGTTGATTTTGCTAAAAAGCATGCAAAGATAACAAGAAAACTTCAATCAGCTTTCTTATTACCAATAACTTTACGCAACTTTAACAATTAGCCCTGACGCTGCTTCATCTTAGGGTTCTTCTTGTTGATGACGAACAGACGACCCTTACGACGAACGATCTTGCAGTCGGCAGAACGCTTCTTGATTGATGTTCTTGTCTTCATAACCTGAAAGTATATAAAAATCTTATTTACTTGTATCTGAACTCTATCCTGCCTTTGGTCAGGTCATATGGGCTCATCGCTACCTTGACCTTGTCACCAGGAAGAATCTTAATGTAATGCAGACGCATCTTACCCGAGATATTGGCGATGATCTGTACTCCGTTCTCTAACTCCACACGGAACATGGCATTGGACAGGCTCTCTATCACCGTGCCGTCCTGTTCTATTGCTGACTGTTTAGACATATATTATATTTAACCTTTTAAATATCCTAACTCTTTAATAATGTTCCAAAGACCGTAAAATCAAGTTGAAGGCTCTCCAAAAGGATGGCCTAATGGAGAGCCAATCAAATGTATCTGATGATCCGCCTTCGGAAGTGATTATCCAAAGACCAGATTAATATGCACTCACAGCACCAGCCTTACGAGTGTGGCCGGAATTCAGCAGTCCGTCGTAGTGACGCATGAGCAGATAAGACTCTATCTGCTGAAGTGTGTCGATCACAACACCCACCGTAATGAGCAGTGAGGTGCCACCGAAGAACTGTGAAAAAGCCTGCTGCACGTTAAGCAATCCTGCCAGAGCCGGCATGATAGCAATGAAGGCGATGAACAATGAACCCGGGAAGGTGATGCGGGACATCACTGTATCGATATACTCGGCAGTGTCGTGACCCGGCTTGATTCCAGGGATGAAACCATTGTTACGCTTCATGTCCTCTGCCATCTGCTGAGGGTTCAGCGTGATAGCAGTGTAGAAATAGGTGAAGGCGATGATGAGGATGACGTAGATGATGTTGTACAACAGGCTACGGTTATCCATCAGGTTACGCACTACCCAGCTTGCATTGTCGCTCTGATACTGAACGATAGCCAAGGGGATGAACATCAATGCCTGAGCAAAGATGATAGGCATCACATTGGCAGCGAAGAGCTTCAGAGGAATGTACTGGCGTGCGCCACCGACCTCACGGGTTCCTACGAGGCGCTTAGCATACTGCACAGGTACCTTGCGAGTACCCTGAGTCAAAAGAATTGATGCGCAGATTACAGCATAGAGAATAAGAATCTCGGCGATAAACATCACAAGACCGCCACCGGAAATGGCCGTGAAACGGGAGCTGAGCTCCTGTACGAAGGCCTGTGGCAGTCTGGCGATGATACCTATCATAATGATCAATGAGATTCCATTTCCGACTCCCTTGTCGGTAATACGCTCACCCAACCAGAGGATGAACATAGAACCTGCAGCAAGAATGATTGTGGCCGGGATCATGAATACGCTCCAAGAGATGCCGCTGGCAAGAGCACTGCTGGCCTGCATCTTCAGGTTGATAAGGTAACTCGGTGCCTGGAACAACAGGATTGCTACCGTAAGCACACGAGTATACCACTGTATTCTTTTGCGGCCACTCTCTCCCTCGCGCTGCATCTTCTGAAAGTAAGGTACAGCCACAGCGAGAAGCTGCATAACAATGGAAGCTGAGATGTAAGGCATAATACCAAGCGCGAAAATCGACGCATTGGAAAATGCTCCACCAGAGAACATGTCCAACAGTGACATAAGGCCACCAGAGGTTTGCGACTGAAGTTGATCAAGCTTGGCGGGGTCGATACCCGGAAGCACAACGAATGATCCGAAACGGTAGATAGCCGTAAACAGAAGAGTTACCAGGAGCCTCTGACGAAGGTCCTCTACTCTCCAACAGTTCTTTAGTGTCTCAATTAGCTTTTTCATTATTAGATTTTTGTTGCATTACCACCAACTGCCTTGATAGCTTCCTCGGCAGT
Source organism: Prevotella sp. UBA2725 (assembly GCA_002353825.1). Taxonomy (GTDB): domain Bacteria; phylum Bacteroidota; class Bacteroidia; order Bacteroidales; family Bacteroidaceae; genus Prevotella. Next base: position 129,010 of record DEKJ01000021.1, on the reverse strand, counting down.
CTTAGAGAAGGCATTAGCCTCGACGTCAACCTTTGCTTTCAGCTCACCAGTACCAAGGATCTTAACGAGCTCCTTACCATTAGTCAGACCAGCAGCAACGAGCTCCTGGATGCCGATCTTGGTGAGGTTCTTCTCCTCAGCAAGCTTCTGAAGGGTAGAAAGGTTCACTGCGAAGTACTCCTTGTGGTTGATGTTCTTGAAACCAGCCTTCGGGACACGACGCTGCAAAGGCATCTGGCCACCTTCGAAACCAATCTTTCTCTTGTAACCGGAACGAGCCTTGGCACCCTTGTGACCACGAGTAGAAGTACCACCGAGTCCAGAACCTGGACCACGACCGATACGACGACGTGAGTGAGTAGAGCCAGCTGCCGGCTTCAATGTATTTAATTTCATGATTACGTCTTTTTAATCGTTATTGATTACCTATGATTACTTAACGATTTCCACGAGGTGATGCACTTTGCGCACCATGCCGAGGTTGCTGGGAGTATCCTCAATCTCAACAACCTGAGAAATCTTGTGAAGACCGAGAGCCAAGAGGGTTCTCTTCTGGTCTACAGGAGCACCGATACGGCTCTTGATCTGCTTTACTTTAATTGTTGCCATTGTTTATATTCCCATTAACCGTTAAACACTTTGTCCATGGCTACACCACGCTCACCAGCTACGGCATAAGCGTCACGCATCTGAGACAGAGCGAGCACTGTGGCCTTCACCAGGTTGTGGGCGTTGGAAGAGCCCTTAGACTTAGCAATCACATCAGAGATACCTGCGCTCTCAAGAACGGCACGCATAGCACCACCGGCCTTCAGACCGGTACCGGCAGCAGCCGGCTTGAGGAGAACACGAGCACCACCAAACTTCACCTCCATCTCGTGAGGAACGGTACCGTTGAGCACGGGAACCTTGAAGAGGTTCTTCTTGGCAGCGTCTGTGCCTTTCTGGATAGCAGCAGTAACCTCGCCGGCCTTACCAAGACCGTAACCGATTACGCCCTTGCCATCACCGACTACGACAATGGCAGCGAATGTAAAGGTACGACCACCTTTTGTAACCTTTGTCACACGGTTGATAGCAACCAGGCGGTCCTTCAATTCAGCGTCACTATTAACTCTTACTTTATTCATTGCCATTATCGATTAGAAATTAAGTCCACCCTTACGAGCCGCGTCAGCAAGAGCCTGCACGCGACCATGGTACAGATAACCGTTACGGTCGAAAACAACAGCCTCTACGCCGGCTGCCTTAGCCTTGGCTGCTACTGCCTCGCCGACCTTCTCGGCCTGCTGAATCTTCGGGAGTTTCTCCATGCCCAGTGATGAAGCTGAAGCAACGGTCTTACCCTCGATATCGTTAATAACCTGTGCGTAAATCTGCTTGTTGGAGCGGAACACAGTAAGGCGGGGACGCTCAGCCGTTCCCTTGACGTTCTTGCGAATGCGGAACTTTATCTTGATTCGTCTTTCTTCTTTCTTTGTTGTCATGATTTCTTCACTTTAAAAGTTACTTAGCTGCAGCTGTCTTACCAGACTTTCTGCGGATGACCTCACCCTTAAAGAGGATACCCTTACCCTTATACGGCTCAGGCATGCGGAAAGAACGAATTTTAGCACAGATAAGACCAAGCAGCTGCTTGTCAGCGCTCTCCAGCAAGATCTGCGGGTTCTGGTTACGCTCCGACTTGGTCTCTACCTTCACCTCCTTAGGAAGCTGCATGTAGATGGGGTGCGTATAACCGAGAGAGAACTCGAGAAGGTTGCCCTGGTTGGATACACGATAACCGACACCAACGAGCTCCAGATGCTTCTGGAAACCCTCGCTAACACCGACAACCATGTTATGAACCAAAGAACGGTACAGACCATGGAAAGCCTGCTTCTGCTTGTAGTCTACTGGACTATTCTCATCAACCTCGAAGGTTATCTGACCATCCTTCACGTTCATCTTGATGGAAGGATCAATGTACTGAGAAAGCTCTCCCTTGGGACCCTTGACAGTAACGACGTTATTCTTCTCATCGAAGTTAACTGTAACTCCGGCGGGAACACTAATTGGCAATTTACCTATTCTTGACATAACTAAAACCTCCAATTAATAGACATAGCAAAGAATCTCACCACCAATCTTGAGGTCAGCGGCTTCCTTGTCAGTCATAACGCCCTTAGATGTGGAAAGGATAGCGATACCCAGTCCGTTAATAACTCTCGGCATGTCCTTGTAGCCGGTGTAACGGCGAAGGCCCGGTGTGGAAACGCGCTTCAAACTCTTGATAGCGTTCTCCTTGGTTTGCGGGTCGTACTTCAGAGCGACCTTGATAGTGCCCTGAGGACCATCCTCGATGAACTTGTAGTTCAGGATGTAACCCTTCTCGAAGAGAATCTTTGTGATAGACTTCTTCATGTTTGACGCAGGAACCTCAACCACGCGATGATGAGCCATGATTGCGTTTCTGAGCCGTGTCAGATAATCTGCTATTGGATCTGTCATAAAAATATAAATGTTTAATTAATCGGGACTACCCCGACAATATTAAATATGCTTCGTGAGTTTATGAGTTTATGAGTTTGTGAGTTTATAAGCTTTTGAGTTCTTTAGTCTTAATATGCTTATTGATCAAAGACCAGATGAACACATTAAAAACTTAAAAACTCATAAACTAAAGAACTCAAAAACTGAACTACCAGCTTGCCTTTGTTACACCGGGAATGAGACCCTGTGAAGCCATCTCACGGAACTGGATGCGGGAGATACCGAACTGACGGATATAACCACGCGGACGACCCGTAATCTTGCAGCGGTTGTGCTGGCGGATAGGATCAGCGTTCTTAGGAATGGCCTGCAGCTTGCGGGCTGCCTCATAAGCCTCAGCAGGATCGTTGGAAGTTGCAATGATCTTCTTCAGAGCTGCACGCTTCTCAGCATAACGGGCTGCGAGCTTAGCGCGCTTTACCTCACGCGCCTTCATTGATTCTTTTGCCATATCTCTTAATCGTTTTTAGCATTTTTGAACGGAAGACCGAATGCCTTGAGAAGTGCATAGCCCTCTTCATCTGTTGTAGCAGAAGTGACGAACGTGATGTTCATACCCTGCATACGGCTCACCTGGTCGATGTTGATCTCAGGGAAGATGATCTGCTCCTCGATACCGAGAGTATAGTTGCCACGGCCGTCAAGCTTGGAGTTGATACCCTTGAAGTCACGGATACGAGGGAGAGCGATTCTCACGAGACGCTCCAGGAACTCGTACATGCGCTCACGGCGAAGTGTTACCATCACGCCGATAGGCATCTTCTTACGAAGCTTGAAGTTAGCGATATCCTTCTTAGAATATGTAGCAACAGCCTTCTGACCGGTGATGGCCGTGAGCTCATTGATAGCTACATCGATGATCTTCTTATCCTGCGTAGCATCGCCAAGACCCATGTTGATAACGATCTTCTTCAGGGCAGGGATCTGCATGGCAGAAGAGTACTTGAACTGCTCCTTCAAAGCGGGAGCGATCTGCTCTTTATACTTTTTCTTTAACTGTGCTGTATCCATTACTTGATCTCCTCCCCTGACTTTTTAGCGATACGAATGACCTTCTTGCCATCATGCTTAACAGCGATGCGGGTAGCCTTGCCACTCTTCGGATCGATAAGACTGATGTTTGAGATGTGAATAGGAGCCTCCTGCTTGACAATGCCTCCCTGAGGATTCTTAGCTGAAGGCTTTGTGCTCTTGGAAACCATGTTGACACCCTCAACGATGGCACGGTTCTCTTTCACAAGCACCTTGAGCACTTTACCCGTCTTGCCCTTGTCTGCACCGGCAATGACAATGACGTTGTCGTCTTTCTTGATATGTAATTTACTCATTACTTCTTTCATTTAAAGATTAAAGAACCTCAGGTGCGAGAGACACGACCTTCATGTTGACCTGACGAAGCTCACGGGCTACGGGGCCGAAGATACGGCTGCCGCGGAGCTCACCAGCGTTGTTAAGCAACACGCAAGCGTTGTCATCGAAACGAATGTAGGAACCATCGGGACGACGGATCTCCTTCTTGGTGCGTACGACTAATGCCTTAGATACTGCACCCTTCTTCAAGTCACTGCTGGGCAGGACGTTCTCGACAGCAACAACAATAACGTCACCGACGCTTGCATAGCGACGACCTGTACCTCCGAGAACTCGGATGCACATAGCCTCACGAGCACCACTGTTGTCTGCTACTGTAAGTTTTGTTAATGCCTGTATCATAATTACTTAGCCTTTTCTACGATTTGAATTAATCTCCACCTCTTGGTCTTGGAAAGTGGACGAGTCTCCATGATCTGGACAGTATCACCCATATGGGCTTCGTTCTTCTCGTCGTGAACGTGATACTTCTTCGTCTTCTGGACGAACTTACCGTAAATGGGGTGCTTCTCTTTGAACTTAGCGGCGACGACGATGGTCTTGTCCATCTTGTCGCTAATAACGACACCCTGTCTTACCTTTCTTAAATTACGTGTTTCCATTTGTGCCATTACTTGTTGAGTTCTCTTTCGCGAAGCACTGTCTTCATACGTGCTATATCACGACGCGCAGCTTTGATCTGTGACGGATTCTCAAGCGGGGAAATCTGATGGTTGAGCTTAAGCTGCTTGTAAGCTGCCTCAGATTGTGCCAGCTTCTCGCGCAAGTCCTTGTCGGCGAGTTCTGTGATTTCTTTGATCTTCATTATTATGCGTTTTTGTCGTAATCACGACGGATGACGAATTTAGTCTTCACCGGAAGCTTCTGGGCTGCCAGACGGAGAGCCTCTTTGGCAACGTCCATGCTTACACCCTCAACTTCGAAGAGGATACGTCCCGGAGTGACAGGAGCGACCCATCCTGCGGGGTCACCTTTACCTTTACCCATTCGCACGTCTGCAGGCTTGCGAGTGATAGGCTTGTCAGGGAAGATGCGGATCCACACCTGACCCTCACGGTTCATATAACGGTTGACAGCAACACGAGCTGCTTCAATCTGGCGGCTGTCCAGCCATTTGCTCTCAAGGGTCTTGATGCCGAATGAGCCGAAAGCCAGCTGTGTACCGCGGTGAGCGTTGCCTTTGTTGCCACGTCCATCCTGCGGCCTTCTATATTTTACTCTTTTTGGCTGTAACATTGTAGCTGATTCTTTTAACGATTATTGTTTCTGCGGCGGCCACCACGACCACGGCGCTCACCGTCACGACGAGGACGGTCGTTGCGATCCTGCTGGAAGTTAGGAGCGAGCTCCTTCTTACCATAAACCTCACCGCGCATGATCCACACCTTGATACCCAGGAGACCAACCTTTGTCAGAGCCTCAGTCTGGCAGTAGTCGATATCTGCACGGAAAGTATGCAGAGGAGTACGACCCTCTTTGAACATCTCCTTACGTGCGATCTCGGCGCCATTCAGACGACCAGTGATCTGTACCTTGATACCCTCGGCACCAGCGCGCATTGTGTTCTGGACAGCCATCTTGATGGCACGGCGATAAGCCATGAGGTGCTCAATCTGGCTGGCGATGTTCTCACCAACGATAGTAGCATCGAGCTCAGGACGCTTCACCTCGAAGATGTTGATCTGGATGTCCTTCTTGTAGAGCTTCTTCAGCTCCTCCTTCAGTTTGTCGACATCCTGACCACCCTTACCGATGACGATACCCGGACGGGCTGTGCAAATAGTGATGGTGACGAGTTTGAGAGTACGCTCGATGATGATGCGTGAAACCTGGGCTTTCTCAAGACGCTTCTTCAGATATGTACGAATCTGACGGTCCTCTACGAGATTGTCGCCAAAGTTCTTGCCACCGAACCAATTAGAATCCCAACCACGGATAATACCAAGACGGTTGCTTATTGGATTAACTTTCTGTCCCATTCTATTTAATCTTTATCGTCATTAGTTTTGGCATCCACGAAGAGAGTCACGTGGTTAGAGCGCTTGCGGATTCTGTATCCGCGGCCCTGCGGTGCCGGTCTCATACGCTTCATCGTTACGCCTTCATCCACGAAGACTTTGCTGATATACAGCTCACCGTCCTCAGCCTTGCGATCGTTCTTGGTCTCCCAGTTAGCGATAGCAGAGCGAAGCAGCTTCTCAACATCCTGAGCAGCGCGCTTCTTAGAGAACTTGAGCACGCCAAGTGCACGGTTGACCTCCATACCGCGGATCATGTCTACAACGTAGCGCATCTTACGGGGAGAGGAGGGCACGCCAACGAGCTTGGCGAAATATTGATTCTTACGGGCTTCTTTTAACTTTTCAGCCGCAATATGTTTTCTTGCTCCCATTATTGTTTGCTTGATTTAATTGCTTATCCCGATTACTTCTTGTTGTTACCGGTATGACCACCGAAGCGACGTGTGAGTGCGAACTCACCGAGGCGATGACCTACCATGTTCTCAGTAATGTAGACAGGGATAAATTTGTTACCGTTATGAACTGCAACAGTATGACCCACGAAGTCAGGTGAAATCATACATGCTCTGGCCCAAGTCTTGACAACGCTCTTCTTGCCGCTCTCGTTCATGGCAAGGATTTTCTTCTCGAGCGAGACATTGATGTACGGGCCTTTTTTAAGTGAACGACTCATAATTTGCTCTGTGTTTTAATTTACTTCTTGTTAGCCCTCTCAATGATATACTTGTTCGAGAGTTTCTTCGGTGCACGTGTCTTGAGGCCCTTAGCGTACAAGCCCTTACGAGAACGTGGATGACCACCGCTCTGACGGCCTTCACCACCACCCATCGGGTGATCAACAGGGTTCATAACAACACCACGGTTGTGAGGACGACGACCGAGCCAACGGCTACGGCCTGCCTTACCAGACTGCTCCAGTGCGTGATCGGAGTTGCCAACGCTACCTACTGTTGCCTTGCAGGCAGAGAGGACCTTACGGGTCTCACCAGAAGGAAGCTTGATGACGCAATAGGAACCTTCACGAGAAGTAAGCTGAGCAAAGTTACCAGCCGAACGAACGAGCAGTGCACCCTGGCCCGGACGCAACTCAATGTTGTGGATCACGGTACCTACAGGGATGTTAGCCAGAGGAAGGGCGTTACCAATCTCAGGTGCAGCCTCTGCACCAGACATCAGCTTGTCGCCGACCTTCAGTCCGTTAGGAGCAATGATGTAACGTTTCTCACCATCTGCGTAGAAGAGAAGAGCGATACGAGCCGAACGGTTAGGATCGTACTCGATAGTCTTCACTACAGCAGGAACACCATCTTTCTCTCGCTTGAAGTCAATGAGACGATACTTCTTCTTGTGGCCACCACCGATGTAGCGCATGGTCATCTTACCGGTGTTGTTTCGACCACCGGTTGAACGCTTACCGTAAACGAGAGACTTCTCTGGCACGGATGCAGTAATCTCCTCGAACGTGCCAATAACTTTGTGTCTTTGACCCGGAGTAGCCGGGCTGAATTTACGTACTGCCATTTCTTATTTAGATATTGCTGTAAAAATCAATAGAGTCACCGTCTTTCAAGGTAACGTAAGCCTTCTTGTAAGCGGGCTTCTGGCCACGAACGAGACCAGCCTTGGTGTAACGGCTTGAGCGCTTGCCGGCGTAGCGTACTGTGTTAACAGCGATCACAGAAACCTTGTAAAGGTTCTCGACCTCTTTCTTAATCTGGAGCTTGTCGGCGTCAGGACGGACAACGAAACCGTAACGGTTATTGTTCTTCTCTGTAATCTTGGTCTGCTTCTCAGTGACCAGGGGTTTGATAATAATCTGTGCCATTTCTATTTTCCAAATTACTTGTTAAGCACGCTGTCGATCTTCTCCAGGGAAGCCTCTGCAATCACGAGCACATCAGCGTTCAAAATCTTGTACGTATTGATGTTAGCTGCGCTCATGATCTCAGCCTTCTGCAGATTGCGAGCGGACAAATATACATTTTTATTCACTTCTGGCAAAACAACGAGTGTCTTCTTGCCGTCGACTTTAAGATTTTTAGCGATGTTTACGAAATCTTTAGTCTTAGGAGCTGCCATATCGAAGTTATCGACCACGATAATCTCGTTATCCTTAGCCTTGTAAGAGAGAGCGGACTTACGAGCAAGAATCTTTACCTTCTTGTTGAGCTTGAATCCGTAGTCACGGGGCTTAGGACCGAACACGCGGCCACCACCGACGAGGACAGGTGAGTTGATATCACCGCGACGAGCACCGCCACCGCCCTTTTGACGACCGAGCTTACGAGTAGAACCATTGTGCTCACTACGCTCTTTTGACTTTGCTGTACCCTGACGCTTGTTAGCCATGTACTGCTTAACGTCAAGATAGATGACGTGATCGTTTGGCTCAATGCCGAAGACAGCGTCATTCAATGTAACCTTTCTTCCGGTCTCCTGACCGTTGATATTCAAAACGCTGAGTTCCATTACTTCTCAATTAAAACAGTTGAACCATTGTATCCTGCTGTAGAACCCTTGACGATGATAAGGTTCTGCTCGGGGATAACCTTTAACACTTTGAGGTTCTGGGTTGTAACCCTGTCGCCTCCCATCTGGCCGCCCATGCGCATGCCCTTGAACACCTTAGCAGGGTAAGAGCAGGCACCGATGGAACCCGGCTTACGGAGACGGTCATCCTGACCGTGAGTGGCCTGGCCGACACCGCCGAAACCATGACGCTTCACAACGCCCTGGAAGCCTTTACCCTTAGAAGTGCCGACAACGTCAACAAACTCAGCGTCGTTGAACAAGTCCACCGTGATGGTGTCGCCGAGGTTATACTCCTCGTCAAACTTGAACTCGGCCAAGTGCTTCTTCGGTGTTGTACCAGCCTTCTTGAAGATTCCGGTCATAGGCTTATTGGTTCTCTTCTCCTTAGCCTCGCCAAAGCCCAACTGATAGGCTTTGTAACCGTCTTTCTCCACAGTCTTAATCTGGGTAACAACACAAGGACCAGCTTCGATAACAGTGCACGGTACATTCTTACCGTCGGCACTGAAAACGGATGTCATTCCGATTTTTCTTCCAATTAATCCTGGCATCTCAGTTTAATAATTAAATAATAATATAATGTTGTTTTATGTTCTCTTTAAGTGATACCCGCTTTTTTCGAAAGCTCACAACACACTTAAAAAGAACTTCTCACTTCTTCTAAACTGAAGGCCAAGTTGCTCTTTGTCAGCGTATTGATAGCTACGAGCCAGCGCAATACTCACTTTTGCGGGTGCAAAGGTACAACATTATTCTAATACTCACAAGGCATTAACTGCGCAACGACCGTTATTTATGAATGTTTAACAAAGCGCTGCGCGTTCCGAACGGAACTGCAACAAATCAACCACAGAAGTCGAAAAAAATCCGGCAATACGTTGCTCTGCACAGTAAATTGGCTTATCTTTGCAAAAAATATCATCAGATATGAAAACAACATCTTTATCACAAACAATAGCAGCCATAGCCTTGCTTGCGCTCCCGGCATTTGGATATGCACAAGACAGCGGGGAAGGAAGTAAGTGGACGATAACGCCACGTGCCGGTATCACGCTATCCACATTGACCGGCGACGATGCCGATGATTACGACACCCGCTTAGGCTTTGGCGGTGGCATGGAAGCCGAATACCATCTCAACAAGACCATCGGCCTGTCGCTTGGTGCCTTCTACGTCAGGCAGGGTGCCAAGCTCAACATGGAAATGCTGTTGGCAGCAAAAAATATATCTTCAGACAAGATGGCACTTGGTGACATACCATATACCCTGCATCAGGTATCAGGAGGTAAAAACAGTCCTCATTACAACGTCGCGGATTATGCCGGCGAGTACGATTACGTCGCGAGAATATACGATATCAAGGCCGCTTTGGGCTATATCAACATTCCCCTGATGCTGAACTTTCACCTCCCACTCAACTTGCCAGTCAGCATCACGGCAAAGGCTGGCACACAATTAGATATTCTTCTGTCTGCCAAAGACAAGGGTAAGCAACAAACATACATCGACGGAACATACAGCAACTCGACCTATACCGGTCCAAGCATCAAAGGCGCTATGAAGGACTTTGGATTTTCTGTTCCGGTGGGCCTGGCTGTGAGCTATAAGAATATCGAGCTCGATGCCCGTTATCTGTGGAACGTTACCGACATAAACGATATCGAAACGGTTGATGGTGGCAATGCGGGCAAGCAGCACAATTCAACCTTTCTCGTCACGTTGGGCTACAACTTCAACTTGTAAATCCGACCCGGTCAATTTGTCAATTCATGTTAGGACAAAAACTAATGTAACCGCTTGAAGACAACGGAAACATATTAAAGAAGAACCAATCCAAGAAATATCTGAAATCATGGAGATGAAAGATGAACTCAAACAATACATAAAAGACATCAATGAAATCACCAAAATTGGTGAGGGTACGGAGATGTCGTACCGGTCGGCATTGGAAAAACTGATGAGCTCACTGCTGCCTGGCAATATCACCATAATCAACGAGCCCAAGCATTCTACTTACGGAGTTCCTGACTTGAAACTATATAAGAATAAAGAAATTGCAATATCATTTATAGAAACCAAGTCTTTAGCTGATACTGACCTTGAAGGAGAAAGGCAGCATAGGAAGCAGTTTGACAGATACAAGGAGGCATTGAGTGTCATAGCCTTTACCGACTTCTTGCATTTTCTGCTTTATATTGACGGTGAATTGAAAGAAGAGGCTAAGATTGCTTACCTTGGAGAAGGGAGAAAGGCAATACTAACTGATGATGAGCATGAGCTTTCCAAATTTCAACACATAGTGCAACAACTCGCCGAAGCCAAGCCTCAGAAGATCACATCTCCCTCAAAGCTTTCATCCATCATGGCGGCCAAGGCAAAGTTATTAGCAAGTGTCGTGAAGAATGCTACGGTGAATGGTGAGAATGATGAGACTCCCAATGAAGAGGATACGACTCTGGTAGACCAAATGAAAGCATTTAAGAAGATCCTCGTTCATGACATGGACGAAGACCAATTTTCCGATTTCTACGCCCAGACGATTGTTTATGGAATGTTTATCGCGCGTCTGAATGATAATGAAGATAATTTCAGTCGGCTGCAAGCTTTTGCCCTCATTCCTAACGGCTATCCATTCCTCAAAGAAATATTTGGAATAATAACCATCAACGGGCTCCACAGCAAATTAGTTTGGATTATTGACGACCTCGCAGAGCTATTCAAGGCTACCAATGTGCAGGAGACTCTTAGAAATTACGGTAAAGCAACAGGACGGAAAGACCCTGTAGTACACTTCTATGAAGACTTCCTTGAAGACTACAACCCGAAGATAAGGGAACAGTTTGGAGTTTGGCTTACGCCAGTGCAAGTGGTAAGCTATATCGTTAAGGCTGTGGACTTGCTGTTGAAAAACAGCTTCAACTTCTCTAAGGGCTTGGCTGATGATCCCGTCGAGAATGGTGAACACCTCTTGCAAATACTTGACCCTGCCATCGGCACGGGCACCTTCCATGCAGAAGTGATTAAGGAGATAAAATCACATTTTAAGGGCAACGAGGGCATGTGGCCGGAATACGCGAAGGACCACCTGGTGCCTCGATTGCTGGGTTTCGAATATCTCATGGCACCTTACACTATGGCGCACTTGAAAGTGGCAAGTGCGCTCGGCCTTGAAAAACTTGGGGACAATGCGCCGCAGCGTTTGAATATTTTCCTGACCAACTCGCTCGACAAATACGATCACATTCAGACCGAAGCCTTTGCCCGTCAAGTGTCGATAGAGGCTAAAGCTGCCAACTCCATCAAGGACAGCCGAAGGGTGATGGTAGTCATTGGCAATCCGCCATACCATGAAAATTCAGCCAACAACTCCGACTGGATTAAAGGGCTGATGGATGACTACAAACAAGAGCCCGGACAAAAACAAATTGTAAAGTACAAGAAGAACAGCCTAATACTTGAACGGGTGAACACCTTGAAAGGTGAGAAGAATTCGAAGGGATTGAATAACGACTACTGCAAGTTCATACGTATAGGGCAGCGGTTTGTTGACAGGACCCAACAAGGAATACTCGCCTACATCACCGCCAACACTTACCTTGACACGAAGATGTTCCGTGGCATGCGATACAATCTCTTACAGTCGTTCGACAAGATATTCATTCTCAACTTACATGGTTCCGCAAGGCGGAAGTCTAACAATAAAGAAGGCATAAAGGACGAGAACGTTTTTGACATAGAGGCAGGAGTGGCTATAGCCGTATTCGTGAAGTTGAAAAACCATCACGACGAGAACCATCTGGCACAGGTCTTCTATAAAGACTTGCGTGGAAGCCGAAAAGAGAAGTTTGAATTTCTTTCGACCCACAGCCTTGAGGATACAAGCTTTGAAGAGATTACTCCTACTGCACCTTATTACATCATGAGGAAGCGCGATGTCTCTTTGGAGAATGTCTATATGCAAGGATTCAGCATTGACGAGCTGATGAAGGTGAAGTCACAAGGGTTTAAGAGTGGCAAAGACAGCATCTCATATTTCTTCAATAGAAACGAGACAGAGAGATTCTGTAATGATTTACTGAAATTGACACCTTCCAATTTTGCCATAAGATATAATATTAGTGATAAAAAACAACAAGAAATTCCAATGTTGAAAAGGGATGTTGAAATTTCTGCTTGGCGTAAAAATGAAATACAATTCTGCTATCGCCCATTTGATATCAGATGGACGATTTATGACCATACCTTTATAGACAGACCAAGAACATTAATTAGCAAACATATTGCAGGCAAGTATAACATTGTTCTTGCCATAGGTCAACAAGGCAACGCAATAGGAGATAAGGAATGGAGTCTCTGCTATATTTCTCACATACCTATGGACATGAATGTGATGCCACGTGGCGGTGCTTATTTGTTCCCGTTATACGTATATAAGAACGGATTCGGTACACCCAATCTTTCTCTGAGTATTATAAAGGAGATAGAAAAGCGAACAGGTATGAAATTTCAGGAAGATCTTTATGAAAACCATATGAATGGAATTTTCAGCATAGATAACGAAGACAACGTCGACAGCTTTGGTCCAGCTGATATCGTAGACTATATCTACGCCGTGCTGAACTCAACCAAATACCGCACCGTCTATCACGACTTTCTGCAAACAGCTTTCCCCGTCATTCCCTACCCTACTGACAATGCATATTTCAAGGACATGATAGAGCTTGGCAAACGACTAAGGGTACTCCATACCATGCAGGATATCCCGGAAAGCACGGTGAGATTTCCAACAGCAGGAGACAATATCGTAAGAAAGCGTGAGGTTATAGACAATGGCAATGGCTTTCTGACGGTTAATTTCAACGATACGCAGAGCTTTGAAAACGTTCCTGCCGAGGCATGGAACCTTGTAATCTCAGGGTATCAAGTTGCCGACGAGTGGCTGAAACTGCGTCAGAGAAACGAGTATAAGCTGACCTATGACGACATAGAACATTTCGAGAAGATGATTGCCGCACTTAAAGAAACAGTAAAGGTGAAGGGGTTTATAGACGGCAAGATTAGGTTGTGAATTCACATAGAATCAACAGTATGCAGAAGGTTTCCATCAGATTCTACAAAGACCGGGAAGTCCGGGCTGTTTGGGATGACGAGAACAACAAGTGGTGGTTCTCGGTCATTGATATTGTCGGCGTGCTGAACGGACAGGACGACTATAAGAAGAACCGAAACTACTGGAAGTATCTTAGTGCCAAGTTGAAAAAGGTCGGTATTGAACTGGGTAGCGTCACTACCCAGTTGAAGATGACCGCACCAGATGGCAAGAGACGGACGACGACCGTAACGGATAATAACGGAGTTAAGGAGCTTGCCAAAAACTTCCCGAACAACAAGGCGGCCGAGTTTCTTGACTGGTTCACATACAGCGACAACACCATCGACGGACAAAGCCGCAAGAAAGCTTACACATTATTCGAAAGCGGACTGATCGACACCATCGAAATTGGTACCGTAAAAGGTTTGCAACAAATTCACGCTTATCTCTTTGGCGGATTATACGACTTTGCTGGGAAGAGCAACTGTCGCGGGATATTTTTTCTCGCCAAGCCGCAAAGGTCGCAAAGGAAAAGCATGAATATTCTTGCAACGACTTTTCACGACTGGTGCTTTTTTAGCAACGACTTTCCACGACTTTTCACGACTTATGCCCGCTGTCGCTCGCTTAGCGCAGAAGGTCGTGCGTCAGTGCGGGCAGCCTCGGAGCTGAATGCATCTTAGATGCGTAGCAAGACGGAGCCCCGTCGTTACGCGCTTCGCGCATTGTGCCTCTCCGAGGCACGTCCTCAGCCAGTCTTGCTGTCATCAACACACCCCAGTCTGCACTCGCTTCGCTCGTTTAGACTGGGGTTATGAAGAATTCAGCCTCTCCGAGGCTGTCTGTGGCTTCAAGCGTTACGTTCGGACCGTCTCCGAGGCTTATGGCATCAAGCATAAACCTCTTACAAAAGAAAAAGCGGAATGCTTTTCCTTTCGGGAAACATTCCGCTTATATCTTAATAGCTAAAAATCAACTATCAGACTTTGATCTCCACTTCCACACCTGAAGGAAGCTCAAGCTTCATCAGGGCGTCGACAGTCTTGCTTGTAGCGCTGTAGATGTCGATAAGGCGCTTGTAGTCGCAGAGCTGGAACTGCTCACGGCTCTTCTTGTTAACGAATGTGGAACGGTTGACCGTGTAGATACGCTTGTGCGTAGGCAATGGAATAGGACCGCTCACGATAGCGTCCGTAGCCTGCACAGCTTTTACAATCTGCTCAGCCGACTTGTCGACCAACTGATGGTCGTAGCTTTTCAGCTTGATACGAATCTTCTGACTCATCGTACTAATGAAAAATTAAATATTAAAGTATTAGTATTAAAAAGATGTCGTGCGCCTTAAGAGTCATACGCTAAGACGCACGACGAATATATGCCTTTCAGACTTACTTCTTCAGATCCTCAAGCACCTGAGCCTGCAGAGAAGCAGACAGAGGAGCGTGGTGATCGTACTCCATAGAGCTTGTTGCACGACCGGAAGTGATGGTACGCAGAGCGGTAACATAACCGAACATCTCTGCCAGAGGCACCATAGCCTTCACGATACGGGCACCGGAACGAGCCTCATCCATGCCCTGGACGAGTCCACGACGCTTGTTGAGGTCACCGATGACATCACCCATGTTCTCCTCAGGAGTGACAACCTCGACCTTCATGATAGGCTCCATGAGCACAGGACCTGCTTTCTGGCAGCAGTTTTTGAAGGCTGCATGAGCAGCGAGCTCGAAGGAGATCTGGTCAGAGTCAACCGGATGGAAGCTACCATCAGTCAGCACAACCTTCAGACCTGTCATCGGGAAGCCACCGAGCACACCATTCTTCATGCTGTCCTGGAAGCCCTTCTGAACAGAAGGAATGAACTCCTTAGGAATATGACCACCGGTCACCTCGTTTACGAACTGCAGGTCGCCCTCTGTGTAGTCCTCATCCTTAGGACCGACAGTGACGATGATATCAGCGAACTTACCGCGACCACCAGTCTGCTTCTTGTAGACCTCACGATGGTTCTCAACGGTCTTCGTGATAGCCTCCTTGTAGTTAACCTGAGGCTTACCCTCGTTACACTCAACCTTGAACTCACGCTTCAGACGGTCGATAATGATATCGAGGTGAAGCTCACCCATACCGGAGATGATGGTCTGGCCACTCTGCTCGTCGGTATGAACAGTGAAGGTAGGATCCTCTTCGGCGAGCTTAGCAAGACCGTTGTCAAGCTTAGCAACGTCGGCCTGGCTCTTAGGCTCCACAGCTACGGAGATCACAGGATCAGGGAAGGTCATCGACTCGAGGACGATAGGCTTGTTCTCGTCACACAGTGTATCACCGGTACGGATATCCTTGAAACCTACACCTGCGCCGATATCACCAGCGTCGATGCTCTCCATAGGAATCTCCTGATGAGAGTTCATCTGGAACAGACGGCTGATACGCTCCTTCTTGCCCGAACGGGGGTTGTAGACGTAAGAACCGGCCTTCACAGAACCAGAGTATACGCGGAAGTATACGAGACGACCCATGAACGGATCGGTAGCAATCTTAAATGCGAGAGCTGCTGTAGGCTCTTCCTCAAGAGGCTTACGATCCTCTTCCTCACCAGTCTCAGGGTTAGTACCCTTGATGGCGGGAGTGTCCTCAGGAGAGGGCAGGAAAGCGCAAGTGTAGTCGAGCAGAGGCTGCACACCCTTGTTCTTATAAGAAGAACCGAGGAGCATCGGGCAGCACTTCATATCGACAGTACCTTTACGGATAGCAGCGATGATCTCGTCCTCAGTAATGGTCGAAGGATCATCCATGTACTTCTCCATGAGGTCGTCGCTGTAGTCAGCAGCCTGCTCAAGGAGTTTGTCACGCCACTCGTTAGCCTCGTCGACGAGGTCAGCGGGGATATCGTCTACCTCATACTCAGCACCCATGGTCTCATCGTGCCACAGGATAGCCTTCATTTTGATAAGGTCAACAACGCCCTTGAAGTTCTCCTCTGCACCGATAGGAATCTGGATAACGACAGGGTTAGCACCCAGGATATCCTTCATCTGCTGAACGGTCTCGAAGAAGTCAGCACCTGAACGGTCCATCTTGTTGACGTAACCGATACGAGGCACATTGTACTTGTCAGCCTGACGCCACACTGTCTCAGACTGCGGCTGAACACCGTCGGCAGCAGAGTAAGTAGCGATAGCACCGTCGAGGACGCGAAGTGAACGCTCCACCTCAGCCGTGAAGTCCACGTGTCCCGGAGTATCGATCAGGTTGATCTTGTATGTGTTATTGTTCCAGTTCCAATAGCAAGTTGTTGCTGCAGAAGTGATGGTGATACCACGCTCCTGCTCCTGGACCATCCAGTCCATGGTGGCAGCTCCATCATGCACCTCACCGATTTTGTGAGTCTTACCTGTGTAGAACAGGATACGCTCTGATGTAGTTGTCTTACCGGCATCGATGTGAGCCATGATACCGATGTTACGGGTCAAATGTAAATCGCGTTTAGCCATTGTAGTATTATCCTTAAACTTGAATTAGAAACGGAAGTGTGCGAAAGCACGGTTAGCCTCAGCCATACGGTGCATATCCTCCTTACGCTTGAAGGCACCACCCTGGTTGTTGTATGCGTCCATGATCTCAGCAGCGAGCTTCTCAGCCATGGTGTGACCGCCACGCTTGCGAGCGAAAGCGATAAGGTTCTTCATGGCGACACTCATCTTACGCTCAGGACGGATCTCTGTAGGCACCTGGAAGGTAGCACCACCGATACGGCGGCTCTTCACCTCAACCTGCGGAGTGATGTTTGCCAGAGCCTGCTTCCAAATCTCAAGGGGAGACTTCTCCTCGTTGGCTGCCTTGGTCTTGACAATATCAAGAGCGTTGTAGAAAATAGTGTAAGAAGTGCTCTTCTTACCGTCGTACATCAAATGATTGACGAACTTTGAGACCATCTGGTCGTTGAACACTGGATCGGGAAGGATCACGTGCTTTCTTGGTTTTGCTTTTCTCATTATTATATTAATGTATATTCTGCATGGGGCTGTCAATAAAGTGTGCTTCAACGTCCTCGCTCGGACATTTACTCAACCTGTTTCAACTTCTCCAGCAAAACGAGTTATTTTTTGTTAAATGTTAGGTGTTGGGTGTTAATGACCACCCACCACCTAAAACTCCTGCGCTTCTTCAGCTACAGGCTTTGAGCCCTTGGCCTACAGGTAAAAACCCTTGGCCCCCGGCTCATGCTTAATGCTTAAGAGCTCAAAAACTCAAGAACTCAAAAACTTAAATTACTTCTTTGCCTTAGGCTTCTTAGCTCCGTACTTAGAACGGCGCTGGTTGCGGTTGGCAACACCGGCGGTATCGAGTGTACCACGCACGATGTGATAACGTACACCGGGGAGGTCCTTCACACGACCACCGCGAACGAGCACGATAGAGTGCTCCTGCAGGTTGTGACCCTCTCCAGGGATGTAAGAGTTGACCTCCTTCTGGTTGGTCAAACGAACACGAGCCACCTTACGCATAGCGGAATTAGGCTTTTTAGGGGTTGTAGTGTACACACGTACACATACGCCACGACGCTGCGGGCAGCCGTCGAGAGCCGGAGACTTACTCTTGTCTGCGAGAACGCCTCTGCCCTTACGTACTAACTGTGAAATAGTAGGCATAATTGAATCTTTTATTTATATATTATTTGTTTATAATCAAACACTTACGGCGCCCTCTCACCTCATCGCGTTTCCGACAAGGCAAAATTCACCGATTTCGGTGTGCAAAGTTACTAACTTTTCACCAATTGGCAATAAAGATGTCATAGGTATTTTTGCTACTTAGATAGTTTTAATATAGTTTAACAACGCCTTTTGCTCAATGTAACGGAAAAGGCAGGCTTGGCTTGCCATGTATGCTGGCGTTCGGCAGACAATCGTTCGGCGTTCGACAGACAATCGGCTGACGTTCGACAAACAATCGTTCGGCGTTCGACAAACAATGACATATTAGGGGAATCCCTACGTTAAAATAGGCGAAAAGCCAATGACATATAAGCTTTTTGCACTATTTTTGCAAGCAGAATAATAAAAGAGAATATACTATGAAAAAGTCAATTGTTCTTGGGATGTCGGCATTGCTGCTCCTTGGCAGCTGCGACACTTACACAGGCTCGGGCGCCTATATGGGCTCGACATTAGGAAGTATCTTTGGTTCAGCTATCGGCGGTATCACAGGAGGTCCTCACGGAAGCGATGTGGGCACGGTCGTTGGAATGATTGGTGGTGCAGTAGCCGGTGCTGCTATCGGACAGGCTACTGACCAAAAGCAACAGGCACAACGGGAAGCCGACATGGCAGACATGCGTGCTGAACGAGCTGAACGGAGGGCTGCTATAGCAAGGGCTCAGCAGTCGGGTACCTATAATTATGGCAATAGCAACTATGACAATGGCAACTATGGCAATAGCAACTATGGCAGTAATTACAGCAACGACAACACATCTAATAGTGGGAGTACGGGCAGTGGCTTCGATGCAAGTAACAGTGGTGACGACCGCATCTACAACTTCGAAGGTTCCGACTACACAGGCAACTACAGTGCCTCAAAGCCACAAGAGACGATGCCAATGGAGTCAAGTGTGGAGAATCTCGCCAGCAACTTAAAATATACGCCAAATATCGAAATTAAGAATGCACGCTTCGTAGATGACAATAAAGACGGGAAGATTGAGCGCGGAGAGATGAGCAAGATCATCTTTGAGATTTACAACCGTGGCAATCAGACGCTTTATGACATCGTGCCGACGGTAGTAGAGTCGACCGGCAACCGCCACATTATTATATCTCCTAATATGCATGTGGAGTCGCTTCAGCCAGGTAAGGGCATCCGTTACACAGCGCTTGTCAAAGCTGACAACCGTTTGAAGGACGGCTCGGCGAAGTTCTGCCTCAGCGTCGTGCAGGGCGAGAAGAAGATCAGCAAGGTCTGCGAGTTTGATATTCCGACGATACGATAAAGGACATAGAACACCTTACGAATCATTCTAAAGATTTTTATCTCACACGGATTTTAAAGATCTTAAAGATGGCTACGCTATTCGCTACGCGTTAGAGAGCGCTCAACAGACCCCCTACAAGGTATGTGTAGCCGCAAAGCGGCGTAACTATCTTTAAGATCTTTAAAATCCGTGTGAGAAAATATCCATGTGAGAATAAAGGTATTTAACGGTGAGCCTCTGTCTTCTTTATCCTTTTTTCTTTATTCTTTAGTGAAGCGTTAAGCGGAGCATTGAGCTTAGCGTTCATCATTTCTTTTAGGAACGATTGCTGCATTTCTTCGAAGTTAAACTCGAAGTCAGGCATGCCCGTTTCTTCGTCATCACGATAAGGCACCATCAGCCTGTCGACACGCTCCACTTCGACCATAGCGATACCTTGCGACAACATGCCCAAGGCGCGTGCAGCTCCATAACTCAAATCGATGATACGACCACGCGAGTGAGGGCCGCGGTCGGTGACTCGCACAACAACGCTCTTACCATTGCGAAGATTGGTAACCTTAAGTCTTGTTCCGAAAGGATAAGTACGATGGGCGCACGTGAGACTGTCATGATGGATACGCTCACCACTTGCTGAGCGCGCTCCCGTGGCTCGTTTAGAGTAAAAAGAAGCCCTACCCCTACGAGACTGAGCTCCCACAGAGGTAAAGCAGAAAACGAAAAGTACAGCCGTCAGCAGTACGGTGACGGCTGTGATATGATGTTTATATTCCACTCATTATTGAAATGGCTCCGCACCGTGCATCACACGATACCTTGTGCCATCATGGCGTTGGCAACCTTCATGAAACCAGCCACGTTAGCGCCACGCACATAGTCGATGTAGCCATCTGGCTGCTTGCCATACTTCACGCACTGCTCATGGATGGAGTGCATGATGTAATGGAGCTTCTCATCGACTTCAGCAGCCGTCCAGTGCAGACGCATCGAGTTCTGCGTCATCTCCAGACCGGATGTTGCCACGCCACCGGCGTTGACAGCCTTGCCCGGTGCGAAGAGCTGCTTTGCCTGAACGAACTTCTCCACAGCCTCAGCGGTGCAGCCCATGTTACTGACCTCAGCCACGCACAGCGGCTTGTTGGCAAGGATACGCTCGGCATCGTCACCGTTGAGCTCATTCTGCGTAGCGCAAGTGAGATAGATGTCTGCCTTCTGTTCCCACGGTTTCTTCCCTGCGAAGAACTTCGAGCCTTTGAACTCGTCCTCGTAAGGCTGGCACACATCATTGCCGCTGGCACGCAGCTCGAGCATGTACTCGTTCTTCTCACCACTGATTCCCTCCGGATCATAGATGTAACCGTCGGGACCGCTGATGGTGATGACCTTGGCACCAAGCTCTGTAGCTTTCTTCACGGCACCCCAGGCAACGTTGCCGAAGCCTGAGAGGGCGATGGTCTTACCCTTGATGTCGATATCGTGGGTCTGGAGCATCTGATTGACGAAATAGAGAGCACCGAAGCCTGTTGCCTCCGGACGGAGGATAGAACCGCCCCACTCCATGCCTTTGCCAGTGAGGACACCCTGGAACTGATGGGTCAGTTTCTTGTATTCGCCAAAGAGATAACCTATCTCACGGCCGCCTACGCCGATATCACCTGCCGGCACATCTTCATCGGGACCGATATAGCGATAGAGCTCCTGCATGAAAGCCTGGCAGAAACGCATCACCTCGTTGGATGATTTCCCGCGGAGCGAGAAGTCGGCTCCACCTTTGGCACCACCCATCGGCAACGTGGTGAGCGCATTCTTGAACGTCTGCTCGAAACCGAGAAACTTCATGATGCTGAGGTTCACCGACGGGTGGAACCGCAGGCCACCCTTGTAGGGACCGATGGCTGAGTTGAACTGAACACGGTAGCCCGTGTTGACATGCACCTCACCTTTGTCGTCGACCCAGGGCACCCGGAACATGTGCACACGCTCGGGCTCCACGAGCCGCTCTATGATCTTTGCTTTCTCAAACTCAGGATGCTGATTATAGACATCCTTGATAGAGATGAGCACTTCTTTTACTGCCTGCAGAAACTCCGGCTCATTGCTGTGTTTCCACTCAAGGCCTTTCAAAACCTCTTCAACTTCCATAGTAGATTCGTTTTTATTAGGTCATTATAAAATGACAGAATGTTTTGTTTACAAGGGCAAATTTAGGGTTTTTCGCGATACGAACCAAATAAAACCGGGAAAATCTTGCCCCAGTGCTTACATTTTGTACTATTTTAAGACAGCACCACTGCTCCGACCTGTTTCTTTCCGTCCATCATGATGCGCAGCGGCTTGTCGAACCGCACATGGCGTACGAATAGAGTTTCATCCACTGCGGGCATGGCATCGAGCACATCTTTATGCACGGTACCGCCATCAGGGCGATTGGTGTCGATTGTAAAATAGCCTACGCCAAAAGAGGTCAGATTCTGGAAGAAATGGGTGCCCTGACTCGGGTCGACGCGGTAGCCAGGGAGTGCTATCTCGGCGATGACACGTGCCGCACTGATAGCCGGCCATTTCACGGGTACCCCGAGCCACGGGTCGCTGCTGCCCCATCGTCCCGGACCGATGAGGACATACTGCTTGCCCTCAGCGAGGAACTGCCGGTTGATCTTTTCGATATCCATCGCGATCTGCGGATTATTGGCTGCAGAGAAGTTATCATCCCATTTCACATAGACCACATCATGCACATCTTCGGAGATGCCATGACCGAGCGAACTGCTTGTCTTTAGCAGGCACTCGTTCTCGGGAACAGCTGCTACATTCTCCACTAATTCTTGTTTGGCATCCACGATAGGCCGGATCTGGAGGAGGCAGAAGTCGCCGGTCTTATCGGCATTGAGGTTGCAGGCAAACTCTATCTCTACCGGCCGCCGCATGGCATGTGAGCCATACTTCATTGCCATCTGCATGAGTTCGGGCAACGGGAAGACGCCTTGCTGGAGCACGCCATCGAAGGAGATAATCTTTCGACCATTGTCGTAGAGTCCTTCACGGATAATCTGATCGTCGGGGTCATAGGTCGAGGCGATATAGTTCAACGCCCCGTCCTTGTACGCTTCTTTCACGCGGAGGTTCAGGATATTGAAGCCGTCGTCGACCTTGAAGTCGAGCCCGTCGTAGCGTGTGTCGAGGGCGTAGAAGCGTGTCTGCGTCTCACGGAGCGCGATCTCCATGTCCGACATCTGCAGCACCTGATCGGGATGGTAGGGCGAAACGCGGAGCGTCTGTCCGCCGTCAACGATATATTTGCCCAACCCCAAAGCTAAGGAAGCGATGCCGTCCTCCGCCCTTTCCTCACCAATGGGATAATAGTTGAGCGAGCGCAACACTCCCGAGATATTGGGATAGAACCGGCCGCCATAGTCCTTGCCGACGACCTCCTGCAAGATCACCGCCATCTTCTCCTGGTCGATGACGTTACTCGTGGCAGTCATGTAAGCCTTTGAGTCACGGTAGAACACGGAGGCGTAGACCGCTTTGATGGCAGCGGCGAGCATGCGAAGCATCTCCTGACGGTCGGCAAGCCGCGGGATCATATAGGTTGAATAGATGCCGGCGAAAGGCTGATAGTGACTGTCTTCCAACAGGGAGCTTGACCGGATAGCGATCGGACTGTTCGTGGCATCGAAGAACGTGAAGAAGTCGGCGATATAACTGTCGGGCAACTGTGCCTTGAGAAACTGTGCCAGGATCTCCTCGTCGGGTGCATCGCTCAGTGCCAACGGGTAGAGGTTGTTGTTCTCCATGAACTGGTCGAAGATGTCGGTGCAGAGCACGACGGTCTTGGGGATACGCACGGTAGCCCCGGCAAACTGGTTCATCTCCGGGTGTGTCTTGATGATGTTGTCAAGGAATGCCAGGCCGCGCCCTTTGCCGCCGAGGGAGCCGTCACCGATCCGCGCAAAATGAGCATAACGGTCGAACTTACCCCGGTCAAAGACGGCCACGACACCGATGTTCTTCATATGGCGGTACTGCACGATGGCATCGAAGATGATCTGCCGGTGAGCATCCACATCCTGCAGCTTGTGCCACGTCACCTGCTTGAGGAAGTTGCTCACAGGGAAGATGGTACGCGCACAGAGCCAACGGCTGATGTGGTTACGGGAGACATGGTAAAGCATCGAGTCGGACGGGATCTTGAAGATATTGTCCTGCAACTGCTTGAGTGTGCTGACACGCGCTATCTCCTTGTGCGTCTTCGGGTCACGGAAGATGAAGTCGCCAAAGCCCATGTGTTCCTCCAAGAGGTGGCGAAGCTCCAAGGACAGCATCTTTGAGTTCTTGTCCACGAAATGGAAATGCTCCTTCTCTGCCCGCTCTTTGTTGGCCGACTCAGAGCTCTCCATGATAAGCGGCACATACTCGTCCTCCTTGCGGATATCTTCTAAGAGCCGGAAGCCTGCCTCGGGGTCGCGCTGTCCATTATGCGGGAAGCGCACGTCACTGATGACACCTAAGCAGTTATCCTTATACCTATTATATATGCGCATGGCCTCCTCATAGGTGCGAGCGAGCACAACCTTAGGGCGCCCGCGCATACGCAGGGTTGCCGCATGGGGATTGAGCGCCTCCGTGGCGAAGTTCTTACTCTGCTGAAGGATATAATTATAGAGATTGGGAAGAATGGATGAATAGAACCGAATGGAGTCTTCAACCAACAAAATCATCTGCACGCCGGCTTCCTTCACGTCGTGTGCAATATTCATCTTGTCCTCGATGAGTTTGATAATCGACAGGATGAGGTTCGTGTTGCCAAGCCAGCAGAAGACATAGTCGAAGATGCTCAGATCCTCATTCTCCATGCGCCGTGTGATACCGTGGGAGAAGGGTGTGAGGACGATGCAGTGGATCTCGGGGAACTTCGTCTTAATGGCGCGCGCCACGGTGAACGCATCGTTGTCGGCATTACCCGGCATACAGATGACGAGGTCGATGCTTGTCGTGGCAAGCACCTTCTCGGCCTCCTCGATTGTTGAAACCTGCGTGAAGGTGGGCGGATAGCGAAGACCAAGCTCCATGTATTCATCGTAGATCTTCTCCTCCACGCGCCCGTCGTCTTCAAGCATAAAGGCATCGTAGGGATTGGCGACAATCAGCACATTATAAATGTGTCGCGTCATGATATTGACGAAAGTGACATCCTTGAGGATGAACTTCGTCCATTCCTGCGGTATCTGTGTCGGCATAGGAATTAGTTTCTATAAGTTTTGCTATTTTACTTGCAAATTGGTCATATCGGAGAATAATCTTATAAACCGATGATTTCCTCTGTACCAAGGCCTGTCGCCTTTGCGATATCGCGCAGCATACGCTTGGCGGCCCAATCGAAACGAATATACTTGTTGTCGTCCATAGCATTCCTTTTTGTGGCAAACTTAAGAAAAAAAGACGAGAAAAAGAGCTATCCTACAATATTTTTTTCAAAAGAGACGGGAATTCCAGAAATACCATTACATTTGCAGGCAAAAACTTGTGCCACTTTGCCCTGTCTTTATTTTTTTCTCCTTTTCAGGTTAGGTTTCTCACAGCCAAAGTGTATATATAGTGTATGAAGAACAACGAGACCATCGTACAACTGTTCCGCCAGCACTATCCCGACATGAAGCAGCTGGCCCGACTGCTACTCCACGACGACGCGGAGAGCGAGGATGCCGTATCGGAAGTCTTTGCCAACCTTATGAGCAAGGACATCCTTCCGACGGGCTCCACAGCACGCACCTATCTGCTGACAGCCTTGCGCAACCACTGCCTCAACCTGCTGCGCAACCGCACCATCCAAGAACGTCTCCAAGGCCTCTACCTCCTCGACAGCCAGATTTCCGACAGTGCCGACGACATAGAGGATCGCACGCTCAACGTGAGACGCATTCTTGACACAGAGCTCGACGACACCAGTCGCCACGTCCTCACTCAGCGCTATGCCCAACAACTCTC